>NZ_JCBAJY010000002.1:0-589540 GCF_059766615.1 Nocardioides sp. Z43_10 | reverse complement strand
GCTCCCTCAAAATAGAGTCTGACCAACCACACACCAAAAAACAAAGAAAAAAGAACATAACCCCACCCCCCCCCCCCCCCCCCCCCCCCCCCCCTCTGGGGGGGGGGGGGGGGGGGGGGGCGTGGGCGCGCTCCCGCGCGGGGCGCGCTCCCGCGAGGGGCGCGCTCCCGCGGGGCGCTACCGGGGCGCGGGCGCGCTAGGGGAGGGTGACGGGGCGGGGGAGGTCTGGTGGGTGGGGCGGGCAAAGAAGAGCACCGCGACCATGCCGATCAGGAGCACGACCGGCGGCAGCAGCATCGACTGCGCCATCGCGTCGCTGAAGGCGTCGAGCGCCGCGGCCGGCATCGCCCCGCCGCCCGCCCCGCCACCCGCGCCGCCCGCGCCAGCCGCACCCGCAGCCTCGGCACCGCCGGCGATGTCGAAGCCGGGAAGCCTCGCGTCGAGGCGGGCGTCCATCAGTACGGCGATCGCGGCCGAGCCGAGCACGGCGCCGACCTGGCGGGTGGCGTTGTAGACGCCGGCACCCGCCCCGGCCCGGGACAGGGGCAGGTTGCGGTTGGCGGTGGTGCTCGTCGGGCCCCACACCAGGGCGTTGCCGACGCCGAGCAGCATCATCGGCAGCGCCAGCTCCCAGGTGTGCGAGTCGGGCGTCATCACCTGGCTCAGCCAGGCCAGGGAGACCGCGCTGCTGGCGAACCCGGCCGCGGTGATGCCGCGCGGGTGCACCCGGTCGATGACGCGCCCCACGAACGGCGCGAGCACGATCGCCATCACCGCCATCGGCACCATCAGCATCGCCGCCCGGGTCGGGGACAGCCCGCGTACCAGCTGGGCGTAGAGCATGAACGGGATCGCCATCGCGGTGATCGCGAACGCCATGGTGGTGATCGCGAGGTTCGCCAGCGAGAAGTTGCGGTCCGCGAAGAGCGAGAGCGGCACCAGCGGCTCGCGGCGGGTGCGGGCCTGCCACACCACGAACGCGACCAGCAGCACGAGCCCGAGCACGATCATCCGCGGCACGGTGACCAGGCCGCTCACCCGACCCCAGTCGTAGGCGTGCCCCTCCTGGATCCCGAACACCACCAGGAACATGCCGGCCCCGCTGAGGGCCACGCCCAGCCAGTCGAAGCGGTGGTCGCTCGTGCTCAGGGCCGGCACCAGCCACCAGGCGAGCGCGAAGCCGACGACCCCCACGGGGACGTTGACGAAGAAGATCCACTCCCAGCCGAGCCCGTCCACGAGCACGCCGCCGAGGACCGGCCCGACCAGCGTGGCGAAGCCGGCGGTCGCGCCCCACAGCGACATCGCCTGGCCACGGCTCGCGGCGGGGAAGATCCGGGTGATCACGGCCATCGTCTGCGGAGTCATCATCGCCGCGCCCAGGCCCTGGAAGACCCGCGCCACGATCAGCTCCTCGATCGAGCCGGTGAGCCCGCACCACAGCGACGACAGGGTGAACACGGTCAGCCCGATCAGGTAGAGCCGCTTCGGCCCGTAGCGGTCGCCGAGGCGCCCGGTGATCAGCACCGGTACGGCGTAGGCCAGCAGGTAGGCGCTGGTCACCCACACCACGTCGTTCACGTCGGCGTCGAAGTCCTCGATGATGGCCGGCGTCGCCACCGACACGATCGTGGAGTCGACCAGGATCATGAAGAAGCCCAGGCACAGCGCGAACAGCGCCGGCCAGGGACTGAGGGTGGCGGGCCTGCCCGGGTCGCTGGAGCCGGGCGGGGAGGCCGAGGTGGAGGAGACGGAGGTCACGAGGAGCAATCAAACACCCGCGCCGGATACCGGGCCGGAGCGAGGTGGTCAGCGGGCGCCCGCAGGTGCTCGGCCGGGCGGGCCGTCGGGCGTGGCTACTGTGGGGCCCATGAACCACCACGACCTGATGGCAGGCCCCCCGCCCACCCGACTCCCCGAGGACCCCGCGGAGGCCGAGCTCCGCGACGACGACCCTGCCGCGGTCGTACGCCGGCACCCGGAGTCCCCGTTCGCCTGGGCGGCGATGGCCGAGCAGGCGCGCGACGCCGGGGCCGACGACGTGACGGTCTACGCCTACTCGCGGGTGGGCTACCACCGCAGCCTCGACATGCTGCGCCGCAACGGCTGGAAGGGCCACGGCCCGGTCCCGTGGGAGCACGAGCCGAACCGCGGCTTCCTGCGCTCGCTGGCGCTGCTCGCCCTCTCCGCCCGCGCGATCGGCGAGAGCGCCGAGTGGGAGCGCTGCTCGGAGTTCCTGCGCGACTCCAGCCCCACGGCGTACGACGCGCTGCTGGGCTGAGCGGGCCTCCGCCCGGCTGAGCGCGGCGGTGCCCGGCTGAGCGGGGCAGTGCCCGCCTCAGCCGGCTCAGCCGCGCGCGATCCGCACCAGGTCGGCGGCCGGACCGCTGGGTCGCATCGCCGCGGGCCACACCGCGCGCAGCGCCCGGGTCAGGTCCAGGCCGCCCACCGCGACGGCGACCAGCTGGCCCGAGGCCAGCTCCGAGACCACGGCGAGCTCGCTGAGCACGGCGGGCGCGTCGCCGGCCGCGGCCGCGGCCTTGACCGCGGCGGTGCTGGCCAGCTCGAGCCCCAGCGGCCCGAGCTGCACGCCGGCCCGGTCCAGCGCCCGCACCAGCGTCTCGCGGGTGCCCGACCCCGATTCGCGCACCACCGGGTCGCTGGCCCCGAGCTCCTCGGGACTCACCGGACGCCGCCGCCGGGCCCAGGGGTGCCCGGGGCCGACGACCACGACGAGCTGGTCGCGGGCCACCGTGGTCGACCCGACGCTGCGCGGGACCGTGGGCGACTCCACGAAGCCCAGCGGCACCGTGCCCCCGGCGACGAGGTCGAGCACGCCGCCGGAGTTGCGGACGTCCAGGCTGACCCGAAGCTCGGGGTGCAGCCGACGGAACCTGGCCAGCCACTGCGGCGCGAGGTACTCGGCCACCGTCAGGCTCGCGGCCACCCCGAGGTGCGCCTGCCGGCGCTCGGCCAGCGAGCGTGACCCGAGCACGACCCGGTCGACGCCGGCCAGCGCCTCGCGCGCCCACTCGGCCACCACTCCGCCCTCCGTGGTGAGCCGCGACCCGGTCGGCCCGCGCACCAGCAGCACCACGCCCAGCTGACGCTCCAGTCGTGACAGCGCCCGGCTCGCGTTGGGCTGCGCCATCCCCATCGCCCGGGCGGCCGCGCCCAGCGAGCCCAGCTCGCCGACCCGTACCAGCAGGTCGAGCGCGGTCAGGTCGGGACGCCCACTGCTCATGCGCAGACGATATGCCCAGCCCGCACCCCATATCAACGGCGCATGAGCTGGTGCCCGATTGCGGGCTACTGCGCGGCGTCGCCGGCGGGCAGGATTCAGGCGTGACCACGATCGACCAGCTCGAACGCCCCGCCGCCGTCGCACCTGCGCCGGCGGGCCCGGAGCCGGCCGGCGCGGGTGCGCCGCCGACGCCCTCGATCGTCTGGGGCCTCGCCCTCGCGGCCGGCGGCGCCGCCGTCGCCGTCGGGGTGCACCGGTTGGTGCCGGTGCTGAGCCCGGTCTTCGTGGCGATCGTGCTGGGCGCCCTGGTCGCGAACCTGGCGCGGCTGCCGCGCGCCGCCGAGCCGGGGCTCGCGATCGCCTCGCGACGGGTGCTGCGCATCGGCGTCGCCCTGCTCGGCCTGGAGCTGGTCCTCGCCGACGTGCTGGCGCTGGGCTGGCCGATGCTGGTGGTCATCGCGCTGGTGGTGACCGGAGGGATCGCCGGCACGCTGCTCCTGGGTCGGGTGCTGGGGGTCGAGCCCGGGCGCCGGCTGCTGCTCGCCTGCGGCTTCTCCATCTGCGGTGCGGCCGCCATCGCCGCGGTCGACGGCATCCGGCGCGCCCCGGCCGAGGCGGCTACCGGAGCCGAGCGCACCGGAGCCCAGCGCACGGAGGCGGCCAGCGGAGCCGAGCGAGCCGGAGCCGAGCGGCGCGAGAGCGACGTGGCCGCGGCGATCGCCCTGACGGTGGTCTTCGGCAGCGCGGCGATGCTGGTGCTGCCGCTGCTGGGCCGGCTGCTCGAGCTCGCGCCGGCGGCGGCCGGCGCCTGGTCGGGAGCCGCGGTGCACGAGGTCGGTCAGGTGGTGGTCGCCGGCGGACTGATCACCGGTGCCGCGGGGCTGCAGACCGCGGTGACGGTCAAGCTCGGGCGGGTGCTGCTGCTCGCGCCGGTGCTGGCGGTGCTCTCCTGGCGCGAACGGCGCACCGCCCCGACCGGCGTTCGCCGCCCGCCGCTGGTGCCCGCCTTCGTGGCGGCGTTCCTGGGCCTGGTCGTGCTGCGCACGGTCGTGGCGGTGCCGCAGCCGGTGCTCGACGCGGCGCAGCTGGTGCAGACCGCGGCGCTGGCGGCCGCGATGTTCGCCCTGGGCTGCTCGGTCGACGCCCGGATGCTGCGCCGGGTCGGACGCCGCGAGCTGGTGCTGGCGACGGCGGCGACGCTGCTGGTGGCGCTGCTCGCCCTGCCCGCGGCGTACGTCGTCGGGCAGGGCTGAGCGCGGGCGCCGAGCGGCTCAGGCCTCGGGCTTGAGGTGCGGGAAGAGGATCGTCTCGCGGATGTTGGCACCGGTGAAGAGCATCGTCAGCCGGTCGATGCCCAGGCCGAGGCCGCCCATCGGCGGCGCGCCGTACTCCAGCGCCCGCAGGAAGTCCTCGTCGAGCTGCATCGCCTCGGCGTCACCGCCGGCGGCCCGCAGCGACTGCTGGACCAGGACCTCGCGCTGCACCACCGGGTCGATCAGCTCCGAGAAGCCGGTGCCGCGCTCGACGCCGGCGATGATCAGGTCCCAGGCCTCGATGAGCCCGGGCTTGTCGCGGTGCGGGCGCGCCAGCGGCTGGGCGCTGGCGGGGTAGTCGCACAGGAACGTGGGCTGCAGCAGCGTCGGCTCGACGAGCTCGCCGAGCAGCTCCAGGGCGACCTTCTCGCCGTCCCAGGCCGGATCGATCGACACCTCGTGGCGCGCGGCGATCTCGCGCAGCGTCTCCACCGGCGTGCTCACGTCGACGGGCTGGCCGACGACCTCGGAGATGGCGTCGTAGACCGGCAGCCAGCGCCACTCGCCGTCCAGGTCGACGGTGCCCCGCTCGGTCTCGATCTGGCGGCTGCCCAGCGCGTCCGCGGCGGCGACGAAGAGGTCCTGCATCAGCCGGGCGATCGAGGTCTGGTCGCCGTAGGCCTGGTAGGCCTCCAGCATCGTGAACTCGGGGGAGTGGGTGGAGTCGACGCCCTCGTTGCGGAAGATCCGGCCCATCTCGTAGACCCGGTCGACCCCGCCGACGACGGCCTTCTTCAGGTTCAACTCCAGCGCGATGCGCAGCGACATGGACTGGTTGAAGGCGTTGAGGTGGGTGTGGAAGGGGCGCGCCGCGGCGCCGCCGTGGACGAGCTGCAGGATCGGCGTCTCGACCTCGAGGTAGTCCTGCTCCTCCAGGCAGTGCCGGATCGCGCTCAGGATCCGCGCCTTGGCGCGCACCATGTCGCGTGCCTCCTGGCGCACGATGAGGTCGGCGTAGCGCTGCCGGACCCGGGTCTCGGGGGTGAGGTCCTTGTGCATGACCGGCATCGGGCGCAGCGCCTTGGACGCCATCTGCCACTCCTGGGCCATCACCGAGAGCTCGCCGCGGCGGCTGGAGATCACCCGGCCACGCACGAAGACGTGGTCGCCCAGGTCGACGTCGCTCTTCCAGGCCGCCAGGGCCTCCTCGCCGACCTCGGCCAGGCTCAGCATGACCTGCAGGCGGGTGCCGGCCCCCTCCTGCAGGGTGGCGAAGGCCAGCTTGCCGGTGTTGCGCACGAAGATCACCCGGCCGGCCACGCCGACGACGTCCTGGGTCTCCTCGCCGCTCTCCAGGTGTCCCCAGCGCTCGCGCACCTCGGCCAGCGTGTGCGTGCGTGGGACCGCGACCGGGTACGGCGCGATGCCCTGCTGCAGCAGGCGCTCGCGCTTCTCCCGACGTACTTGCATCTGGGCCGGCAGGTCCTGCTCGGGGGTCTCGGGCGCGGCGTCGGGGGTGCTGTTCACGCCCCAACGCTAGCGGGCGCGGCCGCGGAGACGAGAAAGGGCGCCGGAGACGTCCCCTGCGGCGACTCCGGCGCCCTTTTGGTGCGTCGGGCCGTGCGGCCTCATCCCCCGATGCGGACCGTGCGGCCTGTCGGTGTCTCATCCCCCGCGGTGTGACGTGGCCGACTGACGCGTGCTCAGAATGCCACTGCTCGGACCTCATGCTGTGGCTACTTGATGCCAATGGCACTAACATGCCAGCGTGCTGCGCAGCTCGGTCTCCTCCGCCTTCTCCGTCTTGGGCGTCGGATCGGACACCGAACAGCTGTACTGGCAGCTGCTCGGCGCGGCGCCGGGCTCCCGCGGCACCGCCCTGGACCAGGCGGCCAGCACCGTGCTGCGCACCCGCGAACAGCTCCTCGACGAGCTGGGGCCGCTCTTCGACCTGGGCATCGCCCGGCGTGAGGGCGACAGCGTCCGCCTGCTCCCCCCGGTGGAGGCGTTCGCGACGCTGGTCCAGGCGCAGGCGGCCGCGACCGCCCAGATCAGCGAGCAGCTGGGCATGCTTGCCCGCGCGATCCCGCTGCTCGACGGCGCTCCGGGGGGTGGGCAGCCGCCGCGTGACCTCGTCATGGACGCCGGGGAGCACCCGTTCGAGCCGATCGCCGGCCAGGTGCTCGAGGGCGGTGACATGCCGAGCCTGATCGTGTCGCTGATGCGCGAGACGCAGGGCGACCTGCTGTGGCTGCGCCCCGACCAGTGGCGCCTGCCCCACGAGAGCGCGCTCGCCGCGGCGGTGGCCGAGCAGATCGAGGCCGGTCGTCGCTCGCGCGCCATCTACCCGGCGCGGATCCTCCAGGAGGCGCCTCAGGTGCTGGTGGCGCGGGCGCGGATGGGTGAGGACATTCGGGTGATCGCGGAGCTGCCGGCCCGGCTGCTCGTGCTGGGGAGCAGCCACGCCCTGGTCCCCGAGACGCTCGGCATCGTCTCCGAGCGCCGTCTGCTGATCCGCCAGGGAGGTCTGGTGCGCGGGCTGGCCGGCCTCTTCGAGCTGATCTGGGACCGAGCCGCGTCGGTGCCGGGCCTGGAGCTCGGCCAGGCCCGCCCCGACCTGCGCCGGCTGCTGCTCCAGCAGCTCGCCGAGGGCGCCAAGGACGAGCAGATCGCGCGCGCGCTCGGCCTGAGCCTGCGCACCGTGCGCCGCCGGATCGCCGCGATCCTCAGCGACCTGGGCGTCGACTCCCGGTTCCAGGCCGGCGTCGAGGCGGTACGCCGCGGCTGGCTGTAGCGGGCGCGAGCCGCGTCCGTCGGATCAGTCCGGGAGCGTCATCGAGAACGCCGCCTGCTCGACGTGCCAGGTGCGCTGGCGCTCGGGGCCGTAGATCTCCCCGTCGGCGCTGCACCAGAAGTCCTCGCCCGCGATGGAGACCTCCGAGCCGCGCAGGTAGAGCACGTCGTCGCGCCGGGTGTGGGCGCCGCGCTGGAGGTGGCCCACGAAGGCGAAGCGGGCCCACAACCCGGTCGAGCGGGAGATCAGGACGTCGACCTTGCCGTCCATGGGGTCTGCCTGCGGGGTCAGCTCGGTGCCACCGCCGACGTGCGAGCTGTTGCCGACCGCGACCATCAGCAGCGGCTCGTCGAAGTCGTTGACCAGCACCCCGTCGACGCTCACCCGCAGCCGGATGTGCGGCGGCCGGAAGGCCGCGAGCACCGCCCCGATCGGGTAGCCCAGCCGGCCGAGGTTCGCCCAGCCGACGCCGACCTCGCCCAGCCGCTTCTTCCAGCGGTGGCCGCGCCTGCTGGCCTGCGCGCCGGCGCCGGCGTGGACGTTGTTGACCACTACGCCGCCGAGCTCGTCGACGATGAGGTCGACCGTGCTGATCGTGCCGTGCAGGGCCAGCTCGGCGGCCTGCTCGAGGTCCAGCGGGATCCCGGTGCCCCGGGCGAAGTCGTTGCCGGTCCCCAGCGGGAGCAGGCTGAGCACCGCGTCCTTGAGCTGGTTGCGCCGGTGCAGCGCGGCGACGACCGCGTGCAGGCTGCCGTCGCCGCCGGCCACCACGATCCGCCGCGATCCGGCGCGGTGCAGCACGCCGTCGAGCTCCCCGGGGTTGGCGGTCGCCGCGACCTCCACCGAGGCCTCACCACGCAGGACGTCGAGGGCGCGGTGCAGGCGCTCGTCGTCGGCCGGGCCGGCTTCGCTGTTGGTGATGACGAGGAGAGGGTCCACGTGCGGACCTTAGCGACAGCTCGCCTTTCCGGTTGGGTTCGCGTGCTGGCTCCTGCGCGGGGTTTTGGTAGCGTGGCGTCGCAAGAGCCCCCGCCAGCCTCGGTCAGCACGCGCTGTTGCAGGGGCTGTTTCCATTTCCAGACAGAGGTGACTCGATGCCGGCCATCGTCATCCTCGGCGCCCAGTGGGGCGACGAGGGCAAGGGCAAGGCGACCGATCAGCTCGCCACCAGCGCCACGATCGACTACGTCGTGCGCACCAGTGGCGGCCACAACGCGGGCCACACGATCGTCGTCAACGGCGAGAAGTTCGCGACCCACCTGCTCCCCAGCGGGATCCTGACCCCGGGCGCCACGTCGGTGATCGCCAACGGCGTCGTGGTCTCGCCCGAGGCGCTGTTCCGCGAGCTCGACTCGCTGATCGAGCGCGGGGTGGAGGTGGCCGACCTGGTGGTCAGCGCCAACGCGCACGTGATCGCGTCGTACCACTCCACGATCGACAAGGTCACCGAGCGGTTCCTCGGCAAGAACCGGATCGGCACGACCGGGCGCGGCATCGGCCCGGCGTACGTCGACAAGATCAACCGGCTCGGCATCCGGGTCGCGGACCTCTTCGACGAGAAGATCCTGCGCGCCAAGGTCGAGGCGGCCCTGGAGCAGCGCAACCACCTGTTCACCAAGGTCTACAACCGCCGCGCGATCGAGACCGACGCGGTCGTTGAGGAGCTGCTGTCCTACGTCGACCGGCTGCGGCCGATGGTCGCCGACACCTCGCTGCTGCTCAACCAGGCGCTGGACCGCGGCGAGACGGTGCTCTTCGAGGGCGCCCAGGCCACCATGCTCGACGTCGACCACGGCACCTACCCGTTCGTCACCAGCAGCAACCCGGTGGCCGGCGGCGTCTGCGTCGGCGCGGGCGTCGGACCGACCCGCATCGACCGGGTGATCGGCGTGATCAAGGCCTACACCACCCGGGTCGGCTCCGGGCCGTTCCCGACCGAACTCTTCGACGAGGACGGCGAGGCGCTGCAGCGCATCGGTGGCGAGATCGGCGTCTCCACCGGGCGGACCCGCCGCTGCGGCTGGTACGACGCGGTGGTGGCGCGCTACTCGACGCGGGTCAACGGGCTGACCGACTACTTCCTGACCAAGCTCGACGTGCTCGACTCCTGGGAGCGGATCCCGGTCTGCGTGGCCTACGAGATCGACGGCGTGCGCCACGACGAGATGCCGATGACGCAGACCGAGTTCCACCACGCCAAGCCGATCTACGAGTACTTCGAGGGCTGGCAGACCGACATCTCCGGCTGCCGCACCTTCGAGGAGCTGCCCAAGAACGCGCAGACCTACGTCAAGGCGCTCGAGGAGATGTCCGGCACCCGCCTCTGGGCCGTAGGCGTAGGCCCCGGCCGGGAACAAAGCATCCTCGTCCACAACGACTAACCCCACCCCACCACCTCACCCCCACCCCAAGAAAAAAACCCCCAACCCCCAACCCCGCCGACCCGTCACTCCCTCGACCTTTCGTACGGCGTGTCGCGGCGGGGATGACGGGTCGGCGAGCGCGGCCGGGCCCACCACCCCGGGCCCGGCCGCGTCCGCCGCGAGTAGCCGTGGGGGGCCACCCGCGGCCCGCGCCTAGGATGGACGCCCGTGAAGACCCTCGTGATCGGTACCGGCGGCCGCGAGCACGCCCTCGCCCGCGCCCTCTCGCTCGATCCCGGGGTCAGTGCGGTCCATGCCGCCCCCGGCAACCCGGGCATCGCCGCCGTCGCCACCCTGCACGAGGTCGACCCGCTCGACGGCGCGGCGGTGGCGGACCTCGCCGAGCGGCTCGGCGTCGACCTGGTCGTCGTCGGCCCGGAGGCGCCCCTGGTCGCCGGGGTCGCCGACGTGGTCACCGGACGTGGGATCGCCTGCTTCGGTCCGTCCCGGGAGGCCGCCCGCCTCGAGGGCTCCAAGGCGTTCGCCAAGGAGGTGATGGCCGCCGCCGGCGTGCCCACCGCCGCCGCCCGGCTCTGCACCACCCCCGAGGAGGTGGCCGAGGCCCTCGACGAGTTCGGCGCGCCGTACGTGGTCAAGGACGACGGCCTCGCCGCCGGCAAGGGCGTGGTGGTGACCTCGGACCGGCGGGCCGCGGTCGAGCACGCCGCCGCCTGCGGGCGCGTCGTGATCGAGGAGTACCTCGACGGCCCCGAGGTCTCCCTCTTCGCGATCACCGACGGCGTCACCGTGCGCCCGCTGCAGCCGGCCCAGGACTTCAAGCGGATCTTCGACGGCGACTCCGGGCCCAACACCGGCGGCATGGGCGCCTACACGCCGCTGCCGTGGGCGCCCGAGGGACTGGTCGACGAGGTGCTGCGCGACGTCCTTCAGCCCACCGTCGACGAGATGGCGCGCCGCGGCACGCCGTTCCGCGGACTGCTCTACGCCGGGCTCGCCCTGACCTCGCGCGGCACCCGGGTGATCGAGTTCAACGCCCGCTTCGGCGACCCGGAGACCCAGGCCCTGATGGCGCTGCTCGACTCGCCGCTCTCGCCGCTGCTGTACGCCGCCGCGACCGGCCGGCTCGACGCCGTACCGGCCCCGGCGTGGAAGCCCGGCGCGGCCGTCGCCGTCGTGCTCGCCTCGCGCGGCTACCCCGAGTCCTCCTCGCGCGGCGACCTGATCACCGGGATCGAGGAGGCCGAGGCGGTCTCCGGCGTGCACGTCATCCACGCCGGCACGGCCCTGGACCGCGACGCGCTGGTCACCGCCGGCGGCCGGGTGCTCGCGGTCACCGCGGTGGGCAGCGACCTCACCGACGCCCGGGCCCGCGCCTATGCCGGCGTGGAGCGGATCGCCTTCCCCGGCGCCCAGCACCGCTACGACATCGCGGCGAAGGCCGCCCGCGCGGCCTCCGCGACCCCCACCCCCGACGGAAAGTGACGCCCGTGCCCGAGTTCCCCAACGTCCTCGCCACCCGGTACGCCGGCGCCGACCTCGCCGCGATCTGGTCCCCGGAGCACAAGATCGTGCTGGAGCGCCAGCTGTGGATCGCCGTGCTCAAGGCCCAGCGCGACCTCGGCATCGACGTGCCCGACGGGGTCGTCGAGGCCTACGAGGCCGTCGTCGACCGGGTCGACCTGGCCTCGATCGCCGCGCGCGAGCGGGTCACCCGCCACGACGTGAAGGCCCGCATCGAGGAGTTCTGCGCGCTCGCCGGTCACGAGCACATCCACAAGGGGATGACCTCGCGCGACCTGACCGAGAACGTCGAGCAGCTGCAGGTGCGCCAGTCGCTGGAGATCCTGCGCGACCGCGGCGTCGCGGCCGCCGTCCGCCTCGGGCGCCTCGCCGCCGAGCACGAGACCACGGTGATGGCCGGTCGCTCCCACAACGTGGCCGCCCAGGCGACCACGCTCGGCAAGCGGTTCGCCAGCATCGCCGACGAGATGCTGGTCGCGATCGCGCGAGTCGAGGAGCTGCTGGCGCGCTACCCGCTGCGCGGCATCAAGGGCCCGGTCGGCACCGCCCAGGACATGCTCGACCTGCTCGACGGCGACGCCGCCCGGCTGGCCGAGCTGGAGAGCCGGGTCGCGGCCCACCTCGGGTTCGACCACGTGCTCACCTCGGTCGGCCAGGTCTACCCGCGCTCGCTCGACTTCGAGGTCGTCTCGGCGCTGGTCCAGCTGGTGGCGGGCCCCTCCAACCTCGCCACCACGATCCGGCTGATGGCCGGCATCGAGCTGGTCACCGAGGGCTTCAAGGAGGGCCAGGTCGGCTCCTCGGCGATGCCGCACAAGATGAACACCCGCTCCTGCGAGCGGGTGAACGGGCTCGCGGTGATCCTGCGTGGGCACCTGTCGATGGTCGGCGAGCTGGCTGGCGACCAGTGGAACGAGGGCGACGTCTCCTGCTCGGTCGTCCGCCGGGTGGCGCTGCCCGACGCGTTCTTCGCCGCCGACGGGCTCTTCCAGACCTTCCTCACCGTGCTCGACGAGTTCGGCGCCTTCCCCGCGGTGATCCAGCGCGAGCTCGATCGCTACCTGCCGTTCCTGACCACCACCAAGGTGCTGATGTCGGCGGTCCGCAACGGCGTCGGCCGCGAGGTCGCGCACGAGGCCATCAAGGAGCACGCCGTCGGCGTCGCGCTGGAGATGCGCCAGGGCCTCGCCGTCAACGACCTCTTCGACCGGCTCGCCGCCGACCCCCGGCTGGGGCTCTCGCGCGAGCAGATCTCGGCCCTGGTCGCCGAGCCGATCGAGTTCACCGGCGCCGCCGTCGCCCAGGTCCAGGAGGTGGTACGGCGCGTGGACGCGCTCGCCGCGCGGCATCCGGGGGCTGCGGGGTACGCGCCGGGGGACATCTTGTGAGGCGCGTGGGGGCTGCGGGTTTCACGAGTTAACTCGTGAAACCCCCACTTCCCACGTGAAGGAACACGTGGGAAGTGCCAGTTTCACGTGGCCAGTTCCGGCCGGTACACCGCCCGCCGCCACCCCCACTTGACCCGCCCGCCCCTGGGTACCTGGCAGCGGTGAGCACTCCGCAGCCAGACCCCGACGACACCGAGCTGAGCGTGGCGGTCACCGGGCCGACCGGGACCCTCGGCTTCGGGCTCGCCCCGCTGCTCGAGGCGGACCCGCGGGTGGCACGGGTGGTCGGCACCGCCCGCCGTCCGTTCGACCCGGCCGCGCACGGGTGGCCCAAGATGACCTACCGCCGCGGCGACGTACGCGAGCCGGAGTCCCTGGCCCGCGCCTTCGACGGCGCCGACGTCGTGGTCCACCTCGCGTTCGTGGTGGTCGGCGGCGCGCGGGAGACCACCCGCGAGATCAACGTCGAGGGCACCCGCAACGCCTTCCGGGCCGCGCTCGCCGCCGGCGCGCGCCGCTTCGTCTACACCTCCTCGGTGGCCGCCTACGGCTTCCACCGCGACAACCCTGCCGAGCTCGACGAGGACTGCCCGGTCCGCCCCGATCCCCGGCTGTTCTACGCCCAGGAGAAGGCCGAGGTCGAGGAGCTGCTGCTGCGCGAGGCGGCGGCCCACCCCGAGATCGACCTGTACCTGCTGCGCCCCCCGATCGTCCTCGGCCCGCACACCGTGGGCGCCAAGGCCGAGCTGCCCGCCTGGCTGGCCGGTCGGCTCCCGACCGGCTGGTCGCGGCTGCTGCCCCGGCGCCTGCCGCCGCTCCCCGTGCCGGTGCCCGACCTGCCGCTCCAGCTGATCCACGAGTACGACGTGGGCCGGGCGCTCGTGAGGTGCATCGTCGGCGCCGGTCCGCCCGGGGCCTACAACATCGCCGCCGACGACACGCTCAGCAGCGTCGACATCGCCCGGGAGCTGGGGCTGCTCCCGGTGTCCCTGCCGGGCGCGCCCGTGCAGGAGCTGGCCCGGCTCCTCGCCCGCCTGCCCGGACTGCCGTCGCCGGCACAGTGGGTCGCGGCGCTCACCCGGCCGGTGCTGATGGACACCACCCGCGCCCGTACCGAGCTCGGCTGGACGCCCGAGGTGTCCGCGCTCGCCGCGCTGCGCGAGACGCTCGGGCGCACGGGACCCCCGAGCTAGGCCGCAGCCTCGGATCCGGCGCCGGGCGCGGAGCGGGCACCGGTGGAGCGGGCGCTGAGCACCGCGACGCCGAGGGCCAGGCTCAGCAGCACCAGCGCGGTGCCGAGCGCGGCGCGCAGCCCGGCCGCGGGGGAGACGTTGAGCGCGACCCCGTAGGCGGTCATCAGCATCGCCGCGCCGAGCGCCGACCCGATCCGCTGCCCGGTCTGCACCGCCCCGCCGGCGGCGCCGCCCATCTCCGGCGGCACCCGCGCCAGGGTGAGCGTCAGGTTCGGTGAGATCACCCCGCCGCCGCCGAGACCGGCCAGCAGCAGGCACGGCACCAGGGTCCAGAACAGCGCGCTGCCCTCCCGGCCGGGGACGAGCAGCGCGACCAGCGCGATGCCGCTCATCATCGTGACCAGCGCGGTCAGGGTGACCCTGCGCTCCCAGCGGAAGACCAGCCGACCGGCCAGCGGCGAGGTGATCGCGGCGCCGAGCGCGAACGGGATGGTCAGCAGCCCCGCCTCCAGCGCCGAGAGCCCCAGCGACTCCTGCAGGTGCACCGAGAGCACCAGGAAGATGCCGGTGAACCCGGTGAAGTACAGCGTCCCGATGGCCAGCCCGCCGGCGAACCCGGGGGTACGGCGCAGCAGGGCGAGGTCGAGCAGCGGCTGGCGCCCCAGGTCGCGCAGCCGGCTCTCCCACCGCACGAAAGCCCAGGCCAGCGGCGGCGCCCCGAGCAGGAGCAGCAGCGGCAGCCGCTGTCCGCCCTCGGCACTGACCAGCGGGTAGAGCACGCAGAGCACCGCCCCGCCCAGCAGCAGGGCGCCCGGCACGTCGATGCCGGGCCGCTCGCCTCCGCGCCGGGGGGCGCCGGGCACCAGCCGCCAGATCGCGACCAGCGCCACCAGCCCGATCGGGACGTTGATCCAGAACAGCCAGCGCCACCCGTTCTCGGCGCCGGCCAGCGCGATGATCACCCCGCCCAGGACCGGCCCCGCCGCGGACGCCGTGGCCACCGTGAACCCGAACATGCCGAAGGCGCGCCCGCGCTCCTCGGCCCGGAACAGCTGCTGGATGAGCCCGGAGTTCTGCGGGGTGAGCAGCCCGGCCGACGCGCCCTGGGCGAGCCGTGCGGCGATCACCGTGGCGGCGTCGGGGGCGAAGCCGACCGCCGCGCTGGACAGCACGAAGCCGATCAGCCCGATCACCATCAACCGGCGCCGCCCGTAGGCGTCGCCGAGGCGCCCGCCGGCGACCAGGGTCAGCCCGAACGTCAGCGCGTAGCCGGAGACGACCCACTGGATGTTCGCGGTGGAGGTGTCCAGGCCGGCGCGCAGCGAGGGGATCGCCACGTTGACGATGGTGACGTCGAGCAGCGACATGAAGCCGATGACGAGGGTGACACCCAGGATCCGCCAGCGGCGCGGGTCGGGCACGTACGGCGCGGCCGCGGCCTGCTCGGCGGCCCCCCGTTCCTCTCCCATCGCTCCAGCATCCAGCCGGACTCAAGCGCAGCCGCCTCGACGCCGCGGGCGCGCGGGTCGGGCATCATGGGCGGATGGGTGAGCGTGCCGTCGAGGTGGTGGTGACCGGTCGGGTCCAGGGCGTGTCGTTCCGGGCCGCGACCGAGCAGGAGGCGGCCCGGCTCGGACTGCGCGGCTGGGTGCGCAACGAGCCCGACGGCTCGGTGGCGGCGCACTTCGAGGGCGAGGCGGACGCGGTGGCGGCGATCGTGGCGTGGTGTCGCGAGGGGCCGCGACTCGCGCGCGTGCACGACGTACGCGTCGCGCACGTGCCGCCCGAGGGGACCGCGGGCTTCGAGCTGCGCTACTGAGAGGTCAGGGCCTGACGTCGAGGACGACCTCGAACTCGAGGAGGTTGGCGCCCGAGGCGACGGGCTTGCCGTGCTGCCCGGCGTGCGCCGCGCGGGCGTCGCCGTCGCGCCAGGCCTCGAACGAGGCGTCGTCCTCCCACTGGGTGACGACGAAGTAGCGCTCCTCGCCCGCGGTGGGGCGCAGCAGCTGGAAGCCCAGGAAGCCCGGGGTGCCGTCGATGGTGCCGGCGCGCTCGCCGAAACGGCGCTCGAGCTCGGGACCGGCCTGCGGCGGGACACTGATCGCGTTGATCTTGACGACTGCCATGTGAGCCAGCCTACGGCGCGAGACCGAGACCACGGGGTCGGGTCCGCCCCCTAGGCTGGCCCACGTGAGCATCGACCACACGCCTGCCCCGGCCGTCGAGGGCGCGACCCACCTGCACTCGGGCAAGGTCCGCGACCTCTACCGCATCGACGCCGGCGAGCACGCCGGCCGGCTGCTGATGGTCGCCAGCGACCGGATCTCGGCCTACGACTTCGCGCTGGAGCCGACCATCCCCGACAAGGGCGAGATCCTCACCCGGATGTCGCTGTGGTGGTTCGACCAGCTCGCCGACCTGGTGCCCAACCACGTGGTGTCCATCGACGTCCCGGCCTCGGTGCGCGGGCGGGCGGTGATCTGCGAGCGCCTGCACATGTACCCCGTCGAGTGCGTGGCCCGCGGCTACCTGACCGGCTCCGGCCTGGCCGACTACCGGGCCACCGGTGAGGTCTGCGGCGTGGCGCTGCCTGCCGGCCTCGAGGACGGCTCCCGGCTGCCGGAGCCGATCTTCACCCCGGCCACCAAGGCCGAGCAGGGCGAGCACGACGAGAACGTCTCCTTCGACGCGGTGGTCGCCACCGTGGGCGCCGACGACGCCGAGCAGCTGCGTGAGCTGACCCTGGCCGTCTACGCCCGGGCCGAGGAGATCGCCCGCGCGCGCGGCATCGTGCTGGCCGACACCAAGCTCGAGTTCGGCCGGTTCGTCGGGCCCGAGGGGCCCAGCGGCATCTGGCTGGCCGACGAGGTGCTCACCCCCGACTCCTCGCGGTTCTGGCCGGCCGAGGAGTGGCAGCCCGGGCGCGCCCAGCCGTCGTACGACAAGCAGATCGTGCGCAACTGGCTGACCTCGGCCGAGTCCGGCTGGGACCGTACGTCGGGACAGGCGCCGCCGCGGCTGCCCGACCACGTGGTCGAGCTGACCCGGGCCAAGTACGTCGAGGCCTACGAGCGGCTCACCGGCGAGAGGTTCTGACCGGCCGGGCGGGCTGTGACCGGGGCTTCGGGAGCTGAGATGGCGTTCACGGTCGAGGTGCTCGTCGCGGCGTCGCCCGAGCGCGCCCAGGGCTACTTCGCCGACCCGGCGCTGCGCCCGCGCTGGCAGTCCAGCCTGCGGGCGGTCCAGCCGCTCGACGGGCCGCCGCGCGGCGTCGGGGCCCGCTGGTACGACGTGACGCGCGTCGGGTTGCGTCCGCTGATGGAGGTCACCGAGGACGTCCCCGGGCGGGTGTGGGCCGAGGTGGGGCAGTGGCGCGGCCTGGTGGCCCGGCTGCGGCTGACGTTCGCGGCGGCCCCGGCCCCGGCCGCGGCACGCGGGCCGCGCACCCGGGTGCACGCCGAGGTGAGCTTCGAGGCCCCGGGCTGGCGCCGCCCGGTCGGTCTCGCGCTGCGGGTCCTCGGCCCGGCCGCGATCCGCAGCGACCTGAGGCGGGCGGCGCGCGACCTCGGCGAAGATGTCGGAGGATCCCGGTGACGCGGCTCACTACCGCCGAGTAGGTTGTGCCCATGTTGAATCTGTCGGTCTTCCTCGAGGACTCTGCCCGCCGCCACCCCGACCGTGCCGCCGTCGTGCTCGGAGACCTCCGCCTGACCTACGCGCAGGTGGACGGCTTCGCCAACCAGGTCGCCAACCTGCTGGTCTCACGCGGCATCCGGCCCGGCGACAAGGTCGCGCTGTCCTGCCCGAACCTGCCCTACTTCCCGGTCGTCTACTACGGGATCCTCAAGGCCGGCGGGGTCGTCGTGCCGCTCAACGTGCTGCTGAAGGGCCGCGAGATCGGCTACCACCTCAACGACTCCGACGCGAAGGCCTACTTCTGCTTCGAGGGCACCCCCGACCTGCCGATGGCCAGCGAGGGACACGCCGGCTTCGAGCTGGCCGAGGGCTGCGAGAGCTTCTTCGTGATCACCGCGGACATGATGGCCGACTCGCCGATCGAGGGCGTCCCGACCATGGTGCAGGCGCTCGGCGGCCAGCCGGCGACGTTCGAGTCGGTCGCCACCGAGCCGACCGACACCGCGGTCATCCTCTACACCTCCGGCACCACCGGGCAGCCCAAGGGCGCCGAGCTGAGCCACTCCAACATGGTGATGAACGCGCAGACCTGCAACCGGCTCTTCGACTCCCGCCCGACCGACCGCGACACCCATCTGCTGGTGCTGCCGCTGTTCCACTCCTTCGGCCAGACGGTCAACATGAACGCCGGCTTCTCGGTCGGCGCGACCCTGGTGCTGCTGCCGCGCTTCGACGCCGACCAGGCGCTGGCGCTGATGCAGTCCGAGGACATCACCGTGTTCGCCGGCGTGCCGACGATGTTCTGGGGCCTGCTCAACGCGCTCGGCGAGGGCGTCGACGTGGACCGGATCGCGGCGAACCTGCGCCTGGCGATCGCCGGCGGCTCGGCCCTGCCGGTGGAGATCCTCAAGCAGTTCAAGGAGCGCTTCCACGTCCAGATCCTCGAGGGCTACGGCCTCTCGGAGACCTCGCCGGTGGCGACGTTCAGCGACCCCGAGCAGGAGCCCCGCGCCGGCTCGATCGGCGTACCGATCTGGGGCATCGAGGTCAAGCTCGTCGACGCCGCCTGGAACGAGGTGGTGCCGACCAGCGAGACCGGCGAGGACGCGGTCGGCGAGATCGCGATCCGCGGGCACAACATCATGAAGGGCTACTACCAGCGCCCCGAGGCCACCGCCGAGGTGATGAAGGACGGCTGGTTCCGCACCGGCGACCTGGCCCGCCGTGACGCCGACGGCTTCTACTACATCGTCGACCGGGCCAAGGACATGATCATCCGGGGCGGGTTCAACGTGTACCCCCGCGAGATCGAGGAGGTCCTGATGACCCACGAGGCGGTCTCGCTGGCCGCCGTCGTCGGGGTGCCCCACGACAGCCACGGCGAGGAGATCAAGGCGTACGTCATCCTCAACGACGGCGCCTCGGTCACCGCCGAGGAGCTGGTGGCCTGGGGGAAGTCGCAGATGGCCAACTACAAGTACCCCCGCATCGTCGAGCTGGCGCCCAGCCTGCCGATGACCGCGACCGGGAAGATCCTCAAGCGCGAGCTCAACTGAGCGCTCGCTGTCGCGACGCCCGCGTCGTACCCCGTGCTCGGGGTACGGCGCGGCTCAGGCGAAGGGGTCAGGCATCGCCCCGGGCAGGGTGGCGAGCAGCTGGCGCGCGGCGTCGGCGTGCTTGTGCTCGACGAGCACCTCGTAGCGGGTGGCGACCACGGAGCTGACCGAGTAGAAGTCGCGCTGGCCGCGGGTCAGGGCGTAGCCGATCAGGCCCCAGATCAGCCCGAAGACGGCGCCGACGAAGACCGTGGACAGGATGACGGCCAGGACCGCATCATCGCCGAAGATCGAGAAGATCAGGCCCACGAAGAGGCCCACCCAGGCGCCCGACGCGATGCCGGCCAAGGCCACCCGGCCGTAGGTCAGCCGACCGGTGATCCGCTCGATCTGCTTGAGGTCCGTACCGACGATCATGCAGTTCTCGACCGGGAACTTGTTGTCGGCCAGGAAGTCGACGGCCTTCTGCGCATCGGCGTAGTGCTCGTAGACGACGAGGGACTGCGGGAAATCCAACGTCATCGCGCGCGGGGTGCGGGGGTCGGTGGAAGCCATCTCCCCAGTGTCACTCCGGTTGTGCACGTTGTCACCCGTCGTCCTCCGGCGGCGGCGGGCGGCGTCGGGCGGCGTCGGACGCCCGGCGAGACCAGATCCGGGCAGTTGGCCCCTGCCGCCTAGACTTGGGGGCGCATCCCTGCCGCAGAAGGAGCCGCCCCGTGGCCCGTGTCGTCGTCGACGTCATGCTCAAGCCCGAAATCCTCGACCCCCAGGGCAAGGCCGTGCACGGCGCGCTGCCGCGACTGGGCTTCACCGGAGTCGCCGATGTCCGTCAGGGCAAGCGCTTCGAGCTCGAGCTGGACGGGGAGGCCACCGACGAGCGCCTCGCCGAGGTCCACCGGATCGCCGAGACGCTGCTCTCCAACCCCGTGATCGAGGACTTCACCGTCCACGTCGACGGCGTCCCCCACGTCGTCGGAGCCGGCTCGTGAAGGTCGGGGTCGTCACCTTCCCCGGCTCGCTCGACGACGTCGACGCGCGCCGTGCCGTCGGTCTGGGCGGGCACGAGGCCGTCGCGCTGTGGCACGGGGACCACGACCTGCAGGGCGTCGACGCCGTCGTCCTGCCCGGTGGCTTCTCCTACGGCGACTACCTGCGCTGCGGCGCCATCTCCCGGTTCTCGCCGGTGATGACCGAGGTCGTCGTCGCCGCCGAGCGCGGGATGCCCGTCCTGGGGATCTGCAACGGCTTCCAGATCCTGTGTGAGTCCCACCTGCTTCCCGGTGCGCTGATCCGCAACAACCACCGCAAGTTCGTCTGCACCGACCAGCGGCTGCGGATCGAGAACAACCGCACCCCCTGGACCGCGTCGTACGACGAGGGCGCCGAGGTCACGATCGTGCTCAAGAACGGCGAGGGCTCCTTCGTCGCCGACGAGGACACGCTCGACCGGCTCGAGGGGGAGGGACAGGTCGTCGCGCGCTACCTGGGTGAGGACCCCAACGGCTCGCTGCGCGCGATCGCCGGCATCACCAACGCCCGCGGCAACGTGGTCGGGCTGATGCCGCACCCCGAGCACGCGGTGGAGGACCTGTGCGGTCCGGGCACCGACGGGCTCGGCTTCTTCACCAGCCTCGCTGTAGGAGTCTTCGCATGAGTCCGCTCAAGCTCTTCCGTGGTGTGGCCGTCGCCGAGGCGTTCACCTGGGCGCTGCTGCTCACCGGCATGTTCCTCAAGTACGTCACCGAGACCACCGAGGCGCTGGTCAGCGTCGGCGGGATGATCCACGGCACCGTCTTCATCGCCTACTGCCTGGTCACCGTGCTGGTCGCGATCGACCAGCGGTGGTCGCCCGGCCGCGCGCTGCTCGGCCTGGTCAGCGCCGTGCCGCCGTTCATGACCGTCTGGTTCGACCGGTACGCCGAGTCGCGCGGCCTGCTGGGCGACACCTGGCGCCTCACCTCCGCCGAGCCGGCGAGCGGCCTCGAGCGCCCGACTGCCTGGCTGCTGCGCAACCCGCTGCGCGGTGCCCTCACCGGCGTCGTCGCCGTGGTCGCGCTCACCGGCGTCGCCCTGGTCGCCGGCCCCCCGGTCGGCTGACGCGCGCCGGCGCTGCCGCGCTGGTGGGGCGCCGATTGGTCAGAGACGGCATGCTCTGGCGCGCTCCGGCCCCCGTTGGGGACCAAACGGTGACCTGTTGACTCAGTGCTGGGCCCGCTCATCTGGTTGACCGGATCAGGGCGGCTCCTCGCGGAGCTGTCGTCGTACCTGCGGCGCGGCGGCGTGAGGGGTCGTCGATTGGTCAGAGACGGCATGTCTGGACGCGATATGGCGTCCGTTGGGGACCAAACGGTGGCCTGCCGGGCTGAGTTTCGGCCTGGGTTGGCCGCGTTCGGTTCGTGGCGGGGCTGTCGGTGGTGCGTACGGCGGGGGCTGAGGGTCGTCGATTGGTCAGAGACGGCATGTCCGGACGCGAAATGGCATCCGTTGGGGACCAAACGGCGTGCCCTGGCGGCCGGACGTCGACGCAGGGGCGGACCGACAGCCGCCCGCCCGCCCTCAGCGTCGCCCGGCCGCCAGCGCCTGCCAGCTGTTGGCGGCGATCACGCCGGTGACCGGCTGGCCGGCGCGGCGCTGCCAGGCCCGCACCGCCTGGTCGAGGGTGGCGTCGAAGTGTCCGTGCACGGGGAGCTTGGCCACCCCGGCGGTGTTCAGGGCGCGCTGGACCCGGCGTACGGCGAAGCCGGTGGAGCCGACCTTCAGCACCGGCTGGCGGCCCTCGGCGTGCAGGCGCATCCAGTTGGTCGTCGACCAGGTGGTGGAGACGGCGTGGCCGCGTGAGGCCTGGAAGGACGCCACGGCGCGCTGCGTCGGGCGGGTGTAGCGCCCGTTGAGCCGGCCGGTGTAGAGCTTCTTCTGCTTGAGCAGGCACTGCAGCGCACGGATCTTGCGGGGCTGGCGGGCGCCCGGCGCGATCTGCGGGTAGCCCTGGTAGTCGATCTTCACGTTGCCGCAGCCGAGCCGGGCGGGCCCGGGGCGCGATCCGCGGCCGACGTCGAGGTAGTTGCGGTCGATGTTGATGGTGACGCCGCCCCAGGTCTCGTTGTGGCCGCCCTGGTACTGCTTCACCCGGCCGCCGGGACGCCAGCCGTCCTCGGCGATGTACGACGTGGAGGTGTCGGCCTTGTTGTCCCAGCGGGCGATCCAGATGGCGTCCGGCAGGTGGAACACCCCGGGGCGGGTACGGCGGGCGTCGTCGAGGGCCTTGATGCCGGAGCTGGCGCTGGAGTAGACGCCGGACTTGTAGCCGAGCGCCCGGACCTGCGCCGTCCAGCCGCTGAGGAAGCCGAGCGCCGACTCGCGGCAGTGGGTGTTGGTGACGTCGAAGTGCTCGAGGTCGTACCAAAGGGTGCTGCTGGCGGCGATGCCCAGCGCCTTCGCGGCGGCGACCGCCGAGACGGCCTCGTTGCGCCCCTGCGCGCGGGCGGGCCCGTATCTGCCGTTGGCGCCGGGGTTGGGCTTGATCGTCGGGTCGTTGCCGTAGCGCGGGAAGCTCGTGCTGCACGACGCCTGCGGCCCCAGCGTGATCGGCAGGAGTCGCCAGCCCTTGGCCAGCTGGGTGCTCACCCAGGCCGGCGTCAGGTTGGGCTGGGACCGGCAGCCGCGCGAGGCTCCGGAGATGTAGATGCCGACCGCGAGGAACGGGGAGGTCTCCAGCCAGCGGTCCATCTTCGCCTGGTCGGGTGCGACGCACTGGTCGAAGCCGTAGCCGGTGAAGTTGCCCGGCGTCGCCACGTTCGCGGCCTGGGCGGGGGCCGGCGTGACCGTGAGCAGGGCCCCGGCGAGGGCCCCGGCGAGGGCACTGACGGCGGATCGGGAAAGCAGGCGCATGGGGGTTCTCCAAGGTTGGGCGATCGTCACCCTAACCCCATCCGTCACTCCAGAAACGGCCTCGGAACCAACTACTCCGCTGTAATTCGCTTCCCCCTCCGCAGTTCGGGCGTGCGCGACACCGGCACGGGGAAAGATGGCCCCTGCACGCGTCCTGGATCAGCTCGGTGAGCCGCGCGGGCTGACCTGTGCCACCAGCGGACGTACGAGAGCGAGTGCCGATGTACCCCACACCCCCCGGCTCCTGTGGCGCCTGCGCCGCCCCGCTGCCTCCCGGTGTGAGCGCCTGTCCTCGCTGCGGTGCCGCGCCGGCGCCGCAGACCGCTCCGCCCGGCTACTACCAGCAGCCCGCCGCCCACTACCAGCAGCCCGCCGCCTACTACGAGCAGCCCGCCGCGCAGGGCTGGCCCGGCCAGCCGGCCCAGCCGGCCTACCCGGCCCACGGCTACCCCCAGGGTCAGCCCCCAGGCTGGCCCGGACAGCCCGGACAGCCCGCCCCCGCCCCCACCGGGCGCGGACGGCGGATCGGCCTGATCGCCGGTGTCGTCGTGGTGGCGGTGCTGCTGGCCGTGGGCGGCACGTTCCTGGCCACCCGACTGCTCGGCTCGGGCGACGGCGGCGGCGGTCGCTATCTGAGCGCCACCGGCGGCGCGCTCGTGGCGCCGGTGACCTCCCAGCCGGAACGCGCCTGGAGCTGGGAGGCCCCCGACAAGCTCACCGGCCTGATGGACGTCGGCGACTCGTTGGTGGTCTCGCTGGGCGACGGCGGTGACGTGGTGTCCCTGGACGGGGCAGGACAGGAGCGGTGGAGCGCCACGCTCGAGGGCGGCATGCAGGTCAACGGGGTGGTGCCCGGCAGCGACGACGTGATCGTCGCCTCGGCCTACGACGTCCAGGGCATCACCGCGCTCTCCGTCGAGAACGGGGAGGTGCTGTGGAGCCACGACGACCGCAGCCTGGTGGCGAGCATCGAGGAGGGCGTCGTGTTCGTCGGCCTGGACGAGATGGGCCTGCTCGACGCGGACACCGGCGAGGAGGTGTGGGTCACCGACCCGCCCCGCGCCGAGGCGTTCAGCGCGGGTGCGGCGTACCTGATCGTCGAGGACGAGCTGCGCAAGGTGTCCCTCGAGGACGGCGAGGAGCAGTGGAGCGTCCCGGTGGAGCTCGACGAGCCCGCGCTCATCTCCCTCGCCGCGAACGAGGAGTTCGTCGCGCTGGGCGGCGACCGGGTGGTGGCCTACGACGCGGAGTCCGGTGAGGAGCTGTGGACCGAGGACGGCGGCGAGGACGGCTCCCGGGTCGGGCTGTTCTCCGAGACCCGGCTCTACCACTCGCCGGAGGACTACGACGAGGAGGCGGAGCCCGCCGCGACGATCGTCGACCGCGACGGCGAGGTCGGCGACCTGGAGATCGAGGGCGGCGAGGGCGGCTACTTCTACCTGACCCCGTTCACCTCCGGTGGGGACTCCTATGCGATGTCCTACACCACCGACACCCTGTACGACGCGGACCTCCAGGCGCTCGGCACCTACCAGGGGCACCTGGCCCTCGCCGACGGCGGCATCTACACCCTCGACGAGGGCGTGCTGGCCTACCACGAGCTCGGCGCGGACTCCGCGGTGTGGAGCCTGGAGCTCGACGACGACGACCCCTCGGCCGTCGTCTCGGCCGCCGACGGGCGGGTCCTGCTCTACGACGACGAGACCCTGGTCGCCTACGAGTGAGACCCGGCCGTCCGCCCGGCGACCGGTCCGCCGCCACCACCCGCGGCGGACCCTAGGATGGGGGCCGTGACCGAGACGACTCGCGCCCCATCCGGCTCCACCCTCGACACCGTCGCGATCGCCTCGCAGGACCCCTCGCGGGAGCAGCCCTGGGTCGACCTGGGACTGAAGGCCGACGAGTACGCGCGGATCCGCGAGATCCTCGGGCGCCGGCCCACCTCGAGCGAGCTGGCGATGTACTCGGTGATGTGGAGCGAGCACTGCTCCTACAAGAGCTCCAAGGTGCACCTCAAGCAGTTCAGCGAGATCCCGCAGCAGACCCCCGCGGGCCGGATGCTGGCCGGCATCGGCGAGAACGCCGGCGTGATCGACATCGGCCAGGGCTACGCGGTCACGTTCAAGGTCGAGTCCCACAACCACCCGTCGTACGTCGAGCCGCACCAGGGCGCGGCCACCGGCATCGGCGGCATCGTGCGCGACATCCTGGCGATGGGCGCGCGCCCGGTCGCGGTGATGGACCCGCTGCGCTTCGGGCCGCTCGACGCGCCCGACACCCACCGGGTGCTGCCCGGGATCGTGGCCGGCGTCGGCGGCTACGGCAACTGCCTGGGCCTGCCGAACATCGGCGGCGAGGCCGTCTTCGACGAGACCTACGTCGGCAACCCGCTGGTCAACGCGCTGTGCGTGGGCGTGCTGCGCCACGAGGACCTGCACCTGGCCAAGGCCTCCGGGGTCGGCAACCAGGTGATCCTGTACGGCGCGCGCACCGGCGGCGACGGCATCGGCGGCGTCTCGATCCTCGCCTCGGAGACCTTCGACGCGGGCGGTCCGGCCAAGCGCCCGGCCGTCCAGGTGGGCGACCCCTTCGAGGAGAAGCTGCTCATCGAGTGCACCCTCGAGATCTTCGCGGCCGGCCTCGTCGCCGGCATCCAGGACCTCGGCGGCGCCGGCCTGTCGTGCGCCACCTCCGAGCTGGCCTCGGCCGGCGACGGCGGCATGCACGTGCACCTGGACCGCGTCCCGCTGCGCGACTCGACGCTCTCGCCGGAGGAGATCCTGATGAGCGAGTCGCAGGAGCGGATGATGGCGGTCGTCGAGCCCGGCGACGTCGACGCCTTCCTCGCGATCTGCGCCAAGTGGGACGTCGAGGCGGTGGTGGTCGGCGAGGTCACCGAGACCGGTCGCCTCGAGATCGACTGGCACGGCCAGCGCGTCGTCGACGTGCCCCCGCGCTCGGTGGCCCACGACGGCCCGACCTACCAGCGGCCGTTCGCGCGCCCGTCCTGGCAGGACGCCCTGCAGGCCGACGGCGCGGAGGCGCTGGCCCGCCCGCGCAGCGGCGACGAGCTGCGCGCGACCCTGCTGCGCCTGGTGGCCAGCCCCAACCTGTGCGACAAGTCCTGGATCACCGACCAGTACGACCGCTACGTCCGCGGCAACACCGTGCTCGCGCAGCCGGAGGACTCCGGGATGATCCGCGTCGACGACCAGACCAACCTCGGCGTCGCGGTCTCCACCGACTGCAACGGCCGCTTCGCCAAGCTCGACCCCTACACCGGGGCGCAGCTGGCGCTGGCGGAGTCCTACCGCAACGTGGCCACCGGCGGCGCCGTGCCGCTGGCGATCTCGGACTGCCTGAACTTCGGCTCGCCCGAGGACCCCGACGTGATGTGGCAGTTCGCCGAGGCCTGCCGCGGCCTCAAGGACGCCTGCCTCGAGCTGGGCATCCCGGTCACCGGCGGCAACGTCAGCCTGTACAACCAGACCGGTGACGTGCCGATCCTGCCCACCCCGGTGGTCGCCGTGCTCGGCGTGATCGAGGACGTCACGCGCCGTACGCCGTCGGGCTTCGCCGCCGCCGGCGAGCAGGTGCTGCTGCTCGGCGCCACCCGCGAGGAGCTCTCCGGCTCGGAGTGGGCCCACGTGGTGCACGGCCACCTCGGCGGCCTGCCGCCGCGGGTGGACCTGTCCGCCGAGCGCGCGCTGGCCGAGCTGCTCGCGCAGGCCTCCGCCGAGGGCCTGGTCACCAGCGCCCACGACCTCTCCGACGGCGGGCTCGCCCAGGCGCTGGCCGAGTCGTCGATCCGGCGCGGCGTCGGGGTCACGGTCTCGGTGGACGACGTGGCCGACGGGGACGCCTTCCTCGCGCTGTTCGCGGAGTCCGCGGCGCGCGCGATCGTCACCGTCACCGACGAGCAGGCCGACGCCTTCCGCGCCGCCGCCCAGGCCCACGGCGTACCCGTCACCGACCTCGGGCGCACCGGCGGCGAGGAGATCGTGGTGCAGGGGCAGTTCAGCGTCCCGGTCGCCGAGGTCCGCGATGCCTGGGCCGCCACCCTCCCCGCCGCCCTGAACTGACGCCGAGTCGGCGCGAGCTCGCGCTCAGGAGGCGCCGAGTCGGCGCGAGTTCGCGCTCAGCGGGCGTCGAGTCGGCGCAGAGTGCCGCGTCGGGGATGATGGGCCGATGGCCGACGACCTGGTGGTGACGGGGTCGCTGGTGATCCCGGCGGCCGAGCTCACCGAGCGCTTCTCGCGCTCCTCGGGGCCCGGCGGCCAGGGGGTCAACACCGCGGACAGCCGGGTGGAGCTCTCCTTCGACGTCGCCGCCTCCCCGACGCTGAGCGACGTACAGCGCCAACGGATGCTGAGCCGGCTGGAGGGCCGACTGGTCGGCGGCGTGGTCACCATCGCCGCCTCCGAGCACCGCACCCAGCTGGCCAATCGACGCGCCGCCAGGGAGCGCCTGGCATCGTTGCTGCGAGACGCCTGCGCGCCGCCACCGCGGCCGCGCCGGGCCACCCGCCCCACCCGGGGCTCCAAGGAACGCCGGCTCGCCGGCAAGAAGCAGCGGTCGCAGATCAAGAAGGCCCGAGGCGGGCGATGGGAGTGAGTGCCGAGTGAGTGTGGAACCGCAGATCATCGCCTACGGCGAGGACGCCTCGCAGTACGGCGAGCTGTACCGGCCCGCGGGGGAGTCGCGCGGCGTCGTGGTGCTGGTGCACGGCGGCTCGTGGAAGGCCGCCTACGGCCTCGACCTGACCCAGCCCGCCGCGCGGGATCTCGCCGGGCGCGGCTGGACGGTGTGGAACGTCGAGTACCGCCGCATCGGCTCCGGCGGCGACTTCCCCGCCATGTTCGACGACATCGCCGCCGCGATCGACACGCTGGCCGACGTCGACGGCCTCGACCTCACCCGGGTCGTCGCGGTCGGCCACTCCGCCGGCGGGCACCTGGCCGCCTGGGCCGCCGCCCGCGGACGGTTCGGTCGCTGGCCCGCGCGCGTCGAGCTGACCGGCGTGGTGGCGCTCGCCGCGATCCTCGACCTGGAGTGGGCGGCCGGCGACGACCCGGTGGTCGCCGCGCTGGTCGGTGACGCGTCGTACGACGAGGTGGACCCGCTGCGCCAGGCCCCGCTCGCCGTTCCCGTGTGGTGCGTGCACTCGCGCGACGACGAGTCGGTGCCCTTCGAGCTGTCCACCCGCTACGCCGAGCGTGTCGCGGGTGCGGGCGGGGAGGTCGAGGTGCTCGAGGTCCCCGGCGACCACATGGCCGTCGTCGACGTCGAGCACCCCGCCTGGGCGGCCACCGTCAAAATCCTCGACGGGCTCTGAGGGCACACCCCGCCCGGGCGGGTCAGCTGCTGGCGCGCATCGCCCGGAGCCCGACCACCAGCCCGAGCGCGGCCACGACAGCGGCGGCGGCGAAGCCGGCCGCGGTCTCGCCGGCGGGGTAGGACCCGGCGAAGAGCTCGCGCGCGGCCTCCACCACGTAGGTGAGCGGGTTGAGGTCGGAGGCGACCTGGAGCCAGCGCGGTGCGCCGTCGATCGGCAGCATCATCCCCGACAGCAGCAGCACCGGGAAGATCAGCGTCTGCTGCACCGTCCAGAACAGCCACTCGCTGTCCTTGGCGACCAGCGCGAGCGCGAACGACAGCGAGCCGACGCCCACGCTGAACAGCGCGAACATCGCGGTGCCGAGCAGCGCCCCGCCCAGGTGCAGGTCGAAGCTGAACGGCGCGCACACCGCGAGGATGATCGCGGTCTGCATCAGCATCGGCACCACCTCCTTGAGCGCCCGCCCGACCAGCAGCGAGGACCGGCTCAGCGGCGAGACCAGCAGCCGCTCGTGGGAGCCGGTGAGCATCTCGCTGGTCAGGTTGGCGCCGGTGAACGACGCCCCCATCAGCACCGTCATCGCGACGATGCCGGGCACGAACCACTGCAGCGCGGAGCCGCCGGTGTCAGGCAGCAGCGGCGCGAACAGCGCCAGGAAGACCAGCGGCTGCACCATCGCGAACAGCACCGACGCGGGCTCGCGCCAGACCGGCCTGAGCTCGCGGGTCAGCACGTTCCAGGTGTCGGCGAGGAAGGTCGTGGGCCGCCCGGTCACCGACCCGGGGGTGGCGTCGAAGCGGACGGGCGAGGTAGCGGTGAGAGTGGTCATGCTGCGTTCTCCTTCGAGGGGCCGGCGTCGGCCGGGGAGTCGGTGGGGGTGCCGCTTTCGCGCAGGCTGCGGCCGGTGAGCTCGAGGAACACGTCGTCGAGGGTGGGGCCGACCACCTCGATCCGCCGGGCGGGTGAGCCGGACCGGTCCAGGTCGGCGAGCAGCCCGGGTGCCAGGTCGCGCCCGTGCGCCACCCGCAGCCGCAGCGTCGTCTCGCTGACGTCGACGGTGCCGGATCTCGACTCCGTGGCGTGTACGACGCGGGCCGCGGCCGCCGCCGCCGCGTCGGGGTCGTCGAAGCCCAGCGTGACCAGGTCGCCCAGCCCCGCCTTGAGCCGCGCCGCGGTGTCGTCGGCGATGACCACGCCGTGGTCGATCACGATCACCCGGCCGGCGATCGCGTCGGCCTCCTCGAGGTAGTGGGTGGTGAGCACGATCGTGGTGCCGTACTCGGAGTGCAGCGCCTGGATCTGCTCCTGCAGGTTGACCCGGTTCTGCGGGTCGAGGCCGGTGGAGGGCTCGTCGAGGAACAGCAGCCGGGGGGCGTGCACCAGCCCGATCGCCACGTCCAGGCGGCGCCGCTGCCCGCCGGAGAGGGTGGCCACCGGACGGCCGGCGACC
Organism: Nocardioides sp. Z43_10; assembly: GCF_059766615.1. Lineage (NCBI taxonomy): Bacteria > Bacillati > Actinomycetota > Actinomycetes > Propionibacteriales > Nocardioidaceae > Nocardioides > Nocardioides sp. Z43_10. Next base: position 559,895 of record NZ_JCBAJY010000002.1, on the reverse strand, counting down.
TCGGACAGGTCGAAGGCCTCGACCAGCTCGTCGGCGCGCCGTCTCGCCTCGGCGCGGGTCAGTCCGTGGGCGCGGGCCTGGCTGACCAGCTCGTCGCGCCCGCGCTGCTGGTGACCGGCGCCGTTGCCCTGCCCGACGTACCCGATGCTGCGGCGCACCTCGCGCTGCTGGGTGACCACGTCGAAGCCGGCCACCTCGGCGCTGCCCGACGTCGGCGGGATCAGCGTGGTCAGCATCCGCAGCGTCGTGGACTTGCCGGCGCCGTTGGGTCCGAGGAAGGCCACGAGCTCGCCGTGGGCCACCTCCAGGTCGAGGCCGCGCACGGCCTGGATCGTCTGCTTGTGTCGCGTGAAGCTCCGGGTCAGCGACCGGGTGCGGATCACGGGTCCTGCGGGTGAGTTCGTCATGCCGTCCACGCTAGGAAGGCTTCCGGTCAGTTTCCGTCCTCAATCGGATCTAGCCTGGTTCTCGTGAACACCAGCGCACGGATGCTGCGACTGCTCTCCCTGCTGCAGACCCACCGCTACTGGCCCGGCGCCGAGCTGGCCGAGCGGCTGGAGGTCAGCGGGCGCACCCTGCGCCGCGACATCGACCGGCTCCGCGGCCTCGGGTACGACGTGGACGCGGTGCGCGGGGTCGCCGGGGGCTATCAGCTGCGCGCCGGCGGGACGCTCGCGCCGCTGCTGCTCGAGGACGAGGAGGCGGTCGCGATCGCGGTCGGGCTGCGCAGCGCCGCGGCCGGGTCGGTGCAGGGGATGGAGTCGAGCGCACTGCAGGCGCTGACCAAGGTGATCTCGCTGATGCCGCCCCGGCTGCGCCGGCGGATGGACGCCCTGCAGTCACAGACCGTGCCGGCGCCCTGGCGCGGCCCGAGCATCGACGCCGGGACGCTGACCACGCTCGCCCAGGCGTGTCGCGACGACGAGCCGGTCCGCTTCGCCTACACCGCGGCCGGCGGGGCCCGGACCCGGCGCCACGTGGAGCCGTACCAGCTGGTCTCGATCGGGGCGCGCTGGTACCTCGTCGGCTACGACCGCGAGCGCCACGACTGGCGCAGCTTCCGCGTCGACCGGGTCACCGGGCCCCAGGTGAGCGGCACGCGCTTCCGGCCCCGCGAGCTGCCCGCCGAGGACGCGCTCGCGTTCGTGCGGGCGGGCATCGCCGGCCGGCCGATGCGCCACCTCGTGCGGGTGAGGTTCGCGACCGACGCCGCGACGGTCCAGGCGTGGGTGGGGCGCTGGGGCAGCGTCGTACCCGACGACGCGGGCGGCTGCGTGCTCACCATGGGCTCCGACGACCTCGATTGGCCGCTGATGGTGCTGGCCGGGGTGCGGGCCGAGTTCCGGGTCGAGGAGCCCGCCGAGCTCGCGGACCTGGTTGCCGAGGCCGCCGAGCGCTTCGCCCGCTCCACCGCATCCGCGGGCCGGGGCGGATGACCTCTGTCGCCGGGCCGGCCGGCGTGGCACGGTGGGAGCGAGCATCCTCGAGTCAGGAGAGCCGCCGATGACGCAGACCGCGCCCCGCCCGAGCACCACCACTGCGGAGCAGCCGCTCGACGAGCAGGAGCTCGCCGACATCGACGCCTGGTTCCGCGCCGCCAACTACCTCTCGGTGGGCCAGATCTACCTGCTCGACAATCCGCTGGTCGAACGCGGCCTCGTCCCGGACGACATCAAGCCGCGGCTGCTCGGCCACTGGGGCACGACGCCGGGGCTCAACCTCGTCTACGCCCACCTCAACCGGCTGATTCGCACCCGTGACGTCAACGCGATCTTCCTCGCCGGTCCCGGGCACGGTGGCCCGGCGGCGGTGGCCAACGGCTGGCTCGAGGGGACCTACAGCGAGGTGTACCCGCACGTCGGCTACGACAAGGAGGGCATGCGGGAGCTGTTCCGCCAGTTCTCCTTCCCCGGCGGCGTGCCCAGCCACGTGGCGCCCGAGACGCCCGGCTCGATCCACGAGGGCGGCGAGCTCGGCTACGTCCTGTCCCACGCGTACGGCGCGGCGATGGACAACCCCGACCTGCTGGTCGCCGCGGTCGTCGGCGACGGCGAGTTCGAGACCGGGCCGCTGGCCACCTCCTGGCACGCCAACAAGTTCGTCGACCCGGTCCACGACGGCGCGGTGCTGCCGATCCTGCACCTCAACGGCTACAAGATCGCCAACCCGACGATCCCCGCCCGGATCCGGCGCGACGAGCTGGAGAGCCTGCTGCGTGGCTACGGCCACGAGGTGATCACCGTGGAGGGCGACGACCCGGATCTGGTGCACCAGCAGATGACCGCGGCCCTGGAGGCCGCCCACGACGCCATCACCGACATCCAGGTGGGCGCCCGCGAGCGCGGCGAGACCGAGCGGCGCCCGTGGCCGATGATCCTGCTGGTGACGCCCAAGGGCTGGACCGGCCCGAAGGTCGTCGACGGGGTGCAGGTCGAGGGCACCTGGCGTGCCCACCAGGTGCCGCTCGCGGGCACCCGCGAGAACGACGCGCACCGCGCCCAGCTCGAAGAGTGGCTGCGCTCCTACCGTCCCGAGGAGCTCTTCGACGACGACGGCGTCCCGGTCGAGCGGATCCGGGCGCTCGCCCCGCTGCTGACGCGACGGATGAGCGACAACCCGCACGCCAACGGCGGCCTGCTGCTGCGGCCGCTGGAGCTGCCCGACTTCCGCACGCACGCCGTCGAGGTGGTCAGCCCGGGCGCCTCCACCCACGAGGCCACCCGGGTCTTCGGACAGTACCTGGTGGACGTGGTGCGCGACAACGCCGACAACTTCCGCATCTTCGGGCCCGACGAGACCGCCTCGAACCGCCTCGACGCGGTCTACCAGGTCACCGACAAGGTCTTCGCCGGCGAGATCCTCCCCTCCGACGAGCACCTGGCGCACAGCGGCCGGGTGCTGGAGATCCTCTCCGAGCACACCTGCCAGGGCTGGCTCGAGGGCTACCTGCTCACCGGGCGGCACGGCATCTTCAGCTGCTACGAGGCGTTCATCCACCTGGTCGACTCGATGTTCAACCAGCACGCGAAGTGGCTCAAGACGACCCGGGAGATCGAGTGGCGGCCCCCGCTGGCGTCGCTGAACTACCTGCTCACCTCGCACGTGTGGCGCCAGGACCACAACGGCTTCTCCCACCAGGACCCCGGTTTCATCGACCACGTGGTCAACAAGCGGGCCGAGGTGGTCCGCGTCTACCTGCCGCCGGACACCAACACCCTGCTCTCCACGATGCAGCACTGCCTGGCCAGCAGGCACTACGTGAACGTGGTGGTCGCCGGCAAGCAGCCGACCTTCGACTGGCTCTCCGGCGACGAGGCCGACCTGCACTGCGCCCGCGGCCTGGGCATCTGGGAGTGGGCGAGCACCGACGGCGACGGCGAGCCGGACGTGGTGCTCGCCTGTGCGGGAGACGTCCCCACCCTCGAGGCGCTGGCGGCGGCGGCGCTGCTGCGCGAGCACCTGCCCGAGCTCAAGGTGCGCTTCGTCAACGTGGTCGACCTGATGCGTCTGCAGGACGCCCGCGAGCACCCGCACGGGCTGAGCTCACGCGAGTTCGACAACATCTTCACCACCGACAAGCCGGTGATCTTCGCCTACCACGGCTATCCCTGGCTGATCCACCGGCTGGCCTACCGCCACACCAACCACGAGAAGCTGCACGTGCGCGGCTACAAGGAGGAGGGCACCACCACCACGCCCTTCGACATGGTGATGATGAACGACATGGACCGCTACCACCTGGTCATGGACGTCATCGACCGCGTCCCCGGGCTGGGCTCGCGGGCGGCGACGGTGCGCCAGCTGATGGTCGACACCCGCCGGCGCGCCCACCAGTGGACCCGCGAGCACGGCGACGACCTGCCCGAGGTCCGCGACTGGACCTGGACGGGCGCGAAGGCTCCCGAGGAGTCCCCGTCCACCACGAGCCAGCCGGGCGACATGGCCGACTGACGCCGTACGGCCCGCAGCCCGCCCGCCGTACCCCCGCCGCCATGTAACGCGGGGTTATGCCCTCCACCACAGCGTTCTACCGCTGTGGCAGTAGCCATAACTCCGCGTTACATGGGGGTGGGGCGCGCACTCAGCCGACGAGGGCGGCGGCCTGCCGGGCGATGGCCAGCTCCTCGTTGGTGGGGACGACGAGCACGGCGACGCGGGAGGTGTCGGTGGAGATCCGCCGGACCCGGGTCGGGTGCTCGCCGGCGTCCTCGTTGCGGGCCGGATCGACCTCGATCCCCAGCCGGTCCAGGCCGGTCAGGCAGTCGGCGCGCAGGGCGGGGTTGTGCTCGCCGACGCCGCCGGTGAACGCCACCACGTCCGCCCCGTCGAGCACCGCGAGGTAGGCCCCGACGTACTTGCGGATCCGGTGGCAGTACGCCGCGTAGGCGGCCACCGCGCCGGGGTCGCGGGCGTCGATCGCCGCCAGCAGGTCGCGGAAGTCGTGCACGCCGGCCATCCCCTCCAGGCCGGAGCGGTGGTGCAGCAGGTCCTCCAGGCCGTCGGCGTCGTAACCGCCGTGGCGCAGCAGGTGCAGCAGCACGCCGGGGTCGAGGTCGCCGGCGCGGGTGCCCATCATCAGGCCCTCGAGCGGGGTCATCCCCATCGAGGTGTCGGCCGGGCGCCCGCCCCGGATCGCGGCCGCGGAGGCCCCGTTGCCCAGGTGCAGCACGATCTGGTCGAGCTGGTGCAGCGGACGGTCGAGATAGGCGGCGACCTCGCTCGCGACGTACTGATGGCTGGTGCCGTGCATCCCGTAGCGGCGGATCTCGTGGCGCTCGGCGACGTCCTTCTCGATCGGGTAGGTCGCGGCCGCCGCGGGCAGCGCCGAGAAGAACGCGGTGTCGAAGACGGCGACCTGGGGCACGCCCGGGAACGCCGCCCGGGCGCTGCGGATGCCGGCGGCGGCCGGTGGGTTGTGCAGGGGAGCGAGCAGGGAGAGCCGCTCGATCTCGGCCAGGACGTCGTCGTCGACGCGCACCGGCCGGGTCAGCCGCGGCCCACCGTGCACCACACGGTGCCCGATCGCGAGCAGGTCGTCACCGGTCACGCCCGAGCCCGCCAGCAGCTCGCGCATCGTCTCCAGCGCGGCACCGTGGTCGGGCAGGTCGGCGTCGCGCGCGCTCTCACCGGCGGAGTCGACGTGGCGCAGCGCGGCGCTCGGCGTGCCGATCCGCTCGAGGTGCCCCCTGACCCCGGCCTCCCCGGAGCCGGGGTCGACCAGCTGGTACTTCAGCGACGACGACCCCGCGTTCAGCACCAGCACCCGACGGTCCATGCCGCCCACCCTAGGACCGCGCGCCCTCCGCGCCGACCCCTTTCGCGCCCGCCCTGGGCCTCGCCGCGCCGCCCCGCGCCCCGCGCCTCGCACTGAGCGGGTCGTGTGCCCCACGACGCGGTGGGGCGCGTGCTCAGGCACACGACCGGGGCCTGGGGCCGCGCCGTACGCCGGCTGGGTGGGGTTGTGTGTCTGGTGACGCGGTGGGGCGCGTGCTCAGGCACACGACCACGCAGGGGCCCCGCGGCGGGTGTGGTCGAATGAGTGCGTGTCCACGCGTCGCCTGACTCCCGCCGATCCCGAGGCGCTGGCCGCCGCCCTGGAGCGGCTCGGGCACGGTACGGCGGAGCGCGCCGACCTCAAGCTGCTGGTGAAGCACTACCTCGCCCTGCTGCAGGACAAGGCGCCCGGGCACTCGGTGGAGGTCCGCGTCCCGCCGTACGCCGCGGTGCAGGTGGTGCCCGGCGTGCGCCACAAGCGCGGTACGCCGCCGGCCGTGGTGGAGATGGACGCCGAGACGTGGATCGCGCTCGCCCGCGGGGAGACGGCGTGGCCGGAGGCCGAGCGGGCCGGGATCGTCCGGGCCAGCGGCGAGCGCGCCGACCTCACCCCGTTCCTCCCCCTGACCTGAGCGCACCCCCTGCCCCGAGCGCACCCCCTGCCCCGAGCGCGCCGCCGCCTGCCCTGAGCACCCCCTGCCCTGAGCGCGACCGGACGCCCACCCTCCCCTGAGCACAAACCGCTGGACACCGCCTGAGAGCATGACGCCGTGCGCCAGATCAGGCAGAGCCGCAAGCTGCAACACGTCCGCTACGACGTGCGGGGTCCGATCCTCGTCGAGGCCCAGCGCCTCGAGGCCGAGGGCCACCGCATCCTCAAGCTGAACATCGGCAATCCCGCGCCGTTCGGCTTCGAGGCCCCCGCCGCGATCGTCGCCGACATGGTGCACCACCTGCCCGAGGCCCAGGGCTACAGCGACTCGCGGGGGATCTACTCCGCACGCACCGCGGTGGCGCAGTACTACCAGAGCCGTGGCCTGGCCGAGGCCCACGTCGACGACGTGTTCATCGGCAACGGCGTCTCCGAGCTGATCACGATGGTGCTGCAGACCTTCATCGACGACGGCAACGAGATCCTGGTGCCGGCGCCGGACTACCCGCTGTGGACCGGCGCGGTGACCCTGTCGGGCGGCATCCCGGTGCACTACCTGTGCGACGAGGAGAACGGCTGGGCGCCCGACCTCGACGACATCGAGTCGAAGATCACCGAGAACACCCACGCGATCGTGATCATCAACCCCAACAACCCGACCGGCGCCGTCTACAGCGAGGACGTGGTGAAGGGCCTGGTCGACATCGCGCGCCGCCACGACCTGGTCGTGTTCAGCGACGAGATCTACGAGAAGATCCTCTTCGACGACGCCGTGCACCACCACACCGCGGCCTACACCGGCGAGGACGTCCTCTGCCTGACGTTCAGCGGGCTCTCCAAGGCCTACCGGGTCTGCGGCTACCGCTCCGGGTGGGTGATGGTCTCGGGGCCCAAGCACCTCGCGGCCGACTTCCTCGAGGGCCTGATGCTGGTCTCGAACATGCGGATGTGCGCCAACGTCCCGGCCCAGCACGCGATCCAGACCGCGCTGGGGGGCTACCAGTCGATCAACGAGCTGATCGTGCCCGGCGGCCGGTTCTACGAGCAGGCCAAGACCGCGCACCGGCTGCTCAACGAGATCCCCGGCGTCACCTCCGTGGAGCCGCACGGCGCGCTCTACTGCTTCCCGCGGCTCGATCCGGAGATGTACCCGATCGAGGACGACCAGCAGTTCGTGATCGACCTGCTGCGCGCCAAGAAGCTCCTGGTCACCCACGGCACCGGCTTCAACTGGCCCACCCCCGACCACTTCCGCCTGGTCACCCTGCCCGAGGTGCACGTGCTGGAGGAGGCGATCGGCCGGATCGCGGAGTTCCTGGCCGAGATCCGCCGCTGAGGCCCCGATAGGGTCGGCGTGTGATTGTCACCGCGAACATCGACCAGCTCCGCACCCGCCTCGCCGAGGTCCTCCCCGGCGTACGCCGCGACCTCGAGGACCTGGTCCGGATCGAGTCGGTCAGCGCCGACCCGGCCCGGGCCGGCGAGGTGCAGCGCAGCGCCGAGGCCGTCGCCGGGCTGTTCCGCGCCGAGGGGTTCGACGACGTCCAGATCCTCACCGCCGACGGCGGCGCGCCCGCCGTCGTCGCCCGCCGGCCCGCGCCCGAGGGGCGTCCGACGGTGCTGCTCTACGCCCACCACGACGTCCAGCCCGAGGGCGACCACGCGACCTGGGACTCCGCGCCGTTCGAGCCGACCGAGCGCGACGGCCGGCTCTACGCGCGCGGCGCGGCCGACGACAAGGCCGGCATCGCCGCCCACCTCGGCGCCCTGCGCATCCTGGGCGACGACCTGCCGGTGGGCGTCACCGTCTTCGTCGAGGGCGAGGAGGAGGTCGGCTCCGAGTCCCTGCCGGCGTTCCTGCGCGAGTACCAGCACCTGCTCGAGGCGGACGTGATCGTGATCGCCGACTCCGGCAACTGGGACATCGGCGTGCCGGCGCTGACCACCAGCCTGCGCGGCCTGGTCCGCGCCGACGTCGAGGTCCGCACGCTGACCCACGCCGTGCACTCCGGGATGTGGGGCGGCCTCGTGCCCGACGCGCTGATCGCGCTGAGCCGGCTGATCGCGAGCCTGCACGACGATGCCGGCAACGTCGCCGTCGCGGGGCTGCACAGCGGCCCGGCCGCCGACGTGGACTACCCCGAGGAGCGGCTGCGCGCGGAGTCCGGCGTGAACCCGGGCGTGGAGTGGATCGGCTCCGGCTCTGCGGTCGAGCGGCTGTGGACCAAGCCCTCGCTGAGCATCACCGGCCTCGACGCGCCCCAGGTCGACGGCGCCTCCAACACCCTGGTCCCGGCGGCCCGCGCCAAGATCTCGATGCGGATCGCGCCCGGCGACACCACCGAGAACGCGGTGGCGTGTCTGCGCCGCCACCTCGAGGCCCACGTGCCGTGGGGCGCCGAGCTCACCGTCACCATCGTCGACACCGGCGAGGCGACCGCCATCGACGCAGAAGGCCCGGCGTACGACGTGGCCCGGGCGGCGTTCGCCGAGGCGTGGGACGGCGTCGCCCCCGTCGACATGGGCGTCGGCGGCTCGATCCCGTTCATCGCCGAGTTCCTCGAGGCGTTCCCGCGCGCGAGCGTGCTGGTGACCGGCGTCGAGGACCCCGACACCCGCGCCCACGGCGCCAACGAGGGCCTGCACCTGGCCGAGTTCGAGCGGGTGATCCTGGCCGAGACCCTGCTCCTGCAGAACCTCGCCTCCCACGCGCCCGCCCGGTAGCCGCGCCGGACGCCGCCGGGCCCGGACCCCGGCTCAGGTCGACGGCGCGGCGCGGGTGGAGAGCATCGTCAGGTCGTCGGCCAGCCGGGCCAGCCGCCGGGCGTCCTGGCCGAGCAGGGTCACCGCGGCGTCGGCCCGCGCGCCCAGGTCGGATGCGCCCTGGAGCAGCTCGACGTTGCCGAGGATCGCGCTCAGCGGGCTCGTCAGCTCGTGGGCCAGGGAGTCGATCAGCCTCGCCTGGTAGGCGTCCAGCTCGCGCAGCTCGTGGGCCAGCCTGCGCTCGCGCGCGAACAGCCTCGCGGTGAGGATGGCGCGGCCCAGGTCGTGCCCGACGTCCAGCGCGGCGCTCGCCTCGACGTCGGTCCACTCCAGGGCGGCGTCCTGGCGCGTCAACGTGAGCGTGCCCAGGCACTCCTCACCCGCGCCGAGGGGCACCAGCATCACCGAGGTGAGCCCACGGGCGCCGAAGTACTGCCTGACCCTGCGGTGCTCGGCCGGCGAGAGCAGGCTGGGGGAGAGGCGGTCGCGGCCGAGGAGGGCGACCTGCTGCTGGGCCCAGCAGTCTCGGGCCAGCCGCATCGCCGTGGCCACCACCGGCGCGGGCGCCTGCGGCACCTCCCACGCGTCCGGGTAGCGGTGGGTGTAGCCCCGCGGCTCCTCGTCGGTGGGCAGCACCCGCACCCACAGGCCGGTGCAGCGGAAGCCGTCGAGCAGCGCCGCCTGGCAGGCACCCAGCGTGCTGCTCAGGTCGGGGCCGGCGCTGGCGGTGCGCACCACCCGCCGGGCCACCTCGGCCAGCCGGAGCTGCTCGGCGCGCCGTTCGTGCTCGAAGGTCCGCAGCACCGCGCGCGCTGCCTGCTCGGCATAGCTGTCGAGCAGCCTGAGCTGCTCGGGGCCGGGGCGGCGCCCGTCCAGGGGCCGGTCGACGGCGAGGATGCCCTGCAGCGTCTCGTCGGCCCCGACGAGCGGCACCATCAGCAGGTCGAGCGGCTGCCAGGCGTCCGGCCCGGCGACGGCCTCGGTGCCCGCGGAGAGGGCGTGGGCGAAGGCGGCCGACTCCTCGTGGGGCACGAAGCGCAGCAGCCGGCCCCAGGGCTGGGCCAGGTCGAGGAGCTCCAGCACCACCGAGGAGGGGGCGCTCTGGCCGACCAGCGACGCAGGTGCCCCGTCGGCGCAGGCGGCGGCGATCGTCTCCATCTCCCCGTTCGGCCGGAACACGCCGATCGTGGCCACGGCGAAGCCCGCCAGCTCGGCGAGGCTCTGCGCGATGAGCCGGAGCGTGTCCACCGGCAGGCCGGCGGAGGAGGGGAGGTGCTGTTCCCGATGGAGCGTGTACGGCGGACGCTCGCCGCCCGGAGTTCCCCGCGCCACGGTCAGCCGGTCGGGAGGCGGACCACGAAGGTGCTGCCCTCGCCCAGGGTGGAGGTCACGTCGATCCGGCCGCAGTGGCGCTCCACGATCCGGCGCACGATGGCCAGCCCCAGACCGGTGCCGGGCTGCTGGATCGCCTCGGGGTTGGTGGAGCGGAAGAACTCGCTGAACAGCCGCTTCTGGTCCTCGGCGCCGATGCCGATGCCGTCGTCCGCGCAGGTCAGCACGATCTCGTCGCCCTCCCGGCTCAGGCTCAGGCTCACCGTGCCGTGGGCCGGGGTGTACTTCACCGCGTTGCTGACCAGGTTGGCGCAGACCCGGTCGAGCTCCTCGGCGTCGCCCAGGACCAGGAACGGCTCGTCGGCGAGCTCGAGGCTCAGCGTCAGCGCCTTGCGCTGCACCGCCACCTCGACCAGCTCCACCGCTTCCGCCAGGAGCGGACGCAGGTCGACCGGGTGGGCGACCAGCGGCTTGTCGGGGTCGGTGACCTGGGAGAGCAGCAGCAGGTCCTCGACCAGCTTGTTGAGCCGGTTCGCGCCGCGCTCGATGGCGGCCAGGGAGGTCCGGGTGGACCCGCTGAGACCGGTCACCGACTCGAGGATCTCGAGGTGGCCGATGATCGAGGACAGCGGGTTCTTCAGCTCGTGCGACACGGTCGCGATCAGCTGGCCCTTGTAGGTGTCGAGGCGCTGGAGCTCGGCCACCAGGCGGTGCTCGCGCTCGAAGAGGCGGGCGTTGAGCACCGCGCGGCCCAGGTCGTGGCCCATGTCCAGCGCGACGGCCCCCTCCACGTCGCTCCACTCGGGGTCGCTGTCGTCGCGGGTCAGCACCAGGTGGCCCAGGCACTCGGGCCCCGCGCCGAGGGGCACGAACAGCATCGAGGTGATGTCGATGCTGGTCAGGAACTCGCTGATCCGGGAGTTCTGGCTCTCGTCGAACAGCCAGCCGGCCGGCCTGCGCAGCGAGACGATCCCGACCCGCTGCTCGCGCCAGCAGATCCCGGACGCGGCGACGGCCTCGCGACGCAGGTCGTCGGGCAGCTCGACGCCCAGGCCGTCGGAGGAGGAGATGGCGCCGCGCTCGAGCCCGCGCCCGTCGACGTCGTAGAGCTGGATCCACAGGCCCTGGATGCGGAACCCGTCGACGATGGCCTTCTGGCACTCCTCGAGGATGCGGTCCAGGTTGAGCTGGGCGCTGGCGTTGCGCACGATCTTGCGGGCGGTGTCGGCCAGGCGCAGCTCCTCGGCCTGGCGCTCGCGCTCCATCGCGCTGATGATCGCGCGTCCGGCCTGGTCGGCGTACATCTGCAGCTGGCGGCGCCGTTCGGGCCCCGGGCGGCGACCGTCCTCGGGCAGGTCGACGGTCAGGAAGCCGCGCAGCTCGCCGGCCTCGTCGAGCAGTGGTGCGGCGAGGAGGTCGAGGGGGTGCCAGGCCAGCGGGTCGTCGTCGACGGGCTCGATGTCGGGCACCCAGCCGGTGCGCACGAAGTCGCCGACCCGGCTGTGCGGCACGAAGCGCAGCGAGCCCCACTCGTCGGCGTGCTCGATCTCCTCGAGCATCTGGCTGACCGGGGAGAACGTCCCCAGCAGCGCCTGGCGGGCGTCCTCGTTGCCGGAGACCGCGACGACCTCGAGCTCGCCGCTGTCGTGCAGCACGCTCAGGCAGGCGACCCCGAATCCCGCCACGTCGGTCACGCCCTCGGCGACCACGTCGAGGGTGTCGCGCAGCGCGCTGTGGCCCCATGCCTCGGCGAGTACCCGGTGGATGCGGTAGTTCGCGAGCTCGCGGACAGTCTCTTCTGGCATGCGGTCGCGCCCCCTCTTCGGAGTCAATGTAGTGCCCACGCACACCGCACGAACGGCGAATGGGAGTGCGTCCGAGGGATGGAAGCCCCCCGCGACGATGCGCGAGCCCCTCCTCGGCGCCCCTAGACTCGGAATGTGCCCCGGCAGACACCCCGCGGAGACGGGCGGCTCAACCTCGATCTCGATCCCCAGGAACGCGGCCCGCAGGACGCCTGCGGCGTCTTCGGCGTCTGGGCCCCAGGCGAGGAGGTCGCCAAGCTCACCTACTTCGGCCTGTACGCGCTGCAGCACCGCGGGCAGGAGTCCGCCGGGATCGCGGTCAGCAACGGCCGCCAGATCCTGGTCTACAAGGACATGGGGCTGGTCTCCCAGGTCTTCGACGAGTCCACCCTGGACTCGCTGCGCGGGCACCTGGCGATCGGCCACTCGCGTTACTCGACCACGGGCGCGAGCACCTGGCAGAACGCCCAGCCGACCTTCCGGCCCACCGCCGACGGCTCGATCGCGCTGGCCCACAACGGCAACCTGATCAACACCCACGAGCTGGTCGCGATGGTCGCCGAGCTGGAGAAGGGCGACGAGGCCGACCTGCAGGGCCGCGAGGGGGAGGTCTCCACCAACGACACCGGGCTGGTGACGGCGCTGCTGGCGCACCACCCGGACACCTCGCTGGAGCAGCGCAGCCTCGAGGTGCTGCCGCTCCTGCGCGGCGCCTTCTCCTTCGTCTGGATGAACGAGAACACCCTCTACGCCGCGCGCGACCCCCAGGGCATCCGCCCGCTGGTCCTCGGCCGGCTCGACCGCGGCTGGGTGGTGGCCAGCGAGGACGCCGCGCTCGCCACCATCGGGGCCAGCGTCGTGCGTGAGATCGAGCCGGGCGAGATGCTGGTGATCGACGAGCAGGGTCTGCGCTCGCACCACTTCGCCGAGCCCGAGCCCAAGGGCTGCGTCTTCGAGTACGTCTACCTGGCCCGCCCCGACGCGACCATCGCCGGGCGCAACGTGCACGAGGCGCGCGTGGAGATGGGCCGCCAGCTGGCCCGGGAGTTCCCCGTCGAGGCCGACATGGTGATGCCGGTGCCCGAGTCGGGCACGCCGGCCGCCGCCGGGTACGCCGAGGAGAGCGGCATCCCGTTCGGGCAGGGCTTCGTCAAGAACGCCTACGTCGGGCGCACCTTCATCCAGCCCAGCCAGACGCTGCGCCAGCTCGGCATCCGGCTCAAGCTCAACGCGCTCGACCACATGATCCGCGGCAAGCGCATCGTCGTGGTCGACGACTCGATCGTGCGCGGCAACACCCAGCGCGCCCAGGTCCGGATGCTGCGCGAGGCCGGCGCGAAGGAGGTCCACGTGCGGATCTCCAGCCCGCCGGTGAAGTGGCCGTGCTTCTACGGCATCGACTTCGCCACCCGCGCCGAGCTGATCGCCAACGGACTCAGTCCCGAGGAGATCGCCGCCAGCGTGGGCGCCGACACCCTGGGCTACATCTCGCTCGACGGGATGATCGACGCCACCGGCCAGGACACCGAGCGGCTGTGCAAGGCGTGCTTCACCGGCGACTACCCGGTCGCGCTGCCCGACGAGAGCCAGCTGGGCAAGCACCTGCTCGAGGCGTCGCTGAGCGCCCGGACGCTGCCGGTCCTCAACAACCCCTGAGCCCGAGCCGACACCCTCGCCCGCCGTACGCCGTCCCCAGGAGCAGCCGTGAGCCACCACCCCACCCCGTCCCCCTCGTCGAGCGCCGGCGCCGAGAACGCCTACGCCGAGGCCGGGGTCTCCATCGAGGCGGGCGACAAGGCCGTCGAGCTGATGAAGGTGTGGATCGAGAAGGCCCGCCGCCCCGAGATGATCGGCGGCATCGGCGGCTTCGCCGGGCTCTTCGACGCCTCGGCCCTGAAGAGCTACGAGCGGCCCCTGCTGGCCTCCTCGACCGACGGGGTCGGCACCAAGGTGGCGATCGCGCAGGCGATGGACAAGCACGACACGATCGGGTTCGACCTGGTCGGCATGGTCGTCGACGACCTGGTCGTCTGCGGTGCCGAGCCGCTGTTCATGACCGACTACATCGCCACCGGCCGGGTGGTGCCGGAGCGGATCGCGGCCATCGTCAAGGGCATCGCCGAGGCCTGTGTGGAGGCCGGCTGCGCGCTGACCGGCGGGGAGACCGCGGAGCACCCGGGGCTGCTCGGCCCCGACGAGTACGACGTGGCCGGCGCGGCGACCGGCGTGGTCGAGGCCGACCGGCTGCTCGGCCCCGGCCGGGTCCGGCCCGGCGACGTGGTGATCGCGATGGAGGCCAGCGGACTGCACTCCAACGGCTACTCGCTGGTGCGCCACGTGCTGCTGAACACCGCCGGGTGGGAGCTCGACCGCCACGTCGACGACCTGGGGCGGACGCTGGGCGAGGAGCTGCTGGTCCCGACCAGGATCTACGCCAAGGCCTGCCTCGCGCTGGCCGCGCGCACCCGTACGCACGCGATGTCGCACGTGACCGGCGGCGGCCTGGCCGCCAACCTGGCCCGGGTGATGCCGATGGAGCTGACCGCGACCATCGACCGCTCGACGTGGACCCCGCAGCCGATCTTCGACCTGGTCCGACGCGTCGGCGACGTCGCGCAGCCCGACCTCGAGCAGACCCTCAACTGCGGGGTGGGGATGGTGGCGCTGACCGAGGCCGACGACGCCGACCTCGCCATCCAGGTGCTGGCCGAGCACGGAGTCCGCGCCTGGGTCGCCGGCGCGGTGCGCGCCGACGACGTGGAGGGCGGTCAGGTCCGGCTCACCGGCGCCTACGCAGGTTGGTAAGGCTTGGTTTTCGCTTTGGGCGTAGTCGATTTGCGGCCCGGGTGTGCGGGAACAGCCCAACAGCAGGTAGCGTTGCACCCACGAGAAATCTCTAGGACAGCCCGGGGCCCTGTGTCCCGGCCAAGCGTGCGAGGGGGTCGACCCTATGGGGCGCGGCCGAGCAAAGGCCAAGCAGACGAAGGTCGCTCGCGACCTGAAGTACCGCACTCACGAGACGGACTTCGGGGCGTTGGCGAAGGAGCTGCATGGCGGTGAGAACACCACACCGGACCGGCCGGAGTCGTCTGCCGACGACCCCGAGGACTGGGCGGACTATCCTCCGCGTGACTGACTGATCTGACTGTGCTGCGTTCAGGATTCCCCGGTCCGCCGGGGAATCCTGACGTTGTCAGGCGAAACTTCGCCCGACAACATCAGGTTTCGGCCCCCCTTCACGGGGTCCAGATGCCACGCAGTCGACCGATCTCCCGGATCCGCTGCTCGGCCAATCGGTCGGCGGCCACCGCCGGGGGGACGCCGTCCGTGGCGGCGCGCTCGAACACCGCGCGGGTCGTCTCCAGGATCCGGGCGGCGCGCTGCTGGGCACGCTCGAAGGAGAACCCGGCGAGCTCGTCGGCGACCTGGATCAGCCCGCCGGCGTTCACGCAGTAGTCCGGCGCGTACAGCACGCCGCGGTCGGCCAGTGACTTCTCGATCCCCGGATGCGCGAGCTGGTTGTTGGCGGCGCCGCACACCACGCGCGCCGAGAGCACGGCGACGACCTCGTCGGTGAGCGCCGACCCGAGCGCGCAGGGCGCGTAGACGTCGAGCGGCGAGGCGACCAGCTCGTCGGTCGAGCCGACGACGCGCACCGTCGGCAGCTCCTCGCGGATCCGGGCCACGGCGGCCGCGGACACGTCGGTCACCACCACGCTCGCTCCGTCCTCGACCAGGTGCCGGGCCAGATGCCGACCCACCTTGCCCACGCCGGCGATGCCGACCGTGCGCCCTGCGAGACTGGTGCTGCCCCAGGTCCGCTCCGCCGCGGCGCGCATCCCCTGGAACACGCCGTACGCCGTGAGCACCGAGCTGTCGCCGGCGCCGCCGTGGGCCACGCTCCGCCCGGTGACGTAGGCGCACTCGCGGGCGATGTGGTCCATGTCCTCGCTGAAGGTGCCCACGTCGCAGGCGGTGACGTAGCGCCCACCCAGCGACTGCACGAACCGGCCGTAGGCGCGCAGCAGAGCCTCGGACTTGAGCGTCGCCGGGTCCCCGATGATCACCGCCTTGCCGCCGCCCAGGTCGAGCCCGGCCAGCGCCGCCTTGTACGACATCCCGCGCGCCAGGTTCAGCGCGTCCGCGACCGCGTCGGCGGTGGTGGCGTAGGGGTGGAAGCGGGTGCCGCCCAGGGCCGGGCCCAGCGCGGTGGAGTGGATCGCGACGATCGCGCGCAGGCCGCTGGCGGGGTCGTTGCAGAAGACGACCTGCTCATGCTCGGCGCCGAGCTCGAAGACGTCTCCGGGGGCGGTCGGTGGGTGCGCTTCGGGCATGGGGGTGTGGCCTCTCGTCCGACGCCACGCGGGTGGGTGGCGCTGAGTTGCGGTCACGGGGGTGGTGTGACCTCGCCCACCAGCCTAGACCCGGCGGTCCGCGCCAGCACCAGGTCCCCATGGGTGCCGTAGCCGGCCAGCTCGCCACCGTGCGGGCGACCGTTGAAGGTCACCATCAGCCAGCCCTCGCCGTCGCGGACCAGGGAGGGCCACGGGATGTTGGTCGGGTACGGCGCGTCCAGGACGCCGACCTCGCGCAGGTCAAGGTCGAGCACCGGGAAGCGTCGGCGCATTCCGCGTCGGCCGTCGCGGCCGTCGCTGGCCAGCACGAACCAGCCGGGGCGGTCCGCGTCGCCCAGGTCGCGCTCGTCCAGGTGCAGCAGCGTCGTCCCCTCGGTGGCGATGCGACGCGTGTCGGCCGCGCGCAGCGTCAGCCGGTCCAGGGACGGGCCTTCGGCGAGCGCCGGGTGGAAGCGGAAGAACTTGCGGGCGCTGACGAACCCGACCAGCCAGCCGCGCTCGGTGCGCACCAGGTGCGGGTCCCAGACCGCCACCGACGGCACCGGCCCCGCCGGCCCGGTCATCGGCAGCTCCAGGCGCCGGGTGGCGAGCAGGTGGGCGCCGCTGAGCAGGTCCGCGTCGGTACGGGCCAGGGTGATCTCCACCCGGGCGCCGGGTCGGGCCCGGTCGAAGTCGCCCCAGGTGCTGGTCGCCACCAGCCAGCCGTCCTCGGTGCGCACCAGGTGGGTGGCGTGGTCGCCGAAGGCGCCGGGTCCCTCGGGGCGGTGGAAGAAGAGGTCGGCGCGGTGCTCGAGCTCCTGGGTGACGGGGTCCAGGCTCCACACGCCGGTGTGGGCGGTGTCGAAGAAGCCCGGTCCGGCGTGGGTCGCGGTCAGCAGCAGCCGGCGCCCCTCGCGCAGCGGGCTGCCGTCGAGGTGGGTCGCCACCTTGACGTCGCGCAGCCCGAGCTGGCCGAAGGCGCCGGCCCGCAGCCGCAGCGACTTCGGCGGCTCGCCCGCGGCCCAGCGGTGCCCGGCCCGGAGCCCGGCCAGGAAGGGGCCGGCGCGGGTGTCGAGCCGCTCGGCGAGGTCGACGCGCCCGCGCACGGTCCACCCGGCCCCGCCGCCGGACTCGCTGCCCGGCTCACCCGCGCACGCTTCGCCGGGCTCCCGGGTGAGCACGCTCAGATGCGTTCCGGTCAGGGTGAGCCCGAGCTCGACCGGGCCGCTGACCCGGCCGTGGCGGCGACTGCGGTGGTGGCTGGTGCGGCCGGTCGCGTCGGTGACCTCGAGGCCGGTGGTCCCCGAGGTGGCGTCCCACCAGCCGGCGAGGGTGACCCCTCCCGAGACGAGCAGCAGCGTGAGTCGGCCGCGGGCATCGGGGGCGACCTGCGCCGTGACCGCGGCGTACGGCGCGAGCCGGGCCGCCGGCTCCAGCGAAGAGTCGGGGACGGGGCCCTCGGCGGCCGACCAGGAGCGATCGACGTCGACGAACGCGGGAGCGACCAGCGCCACGGGTCGCAGCCGCGCGACGATCTCGAACCGGGGCAGCACCCGGACAGTCTGTCGGACCGGTCCGGGCGCCGCGGGCCGGCGCGCCGTACCCTGGACGCGTCGGCCAGGCGGGCGGAAGGAGTGCGGGTGGGCCCTCTGCTGTGGCTGCGCGCGGGCTTCCTGGGCGCCGCGGTGCTGCTGGTCGGCGCGGTCTCCCACGTGCTCGCCGAGGGCCGGCTGCCGGGCGCCGGCGCGATGGTCCTGCTGCTGGTCGCCAGCACCGGGCTGGCCGGGTTCGCGCTGCGCCGCCGCGCGTCGGTGCCGCGCCTGGTGGCGCTCACCGTCGGCGGGCAGGCCCTGGTGCACACGCTGCTGTCCGCGCTGGCCGGCCACCGCGGCGACGCTCCCGCCCCGCCGCAGCCCGCCGCCGCGCACTCCGCCGCCTCGGACTCCGCCGCCCACCCGGCCGAGCTCGCCGCGCACGAGGCTCCGGTCCTCGTCGACGACGCCGGGCGCCGGGTGGGCTCGCTGGAGGACCACTACGCCGCCCAGTTCGCCGAGCAGTTCGGTCCGGTGCCGGAGCCGAGCGGCCCGGAGCTGTCGCTGGGCTGGCTGGCACACCTCGTCGAGCACCTGGTGGACCAGCCGCTGCCGATGCTGCTGGCCCACCTGCTGGCGGCGGTCGCGGTCGGGGTCTGGCTCGGTCTCGGCGAGGCCGCGCTGTGGACCGTGCTCGAGCTGGGCGCCCTGCGCCTGGCCCGCGACCTGCGTGCGGTCACCGGCCTCGGCGCCGTCGAGCGGCTCAGGCTCACCGTGCTGGCCGCGCTCACCCCGGTGCGGCACCGGCTGCTGGCGCGCACCCGGATCCGGCTGCCGCGACCCGCCCCGGCCCGGCACGTCATCTGCCACCGCGGTCCGCCGGGTCTCCTCCCCGCCTGACCGCTCCGCCGGCCACCGCCCCGGCTGCCCCCGGCCCGACGCATCCGCCGTCGGTCGACCGTCTCGCCACGCCCCGCCCCCTCTCGTCGAGGGACCGGGCGCGGCACGACGGACCCTGCCCTCACGAGGAGATCCCATGCTGCACCGCTCCACCCACCGCCCCACCCCGGCGCTGCGCGCCACCCGGCCCGGGCGTCGCGCCCGCCTGCTCGGCGTGCCGCTGGCCGTGCTGGCCCTGTCGCTCGGCGCCAGCGCCTGCGGCGAGGATGACGCCGACCCGGCCCGCTCCGGTGAGTCCGCCGGCTCCGCCGAGGGCTCGGCGACGAGCACCCCGGCCGCCGACCCGGCCGTCACCGTCGAGGACCCGTGGGTCCGGGCCACCACCGGCGCCGAGGACACCACGATGACGGCGGCGTTCATGCTGCTGCGCAACGACGGCGCCGAGGACGCCACCCTGGTCTCCGCCTCCTCGCCGGTGGCGCGGCGTGTCGAGCTGCACGAGATGGCGATGCGCGACGGCGCCATGGCGATGGCCGAGGTCGAGGACGGCATCGTGATCACCGCCGGCCGGGGCAAGGTCCTCGAGCCGGGCGGCTACCACGTGATGCTGAGGGGGCTGACTCAGGAGCTCGCCGCCGGCGACGAGGTGGAGCTCAGCCTCGAGCTCTCCGACGGGACCACGATCGACGTCACGGCGCCGGTCAAGAAGTACACCGAGGAGGAGGGGCACTACCACGCTCCCGGCACCGGCGAGCACTCCCACTGATGAGCGAGGCATCCGCCAGGGGATGGGACCGTCGCCGGCTGCTGGGCTACGCCGCCTCCGCCGCGGCCGGGGCGGCCGTGGCGGCGCCGGCCGGGGCCCTGCTCGGCGGGGACGAGGACGGCGCCGCCGCCGCACCGCCCGCTGCGGGGGCCGGGCTGGTCAGTCCCTACGGACCGCACCAGCCCGGGGTCGCCCAGCCCACCCCGCGCGCCGGGGAGCTGGTCGCGCTCGACCTGCTCCCGGACGTGGACCGTGACGCGCTCGGCCGGTTGCTGCGGCTGTGGACCGGCGACATCCAGGCCCTCGCCGAGGGCCGGCCCGCCCCGGGCGACACCGCCCCCGAGCTCGCGACCGCCCGGGCCGAGCTCACCGTCACCGTCGGGCTCGGCCCGGACGTCTTCTCCCGGCCCGGGCTCGCCCGGTTCCGTCCCCCCGGTCTCACCCGGGTGCCGCCGATGCGCCACGACCGCCTCGACCCGCGGTGGTGCGGCGGGGACCTGCTGGCGATGGTGACCGGGGCGGACGGCACCACCGTCGCCCACGCCGTACGACGCCTGGTCGCCGACGCGGCGCCGTTCGCGAGGCTGCGCCACCGACAGGCGGGCTCGTGGAACGGGGTGGACGCCCAGGGCCGCGCCGCGACCGGGCGCAACCTGTTCGGGCAGATCGACGGCAGCGCGAACCCGCGGCCGGGCAGCGACCTGTTCGATCGGACGGTCTGGATCGCCGACGGCGCCTGGGCGGGTGGCACCACCCTCGTCGTCCGTCGGATCCGGATGGACCTGGACACCTGGGACGAGCTGACTCGCGACGAGCAGGAGCGCACCGTCGGTCGGCGCCTCGGTGACGGCGGCCCGCTCACCGGCGGCGGGGAGCGGGCGCCGCTGGACCTGGCGGCCCGCGAGGAGGGGCGCTGGACGATCCCCCTCGACGCGCACTCCCGGCGTGCCCATCCGAGCCTCACCGGGGGCGCGCGGATCGTGCGCAAGGGGCTCAACTACACCCGCGAGGTGGAGGGGGCCGGCGGGGTGCGCATCGAGAGCGGTCTGGTGTTCTGCAGCTTCCAGGCCGACATCGCCCGTCAGTTCACGCCGATCCAGCGCTCGCTCGACGAGTCCGACGCGCTCAACGAGTGGACGACCGCGATCGGCTCCGCGGAGTTCGCGATCCTGCCGGGTTTCGCACGCGGCGGCTGGCTGGGGGAGCAGGTGCTCGGCTGAGCCGCCTGCTCCCCGGCCGGCTCAGCGCAGCCGCTCCAGGTAGGTGCCGGTCGCGCGCAGCTGGCGCACCCGGCTCTCCCAGGTCACGCCCACGAAGGTGAGCGTCGCGCCGGCCAGCCCGATCAGGGCCCACTGCGGGACCACCTCGGCGTACGGCGCGAGCTCGCGCAGCACCAGCAGGCCCCCGACACCGGCGCCCAGCGCGAGCGGGGCGCTCCAGCGCAGCGCGGTGCCGGCGAGCACCAGCGCCAGGCAGGCCGCGCCGAGCGCCACTGCCCGCCACGAGACCGGGTCGCCCCACGCCCACACCAGGGTGGGCGCCAGCGCCAGCACCAGACCGGGCGAGAGCACGCGCCGGGTGTCGGCCTCCGGGTGCCTCAGCAGATGCACCACGCCGACGGCCAGCAGCACCAGCGCCGCGGGCAGGGTGTAGGCCTCGGGGGTGCCGACGCCCTCGTCGGCGAGCCGGACCCAGCTGGCCGCGGTCAGCAGCAGCCCGCCCACCGGCGCGAGGAGACGGCGGTCGGTGTGGAGCAGCGACATGACCAGGACCAGCGTGCCCGCCAGGGTCAGGTCGACGGTGAGCCACCAGCTGGGGTCCCCGGCGGCCTCGAGGCCGACCCCGGCGGCGACGACACCGAGCACGGCCGACAGCGTCTCGGCGAGTGCGCCCGGCCGGGCGATCGCGAGGAGCCCGAGCAGCAGCAGCACCCCCGCACCGCGCTCGGGCGCCGCGACGCTGGCGAGCTCGCCGAGCGTCCACAGCAGGGCGGCAGCGGCCGGCGGCAGGCAGGCCTCGCCGAGCAGGCGGCGGTCGGTGCCGCGCGCCACGCGCAGGGCCACCGCCCCGAGGGTGAGCACCACCAGGACCGCGGCGGTGAGCCCCACCGAGACCAGCGCGGCGCCCAGCGCGCCGAGCAGCACGGCCAGCGCGGCCACCGGCCCGGCCGGTGTCGGGTCGGCCGAGGCCGTTCCCGGCCACCAGCCCACGAGGACTCCGCCGGCCACGGCGAGCCCCAGCACCAGCGCGAGCGGCACGGCGTACGACGCGGCGGTGCCGGCCAGCGCCAGGGTCAGCAGGGCCACGACCGGGACCACCCAGGCGCGCAGGCTGCCGGTCGCGCCGACGAGCCGGCGCAGGACCCCCAGGGCGGCGAGCATCGCCAGTGTCAGCGGGACCAGGAAGAGCGGAGACGGGCCGCCGGAGGCGGGCTCCGCCAGCCGCATGTCGGCCGGGGCCGACCACACCTGTGCCGGCGCCAGCCGCAGCGCGGCGCCGACCACGAGCTGCAGCAGCGTGATCGCCGGGATCAGCGCGGTGAGGCCGACCACGCCGGCGGGCACGATGCGCCAGGGGCCGGCCACCAGGTACGCCGCGGCGACCGCGGCCAACAGCGCCCCCAGCGCCAGCGCGGTGCGCAGGTCGGGCTCGAGCCAGGGCAGGGGGAAGCCGGCCGCCAGGGTGAGCACCAGAGCCCCCGCCAGCGCGCCCGTCACCCGCAGCGTCAGGTGCACGCGGGCCCCGGCGAGCGCGGGAGCCGCGGCGAGGGCGGCGGCGGCGAGCAGCGGCCAGGAGTTCAGCTCGCCCCAGAGCTCGGCGTACGACGGGTGCTGGCCGGCTCGGAGCAGCCCGAGCGTCAGCAGCGCCAGCCACCAGACGCCGGCGCCGGCCCCGGTCAGACCGGCCGCGACGCGCAGGCCCCGACGATGCGCCAGCACCGCGACGCCGGCGGTGCCGGCGACCCCCGCGACCAGCACCCCCTCGAGGTGATCGGCGAGGCTCAGCAGCGAGCCGAGGGTGACCAGCAGCACGCCCGCACCGGCGGCGACCTCGGCGGCCGCCAGCCGCGGCAGGGCCCGGGTGCGCCTGGCGAGCTCCCCGGCGACCAGGCCCGTCCCGGCCAGCACCGCGCCGACGACGATGGTCAGCTCCGCCGACCCCAGGCTCCCGAACCAGCCGGCGCTGTCCGCGCCGACCAGGTCGAGGGCCAGCAGCCCGGCGGCCACGGCGGCCAGCGACTCCGCGGCGGCGCGCAGCCCACGACGCGCGACGAGCGCGCTGCACCCGGCCGCGGTGACCGTCAGACCCACCAGCACGGCCGTGCGGCCGCCGACGCCGAGCGCCGACCAGGCCAGCGCGAGGAAGACGACCGCGGCCACCAGCAGGCACAGGGCGCCGAGGCCGAGCAGGATCCTGGGCACCGAGGCCTGGCTGAGCCCGGCCCTGCGGGTGCGCGGCTGCGCCGCACGAGGCGCCGGCAGCGGGTAGTGCGGCAGTCGGGAGGCGGGGCTCGCGGGCACCGGCACCCGGGCCGCGCCGCGCAGCCGGACCAGCACCGCGTCGGCGTGCTGGAGGGTGAGGAAGAGGTCGTGGGCGTCCGGGCCGGTCAGCGGGAGGTCGCAGTGCGTACAGCGCTCGGGACCGCCAAGTCCGGGACTGCCGGGCACGGGGGCGCCGCAGTCGGGGCAGCGTGTCGGGTCGGCGTAGCGGGTCATGGGGCTCATTGAGCCAGCGAACGCGCCCCTTGCGTACCCGCCGCGCCACCCGGTTCACCCGGGTACGCGTA
The DNA here is from genome assembly GCF_059766615.1 of Nocardioides sp. Z43_10. Lineage (NCBI taxonomy): Bacteria > Bacillati > Actinomycetota > Actinomycetes > Propionibacteriales > Nocardioidaceae > Nocardioides > Nocardioides sp. Z43_10. The sequence goes on along the minus strand of NZ_JCBAJY010000002.1, from coordinate 536,750 downwards.
CTCAGTGGGCGTACTGAGCGGGCGGCGGACCCGGTGGCGGCCGGGCGCTCTCGACGAAAGGCCGAGCGCCCGGCCGCCGCCCGGCTCACTCCTCGACGATGTGGACGGCTGCCTCCTCGGCGCTCGCACCGGCGCCGTCGATGCCGACGTCCTCGCCGACGAGGTCCTTCTCGGTGTCGGTCGCCGTACCCTGGTCGGGGTCGACCAGGCGGCCGGCGCGCTCGTCACCCACCTCGCCGTCGTCGAGGTTGTCGGGCTCTCGCGCGGCCTCGACGTAGGGGTCGGGCTCCGGCTCCTCCTGGGCGATCCGCTGGTCCAGGGACTCCCCGGTCGCCTCCTCCAGCGGCGTGTTGCCGTACCCCTGCGCCACCGACCACTTCTCCGGCGGCGAGTACCCCTCGTCGAGCGGCTCGCTCAGCCCACGGTCGCTGACCAGGCTGTCGCCCTCGCCCTGGGGCTGGTCCTCGTCGTCCACGCTGTAGTCGTGGTAGGTCTCGCTGTCGTTCTCACTCATCGGGCTCCTCCCGGTTGGGGTCTCCCCTCTTTACCCGTCCGGGGCCCCGGGGATGCCCCAGGATCTTCCTCGGGGCTGCGTCTGCGGGCAGCACGCGACGCCCGCCCCTTGCGGAGTGGGCGTCGAGTGCGGGCAGTCGATCCTCAGGGGCGCCGGTCGATATCGCCCTCGGTCTCGATGTGCTCCTTGCGTACCTCCTCGGTCACGGTCTCCTCCTCGACGGTGGTCTCGGTGCCGAGTCGGACCCGCTCGACCGGGACCGCCTCCTTGTCCACCACCACGCGCTCCTCGCTGAGCGTCACCTCGTGCTCCTCCTCCGAGATGGGCTTGCCGGAGGTCGCGGCGTCGGCGTTGGCGTCGGTGATCGGCTCGGTCTCCAGGACGGCGCGCTCCTTGCGGACCGGCACCGTGTGCGTCTCCTCCTCGACGGTGACGTACTTGCGGAGCCGGGCGCGGCCGGCCTCCTGCGAGGTGGTGCCCACACGGACCTGCTCCTCGGAGCGGGTCATCGCGTCGTCGGTGTTCGGTCCCGACGTGTCGTGTCCCTCCGCGCGTACCTGGCCGCCGGTGCCGCCCTGAGTGGTGCCGCTCCGGGTGCCGCTCTGGGTGGTGTCGCGCAGGCTGTCGTCGCGTGTGGTGTCGTCCCCGGTCTGGGTGTTGGCGCGCACCGTGGCCGCCATGCCGTAGTACTCGTAGAGCCGCTGCTCCTCGGACTCGTCGAGGTGCCCGGCGTCGAGTTCGACGTGCGGGGCGTCCTTGACCCGGTCCTTGGCGAACGGGACCGTGAGCCGGTCGCCGCCGAAGGTGGCGTCGGCGACCGGCACGAAGGACTCCTTGGTGCCGAACAGCCCGGTGTTCACGGTGACGAACTCCGGTCGTCCGCTCTGGTCGTCGAGGAACAGCTGACCGACCTTCCCGATCTTCTCCCCCTCGTTCGAGTAGGCGGTGGTGCCGATGACCTCGCGTGCGTCGTTCTCGGTGAGCATCGTGTTTCTCCCTCCATTGAAGCTGACAGGGAGTGGTGCCCAGTGACGCACATCACATGCGGCTCGATGTCGCCCGGATGCATCCCGGGCGTGTCCTCAGCCCAGCTCGCTGAGCACTGCCGGGACCTGTTCGGGCAGCTCACGCGAGAGGTAGCCGACCGAGCCGACCGCCGCCGCGAGGCGCTCGCCGGCACGCGCGTGCAGGTAGCCGCCCCACACCGCGGCCTGGGCCGGCTCGCATCCCCGCGCCAGCAGCCCGGAGACGATCCCGGACTGCACGTCGCCGGAGCCGGACACACCCAGTCCCGGTCCGCCGCCCTGGACCACCCAGGCGGCCCCGTCCGGGGTCACCACGTGCTTCTCGGTGCCACCGCACACGACGACGACGCGCGAGTTCTTCGCCACCCGGGCCGCGCACCCGACCGGATCGCGCTCGACCTCGGCCTCGTCGCACCCCGCGGTGCGGGCCAGCTCGGTGGGGTTGACGGTGAGTACGACGCGCCCCTCGAGGTGGTGCAGACCCTCGGGGTGGTCGGTGAGGAAGGCCGAGGCGAGCGCGTCCACGACGAGCGCGGTGCCGGTGTCCAGGCCCGGCGCGATCGCCGCGAGCAGCGCCGCGGAGTCCTGCGGGTCGGAGAAGCCGGGGCCGATCAGGAGCACGTCCGCGGCACCCGCCTCCTCGACGAGCCCCGCGGCGGCGTCGAGGGAGATGCTGCCCGACTCGGCCGCCGCCAGCGCGACCACCCGGGCCTCGGGTACGGCGACCGCCAGCGGCCAGCAGGCCGGCGCGACGGTGGCCAGCGCGAGCCTGCCGGCACCGGCGCGCAACCCGGCCTCGCCGCTGAGGCGGACCGCGCCGGGGACCTCGGCGCTCCCGCCCACGACGAGCAGCGTGCCGCGCGCCCCCTTGTCGTCGCCGGGCGCCGGGAGCGCCCAGGAGCGCAGCAGCGCCGGGGTGACGACGGCCGGCTCAGACGTGCTCATCGGCACCCCGACCCGCCTGCGAGGGCTCCTCGGTGACCTCGGCGTCGAGGTGGTCCACGGCCGCGGTGTCGGCGAACGTGACCAGCTCGAAGGTGCTCGCGCTGCGGCGGTAGGTGGTCAGCGAGGCGTTGGGGATCTGCACCTGCCGGTCCACCTCGAGCAGCTCGGCCTCGGAGATGTCCTCCAGGGCGTAGCGGAAGGCCATGATCACCGCCTGATGGGTGAACAGCCAGACACGCTCGCCGTCGAAGCCGTGGCGCAGGTCGTTGAGGAGACTGCGCACCCGCAGCACCACGTCGCACCAGCTCTCCCCGGCCGGCGGCTGGTAGTAGAACTTGCCGAGCTTCGTGCGCCTGGCCGCCTCCTCGGGGTGGTGGCTGCGGATGCCGAGCCCGGTCAGCCCGTCCAGGATGCCGAGGTCGCGCTCGCGCAGCCGCTCGTCGTACGCCACGTCGGCGTCGAGGCCGGCGGTCGCGAGGGCCGCGGTCTCCGCCGCCCGGCGGTACGGCGAGCTCACCACGATGCTCGGTGCGACCTCGGGGCCCTGGCGCTCCAGCCAGGCAGCGAGCGCGCCGGCCTGCTCACGCCCGGTCGCCGAGATCTCCACGTCGGCGTCGCGCTCGTCGATCTCCAGTCGCTCGAGCTCGCCCTCGCGCGCCTTCTCGTCGGCGAGGTTGCCCACGCTCTGTCCATGACGCACCAGGGTGATCTCTGTCGGGCCGCTCGTCCATCTCGATCGCATGGGGCGGTGGTACCCCCGTATCGGCGGCGTTACGCCTGCCTCGTGGCGGTGCGCGGCGCGGACGCCGCGGGGCTGATTCGCCGAGACACCGGCGTCTGTGGCGGGCCCGGGCGCGTCTAGACTTCCGGGCGGTCGAGCCCACGGCCGGGTGTCAGCACGCCGGATGGCAACTGCGCGCGTTCCACGGGACCTAAGGATGGGTGGCGCATGAAGCACACGTTCCTCGGTGAGGGCGAGCTCGGTCGCGACCTCCTGGCCGTCGACTGGGGGTCGACCCCGCTCGGTCCCATCGAGACCTGGCCGGGCAGCCTCAAGGCCGTCGTGCGGATGATGCTGGCCAGCCGGTACTCGATGTGGATGGCCTGGGGCGAGGACCTCACCTTCTTCTGCAACGAGGCCTACCGGCGCGACACCCTGGGGGAGAAGTACCCCTGGGCCCTGGGCCGCCCCGCGGACGAGGTGTGGTCGGAGATCTGGCACGACATCGGGCCGCGCATCGAGCGGGTGCTCAGCACCGGCGAGGCCACCTGGGACAAGTCGCTGCTGCTGTTCCTCGAGCGCAGCGGCTACCCCGAGGAGACCTACCACACGTTCTCCTACAGTCCGCTGGCCGACGACGCCGGCGTCACCGTCGGGATGTTGTGCGTGGTCAGCGAGGACACCGAGGAGGTCATCGCCCACCGCCGGATGCGCACCCTGCGGGACCTGGGGGCGCGCACCGCCGAGCTGACCGAGCAGGAGACCGTCGCCGCCGCCTGTCGTCAGCTCGCCGCCAGCGACAGGTGCCTGCCGTTCACGCTGACCTACCTCTACGACGAGGACCCGAGCACGGCGCGACTCGCCGGGCAGACCGGCTTCGCGGGGGAGCACCCGGCCGCTCCCGCCACGCTGCGGGTCGCCGACGGTCCGTGGCCCGCGCCGGGGCCCGACGGCGCGCCGGTGCTGGTCGGGGGCCTGGCGCAGCGCTTCGCCGACCTGCCCACCGGAGCGTGGGACGTGCCGCCGACCTGCGCGGTGGTCCGGCCGCTGACCCAGGCGGCCCAGTCCGCGCCGTACGGCTTCCAGGTGGTCGGGCTGAACCCCTACCGTCCCTACGACGAGGACTACGCCGACTTCCTCGACCTGGTCGCCGGCCAGATGGCCGCCGCGATCACCGACGCCCGGGCCTACGAGTTCGAGCGGCGTCGCGCCGAGACGTTGGCCGAGCTGGACCAGGCCAAGACGGACTTCTTCACCAACGTCAGCCACGAGTTCCGCACGCCGCTCACGCTGCTGCTCGGGCCGGCCGAGGACGCCGTGGCCGACCGCGACGAGCCGCTGGCGCCGCGACAGCGCGAGCGGGTCGAGCTGATCCTGCGCAACGGCAAGCGGCTGCTCAAGCTGGTCAACACCCTCCTGGACTTCTCCCGCCTGGAGTCCGGACGCGTCGACGCGTCGTTCGAGCCGGTCGACCTGGCCGGCTACACCCGCGAGCTGGCCAGCATGTTCGTCTCCGCGGCCGAGCGGCTCGGGCTGCGGCTGGTCATCGAGTGTGCCCCGCTGCCCGACGTGGTCCACGTGGACCGCGACCTGTGGGGCAAGATCGTGCTGAACCTCGTCTCCAACGCGCTGAAGTTCACGATGAGCGGCTCGGTGACGGTCCGCGTCGAGGTCGTCGACGGCCTCGCCCAGCTGTCGGTGACCGACACCGGGGCGGGGATCTCGCCCGCCGAGCAGGCCCATGTCTTCGAGCGCTTCCACCGGGTGCAGGGGGTGCGCTCACGCACCCACGAGGGCTCGGGCATCGGGCTGGCGCTGGTCGCCGAGCTGGCCGAGCTGCACGGCGGGTCGGTCGGGGTCGAGAGCCGGCCCGGGGAGGGCAGCACCTTCACGGTGCGGGTCCCGTTCGGCACCGACCATCTCCCGGTGGACAGCCTGGGTCGCCAGGGGGCCGCCGTGGCCGACCAGGTGGTCGACGGGTTCCTCGCCGAGGCCTCCCAGCTGCTCGACCGGCCCGGCGACGCTCCGTCGACGCAGGGCGCGCTGCCCGACCAGGGGCGGCGCCGCCCGCGCGTGCTCGTGGTCGACGACAACCCCGACATCCGGAACTACGTGCGCGGTCTGCTCGAGGTGGAGTACGAGGTGCTGCTCGCGCAGGACGGGCAGGACGGCCTCGACAAGGCACGCGCCGGCAAGCCCGACCTGGTGCTGACCGACGTGATGATGCCCCGGATGAACGGCTTCCAGCTGCTCGAGGCGCTGCAGTCCGATCCGGCCACGATGGGCGTCCCGGTGGTGATGCTTTCGGCCCGCGCGGGCGAGGAGGGCACCCTGCAGGGGCTGGAGGCCGGCGCCGACGACTACCTGGTCAAGCCGTTCACCGCCCGTGAGCTCGCCGCCCGGGTCCGCGCGAACCTGGAGCTCGACCGGGCGCGCCGTACCCGTCGCCAGCTCGAGCGCAGCCAGGTGCTGCTCGACCAGGCGCAGCGGCTGGCGCGCGTCGGCAGCTGGGAGATCGAGCTCGCCACCGGCCGCTTCGAGACCAGCGAGGAGTACCGCCGGATCACCGGGCTGACCCGCGAGCAGATCGACTCGCTCGGCTTCCCCGCGATCATCACCGAGCTGGTGCACCCCGACGACTACGCGATGGTGATGGGGGCGCTCGCCGCGGGCGAGGGCGGCGAGGGGGTGGACCTGGAGTTCCGGCTGAACCGGCCCGACGGCGTCGAGCTCGTGGTGGCCGTGCTCGGCGAGCTGGTCATCGGCAGTGACGGGGCGCCCGCTGCGCTGCGCGGCTCGGTGCAGGACGTCACCCAGCTCCGCAGCGCGGCCCGGGCGCTCGCCCAGAGCGCGGCCACCGCCGAGGCATGGGCGCGCGAGCAGGCGATCGCCGACGAGCTGCAGGCCAGCCTGCTGCCCCAGGAGGACTTCGACCTCGAGCACCTCGAGGTCGCCACCTACTACCGGGCCGGCGTGGAGGGCACGCAGGTCGGCGGGGACTGGTACGACGTGATCGAGCTGGGCGCCGGCCGGACCGCGCTCGTGGTCGGCGACGTGATGGGGCGCGGGGTGCGAGCCGCCGCCGTGATGGGGCAGCTGCGGGCCGCGACCCGGGCCTACGCGCGCCTGGACCTGCCGCCGGCCGACCTGCTGGAGTCCCTCGACGGACTGGTCCGCGACCTGGGCCTGGACCAGATCGTGACGTGCATCTACGCGGTGTTCGACCCGGCCGAGGGGACCCTGCAGTTCGCGAACGCGGGCCATCTGCCGCCGATCGTGGTGCTGCCCGACGGCGAGACGTCGGTGCTCTCGGGCAGGGAGGACCCGCCCCTGGGCGTGGGCCTGTACAACGTGACCCCGCGCGAGGTGACCCTGCCGCCGGGATCCACCGTCGTGCTCTACACCGACGGCCTGGTCGAGCGGCGCGGCGAGGACCTCGACGACGGCATCGCCTCCCTGCGCGACCTGGTCGGCCGCCTGGACGGGCCCCTGGAGGGGACCCCGGAGCAGCTGGTGCGCGGACGGCTGCCCGAGGGCCCCGACGACGACGTGGCGGTGCTGGTGGCCCGCGTCGACTGGCCCGTGGTGCGCCGGACGGTCTCGCGCCACTTCGAGGCCTGCGCGGAGGCCCCGGCGCTGGCCCGACGCCTGGTCGCCGAGCACCTCGCCGAGTGCGGCCTGGCCGAGACCGTGGTCGAGGACGCGCTGCTGGTCACCAGCGAGCTGGTCACCAACGCGGTCCTGCACGCCGGCTCCCCGGTGGAGCTGCGTCTGCGCGCGGACGACGAGGAGCTGCTCATCGAGGTCCACGACCAGGCCAGCTACGAGCCCCGCAAGCAGCGCCCCGACGCCGACGACGAGCACGGGCGCGGACTGCAGATCGTCGCGGCCGTCTGCGAGCGCTGGGGGACCCGGCCCACCGACGACGGCAAGGTCGTCTGGTGCGTGCTGGCGGCGCAGGGCTGAGAGCGGCTCGCCGGGGTCCTCGCCTTCAGGTCGCCGGCCTCCGGGTGGCCCGCCTGCGGGTTGTCCCGCCTGCGGGTGGCCGCCTGCGGGTTGTGTGCCCCACGGCGCGCTCGGGCGCGCTCTCAGGCACACGACCGGTTCGGCCGGGGCGTAGTCAGGTAGCTGGCTGGGCCTCGGTGACCGGCTGTCTGAGGATCGTGCGCAACCGGGCCGGCGCCGCCCGCCGTGGGTCGCTGAGGTAGATCTCGTGGTGTCGTCCGGACGGCGCCAGGCCGGCCTGGGGGAGGAACTCACCGTGCAGGGTCGCGAGGACCGCGGCCTCGTCGTCGTACGGCCCGAGGTGGAGGGTCTGCACGCAGCGGCCCTCGTGCAGCGACTCCAGGCGCACCCGGCCCAGGGCGGCGGGTGGGTCCCGGCGCGCCAACTGCGCGACTGCGGCCGAGAACGTCGCCTCGGTGATCCAGTCCGGCACCAGGATCATCGCGGTCCAGTGCCACTGCGACTTGTCGCGCGCCGTGGTGAAGGCCGCCATGTCCGCGGCCCACCACAGCGCCTCCAACGGCATCACGACGTAGTCCCGGTCGAGCTCTCTCTTGCTGGCGAACTTGATCCGGTAGGCGAGCGGATACAGCGCGCCGAGCGCCTCGGCGTACTCGGTGGAGGTGTTCGGGTCGCCGTGGCCGTCGACCATCAGGTACTGCAGCGGCCGCACGTCGAGGATCCGGAACTCGCCGCGGCGGGCCCGGTACTCGTCGAGCTCCCTCTTCAGGTCGACCTTCATCGTCGCCCTCCCACCCCGGAGACCAGTCCGCCCTGTTCTAGCGCAACGCGTCGCCTCGCGCACCGTCGCCGTACGGCGTCACGTGCCCGCCCCCGAGCGACTGGCCACACGAAACCCGCACTTCCCACGTGTTCCATCACGTGGGAAGTGCGGGTTTCACGAGTTAACTCGTGAAAGCCACACGCCGAGAACCCCCGGAAGCCGCCCCCTCACAACGCCCGCAGCAGCGCCTGCATCCGGTTGATCTCGGCGAGCTGGCCGGCGGAGATGTCGGTGGCGATCTCGCTGATGCGCAGATCGGTGCCGCCGACCGCGACGTCGTCGCTCATCGTCACCGCCCCGCGGTGGTGGGCGATCATCCCGGTGAGGAACAGCCGGTCGAAGCGCTCGCCCTCGGCGTTGCGCAGCGCCCGCAGCTGGGCCTCGGTGAGCATCCCGGGCATGCCCTGGTGCCCGTGCTCGCTGTGGTCGTAGGCCGACCAGTCGTCGGCGGCGCGGGGCACGTTGAGGTTGCGCTCGGTCAGCCACTGCGCCATCACCTGGATCTCGGGCGCCTGGGAGGCGCGGATCCGGGCCGCCATCTTCCGGACCCCCTCGCTCGCCGCCCGGGTCTTGGCCAGCCGCGACATCACCAGGGCCTGGGCGTGGTGCGGGATCATCATCTGGGTGAACGCGACGTCGTCGTGGTTCCACTCGCTGGTGCCGGTGGCCTGCACCTCGTCGGGGTCGACGGTGCTGGCCGGCTCACCGGGGCGGCCCGGCTGGAGCACGGTGGCGCTCTCGGTCTGGGTGGCCTTCGGCTGCGCGTCGGCCGGGTCGGAGGCGCTGCACCCCGACCCGACGAGTACGGCGAGCAGAGCGAGGCCGGTGCCGGCCGCTCGCCCCCGCAACCGCGCACCGCCGGAGGCGCGCTGGCGCCCGTGGAATGAGGGAAGTGGGCGCACGGCGTCCTCCTGGGCCGGGGCGACAACCCGAGACGAGTCGCCGACAGCTCTTTACTTTCGATCGTGGGCCACGGTACGACATATTCGGACAACGGCCACCCCTCGCGCCGTGCCTACGAAAGGTCTCGGGACATGTTGGAATTACGCAGGCGATCATCTAGATGGCGAGCATCCACGGCGGCGGCGGCGCTGGCCGGCGCCGTCGCACTCGGGCTCGCGGTCGCGGGCCCGGTCGGCGCCCACGAGGACGGCACCCACTCGGCGCCCACGGCCGAGGCCGTCTCGCGCGCGGTCGAGAACTGCCCACCGGCCATGAAGCGCAGCCTCAAGCGCGCCGATGACAACTTCGCGCGCGGCTGTCTGCCGGGCGAGGACTTCGGGCGCCTCGACGACAGCGACGCCCAGCTCGACGTCGGGGAGACGGCCGGCAGCCGCAACCTGAAGCTGATCGCCAACCTGCCCAAGACCGGAGCGTTCGCCAGCGAGACGGCGTACAACAGCGACCTGGCGTTCAAGGGGCGCTACGCCTTCGCCGGCAACTACGAGGGCTTCACCGTCTACGACATCTCCAAGCCGCACTCGCCGCGCCAGGTCGTCCAGGTGCACTGCCCGGGCTCGCAGAACGACATCTCGGTGTGGAAGGACCTGCTGGTCCTCAGTGTCGACTCCAGCCGCAACGACGACTCCTGCGCGAGTACGGCGCAGCCGGCGACGCAGAAGGAGTCGTGGGAGGGCGTGCGGGTCTTCGACATCTCCGACCCGGCCGCGCCGGAGTACGTCGCGGCCGTGGAGACCCCGTGCGGCTCGCACACCCACACCCTGGCGCCGACCAAGAGCGGACGCGACCTCTTCGTCTACGTCTCCTCCTACTCGCCCAACGCGGCGTTCCCCGACTGCCAGCCGCCGCACGACCGGATCGGTGTGGTGAAGGTGCCGGTGAAGTCGCCGGAGCGGGCCTCGCTGGTGGGCACCCCGGTGCTCTTCCCCGACGGCGGCCAGCCGGGCGGCGGCTACTCGAGCCAGACCACGGGTTGCCACGACATCACCGCCTACCCCAGCAAGAACATCGCCGCCGGCGCCTGCATGGGCGACGGCATCCTGCTCGACATCTCCGACCGGGCCAACCCGGTGGTCACCGAGCGGGTCCAGGACACCGAGAACTTCGCGTTCTGGCACTCCGCGACCTTCAACAACCGCGGCAACAAGGTCGTCTTCACCGACGAGCTCGGCGGCGGTGGCGCGGCGACCTGCAACCCGACGGTGGGCAGTGAGCGCGGCGCGAACGGGATCTACGACATCGTCCGCGGCAAGCTCGCCTTCCGCAGCTACTACAAGATGCCGCGCACCCAGTCCAACACCGAGAACTGCGTGGCCCACAACGGCTCGCTGATCCCGGTCAAGGGTCGGGACTACATGGTGCAGGCCTGGTACCAGGGCGGCATCTCGGTCTTCGACTTCACGAACTCCCGGCGCCCGCGGGAGCTGGCCTGGTTCGATCGCGGACCGCTCTCCGACGAGAAGCTGACGCTGGGCGGCTCGTGGTCGGCGTACTGGTACAACGGCCACATCTTCTCCAACGACATCCAGAAGGGCTTCGACGTCCTGGAGCTCAAGGATCGGCGCGTCAAGTCCGCGCGCAGGGTCCGGATGGACGTGTTCAACCCGCAGTCGCAGCCGTCGTACAACGGCTGACGCGACGGCCGGGCGCAGCCTGACCCGGCCGGCGTACTGACCACACGAAACCCCCGCTTCCCACGTGTTCCTTCATGTGGGAAGCGGGGGTTTCCCAAGTTAACTCGGGAAAGCCGAGGCGCGCGGGACCACTGAGACCACGCACAGAACGCCCCCGACCGGAGACCCGGCGGGGGCGTTCTGTGTGCTTGTGGGCAGGGGCGGGGTCGAACCGCCGACCTTCCACTTTTCAGGCGGACGCTCGTACCAACTGAGCTACCTGCCCAAGCGGGGGAAACCTTACATGAGCATCCGGCTCGCGCGGAAACCGCCGCGGTTTGGGGCGTCGCTCGGCGTGGCCCTATGCTGAAGCCGCGCTCTGAACGGCTTGCCGGACAGGGCGCAGGCCCCCATCGTCTAGCGGCCTAGGACGTCGCCCTTTCACGGCGGTAGCACGGGTTCGAATCCCGTTGGGGGTGCGCTTGCACAGGGAGTCGGACCTCGATTGGGAGTCCGGCGCGGCGATGGGTTAGAGTTTCGCTCGCTTCGCCAGTGCAAGTCGCTGAGGAGCAAAGCAGCACATATGGCCCCGTAGCGCAGTTGGTTAGCGCGCCGCCCTGTCACGGCGGAGGTCGCGGGTTCGAGTCCCGTCGGGGTCGCAGGGAAGCCGAGAGCGGCTCAGGTTCGCCTGAGCCGCTTTCGGCATTTCGGGTGGCCGCCATTTCCGACCTCCCGGCACAGCTCCCCAGCCGCCCGGCACAATGGCCGGATGATCGAGATGGATGCCGCCCGCTTCGACGCGCTGGTCGAGAGCGCGCTGGACGACATCCCCGACGAGCTCGCCGTCCTGATCCGCAACGTGGTCGTCCTGGTCGAGGACGACGCGCCCGCCGACGACCCGGACCTCCTCGGGCTGTACGACGGTGTGGCGCTCACCGAGCGCGACAACAGCTACGGGATGACGCTGCCCGACCGGATCTTCGTCTTCCGCCGCCCGCTGTTGGAGATGTGCGAGTCCGAGGAGGAGCTGGTGGAGGAGGTGCGGATCACCGTGGTGCACGAGATCGCCCACCACTTCGGCATCGACGACGCGCGCCTCCACGCCCTGGGCTACGCCTGAGGGCAGCCGGAGCGCTGCGTCACGAGCCGCTGCCGGCCATCTGGGCGCCCTCGTCGGTCCACGGGACGGGCGCCTCGCCCCGGCTCTGGCGCACGAACTCGCCGAGGTACCAGCGCTGGAAGCGCTGCTGGGGCTCCGAGCGGGCCAGCAGCAGCAGTCGCTGGGCGCGGCAGAACGCGTCCGCGAGCTCCAGGAGGTCGAGCATCTGGTTGATCACCGCCGGCGTGGTGGCGGGGACGTTCACGATCAGGTCGAGCGCCTCGGCGCCGGCGCGCAGCGCGCGCTCGATGGCGTCGAGCCCGGTGGAGTCACGGAACTCACGCTCGTAGGTGTCGAAGAGCTCGGAGAGGCTCTTGGCCAGGGGGTAGTCGTCCTGGTGGGCCAGCGAGAGCAGGCGCAGCTCACGGCGCAGCTCGCGGTAGTGGCGGTGGTAGCCGAGGTAGAGCGGGAGCGGCAGCCCCTGGAAGACGATGGGGATCAGGTCCTCGCGCGGCGAGCCGTCGGCGGAGGGCGTCGGGCGGGTCGCGTCGTACACGACGGCCGGCGGCTCGTCGGCCTGCACCTCGCCCGCCGGGGTGAACCACACCGTCTTGCCGATCGCGTCGATCTCCGCGCCCCAGGCGGTCGAGCACATGGCGACGATGCCGAGCCCTCGGCCCACGGTGAGCAGCTCGTCCTCGTCGTGGTCGCCGGTGGTGAAGTCGGGTGGCTGCGGCGAACCGTCGCTGACCTCGAAGCGGGGATGCTCCCGGGTGCCGCGGACCCGCACGCTGATCGGCCCGGCGCCGTGCAGGACGGCGTTGGTGACGAGCTCGGAGACGGCCAGCTCGGCGCACTCGACGAGGTCGTCGCGGCCCAGCTCCCGGCAGACGTCGACCACCCAGCGACGCGCGTCAGCCACCGAACGCGGGGTCGCTCCGAGCGGGAGCGCCTCCCTGTTCATCGGCATCCGCGAATCTCCGCCACTGTCCAGAACCCACCCTCGACCAGGGCGAAGTCAACCTCAACGAGGCGTCCATACCCGGTTCCCTCGTCCGCGAAACCCCCGCCCCGAGTGTGCTGGGAGGTCGCCGAGGGAAGAAGATGGACACGTCCACTGTTCAACCAACACCCCAACTTTAGACGCAGAGAGGTTCTCCTATGTCCACCCAGCAAGTTCCGGCCGCGAAGCACCAAGTGGTGGTGATCGGGTCCGGATTCGGTGGCCTCTTTGGGACGAAGGCGCTCAAGCGAGCCGACGTCGATGTGACGATGGTGGCGAAGACCACCCACCACCTCTTCCAGCCGCTGCTCTACCAGGTCGCGACCGGCATCCTCTCCGAGGGCGAGATCGCACCCCCGACCCGCGAGATCGTGAGCCGGCAGAAGAACGCCCGGGTGCTCCTCGGCGAGGTCACCGACATCGACCTCGAGCAGCGCCTGGTCACCTCGCAGGTACTGGGCCGCGAGACCGTGCTGAGCTACGACTCGCTGATCGTCGCGGCCGGTGCCACGCAGTCCTACTTCGGCAACGACCACTTCTCCGAGTTCGCCCCCGGCATGAAGAGCATCGACGACGCCCTCGAGCTGCGCGGGCGCATCTTCGGGGCCTTCGAGCTGGCCGAGCTGGGCGCCAACCGCGGCGACAACGTCGACCACCTGCTGACCTTCGTCGTGGTCGGCGCGGGGCCCACCGGCGTGGAGATGGCCGGCCAGATCGCGGAGCTCGCCCACCGCACCCTCAAGCGCGACTTCCGCTCCATCAACACCCGCAGCGCCCGGGTGATCCTGATCGACGCCGCGCCGCAGGTGCTGCCGCCGTTCGGGGCGAAGCTGGGCGCCAAGACCAAGCACGAGCTGGAGAAGCTCGGCGTCGAGGTGATGCTCGGCGCGATGGTCACCGACGTCGACGAGCGCGGGCTCGAGGCGAAGTTCAAGGACGGCCGCGTCGAGCGCATCGACGCGGTCACCAAGATCTGGGCCGCCGGCGTCCAGGCGAGCCCGCTGGGCCGCAAGCTCGCCGAGCAGAGCGGCGCCCCGCTCGACCGGGCCGGCCGGATCGGCGTGAACCCCGACCTCACCCTCGCCGGGCACCCCGAGGTCTTCGTGGTCGGCGACATGATCTCCCTCGACAACCTCCCTGGCGTCGCCCAGGTCGCTATCCAGGGCGGCAAGTACGCCGCCAAGGAGATCGACAACCGCCTCTCCGGCAAGGCTCCCCAGGGCCCGTTCCGCTACGCCGACAAGGGCTCGATGGCGATCATCAGCCGCTTCCGGGCGGTGGCGATGGTGGGCAAGCTGCGCCTGACCGGGGTGCTGGCCTGGCTGATGTGGCTGGCCGTGCACCTGGTGTACATCACCGGCTTCAAGAGCCGCTTCACCGCGCTGATGGACTGGGCGGTCTCGTTCATCGGCCGCGGCCGCTCGGAGCGCACCACCACCGAGCAGCAGATCTTCGCGCGCAGCGCCCTGGCCCGGCTCCAGGGCGGCGCCACGTCGCTGGTCTCCGAGCCCGGCGCGTACGACGCGGCGCGCGACGAGGCCGAGCGGCTCAGGCGCGAGGAGCTCGAGGCGCAGGCCGCCGAGCAGGCGCGCCTGACCGACACCGGTGAGCGGGGCACCCCTGCCCAGAGCCGGATGGCGGACAGCAAGCAGGGCTGACCCGGCGGCTCACTCGTACTGCCTGGGCGCCTTGGCCTTCTCCTGGGCCACCAGCTCGCGGGCCCACCGGGGCATGATGAAGAGGCCCTCGGCCTCGACGGTGACGCCCTCGGCGTCGGCGATGTGGCCCTTGACGTAGGTCTTGATGCCCTCGGTGCGGTCGAGCTTCGCCTCGATGTGCAGGTCGCCGAGCGGGGTCCCGCGGCGGTAGCGCACGGACAGGGTGCCGGTCATCCCCGGCGACCCGCCGGCCGCCGCGGCCCCGCCCAGCACCTGGTCGAGGAGCAGCGCGGAGACGCCGCCGTGCACCAGGCCGGGGGGCCCCTCGTAGGCGGCACCGGCCTGGAAGTCCGTCCAGACCCGGCCGTCGTCGTCGGTGTGCAGGTCGAGCGGGATCGCGATCGCGTTGCGCATCCCGATCACCGCGTTGCCGTGGGTGCGCACCGTGCCGTCCTTGGCGACGCGGGCCCCGAACGAGCCGGGGATCTGCTTGGCCCGCAGGCGCGCCACCAGCGCGTCGACCTCACGGCGTACGGCGTCGATCTCGTCGTCGTCGACCTCGGTGCGGATGGTCGCGTCGACGAGCTGGCGCACGCTGTCGGTCAGTGGGGGATAGAGCGCGCGCTCGTGCGCGAGCTCCTCGGGGGTGAGGTTCTCCTCGACGTAGTGGAACATGCGCGAACTCTAGGGGCCGGGGTGCGTGACCTGGGGCACGGGTGGCTCGTTGGGGGCGCGGACGGGAAGGAGACCCCACGCATGGAAACGATCAAGAACCCCCACTCGGGTCAGGCAGCTCGGAGCAGGTCACGTTGGAGGCGCGCCTCGGTGGCCTCGGTGGCCTCCACGGCGGCACTGGGGCTCGTGCTGATGGGGCCCACCTCAGCGATGGCGGCCGGAGACGACGCGGCGCCGCCGCGCGACCCGAGCGGACTGGTGAAGCTCCTCGAGACGCTGACCGCACCGCTCGCACCGGTCCTGGACGGCCTCGCGGACGCCGTTCGAGGACCTGGCGCCACCGCACCGCAGACCACCGCACCCTCCTCCGGCGGCACAGGGTCCCGGACCACCGACGACGGCGACTCGGCCGGCCACGAGAGCCCGGACCCGAGCGGTGACGACCACGCCTCCACGCAGGGCGTCGACGCCGAGCTGGCCGACAACGAGCTCGCCCAGGTCGGCGGCACCGACGCGTCGGTGGGCAACGACAACAGCACCGCGGCCGAGGCCACGGTGCTCGCGCTCGGCGGCCAGACGATCATCGGCGCCGAGGCCGACTCGCGCGGCGCCAAGCAGGCACAGGCGGGCGACCCGCTGGCCCCCATCTGCGACGCCAGCGGCGGCCTCCTGTGCGCGGCCCTTCTCTTCGCGGAGGCCTCCGCCTCCGAGGACGGTCCGGGCTCGCGCGCCTCGAGCAGCATCGGGCTCGCCCGTGCCTGCCTCGGCGGCGACGTGACGCCCGGCGCCGACTGCGACGGTCCGGTGCAGGCCGGGGTCGCGGGCAGCACCAGCGACATCGTCCGCAGCAAGGACGGTCACACGAAGGCCACCGCCTCCACGTCGCTGGCCGACATCTGTCTGCTCCCCGGTGCGGCCGGCGCGGGGTGCGCCCTGGGCCTCGAGGCGCTGAGCACCACCACCACCTCCGACTCGCGGACCGGTAAGAGCACGCGCTTCTCGAAGCTGGTCGGCCTCACTGTGGCCGGCAACGAGGCGCTGACGATCGAGGACCCGATCGGCATCGCGCTGCCCCCCGGCTGCACCAGCCCTGCGCTGCTGTGCGCGTTCCTCAACCAGGGCGAGACCCACGCCGGGGCCGGCACGTCGCGCTCCGCGGTCCAGGAGGCCCTGCACGTGCTGCTGCTCGGCGGCACCGTCGACGCGGTCGTCGGACAGGCCGAGACGAAGGTGCACCGCGGTCCGGTCGACACCGACGGCGGCAACAACGGCGGCGGTGACAACGGCGGCGGCAACAACGGTGGTGGCAACAACAACGGCGGCGGCGGCAACAACGGCGGCGGTGGCGGCGACGACAGCGGTCCCGTCGTCGGCGACCCGCAGGCGGGCGGCTCCATCGACGACGGCGTCCTGCCGAACACCGGCGGGGTCTGGTCCGGGATGCTGAGCCTGGGGCTGCTGGCCCTGGCGCTCGGGTCGTTCCTGGTCGCCTGGAGCCGACGCAGCTCCCTGGCGCACGCCGGCTGATGGGAGTCCTCGACCGGCTTCCGGGCACGGGCGCCCGCGGTGTCGTGGTCGCGTCCCTCGTGGGTGCGTTCGCGCTGGTCGCCGCCGGCGTCCTGGCGTGGCTGACCTGGGGACCGCACGACGACACCGAGCCGGTCGCCGGGACCAGCGAGCCCGCCGCGCTGCGCACCGTGACGGCGCGCGGCGGCGGGATCGAGGTGCCGGTTCCCCGCCGGATGAAGGCCACCCGCCCCGGCGAGGCAGTACGCCTCGTCGGGGCCGGGCGGCGCGTGGTGGTCACGGTCGCACCGGCTGCCGGCGGGAAGCCGCGACAGGTGCACGATCAGGTGCTCTCCCAGATCCGGGCGGTCTACCCCCAGGTGCGTCTGGAGGCCAGCGTGCCCAGCGCGCTGGACGAGCGGCCGGGCCTGCGCTCGATCGGCACGGCCACGCGCGAGGACGGCACCACGCTGGTGCTCACCGTCACCACGGCCGGCTCCGGCAAGCGGGCGTGGGCAGTGACCGTCTTCGCGGCACGCGACGTCCGACCGGCCGAGATCAGCCGGTTTGTGGCCCCCGTTCTGGCGGGGATTCGGTTAGGCGGATGAATCGACACGAAACCCCCGGTGTGTGCCGTTCGCATACGAATTCGTTAGGTTGGCTCCGCGGCTGATCCCGAAGACTCGGCTCCGGGAGCGACCAGTCCGTGTGGTGCCATGCACGATCGGGGCCTCTCCGCGCCTCGCCGCGGGGACCACGGAGGTCGAACCAGTCGCCCCAGCGGTGCCGACAGACGGGTCGGCATCCCCGCTCCTGGAGCCTGTGACCACGTGCCGATGATCGAAGCCCATGACGTCTACAAGGTCTTCGGGCGTCGGCCCGAGCGAGCCGTCGAGCGCCTGCGCTCCGGCGCCACCCGCGAGGAGCTGCGCGAGCAGGGGCTGACCGCCGCCGTCATCGACGCCACGTTCGACGTGGCTCCCGGTGAGATCTTCGTGGTGATGGGGCTCTCCGGGTCCGGGAAGTCCACGCTGATCCGGATGGCCAACGGGCTGCTGCTGCCCACGGCCGGCAGCTTCCGGGTGGGCGGCCAGGAGCTGTCCACGATGGACGCCCGGCACCTGCGCCGGGTGCGGCGCGAGAAGGTCAGCATGGTCTTCCAGCACTTCGCGCTGCTGCCGCACCGCACGGTGGGGGAGAACGCGGCCTACGGGCTCAAGGTGCAAGGCGTGAACCGGGCCGAGCGGGAGCGGCGCGCCGAGGAGGCACTGGCCCTGGTCGGCCTCGGCGGTTGGGGCGCCTCGATGCCCGGCGAGCTCTCCGGCGGGATGCGTCAGCGCGTCGGCCTGGCGCGGGCGCTGGCCGCCGGCACCGACATCATGCTGATGGACGAGGCCTTCAGCGCACTCGACCCGCTGATCCGCCGGGAGATGCAGGACCAGCTGGTGGAGCTGCAGCACCGCCTGGACAAGACGATTCTGTTCATCACCCACGACCTCAACGAGGCGATGCGGCTGGGCGACCGGATCGCGATGATGCGCGACGGCCGGATCGTGCAGATCGGCACCGCCGAGGAGATCCTCAACGATCCCGCCAACGACTACGTCGCCCAGTTCGTCCAGGACGTCGACCGGACCCGGGTGCTCACCGCCTCCTCGGTGATGGAGCCCCCGGTGGCCGTCCTCGGCGCCGACCAGGGCCCGCGTGCCGCGCACAAGCTGATGCGCGAGCACCAGACCCCCTCGCTGATGGTCGTCGACCGGGAGCACCGCCTGCGCGGCGTGGTGGTGGAGGAGGACGCCGCCCGCGCCGTGGAGGCGAACCGAGACCTCGCGGCCGTGCTGCGCCCGGCGGTCACCGTCGGGCCCGACGTCGCCGTCGCCGACCTGTTCGCGGCGTCGGCCGACAGCCCCGTGGCACTCGCCGTGGTCGACGAGACGGGCCGGCTCCTGGGCGTGATCCCCCGGGTCACGCTGCTGAGCGCGCTGGGCGCCATCGGCGGCGCCGACAGTGCCGGTACGACGGGCGGGGCGCAGGTCGCGCTCGCCGGGACGGCTGCGACGCCGACGATCGAGGAGAGCAAGTGATGGGCGCGGCACCGTTCCTTCCCGCGGAGCAGACGAGCAACCTGCGGGCCGAGACCGTCGAGGCCGGGATCCCGCGGATCAACGTGGGGGACTGGATCGAGAGCGGCTTCGACTGGGTCCGCGAGCACCTCGGTGACTTCTTCGACTCCGTCGCCACCCTGATCGAGGACAGCGTGGACGGGCTGGGCGCGCTGCTCCAGTCGCCCTCGGCGCTGCTGCTCGCGGTGCTGCTGGCGGCGCTGGCCTGGCTGGTGCGCGACTGGAAGCTGGGGCTCACCTCGCTGATCGGGCTCACCCTGATCATCGCGATGGACCAGTGGGACAACGCGATGGAGACGCTGGCGCTGGTGCTGCTGGCCACCGCCGCCGCCCTGCTGATCGGCATCCCGACCGGGGTGGCCGCGGCGCGGTGGGACCGGGTCAGCCGCGTGGTGCGGCCGGTGATGGACCTGATGCAGACGATGCCGGGCATGGTGTGGCTGGTGCCGGCGGTCTCGCTGTTCAGCATCGGGACCGCGCCCGGTCTGGTGACGACGCTGATCTTCGCGCTCCCGCCCGCCGTACGTCTCACCGAGCTCGGCATCCGGCAGGTGGACGCCGAGGTGGTCGAGGCCGGGCATGCCTTCGGGGCCACACCGCGCGAGATCATGCGCGGGATCCAGCTGCCGCTGGCGCTGCCGACGGTGATGGCCGGGGTCAACCAGGTGATCATGCTCGCGCTGTCGATGGCCGTCATCGCCGGCCTGGTCGGGGCCGGCGGGCTCGGCGGCGTCGTGGTCAGCTCGATCGCCAGCCTCCAGATCGGTCTCGGCTTCGAGGCGGGGCTGTCCGTGGTGGCGCTGGCGATCTACCTCGACCGGCTCACCGCCTCGGTGGGCGCCGGTGGACCCGGCCCCTGGCGCCGACTGCTGTCGGTGCGCCGGGTGCGCCGTCCCGGCCGCGAGGCGGGCGCCGACGTGCCCGCTGCCGCTGCGCCCGCCCCCGAGGCGGTCACCACCCCCCAGACTGCGGCGTCGGGGGACGACGCCGCCGCGGCGACCCGGTGACGGGTCGTTGTCAGGAATGACGAGAGGACACGACGAATGACGCGTATGAAGGCATCCAGAGCAGTCGGCATGGCAGCGGGACTGCTGGCCCTCGCCACCACCACGGTGGCGTGCGGCTCGGACGAGAAGGAGAGCGGCGGCTCCGGCGGCTCCGGCGGCGAGACCGTGACGCTGGGCATCATTCCCTCGTGGACCGACGGGCTCAGCACCGCCCACCTGTGGAAGCACGTCCTGGAGGAGGAGGGCTACGAGGTCGAGATCGAGGAGATCTCCGAGGCCGCGCTGCTCTACACCGGGGTGGCCCGCGGTGACATCGACGTCTACCCCTCCGCCTGGCCCCAGGTCACGCACGCGGAGTACATGAAGGAGTACGGCGACGACCTGGAGGACCTGGGCGCCTGGTACGAGGGCGCCAAGCTCACCTTCGCCGTACCGGAGTCGAGTGACCTCACCTCGATCGCCGACCTCAAGGGCAAGGCCGGCGACTACGACGGCAAGATCATCGGCATCGAGCCGGGCGCCGGCCTCACCAAGGTCACCAAGGAGGAGGTCATGCCCACCTACGGCCTCGACGAGGAGTACGAGCTCGTCGAGTCCTCCACGACCGCCATGCTGACCCAGCTGAAGAAGGCGACGGAGAACGACGAGGACATCGTCGTCACGCTCTGGAAGCCGTTCTGGGCGAACTCCGAGTTCCCGGTCAAGGACCTCGAGGACCCCGAGGGCGCGCTGGGTGACGCCGAGACGCTGAACGCGATCGCGACCGCCGGTTTCGGCGAGGAGTTCCCCGAGGTCGCGGAGATGATGGGCAAGCTGAGCCTGGACGACGAGCAGTACGGCTCCCTGGAGAACCTCGTCGTCAACGAGTACGGCGAGGGCAAGGAGGACGAGGCGATCGAGGCCTGGCTCAAGGAGAACCCCGAGTTCCTGGACACCCTGACGGGCTGACCCGATGGTGCCGGTGCGATGACCCGAACGGGCCATCGCACCGGCTGCGACCGTGGCGTACGGTGAGCGCTCGGATCATGCAGCGGTCCGGTGCTCCGACCTAGGGATCCGTATGAGCGTCATCATCTGTCACGAGGCCACGACCCCTCGGGTCACCCTCTCGGTGGACGGCCCCGGTGACCTGGACCTCGCCGCCGCGGTCGACCTGCACTGCGCGGTGCTGCGCCTGTCCCGCGAGACGGTCCGCGAGATCGTCTTCGAGGTCGATCCGGACGCGTTCATGGACTGCTCGGTCCTGCACGTCGTGGACGGCGCCGATCGGCGCTGGCGGGCGGTCGGCGGGTCGGCGCACTTCGGCGCGCTCGGTCCCCGCGGCGAGCGTCTGCTCGCGCTGACGGGGCTCGAGCGGCTCGGTGTCTCGCCCGGCCCTCGCTCCGCAGCCTGAGGGCCGGCGCGCACGCCGAGGCGCTCAGCCGGTGGCGACCATTGCGCCGACCTGGGCGGCCACCTCGCGTCGCAGGACCTTGCCCATCTGGTTGGTCGGCAGTTCCTCGACCGTCACGAACCGCCGCGGCACCTTGTAGCCGGTGAGTTCGCGGTGGGCGTAGGCGCGCAGCTCCTCGGCGTCGATCTCGCGGCCCTCGGCGGCGACGATCGCGGCCACGACCTGCTCGCTGCCGTCCTCGTGGGGCAGCCCCACGACCGCGACGTCGGCGACCGAGTCGTGGTGGCGCAGCACCGCCTCGACCTCGCTGGGGTAGACGTTGAAGCCGCCGGTGATGATCACCTCCTTGATCCGGTCGACCACGGTGATGAAGCCGTCGGGGGCGACCGTGACCACGTCGCCGGTGCGGAACCAGCCGTCGTGGAAGGCCAGCGCCGTCTCCTCGGGCAGGCCGCGGTAGCCGTCGAAGACCTGGGGTCCCTTGACCTGCAGCTCGCCCCGCTCGCCGGGTGCCGCCTCCCGGGTCGGGTCCTCGGGGTCGGCGAGCCGGATGCGTACGTCGGGGAACGGCACGCCGATCGAGCCCGGACGGCGGTCGGTGGTCATCGGGTTGCCGACCACCACCGGCGAGGTCTCGGTCAGCCCGTAGCCCTCCACCAGCAGTCCGCCGGTGGCGGCCTCCCAGCGCTCCACCAGCGCAGCCGGCAGCGGCATCGCCCCGGACAGCGAGTAGCGCACGCCGCGGATGGAGATGCCGCGCTCCTCGGCCGCGTCGACGATGCGGTGGTACAGCGGCGGGACCGCGGGGATGAACGTCGGGACCTCGCGCTTGATGGCGTCCATCATCAGGCCGAGCTCGGGCTTGGGCAGCAGCACCAGCTTGGCGCCCAGGCTGATCCCGAACAGCACGCTGATCGTGATGCCGTAGGCGTGGAACATCGGCAGCGCCACCAGGAACGACTCGCGCCCGGGCTCCAGGCCGGGCACCCAGGCGCGTCCCTGGGTGCAGTTCGCGACGAGGTTGCGGTGGCGCAGCGGGACGCCCTTGGGCTGGCCGGTGGTGCCGGAGGTGTAGAGCAGCAGGGCGACGTCGTCCGCGACGGGGCGGGGGTGGGCGTCCTCCAGCGCCGGCGCCGACTCCAGCGCGGCGAACGACATCGCTTCGGGAGCCGGGGAGGTGAGCTGCTCGCGGGAGGCGCGGGCCTTGGCGATGGGCAGGCGCAGCGCCAGCCGCTTGGCCAGCGGGAGCTCGGCGGTGAGGTCGACCGCGACGATGTGCTCCACCGCGTCGGTGTCGCGCAGCTCCTCGATCACCGGGACGACCTTGTCCCACACGATCGCGACCTTGGCGCCGTGGTCGGCGAAGGCGGGGCGCAGCTCGGCCGCGGTGTAGAGCGGGTTGTGCTCGACGACGACCGCGCCGAGGCGCAGGACGGCGTGGAACGCGATGACGTTCTGGGGGCAGTTGGGCATCACCAGGGCCACGCTGTCGCCGGCCTGCACGCCGAGGCGCCGCAGCCCCTCGGCCACGCGCCGTACCCGCTCGCCGGCACGGGCGTACGTCGTGGTGCGGCCGAGGAAGTCGAAGGCGGGGCGGTCACCGTGCGCGGCCACGGAGCGCTCGAACTGGTCGAGCACGGTCGTGTCGCCGTAGTGCAGGTGAGCAGGGACCCCCGGGCCGTAGGCGCTGATCCAGGTGGGTTCTGCGAGCGTCATGAATCTCCTCGGGACGTACCTACGGAAGCGTAGGTAGTAGCGAATCTACCGCGCCGGCCGGGGCTGGTCTCAGCCGTTCGGGCGGGTCCGTGGGCAGTGTGTCCGACGCCTCACTGGATTGGGTGTCCCGGAGGGGTTTGAGGGTCAAGTTGGGTGTTGCGAGAGCCGTAGGATTCTTCATGCCGCCGCAGTCGTCATGGCCCACCCGGCATCCCCCTCCCGACCCTTTTGACCGCAAAGAGAACAGCCTGTGTACGCCTCGGTGGCCCTGCCCGTCATGCCTCTCCTCGCCCTGATCGTCGTGGCGCTCGCCGTCCTCGTCGTTCCCCTGGTGATCCGCTTCGTCGTCTGGCTGGCCGCCGGTGAGGACACCGCCTCGCTGATGTACGCCCAGCGGTTCGAGGACGACTCGGCGCGACTGAGCCGGGTCTGAGCGCCGCAACTTCTCCCTCCGTGGCGCGGTGAAGCCGCATACTTCACCGGTGAGGACCCGTGCACGGCGTCGACGCCCCCCGCGTACTGCCGCGGTCGCGTCGCTCGCCGCGGCGCTCGTGCTGGCCGCGGGTGCTTACGTGGTCGGCCAACTCACCGAGGATGAGGCCGCCGGGGATCCGGCCGTGCCCACCACCTTCTCGGCGTACGCGGCGCAGGTCATCGATTCGACCCCCGGGGCCTTCACGTCCGGCCAGGTGGTCGTCGTCCCCGGCGCGGCGAGCAGCCCGGGCCCGACCAGGCCGGATCGCTGGTCGCGGACCGGGGACAAGCGCTGCTGGCCTGCACCCAGTGGCCCCGGACCCGGGGCTGCACCGTCTCGGTCGGACACCTCGAGGACGGCGGCTTCGTCTACGACTTCGGTGTCGGCACGGACCGCTTCCAGGCGCCCGGCGCCGAGATGGAGGTGTTCCTGATCCCCAGCCACACCCCCACCGGACCGGAGACCCTGGTCCTGGCCGGCGGCGCGACCCCCGCCACGTCTGCCGTCGTGGTCCTGAGCGACGGGACGGAGGTGCCGGCCACCGTCACCCGGGCCGTCGGCAGGCCGACCGGGGCGGTCTACTTCGCGCGCACCGCCGGCACGCCGGTGCGCGTGGTCGCCCTCGGCGCGAACGGGCGGGTGCTCGAGGACCACGCGATCCGGCCCTGCCCGCCTGGGGACAGCTGCGAGGTGCAGTGACCTGACTGCCGCGGCGCCGCAGCGCTGCGGTGGGTGCTGGTAGGCCCCGTGGGACTCGAACCCACAACCAACGGATTAAAAGTCCGCTGCTCTAACCATTGAGCTAGAGGCCCGGGGGGGTCTGGGGTTCAGTCCGGAGAAACATCTGGACAATCACGATGTAGTTTCCAGCGTCGCCCGCGCACCCGCCGCCACAGAGTATCGGCCCTGTCGAACGGGCCCCGACAGGACCTGGGACTGCTGCGCCACTCAGGAGCGCTCCTGACCGAGGCCCAGACGCGTGTCCCGACGTGCACGGCGCGTCGAACCGGCCTGACGCGCCGAGCCGGACAGACGAGCAGGGCGATCCAGGCGCGCGTTTCCGGCCTGCCCAGAGGTTTTCTCCGTCGGAAGGGGTACCGCTCGAGCGTGTGCTTCTCGATGAGTGCCGATCTGACCGCCGGGGTGGCCCTGCTCCCCGTCGCGGCGATCTGCCTGCGCGAGGTGCGCACGGCCCGGGAGCTGCCGTTCGCGTCGCTGCCCCTGCTCTTCGCGCTCCACCAGCTGACCGAGGCCCTCGTCTGGCACGGCGCGTCCGACTACGTCTCGGAAGGTGTCCAGCACGCCGCCGCGATGATCTACGTCCTCTTCGCCTTCCCGGTCCTCCCGATCCTGGTGCCGCTCGCGGTGCTGCTGCTCGAGCCTCAGGGACGGCGCCGGCGGGTGGCGCCGTTCGTGGGCCTCGGCGCGGTGGTCGCGGCGTACCTGCTCTGGGCGGTCCTCAACGGCCCGGTCCTCGTCCGGGAGGAGCCGCACGCACTGATCTACGACGTCAATCTGACGTACGGGGTGATGTGGGCCGTGCTCTACATCGTGGCGGTGATCGGCCCGTCGGTGCTGTCGGGCTACCCCTCGATCGTCGTCTTCGGACTGCTCAACCTGGTCGGGCTCACGGTCGTCGCCATCGTCTACGTCCAGGCCTTCGCGTCGCTGTGGTGCGTCTACGCGGCACTGACCTCCGTACTGGTCACCGTGCACATGGTGCTGCGCCGCCGGCTGCCGGACCTCCACCGCCTCGAGGGTCAGGGACTGGCGCGCGCCTGAGGCGGTGGGGATCGCAACCCACGGGTAACTGGAGATTCCCCTTCACCTGGTGCGTGCGATCCTCCAGTTACCTGCGGGTAGGCGGGCCGGTGTGTGACGCCGGGCCCGGGTCACGGGTGCGAGAAGGAGCCGATTGGGCGGTCCCTCGACCGCCCAACCGGGTAGTCCCTGCCGATGTGGTCGTGCCACTGTTTACGGATCACGGTCGCCACACAGGATCGGAACCTGCCGTAGCCCGTCCGCCCCAGGGACGAGGCGAGACCGCGATCATAGATCCCGCCGTCGAAGCCCATGGGCGATGAGCGGACGCGCCGAGGCGTGGATCGCGTGCGCTGGCGGCACCGCGTACGGCGTAAGGTCAGCGGCGCTGCGGGCGGGTATCACGGGGGACTGGGTATATGAGGACGTCACTGACTGCTCCGGTTCCCGGCGTACCCGCGCAGCGTGCCGAGCAGGTCGGGCGCAAGCGCCTCGACATCCAGGGCCTGCGCGCCATCGCGGTGATGGCGGTGGTGATCGACCACGTGGGCGTCTTCCCGCTGCCGGGCGGGTTCGTCGGGGTCGACGTCTTCTTCGTGATCTCGGGCTTCCTGATCACCGGCCACCTGGTCCGCGGCCTGGCCCGCGATGGGCGCGTCGGGTTCGCCGAGTTCTACGCCAACCGGATCAGGCGCCTGATGCCGGCCGCCACGGTGGTGCTGCTCTTCTCCGCCGTCGCCACAGTGCTGTTCCTGCCCTCGACCCGGTGGCGTGACATCTCCTGGGACATCGTCGGCTCGGCGTTCTACGTCGAGAACTGGGTCCTGGCCGGCAGGTCGGTCGACTACATGACCCAGGACGTGCTGCCGAGCCCGCTGCAGCACTTCTGGTCGCTGGCCGTGGAGGAGCAGTTCTACATCCTCTGGCCGCTGGTGATCGCGCTCGTGGGGGCGGCGCTCACGCTCGGAGCCCGTGCGGGCCACGGCCGCCGCGTGTACGACGAGCACCCGCGCCGGGTCCAGCTCGCGCTCCTGGTCGGGCTGGCCGTCATCGCCATCCCCTCCCTGGCCTGGTCGGTGCACGCCACCGGCACCGAGCCTGCGCGGGCCTACTTCGTGACCTCCACCCGGTTGTGGGAGCTGGCCGTCGGCGGGTTCGTGGCGATCCTCGCGGTCCACTTCCGCCGCATCCCCGAGGCCGTGGCCGGCGCCGTGATGTGGGCCGGGCTGGCGGGGATCCTCGCCTCGCTGGTCGTCATCGGGCCCGAGACGCCGTTCCCCGGCACCGCCGCGCTGCTGCCCACCCTGTCGACGGCCGCCGTGATCATCGGCGGGTTCCGGGCCGGTCGGGCGGGTCCGGGCGCGCTGCTGAGCCTGTCCCCGGTCCAGCGCGTCGGGGACTGGTCCTACTCCATCTATCTCTGGCACTGGCCGCTGATCATCATCGCGACGGCGCAGCTCAGCGAGATCACGGTGCCGGTCGCGCTGGCGCTGATCGGCCTCTCGCTGCTGGTCGGCTACGCCTCCTTCCGGTGGGTCGAGACCCCCACCAGGAGTCATCGGAGCTGGATGGCCAGCGCGACCGCGATGAAGATGGGTGCCGCGATGATCGCGGTCTCCGCGCTCGCCGGCCTGCTCGTCGTGGGGCTGC
The DNA here is from genome assembly GCF_059766615.1 of Nocardioides sp. Z43_10. Lineage (NCBI taxonomy): Bacteria > Bacillati > Actinomycetota > Actinomycetes > Propionibacteriales > Nocardioidaceae > Nocardioides > Nocardioides sp. Z43_10. The sequence goes on along the minus strand of NZ_JCBAJY010000002.1, from coordinate 510,114 downwards.
CCGCCCGGATGGCCGAGGGAGACGCGGTCGAGGCGCAGCGCCGGGCCATGGAGCAGATCGAGGCCGCGGTGTCCGGGGACCCCGACGCCGAGCGGCTGGGCGCCACCGCTCTGCCCGACGAGCCCGAGGGTGCCCAGGAGGGAGCGCCGCGGGATTCGTTCCCGGTGCTCGTCCCGGACCCCGACTACGCCAAGCGCGACTTCGTGAAGTGCGTCTCCACCCGGATGGGCGACCCCAGTGTCACCTCGTGCCCGTTCCCGACCCCCGGCGCGACGGTCGACATCGCGCTGGTCGGCGACTCGCACGCGGCTCAATGGCTGGACGCCCTGCGTCCGCTCGCCGAGAAGCACGGCTGGAATGTGACGGCGTACATCCACAACATGTGCCCGTTCGCCGCCGGGGAGCTCCTCCGCGGTGGGAAGCGGTATGCGGACTGCATCGAGTGGAACGAGGCCGTGACCGCGAAGCTGCTCGAGCAGGACCTGGCCGCGGTGATCACCTCCAACTTCACCAACAGCGCCGCGGTGGCCGGGGGTGTGGAGGAGATGGCTGCCGCCCACGCCGCCGCCTGGGCGCCGTTCACCGAGCGCAACATCCCTGTGGCCGTGATCCGGGACAGCCCCCGTCCCCGGCCCATCCACGTGGCGGAGTGCGCCGCGATGCACGAGGACTCACTGAGGCAGTGCGCGTTCCCCCGGCAGCGGGGCGCGGAGAAGCAGGGCGTGGCGCAGATGCTCGCTGCCCGGGACACGGAGGGCGTCACCGCCATCGACCTCAACGACGCGATCTGCCCCACCCCGTGGTGTGCCGCAGCCATCGGCGGGGTGCTGGTCTACCGCGACACCAACCACCTCAGCGGGACCTACGTCCGCACCCTGCAGCCCAGGCTCGAGGAGGCTCTCCTCGCGATCGGCTCGCTCGCGCCGGCAGCCACGCCGACCGGCTGAGCGCGGCTGCCTCGGTGGCCGGGCCGGCTACCCGCGGGGCGCGACCACTCGACGCAGGAAGTCGGCGAGGTTCCCGCGCAGCCGCTCCACCTTCTGCTCGGGGCTGATCGTCTCGACCGGCTGCGCCCGATCGGGACGCTTGAGGCCGCGGGCGTAGAGCGAGCAGGCCAGGTCCGCGCACAGGTAGGTGCCCACCGTGTTGCCCTTACGCCCGGCCGCACCCGGCAGCGGCGCGACCATCAGGGCCATGTCGGTGGTCGAGTGGGTGGTCAGGCAGAAGGCGCACATGTTCTTGCGCCCCGCCCGACCGCCGCCGCTGCCCACCCGCAGCACGAGCCCCACGGTGTCCTCGAGGTACGGGGCGACCAGGTACGCCGAGCCGGGTGCGCGGGGGTCGCGCCAGCCGAGGAAGTCGAGGTCGTCCCAGCGGGTCGTCTCCAGATCCCGGGGCAGGGCCAGGCGCGAGGCCTCGCCCTTGGAGCAGTTCACGAACGAGTGGCGTAGCTGGTCGGCGGTCAGTGCTTCCACGGCGCTCAGCCTGACATGCGCGCTCGGCTACCCGCCACCGACGGCTCGGGCCTAGGCCCGACGCTCCTCCACCAAGGTCCGGGCCAGGGCGACCTCGTCGATCCCGGCCAGCGCCGCGGCCTGCAGCAACCTGTCGCGGGCCGTCTTGAGGTCGACGCCCTGGGCGGCCGAGATGATGCCGGTGGCCCGATCGATCCACCCCTGCTCACGCAGCCGGCCGGGAGCCCGAGCCGCCTCCAGGCGGGTCCCGAACGGCAGATCCGCGTTGGTGACCGCCCCGGGGGCCCAGGCGCCCAGGGCGTCGGCCAGCGCCTGGGTGCGGTCGAGGAAGGCGTCGTCGGAGGCGCCGTACAGGCTGACGCCGCCGGTCACCACGCCGTTCCTGCGCAGCGGCATGGACAGGGTGCTCGCCACCCCGACGGCGGCGCTCGCCTGGGCGAAGAGGCGCCAGCTTCCCTCGTCCATCAGGCTCGAGCTGTCGCCCTGCGCGGTCTCGCCGTGCTCGATCGCGCGGAGGCCGGGCTCGTCGGTGACGTCCTGGTCGCCGGCGAGGGCAGCGAGCTCCTGGTCGGTGGCGACGAGGGTGAAGGTCAGGCCGTGCTGGAGGTAGCTCAGGCTGAGCCCGATGCAGAACGGAGCGAGCCGGCGCACCTGCGCCGCCGTCGCCCGCAGCCGGGACAGCAGGTCCTCGGCTCCCGCCTGCTCCAGGTCGCGGACCACCGCGCTCGTCTCGGGAATGGGTTCCATCGGGTCCCTTCCTCTGCCGTTCGCGCGTGTCGCAGCGTCCCGGTGCCCAGGTTCGGCGCAGCCATGCCGCGCGCGGTGGGGAGATCCGAGACCCTGGTCACGCTTGCGGTCGCCTTCGGGCGCGTCGCGGCACGCGGCTGTCGCAGAACGTTCATCATATTTGGCCAAAAATCCTTGACCTGGATGGTTTGTGGAGGGCCGGTCCTTGGTACTGTCAGTCCTGCAACAGGTGCAAGTTCCAGAACGGCTGACGCCCGCGGAGTTTGTGATCCAACGGCGTTTCTGCTTCGTGGGCCTCAACAACTCACGTAGTCGGAGCGACGTGTCACCGCATCTTTTGTGGGTCTTCGAAGTGAAGGCTCTCGCCCCGACTAAGGAGTATTGAGCAATGGCTCAGGGCACCGTGAAGTGGTTCAACGCCGAAAAGGGTTTCGGCTTCATCGCGCAGGAGGACGGCGGCGACGACGTCTTCGTGCACTACTCGGCGATTCAGTCGCAGGGCTACAAGTCCCTCGACGAGAACCAGAAGGTCGAGTTCGACGTCACGCAGGGCCCCAAGGGTCCCCAGGCGGAGAACGTTCGCGCCATCTGATTGCGGATCGCGCCGGACAGCACCTGTCCGACGACTGACGACGAGGCCTCACCTTCGGGTGGGGCCTCGTTGCCGTTCCGGGCGCCCGCGTCCCCTGTTCGGGGCAAAATCGCGGGTGTCTGGTTTCGTGCGCGCGCGGCGGGGGCATCGTTGTTCCGACGGGGGGCGTCCTCCCTTTTTGACCCTGCCCCCAAGGAGCCTCGCGTGCACGACCAGTTCGACGTCACGCTCGAAGACGGCGTCCTGCTCGGTGAGGTGGAGTTGACCACCAACCTGATCATCGCGGCGAGTGAGGCCGACGGCCCTCTCACGCCCGAGGCGATCGACGACATCCTGGGTGTCGCCCCCGAGCCCGACCCGCCCAGCTGACCCTCCGACGTACCCGACCGACCCGGCAGCAGTGCTCAGGCACCCCTGTCGGGTTGCCTGCATTTCGGGCCTCTCCGGGCTGCCCTCCACGTCGATATTTACCCTAGGGGGGTATGGTATTCACATGGCCGATCACCAGCACGGGTACGTCCCCAACAAGGACGACCACCTCAAGCGACTGCGCCGGATCGAGGGCCAGGCCCGCGGCATCCAGCGGATGGTCGAGGAGGAGAAGTACTGCATCGACATCCTCACCCAGATCTCCGCGATGACCCGAGCCCTGCACGCGGTCTCGATCAGCCTGCTCGAGGAGCACATGAACCACTGCGTCGTCGACGCGGCCCGTGCCGGAGACCGCGAGGCGCAGGAGAAGGTCAAGGAGGCCGTCGATGCCATCGCCCGGCTCGTCCGGTCCTGACGCCCGCCCCACCCACCACGAGGAGATCCCGATGAGCCAGTCCAGCACCTACACCGTCACCGGCATGACCTGCGGCCACTGCGTCGCCTCCGTCACCGAGGAGGTCCAGGAGATCCCCGGCGTCGAGTCGGTCGAGGTCGTCCTGGAGAGCGGACAGCTCACGGTCGTCAGCCAGGAGCCGGTCGAGCGCAGCGCCGTGGCGACTGCGGTCGAAGAGGCCGGCTACGCGCTCGCATGAGCGCCTCGCCCCGGCCCGATCGATGAGTACGCCGGTGCGGGTCGCGGCGTTCGTCGCCGGCCTGCTGCTCGCCTTCACCGCCGCCTTCGGGGCCGGGCGGGCGCTCGGGCCGCTCGAGGAGCCCAGCCAGCAGCGCACGCCCCAGCAGCACCAGCCGCAGGAACACCAGCCGCAGGACCCACAGCACCAGGACCCGCAGCACCAGCAAGGAAGCGGTCGCGATGACTGAGACCACCACCGGCCCGGGGCCCGACACCGCCCTCGAGCTGGCCATCAGCGGGATGACCTGCGCGTCCTGCGCCAACCGCATCGAGCGCAAGCTCAACAAGCTCGAGGGCGTCAGCGCCAGCGTCAACTACGCGACCGAGAAGGCGAAGGTCTCCTTCCCGCCCTCCGTCACCACCGACCAGCTGCTGGCCACCGTCGAGGCGGCGGGCTACTCGGCGACGTTGCCTCCGCCGCCGCGCGAGGAGCGCTCCGCCGCCGGTGGCGCCCCGGCCGGGGACACCGTCGACGCCGGCGACCTCGAGGTGCTCGCCCTGCGCCAGCGGCTGATCATCTCGGCGCTGCTGAGCGTGCCGGTGATCGCGATGGCGATGGCCCCGCCGCTGCAGTTCACCAACTGGCAGTGGATCTCGCTGACCCTGGCCTCGCCGGTCGTCGTCTGGGGCGCCTGGCCGTTCCACCGCGCCGCCTGGACCAACGCCCGCCACGGCAGCTCGACGATGGACACCCTGGTCTCGATCGGCGTCCTGGCGGCGTTCGTCTGGTCGCTGGTGGCGCTGCTGTGGGGCAGCGCCGGTCAGCCCGGGATGACCCATCCGTTCCGGCTCACCGTCGAGCGCGGCGACGGGCTCGCCAACATCTACCTCGAGGTCGCCACCGGGGTCACCACGTTCCTGCTGGCCGGGCGCTACTTCGAGAAGCGCTCCAAGCGTCAGGCGGGAGCCGCGCTGCGCGCCCTGCTCGAGCTGGGGGCGAAGGAGGTCGCCGTCCTGCGCGGAGCGCCCGGCGCGGAGCGTGAGGAGCTGGTCCCCGCCGACCTGCTCGCCGTCGGCGACCGGTTCGTGGTCCGCCCCGGCGAGAAGGTCGCCACCGACGGCGTCGTCGAGTCCGGGACCTCCGCCGTCGACGCCTCGCTGCTCACCGGCGAGCCCGTCCCGGTCGAGGTGGGGCCGGGCGACGCCGTGGTCGGGGCCACGGTCAACGCCGGCGGACGGCTGGTGGTGCGCGCCACCCGCGTCGGCTCCGACACCCAGCTCGCGCAGATGGCGCGCCTGGTCGAGGAGGCGCAGAACGGCAAGACCCAGGTGCAGCGCCTCGCCGACCGGGTCTCCGGCGTCTTCGTCCCGGTGGTGATCACGCTGGCGGTGGTGACCCTCGGCTTCTGGCTCGGCCTCGGCGAGGGCGCGACGGCCGCTTTCACCGCCGCCGTCTCGGTGCTGATCATCGCCTGCCCCTGCGCGCTCGGGCTCGCCACACCGACCGCGCTGATGGTCGGTACCGGCCGCGGCGCCCAGCTGGGCATCCTGATCAAGGGTCCCGAGGTGCTGGAGTCGACGCAGCGCATCGACACCGTGGTGCTCGACAAGACCGGCACCGTGACGACCGGCCGGATGGCGCTGGTCGACACCGTGGCCGCCGCGGGGGAGTCCGTCGCCCAGGTACGCCGTCTCGCGGCCGCCCTGGAGCAGGGCTCCGAGCACCCCGTGGCGCGGGCCGTGGTCGCCGGCGCCCTGGACGCGGGCGACGCGCTCGCGCCCGTCGAGGAGTTCGCCAACGAGGAGGGTCTCGGGGTCCGCGGCACGATCGAGGGTCATGCCGTGCTGGTGGGGCGCCCGCGGCTGCTCGCCGACTGGTCCCAGCCGCTGCCCGAGGACCTCGTCGCCGCCCTGGAGCGTGCCGAGGGCCAGGGCCGGACGGCGGTCGCGGTCGGCTGGGACGGCCGGGCGCGTGGCGTGCTCGTCGTCGCCGACACGATCAAGCCGACCTCCGTCGAGGCGGTCGAGCGCCTGCGCGGCCTGGGTCTGGAGCCGGTGCTGCTCACCGGTGACAACGAGCGCGCGGCCCAGGCGATCGCCGCCGAGGTCGGCATCGAGCGCGTCATCGCCGGGGTGCTGCCGGCCGAGAAGGTCGACGAGGTCAAGCGCCTGCAGAACGAGGGGCGGGTGGTGGCGATGGTCGGGGACGGGGTCAACGACGCCGCCGCGCTGGCCCAGGCCGACCTGGGGCTGGCGATGGGCACCGGCGCCGACGTGGCGATCCAGGCCTCCGACCTGACCCTGGTGCGCGGCGACCTGCGAGTCGCCGCGGACGCGGTGCGCCTCGCGCGTCGTACGCTCGCGACGATCAAGGGCAACCTGTTCTGGGCCTTCGCCTACAACGTGGCCGCGATCCCGCTGGCCGCCTCGGGCCTGCTCAACCCGATGTTGGCCGGGGCCGCGATGGCGCTGTCCTCGGTCTTCGTGGTCACCAACAGCCTGCGCCTGCGCCGCTTCAGCTGACCCCGCGCGCTGCGGGGTCGTGTGCCTGAGCACGCGCTGGGGCGCGGCGTGGGGCACACGACCCGGGCGGGCGGGGACCCGGGCTGGGGCCCGGGCTGGAGGTGGGTCAGCAGGTGGCGAAGAGCAGGGGGCCGGTGCTGAGGTCGGAGAGCACGTACTCGCCCTCGACCGGGGCCAGGTCGAGGACCACGCTGCGGCCCTCGGCGGTGGCGGAGGTGAGCTCGAAGCGGTCGCTGAAGTCGCCGCCCTGGCCCGGGGCGGGGCCGGTGGCCAAGGTGGCCCGGCTGTCGGCGTCGGAGCGGGCGCGTCCCTCGTCCTCCAGCGCGAGTACGGCGCGGACGGTGTCGTCGGGCTGCACCGACATCGCGAAGGCGGTGAGCGGGTGCACGCCACCGGCCGCCGTGACCAGCTCCGCGCCCTGGCCCTGGTCGGTCTCGTCGGCCTGGGACATCGCCAGCGAGCGGCAGGCCTGGTCACCGGTGTAGACGACGGCCGAGAGCGGCTCACCCGAGGGGCCGACGGCGTCGTCGACGTCCTTCATCCCGGCCCCGTCGCCGCCCACGGCGTCCAGCGCCCGCTCGAGGTACGTCGCGGTGTCGGAGGTCAGCACCAACCGCTCGTCCTCGAGCAGCGCGACGTGCTGCAGTTCGGGGGTGAGCGTCCCGCCGATCCGCGCGACCACCTCGGGGCCACCGCCCCACACATCGTCGTCGTTCTTGGGGGCGGCGTAGCCCAGCGACTCCAGGTTCGCGCCGAGCTCGTCGAAGTCGGTCGCCTCGGGCAGCCGCATCGTCACCAGCGCGCCGTCCGCGGACTGGCTGAACGCCTCCCACTCCACGGTGGCGGGGGAGAAGCCGAACTCCTCCTGCATGGTCACCGCCGAGGCCACCAGCGCGGTGCTGGAGGTCAGGTCGCGCTCGAAGCCTCGGTCGAGGAACCGCTGGGTCTGCTCGGCGTCGAGGGGCGGCGCGTCCACGCCCAGCTCGTCGCGCACCGCCTGCCAGTCGGTCCACGCCAGGCGCAGCGTCCCCGTCGGGGCCATCGCCACCGCGCGCTCCAGCTCGGTGCGCTGCGACTCGCGCCACCACCCCCAGGCGACCAGGGCGCCCCCGACGAGGGCGAGGACGGCCACCACGGCGACGGCCGCCAGCGTCGTGCGCCGGGTCATCCGGGAACGGACGGCACGGAGTGCGCGCACGGGTTGCTCCTGTCGTTGCGAGAGTGGTGTGAGACTAGCGCCATGAGCCTGGAGATCGTCTCGGCCGGAGCGGTGGTCACGCGCAGGGGCCGCGAGGTGCTGCTCGTGCATCGGCCGCGCTACGACGACTGGTCCTTCCCCAAGGGCCACGTCGACCCGGGCGAGCACGTCACCACCGCGGCGGTGCGCGAGGTGCTCGAGGAGACGGGCCTGGGCGTCCGGCTCGGGCCCCCGCTGAGCGACCAGCACTATCCGGTCGGCGGGCGGCCGAAGACCGTGCACTACTGGGTCGGCCGGGTGGTGGGCGACGACGACGTGAGCGGCTACACCGCGAACGACGAGATCGACCGGGTCGCGTGGCTGGACCACGACGCCGCGCTGCAGCGGCTGACCTACGGCTACGACCGCGACACGCTGCGTGAGTCGGTGCCGCTGCGCAAGCGCTCCTACCCGCTGGTCGTGCTGCGCCACGGCAAGGCGTTCCCCCGCAAGCAGTGGACCGGCGACGACCGGCGCCGTCCGCTCGCCGAGGCCGGCGCGCACCAGGCCTGTGCCGTCGTCCCCATCCTGGAGGCCTACGGCGTCGAGCGGGTGGTCACCTCGAGCAGCACCCGGTGCGTGCAGACGGTCGAGCCCTACCTGCGCGCCCACGGCCTGGTGCCCGCGGCGTACGACGGGCTCAGCGAGGAGGGCGCCACCGCCCAGAGCGTCGCCGGCGCGGTCGCGGAGCTGCTGGTGGCCGACGACGCGTCCGTGCTGTGCACCCATCGCCCGGTCCTGCCGGCGGTGTGGGAGGCGCTCGGGTTGCCCGCGGCGCAGCTCGAGCCCGGGGCCATGCTGGTCGCCCACCACCGCCACGACCGGGTGGTCGCCACCGAGGTGCACCAGGTGGAGTGAACCGAATGCTCCGCCATGTTCACCCCTCGTTCACCCGCGTCACCGGGTCCGGACACCTGGCCTGTCTACCGTCCTGAGCGTCAGCAGTCTCGACGTTCTCAGGAGTAGTAAGTGACGATCACTTCGTTCCGCCGGGCCGTGGTGCCCGGACTCGCCGCCCTGGCCCTGGCCGTGTCCGGCTGCAGCGCGTCCAACGAGGGCGGCTCCGCCGAGGCGGACGACGCGCCGAGCCTGTCGGGCACCCTCAGCGGCGGCGGCGCGAGCTCGCAGGAGGCGGCGCAGGGGGTGTGGCGCGCCGGGTTCCAGGAGGCCAACCCCGACGCGACCGTCAACTACGACCCGATCGGCTCCGGCGGCGGCCGTGAGCAGTTCGTCTCCGGCGGCCTGCCGTTCGCCGGCTCCGACTCCTACCTCGACGACGACGAGGGCGAGCTCGCCGCAGCCAAGGAGCAGTGTGGCAGCGACCCGATCGAGATCCCGAACTACGTGAGCCCGATCGCCGTCATCCACAACGTCGAGGGCGTCGACGAGCTGAACCTGGACGCGGCGACCATCGCCGGCATCTTCGCCGGCACCATCACCCGCTGGGACGACCCGGCGATCACCGCGACCAACCCCGGCGTCGACCTCCCTGCCGAGGCGATCACCGCGGTGCACCGCTCCGACGAGTCCGGCACCACGGAGAACTTCACCCACTACCTCGCGACGGTGTCGCCCGAGGTCTGGACGTACGGCGAGGTCGGCGACTGGCCGATCGAGCAGGGCGAGGGCGCCAGCGGCACCTCGGGGGTGGTCTCCGCGGTGTCGCGCGGCACCAACAGCATCGGCTACGCCGACGCCAGCCAGGCCGGCGAGCTGGGCACCGTCCAGGTCCAGGTCGGTGACGAGTTCGTCGGCCCGACCGCCGAGGCGGCGGCCAAGATCCTCGAGGTCTCGCCGCGGGTGAAGGGCCGCGCGGAGGTCGACATGGCCTTCGACCTCGACTACGACACCGACGCGGCCGGCGCCTACCCGATCGTGCTGACGTCGTACCTGCTGGCCTGCCAGACCTACGCCGACCCGGCCACCGCCGAGCTGGTCAAGGGCTACCTCGGCTACGTCGTCAGCGACGAGGGCCAGCAGGCCGCAGCCGAGAGCGCCGGCTCCGCTCCGTTGTCCGCGGCGCTGGCCGAGGAGGCCCGCGGCATCGTCGAGGCGATCAGCGTCACGTGATCGACACCGAGCCACCTGCTGCCGCGGCGCCCTCGCGCCGCGGTGACACCGTCTTCGCCGGGCTGACCAGCGCGGCGGCGTTCCTGATCCTCGCCGCGCTGACCGGTGTCGCGCTGTTCCTGCTGCTCGAGGGGATGCCGGCGGTGACCGCCACCGACGCGCAGCTCGGCGCGGACAACCTGCTCCTCTACGTCTGGCCGCTGCTGTACGGCACCCTGCTGGCGGCGACGCTGGCGATGCTGATCGCGGCTCCGCTGTCGATCGGGCTGGCGCTGGTCATCTCGCACTACGCGCCGCGCCGGCTGGCCCGGCCGATCGGCTACCTGGTCGACCTGCTCGCCGCGGTGCCGTCGGTGGTCTACGGGCTGTGGGGCATCGAGTTCTTCGGGGCCCACCTGGTGGGGGTCTACGGCTGGCTCCACGAGCGGCTGGGCTTCCTGCCGTTCTTCGAGGGGCCGCCCTCGACGACCGGCAAGACCATCCTCACCGCCGCGATGGTGCTGGCGATCATGGCGATGCCGATCATCACCGCCATCTGCCGCGAGGTGTTCGCGCAGACTCCGCGGCTGCACCAGGAGGCCGCCCTGGCCCTGGGCGCCACCCGCTGGGAGATGATCCGGCTGACGGTCTTCCCCTACTCCCGCTCCGGGGTGATCTCCGCGATCATGCTCGGGCTCGGACGCGCGCTGGGCGAGACGATGGCCGTCGCCATGGTGCTCTCGGCCACCGGCGTGGTCACGGTCAACCTGATCTCCTCGGTCAACCCCTCGACCATCGCCGCCAACATCGCGCTGCAGTTCCCCGAGGCCTCGGGGATGAAGGTCAACGTGCTGATCTTCAGCGGGCTGGTCCTGTTCCTGGTCACCTTCGTCGTCAACTTCACCGGCCGCTGGATCGGCTCGCGCGGCCAGCTCACAGGAGGTCGCTGAGATGAGCGTCGTCGCCACCGAGCCGGACGCCGTCCCGCGCGCCCCGGTGTCCCTGGTCCAGCCGCAGCTGCCCCGCTCCGCGCCGCTGCTGGTCGCCGTACCGGCGCTGGCGTCCGCCGGGCTGGTCGCGCTCCTCCTCGGCTGGGGTCTGGTCGGGACGCTGTTCCTGGCGGCCGGCCTCCAGATCACGGCGCTGCCGATCTGGTCGCGCGCCGTGGAGGGGCGCCGCCGGGCCGCCGACCGGTTGGCGACCAGCCTGATCTGGTCCGCCTTCGCGCTCGCGATGCTCCCGCTGGTGACGCTGCTCTGGCAGGTCGTCTCGCGCGGCGTGCCCGCGCTGTCCGGTGAGTTCTTCACCGCCTCGATGCGCAGCGTGGTCGGTGAGGGCGGCGGCATCTACCACGCGATCATGGGCACCCTGATCATCACCGGGTGGGCCGCGCTGATCTCGGTGCCGGTCGGGGTGCTGGCCGCGGTCTACCTGGTGGAGTACGGCGCGGGCAGCCGCCCGGCGCGCCTGGTCACGTTCCTGGTGGACGTGATGACCGGGATCCCCTCGATCGTGGCGGGACTGTTCGCCTACGCGCTGTTCGCGCTGATCTTCGGGCCGGGCGTCCGGATGGGCATCGGCGGCGCCGTCGCGCTGTCGGTGCTGATGGTCCCGATCGTCGTGCGCGCCACCGAGGAGATGCTCAAGCTGGTGCCCGACGAGCTGCGCGAGGCCTCGCTCGCGCTGGGTGTGCCGAAGTGGCGCACGATCACCAAGGTGGTGCTGCCGACCGCGATGGGCGGCATCGTCACCGGCGTGATGCTGGCCGTGGCGCGGGTCGCCGGCGAGACCGCGCCGCTGCTGATCATCGCCGGGAAGACCGACTCGCTGAACCTCGACGCCTTCCACGAGCGGATGGCGACGCTGCCCGTCTTCATCTACTACTCCTACATGCAGCCCGGGATCCCGCCCGAGTTCGGCCGCGAGCGTGCCTGGGGTGCGGCGCTGGTGCTCATCGCGATCGTGATGGGCCTGAACCTGCTCGCCCGCCTCATCGGCTCGCGCTTCGCGCCCAAGTCCGGCCGCTGACCCCCGACCCACCGAAAGCGAACCCCACGACATGGCCAAGAGCATCGACGTCAGCGACCTCGACATCTACTACGGCGACTTCCTCGCGGTGCAGGGGGTGAACATGACCATCCCCGCCCGTTCCGTGACGGCCTTCATCGGCCCGTCCGGGTGCGGCAAGTCGACCTTCCTGCGCTCGCTGAACCGGATGCACGAGGTGATCCCCGGCGCGCGGGTCGAGGGAAAGGTCGTCGTGGACGGCCAGTCCCTCTACGACCCCGGCGTCGACCCGGTCGCCGTACGCCGCCAGATCGGGATGGTCTTCCAGCGGCCCAACCCGTTCCCGACCATGTCGATCTACGAGAACGTGCTGGCCGGCAACCGGCTCAACGCCCGGCGGATGAAGAAGTCCGAGGCGGACACCATCGTGGAGCGATCGCTGCGCGGGGCCAACCTCTGGCTCGAGGTCCGCGACCGCCTCGACAAGCCCGGCGGCGGGCTCTCGGGAGGCCAGCAGCAGCGGCTGTGCATCGCCCGGGCCATCGCGGTCGAGCCGCAGGTGCTGCTGATGGACGAGCCCTGCTCGGCGCTCGACCCGATCTCCACGTCCGCGGTGGAGGACCTCATCCACGAGCTGAAGAGCGACTACACGATCGTGATCGTCACCCACAACATGCAGCAGGCGGCCCGGGTCTCCGACGACACCGGCTTCTTCAACCTCAAGGCCACCGGCCGGCCGGGGCAGCTGGTGGAGTTCAACCCGACGAAGAAGGTGTTCTCCAACCCCGAGCACCCCTCGACCGAGGCGTACATCTCCGGGCGCTTCGGCTGAGGGGCCAGATCAGAGAGTGCCGTCGTTCTGGGACCCCGCGTCGCACGTGATCTGCCGCGTCCAGGCGGGGCCCGTCCAGTTGCCGAGCACCGCACGGATCGAGACGGTCCACGTCGTGGCCCCCACATCCCAGAATTGGCGCGCACTGAAGGAGAAGGGAAGGGGAACGTCACCCGTCCTCTGGAAACCCTCGCTCTTGTCGCTTTCGAGCGTGTAGCTGAACCGCACACCGGAGGGCTGGGGGGCGGAACCGAGGCTCGTGACGGTGACCGACAGGGATTCAGTGAAGAGACTGGTAGCGCACTTGTAGGTGCCCTTGACGCCGGTCAACGGCGCCAGCGACGCAGTCCCGACCGCCTGCGAGACCGTGGCCCGGCCGGCGAACTTCGCCGAGGCGAGCTCCGGGACGACGAGCAGGCAGAACACGGCCAGCGCGAGACAGACCCCGCGGCGGACAGTGTCGAAGCGGCTCATGAGACAAGTGTCGCTTGGAGAGTTCAAGCGATTCGGCACGCAACCTCAAGAAACCAGCAAGATCAATGGCATCATCAGGGTCATGGGAACAGGGGGGACGGAGCAGCGCCGCGCGGTCGTCATCGAGGACGATGCCGACATTGCCGCTCTCGTGGAGTTCGCGCTGATCTCCCAGGGTTTCGAGGTGACCACCGTCAGCGACGGGCTCAGGGGCGTGGAGACGGTGCGTGAGCTCGACCCCGACCTGATCACCCTCGACGTGGGCCTGCCGGGGATCGACGGCGTGGAGGCCTGCCGGCGCATCCGCACCATCACGGACGCCTACATCATCATGGTCACCGCGCTCAGTGACGAGATCGACCGCCTGATCGGGCTGGAGACCGGCGCCGACGACTACCTCGCCAAGCCGTTCAGCGTCCGCGAGCTCAAGGCCCGGGTCAACGCGATGTTCCGTCGGCCCCGGCGCGGACCGGGTTCGCCGTTCGCGACCGTGGAGCCACCGGTCCCGGCATCGGCCGCGCTGCCCGCAGTGGCGGAGGCCGCCCGGCCGGCGGTCGTGGTCAGCGAGCGGATCCCCGAGGGCCACGAGGTGCTGCGCCACGGCCTGCTCACCCTCGACGTGGACGGCCACCGGGCCATGTGCGGGGACCAGGAGGTGGCGCTGACCCCCACCGAGTTCGGGCTGCTGGCGACGCTGATGCGCTCCCCGGCGCGGGTGTGGTCGCGCGAGGCCCTGCTGCGTGAGGTCTGGGGCGATGTGTGGACCAGTGAGACGCACCTGGTCGAGGTACACATGGGCAACCTGCGCCGCAAGCTGGGCGAGGGGCGGGGCACGTCCCGCTTCGTGCGCACGGTGCGCGGCGTCGGCTACCGCATGGAGACCGTGGGCTGACCCGCGACGTACGACGAGCCCGCCCTCGAGGAGGGCGGGCTCGTCTGTGGTTCCGGCGGCGACCGGTCAGAGGTTCGTGCCGGTGCGCTGGTGGGCGACGAACTCGAAGCTCAGGTTGGCGGCCGCGTTCTGGAGCTTGTTGTCCGCGACGTCGTTGCCGGTGCTCAGGAAGGTGAACGTCACGCCGAGGTTCAGCTGACGGCTGGAGCTGTTGAGGCTCGCGTCGAGCATGGTGCCGGGGAGGGTGATCCCCTTGAAGACATCCTGGTCCTTGAGGATCTCGGTGACGGTTCCGGGGGCTGCCGTCGTGCCGCACCGCAGGGTCTTGTTCTCGAGCACCCACGGGACGCTGCAGGTCCGGACGCTGGCCTGCAGCTGCTTGACCAGGTCCGCGCCGGCGCCCTTGGTCGAGGTGGCCGTGGTCTTGATGTCGAGCGAGCCGAACTTCTCGTCGTCGGCGCCCCGAGCCAGGTTGACCTTGCGCTGGAACGAGTCGCCGGGAACCATCCCGCCGATGGCGCCCAGGTTCTCGGTCCCCTCCTCGACGCCGTTCATGCTGAGCGTGATCGTGCCGGAGTCGACGGCCTGGGCCGCGGTCGTGGTGGACGTGAACGCACCGAAGGTGCCCAGTCCGGCGACGCTGATCGCGCCACCGACGAGCACGGTGGAGGCGAGGATCTTGATGGTGGTGGCCTTGGAGGCGGCGGTCTTCAGCATCGGACTTATTCCTTCTGGTGGGGACCAACCGCGGGAGGGTCGGTCGTTCTGTTATGACCAGAACTCTGCTCCGTGCACCTCAAGTCCAGCTGCGGCTGCTGTGCAGGAAACCCTCAAGGAAGCTGCAAGGAGCCCGCGCCCAGCCTCAACGCCGCCCAGCCGGCGTGCCCGGACATGCGAGGACCGGGCCAGCGTGGTGCGTGCTGGCCCGGTCCGGGTGCGGATCGAGGGGGCGGATCAGGCGCTCTGGTGATCCGCGAGGTACGTCGCGAGGGCCTCGTCGGCGCGGGCCACGGCCTGGGGCAGCTCCTCGGCGATGGCACGCGCCGCGTTCACGTCCTGGCGGCGGACGTTGAGCTCGATGACCTCGGCCAGGCCCTGCAGCTCGCGGGTGCCGACGGTGCTCGAGGAGACCTTCAGGCTGAGCGAGGCCTCGAGGGCTCCGTCCAGGTCGTCGGCGGCCAGGGCGGCCGTGATCCGGTCCAGCCGCTGGGGGAGCATCTCCTGGTAGCGGTGGGCGAAGACCGCGACGAACTCCTCGTCGTCGACGTCGATGGCCAGGCGCTGCAGCGCGGCGTCGTCCAGGGTGTTGGGGTGGAGGGGCACCGCAGCGGACACGTCGTTCTCCTCGTCGTCCGCCTTCGCAGGCTTCCAGATCAGGATGAGGCCCAGGAGGATCAGGGCGCCGAGGGCTCCCCAGAACACCACGTCCTGGACGATGGGGGTGCGCAGTGCGCGGATGACCTTCCCGAGACCGGGCACGACGTACTCCGTCTTCCAGACGACGTCGTCTTGGAGGATCGCGGTCCACGGGTCGACGCCGTTGTTGGCGTCGCCCTTGGTCTTGATCGCGATGCGTCCGTCCTTCTTCTCGATCACCTTCGTGACCCGGTGGGTCTCGATCCGGTGGTCCTCGACGGGGATGTGGTAGGTGACCACGTCCCCGACCTCGACGGTCTCCGCGGCGTGCGGCACCGAGATGACGACGTCGCCGGGGTTGATCATCGGCGCCATGCTGCCGGTCAGCATGGTGATCGTGCGGTACCCGAACAGGTGCGGGCCGACGGCGAGACCGAGGAAGGTGATCAGGCAGGCGACGAGCAGCAGGTTGATCGTCAGCTTGCCGAGCTTGCGCAGGACCGACCCGAGGGTCGACCCGACGGTCGACCCCGTGGACCGGGCGGGGGCGGCGCGGTGCGAGGGAGTGGTCGCCACGTGGCCGCGGGTGCCGGGGAACTGGAGGACGTTGGTCATCTCGGGCTCCTTCTCAGTTCCGGTGGTCGGCGGGCGGGCTGGTGGCGGGTTGGATCAAGCAGGAGGGGCCGTCCACCCCCCACGGGGGACGGTCCCTACCGGGATCAGAGGTTGGTGGCGGCGCGCTGCGTGCCGTCGAACGTGAAGTTCACGGTGTCGCTCTTGTCCTGGAAGGCGTTGTCGGCCTCGCCCGGCAGCGTCATCGTCACGCGGAGGTGGGCGGTCTTGCCGGTGCCGTTGAGGGCCTGGGTGACGCCGGTCAGCGCACGGTTGGCGCCGATGACCGAACCGGTCAGCGCCGAGGTGGAGCCGGTGCAGGTGAGCTGCTTGGTGGCGGCGTTGAGCACCCACGCAGAGGTGCAGAGGTCGACGCTGAGCGTCATGCTGTGGGCGTTGCCGGTGGTGAGGATGGTGCCGTTCGACGTCGTGGTCAGCGTGACGCCGCCGAAGGTCTCGCTGCCGGTGCGGGTCAGCGTCACCGCGCGCTGGATGCTGTCACCGGGGACCATGCCGGTCGCCGCGATTCCGAGGCCCTGGGGGCCAGGCTTGGTGAGGTCCATCGTCACGGTGCCGGAGCTGACGGCCTGGTTGGCGGTGGTGGTGGAGGTGAACGCACCGAAGGTGCCCAGTCCGGCGACGCTGGCGGCTCCACCGACGAGGACGACCGACGCGAGGATCTTGGCGGTGGTGGCCTTGGAGGCTGCGAGCTTCATGACTGGGTTCCTTTGCTTGGGTGACCGGCTTGTGTGCCGGTCGTTCTCGGTGTGAGCACTACTCTGCTCCGCCGATCTCAAGCGATCCGGTGGTTGTCCCTCACGAAATCCTCAAGGTAGATGCAAGACGCGGGGGCCTTGGTGTTCGAGGGCGACCGTTCAGAAGGAAAACGCAGGGCGGATCCGCCGCTGCCACGCTCAGCGCCCCGTTCGGGGGCTCGCGTTTTCCTTCTGAACGGTCGCTGCTGCCCTCACGACGACGAAACGCCCAGCGCTCCACTCGGGAGCACTGGGCGTTTCGCCGACGAGCAGGGTCAGATGACCTCGAGGAAGAAGTGCGTGACGTAGTACGCGCCCGCAGCCACCGCGCCGGCGGCCGGGAAGGTCAGCACCCACGCGGTCAGGATCGACTTGGCCACGCCCCAGCGCACGGCGGAGAGCCGCTTGGTCGCGCCGACGCCCATCACCGCGGAGGTGATGGTGTGGGTGGTGGAGATCGGCGCCTCGAAGACGTAGGCCGTGGAGTAGAGGACCGACGCCGCGACACCCTCGGCGGCGAAGCCGCGCGGCGGGTCGAGGTGGATGATGCGGCGCCCGAGGGTGCGCATGATCCGCCAGCCGCCCGACCAGGTGCCCAGCGAGATCGCGGCGGCGGCCGCCATGATCACCCAGATCGGCAGGGGGTCACCGGGGTTGACGTACTCGCCGGTGAGCAGCGCCAGGAAGATGACGCCCATCGTCTTCTGGGCGTCCTGGAGGCCGTGGCCCAGCGCCATCGCCGCCGCGGAGGCGGTCTGCGCGAGCCGGAACCCGCGGCTCACCCGGTGCGGGTTCACCTTGCGGAACAGCCACATGATCGCCAGCATCGCGGCGAAGCCGAGCGTGAAGGCGACGACCGGCGACAGGATCATCGGGACGACGACCTTGTCGATGACCTTCGTCCAGTGCACGTAGGTGCCGGCCGCGAGCGCCGAGCCGACCAGGCCGCCGATCAGGGCGTGCGAGGACGACGACGGCAGCCCGTAGTACCAGGTGATCATGTTCCAGGTGATGGCGCCGATCAGGCCGGCCATCACGATCACCAGGCCATGGGTGCCGGTAGGCGGTGTGATGACCTCACTGACGGTCTGCGCGACCTTCTGCCCGAGGAATGCGCCGATGAAGTTCATCACCGCAGCCATCGCGAGTGCGACGCGGGGAGTGAGCGCCCGCGTCGACACCGAGGTGGCGATCGCGTTGGCGGCATCGTGGAAACCGTTGGTGTAGTCGAAGACGAGGGCAACGACGACAACCGCGATGATGATCGCGAGCTCCACCGGTCAGGACTCCTTGACGGCGATCTGCTCCACCGTGTTGGCCACCGTCTCGAAGCAGTCGATGGCCGACTCGAGCGACTCGACGATGTCCTTGAGCTTGAGCACCTCGAGCGACTTGAAGTCCCCCGAGAACAGGCGCGCCAGCGTGCGACGGTGCGTCTTGTCGCCGGTGTTCTCGAGGCGGTTGATCTCGATCCAGTACTCCTCGAGACCCTTCATCGCCTGCAGACGAGGCATGGACTCCGCGGTCAGCTCGGCGCAGCGCTGGAGTACCTCGACGAGCGTCGAGAACTCCGGCATCAGCTCCTGGACCTCGTAGAGGAGGATCAGGTCGACCGCCTCGTCCATCTCGTCCATGACGTCGTCGAGGCCCGAGGCGAGCGCGTAGATGTCCTCGCGGTCGAACGGCGTCACGAACGTGGTGTTGACCCGGCGGATGATGGCGTGCGTCGTCTCGTCGGCGGCGTGCTCGGCGTCGCGCATGCGGCGCGCGACGTCCTCTCGGTCGACACCGTCGCCGAGCATCTCGGCAAGCAAGCCGGCTCCGGTGACGAGGTGTTGTGCGGACTCGGTGAACAGGTCATAGAAGGACCCGTCGACCGGACGAAAACGAAAACCCACGTCGAACTCCTGATGAGGAGGATCTGAACGTCGATCATGCTAGGGGGTCCGCAGTCAGCCCACGCAACTCAGGGTCGTGTGACGCTCAACCCCTTCTGCGGCGCTGGCGCCGGATGAGCTCGTCCTGAAGGTGACAGCGGCCCTCGTTGCGCTGCCACGCGCCGGCGCTGTCGAGCAGCCACGCGTCGGTGCCGTCGTCGAAGGCCAGGTCCAGCATCTCGCCGAGGTGGGCCACATTGCGCTGGTCGGGGACCCGCACCAGGACCTCGACGCGACGGTCCAGGTTGCGGTGCATCATGTCGGCCGAGCCGATCCACGCCATCGGGTCCCCGCCGTTCTCGAAGTAGAAGACCCGGCTGTGCTCCAGGAAGCGGCCCAGGATCGAGCGGACCTCGATGTTCTCCGAGAGTCCGGGTACGCCGGGGCGCAGCGCGCAGATGCCGCGGACCAGGAGCTGGACGCACACCCCCTCCTGGGAGGCGAGGTAGAGCGCGTCGATGACCTTCTCGTCGACCACCGAGTTCGCCTTGAGCCGGATCCGCGAGGGCCGGCCCTCGCGGTGGTGGACGATCGCCTCGTGGATCTGG
This sequence comes from Nocardioides sp. Z43_10, assembly GCF_059766615.1. NCBI lineage: Bacteria > Bacillati > Actinomycetota > Actinomycetes > Propionibacteriales > Nocardioidaceae > Nocardioides > Nocardioides sp. Z43_10. The sequence continues at coordinate 491,072 of NZ_JCBAJY010000002.1, read as the reverse complement.
CGGACCAGGCCCGCGCGCACCGAGTCCGGGGCGACCAGGAGTTCGGCGTACTCGGCGTTGCGGGAGTAGCCGCTGAGGTTGTTGAAGAGGTGGGCGACATCCTCGCCGATCGCCTCGTCGGCGGTGAGCAGGCCGAGGTCCTCGTAGAGCCGGGCGGTCTTGGGGTTGTAGTTGCCGGTGCCGATGTGGGTGTAGCGCCGGATGCCGTCGGGCTCGTCGCGCACCACCATCGACAGCTTGCAGTGGGTCTTGAGCCCGACCAGGCCGTAGACGACGTGGCAGCCGGCGTGCTCGAGCTTGCGGGCCCAGCGGATGTTGGCCTGCTCGTCGAAGCGTGCCTTGATCTCGACGATCACCAGCACCTGCTTGCCGGCCTCGGCGGCGTCGACCAGGGCGTCGATGATCGGCGAGTCGCCCGAGGTGCGGTAGAGCGTCTGCTTGATCGCCAGCACGTGCGGGTCGGCGGCGGCCTGCTCGACGAAGCGCTGCACCGACGTCGCGAACGAGTCGTAGGGGTGGTGCAGCAGGATGTCGCGGCGCCGGGTCGCCTTGAAGACGTCGACCGGGGAGGCCGACTCCACCTCGGCGAGCAGCGTGTGCGTGGTGGGCACGAAGGCGTCGTACTTGAGGTCCTCGCGGGGCAGGTCGGCGATGTCGTGAAGCCCGCGCAGGTCGAGCGGGCCGGCCAGGCGGTAGACCTCGTCGCGCTGCACGCCGAGCTCGGTGATCAGCAGGTGCAGCACCGACGCGTCGATGTCGTCCTCGACCTCCAGGCGCACCGGGGGGCCGAACTTGCGGCGCAGCAGTTCCTTCTCCAGGGCGGCCAGCAGGTTCTCGGCGTCGTCCTCCTCGACCTCCAGATCCTCGTTGCGGGTGACCCGGAAGCTGTGCACCTGGAGCACCTCCATGCCGGGGAAGAGCCGCCTGAGGTGCTCGCGGATCACGTCCTCGAGTGGGACGAAGCGCTGGTTGCCCACGGAGATGAACCGGTCGAAGATCGGCGGCACCTTGACCCGGGCGAAGTGCTCCTTGCCGGTCTCGGGGTTGCGCACCACCACCGCCAGGTTGAGCGAGAGCCCGGAGATGTAGGGGAACGGGTGCGCGGGGTCGACGGCGAGCGGGGTGAGGACCGGGAAGATCCGCTCCTTGAAGAGCTTCTTGCAGTCCTTCTGCTCCTCGCGGGTCAGGTCGGCCCAGCGGACCAACTCGATGCCGTGCTCCTGGAGCGCGGGGATGATCTTCTCGCGGAACAGCAGGGCATGGCGCCGGCTCAGGTCGGCGGTGATCGCCGAGATGCGGCGCAGCACCTCGCGCGGCAGCAGCCCGCTGGCCGCGCGGACCGCGACACCGGCGGCGATCCGGCGCTTGAGGCCGGCCACGCGGACCATGAAGAACTCGTCGAGGTTGCTGGCGAAGATGGCCAGGAACCGGACCCGCTCGAGCAGCGGCAGCGAGTCGTCCTCGGCGAGCTCGAGGACCCGCTCGTTGAAGTGCAGCCACGACACCTCGCGGTCGAGGAACCGGTCGTGGAACTGCTCCAGCGACGCCAGCTCCTCCGGGCCGGGGACGTACGGCGGCTCGATGTCGAAGGGGTCGGGCTCGATCCCGGCTGCGCTGTAGTCGGTCGCCCCCTCGTCGAGCAGCCCACCGACGTGGGCGGGGAGGGCGTTGGTGTCGCGGCTCATTCTTCGAGTGTGGCACCGCCGGGCGAAGAAGAAACCCGCCCGAGCAGGCACAAACTCACACTCCTACCCCGCCGAGTCGGCGTGAACTCGCGCTAGGAGGGCGTCGAGTCGGCGTGAGCTCGCGTTCGGAGGGCGTCGAGTCGGCGTGAGCTCGCGGTCGGAGGGCGTGGAGTCGGCGTGAGCTCGCGGTCAGCTGCGTCTCGGGATGAGGTACGACGCGAGGACGAGCGCGAGGGCGGCGAGGAGCACGGGCATCAGCGGGCCCACGATGTCGGCCTGCAAGGAGAGGGCGGCGGTGGCGGCGGCGTCGAGGTACGCGTTGTCGACGCTGCGCAGGAGATGAGGGAGCAGCAGGTAGCCCAGCACGGTGAGCACGACGGTGCCGACCAGCGCGAAACCGATGGAACGGGCGGCCTGACGCTTGGACGGAGCGCACAGGAAGCCCAGCACGAACGACGCGAGCGCGACGAGGACGGCGGCGTTGAACGTCCACTCCCCGACGTCGCGCGCGTCGGCGTACTGAGCGTTCAGCTCGGGCGGCAGCGCGACGTACCGCTCGGTGTCGAGGGTGCGGAGTCGTTCGGCGAGCCCGTCTCGGCCGTTGCTCTCCAGCTGGCCGGCCAGGGAGGTCGTCAGCGGCTCGAGATCGAGGCGGCCGTCGGCGTCGATGCGGACCTGCTCGGCTGCGTCGCGGACCCGCTCGTCGCCGGCGACGGCGGTGATCCGTTCACGCTGCTGGGCGGTGAGCGGGCCGGTGTGGCGCTCGATGGCGGAGATCACCTGGTCGTCGAGCTCCTGGGTCTCCAGCGCGGCGACCAGCAGCGTCCCGGGACGGTCGGGGTCCAGCACGGTCTGGTTGGCGACATGGGCGGCGAGCGCGATGGTGCCGGCGAACGCGCCGAGGGCGATCAGCAGCCCGGAGAGGAAACGCATGGGGGACAGGGTGCCAGTCGAGTTCACGCCGACTCGGCGCCGCACGAGTGCGAGTTCACGCCGACTCGGCGCGCTGACGGTGCGAGTTCACGCCGACTCGGCGTCCGGGGGGTGCGAGGTCGCGGCGGGTGGGCGTTGGAGGGGGGTTAGGGCTGGGCGGGTTGTTTGTTCGTCCAGCTTCAGGATCTCGCGGTCGTAGGTGAGGAGGCCGTTGATCTCGTCCTCTACGTCGCTGAGCTGGGTGTAGACGGTGGCGGAGAGGCCGACCGGCACGGTGGGGGCCAGCTGGCGGCGGTGCAGCGAGGTGAAGACGCGGGCCAGTGCCTTCGTGGAGCGGAACCGGCGGTAGCCGAACGTCTTCGCGCCCCAGGTGTGCCCCTCCACGGCCAGCCCGTAGCCGCCGTACTCGGAGAGCACCAGCGCGCGCGGCTCGAGCCGGTGGCGCACCATCGGCGGGATCCGGAAGCGCCGGAAGTACACGTGCAGGCTGAGCAGGTGCCCGCCGTCCTGGTCGTGCCAGCCACTGGCGTGGTCGACGCTGCGGGTCGGGTCGAGCTCGGCGACCTCGGCGGCGATCCGGGCGGCGTCGAACTGCCCCCATCCCTCGTTGAACGGCACCCACACCGCCAGCGAGGTCACGTTGCGCAGGTGCTCGACGGTCGCGCGCGCCTCCCTCTCGTACGACGCGCGCCCCTCGGCGTCCTCGCGGCCGAAGCGCCGGTGCGCGCGCGGCCCGGTGTCGCGCAGCCGCACCCCCGGCGCGACCGCCGGCAGCGTGACCACGGCCGGGCGGTAGCGGCCGCCGCCGTTGACCATGTCCTGCCAGACGATCATCCCGAGCCGGTCGCAGTGGGCGTACCAGCGCAGCGGCTCGATCTTGATGTGCTTGCGCAGCATCGTGAAGCCCAGGCGCTTCATGGTCTCGATGTCGAAGACCATCGCCTCGTCCGACGGCGCGGTGCACAGCCCGTCGGGCCAGTACCCCTGGTCGAGCACGCCGGCCTGGAAGTAGGGCCGCCCGTTGAGCAGCAACCGCGGGGTGCCGGTGTCGTCCAGCGCGACGCCGAAGGAGCGCATCCCCTGATAGGAGGTGACCCGGTCCTCGCCGAGGCGCACCCGCACGTCGTAGAGGAACGGGTCCTCGGGGCTCCACAGTCGCGGGTCGGGCACCGGCAGCGAGACCGGCGAGCCGACCGGGGCGGTGGCGCGCGCGACGACCTCGCCGTCGGCCAGGACCTCGACCTCTGCAGCCAGATCACCAGCGAGCCCGGCGTCGGCGCCGTCCCCGCCCGCGTGCACGGTCACCTCGAGCGAGGAGGTGGCCAGGTCGGGCACCATCACCAGCCGCTCGACGTACGTCGCGGGGACGACCTCGAGCCAGACGGTCTGCCAGATGCCGGAGAAGGGGGAGTACCAGATGCCGCCGCGCTTGGTGCGCTGCTTGCCGCGGGAGCGGTGCCCGGCGTCGGTCTCGTCCTGGACCGCGACCCGCAGTTCCACACCGTCCGCCACACCGTCCGCCCCCGCGAACGAGCCGGTCACGTCCAGGGTGAACGGCAGGTAGCCACCGTCGTGCCCGCCCACCTCGACTGAGTCCAGGAAGACCCGGCAGACCTGGTCGACGGCCCCGAAGTGCAGCAGCACCCGCTCGCCGGGCCCGGGCGCCAGCTCGGCGGGCAGCGTGACCGCGCGGCGGTACCAGAGCGTCTCGTCGGCGCCCAGCGTCCGGCCGACCCCGGACAGCGGCGCTTCGGGGGAGAACGGCACCACGATCTCCCCGTCGTACGACGCGGGCCCGGGGCCGCCCAGTGCGGCGGGGCCGGCGCCGGGCACGATCGCGTGGTCCCAGCGCCCATTCAGGTTGAGCCAGCGCTCCCGCACCAGCTGCGGGCGCGGGTACTCCGGCAGCGGCCGGTCGGCGTCCAGCTCGCGCCCCCACCGCGTCATCATGGGAGCAGTCGCGCTCACGCCGCCACCTCCGCGCGCTCGGCCGCGGGCAGCCGGCGCAGGAACCAGGTCGGCACCCAGACCAGCGCGAGCACGGCCAGCGCGGCCAGGAAGATGCCGGGCGTGGGCACCTGCTTCGTGACGCCGAGGTCGGTGTAGGTGCGCCCCGACCCGCTGATCACGGCCGCGCCGAGGAACGGGCCGATCGCCATCGGCGCCAGCACCGCGAAGATCATCCGCAGCCCCTGCACCTGCCCGGCCCGGTCCGGTGGGGTGGCGTCGCGGACGAGGGCGCCGACGGTGGCGACGAGCAGCATCATGCCGCTCATCATGACGAGTCCCGCCCCGATCACCGGCCAGGTCCCCCGGGCCAGGTACATCAGCACCAGGCCCACGCCGTACACGCCGGCGGCGGGGAGCAGCGCGTTGAGCTTGCCGACCCGGTCGATCATCCGCCCGCCGAGCACGCTGGCGAGGGTGGCGCCGACGAGCACGACCGCGAGCACCAGCGCGTAGCCCTCGATCAGCAGCGTCTTCTGCAGGTAGATGATCAGGAACGGCAGGTAGACCTGGGTGGCGACACCCCACACCGCCCAGACCGCCAGCGCCAGGTAGAGCGCGGGGTTGGCCCGCGCGGCGGCCGGGCGCAGGCTGTGCAGCACCGAGCGCAGGTAGCCGTCCGGCGAGCGGGTCAGCGTCGGCGCGTCGCGCACGGTGAACCAGGCGACGATCCCGGCGAGCACGACCAGCCCGCCGATCAGGGCGAAGAACAGCTCCCACCGCCCGGCCCGGGTCAGCGAGTCGAAGCCGCCGAAGACGATCAGCATCGCGACCAGCGCGAGCGGTGCCAGCGCCGCCTCGACGCGACCGCGCACGGCCGGGGTGGTGATGTCGGTGACCCAGGCCTGGTACGACGCGTCGTTGGCGCCGGCGCCGAGGAACGACATCACGCAGTCCACGACGACGACGGCGGCCACGGCCAGCGCCACCGCGTCGCCGACCGGCGCCCACGCGGCGACCGCGTCGGCGCTGAGGAACCCGAACGCGGCGGTGGTGAGCCCCCAGGCGACGTACCCGCCGGCGATGAACGCCCGCCGCGAGCCGACCCGGTCCGACCAGGCACCGACCAGCAGGGTGGCCAGCGTCGCGGTGAGCGCGCTCGCCGCCACCAGCACCGCGATCACGGTGGGGTCGTCGGTGATCGTCTCGTACACGAAGACGTTGAGGTACATGTTCTCGACCGTCCACGCCAACTGCCCCACGAGGCCGAGGGCGACGACGAGGGTCCAGGTGCGCGAAGTCACAGCACGCGACCCTAGCGGCGCCGGTAGGTTCGCGCCCATGACACGGGGAGAGCGGTCGACGGGGCGGATCAGGACGCGGGCCAAGGCAGGGGCGAGGCGGGTCCACGCCGGCGCCGAGCGGGCGCTGTTCACCGCGGCGATGAACCTGCCCGAGCGGGTGCAGCGGCGGCTGGCCGGCAAGCCGGTGCTCCGCGACGGTCAGCTGCTGGCGGTGGACACCCAGCTGATGCTGCGCCTGCAGCGGGTGGCCCGGATCCCGGCCGTGGAGACGCTCCCGGTCCGCGACGGCCGCGCCGGCATCCTGCACCAGAGCGGTCTGGCCGGCGGCCGGCAGCCGATCGGGCGCACCGAGGAGGTCACCGTCGCGGGGCTGGCGGCGCGCCTCTACGTGCCGACCGCGCTCGCCGGCGGCAAGCGGCGCGGCGGGCCGAAGCGGCCGCTGCTGGTCTTCTTCCACGGCGGCGGCTGGATCTTCGGTGACCTGGACTCCCACGACGCCGCCTGCCGGTTCCTGGCCGAGGAGTCGGGGGTGCGGGTGCTCTCCGTCGACTACCGGCTGGCCCCCGAGGACCCCTTCCCGGCCGCCTTCGAGGACTGTCTCGCGGCGTACCGCTGGGTGGTGGCGCACGCCGACGACCTGGACGTGGACGTGGACCGGATCGCCGTCGCTGGTGACTCCGCGGGCGGCTGCCTGTCCGCGACGGTCGCGCTCACCGCCGCGGCCGAGGGGCTGCCGCTGGCGTTCCAGCTGCTGATCTACCCCGCCACCGACGCGCGCGGCGGCACGGCGAGCCGGCAGATGTTCCGCGAGGGGTTCTTCCTCACCGAGGTATTCATGGACCTGGCGATGGCCCACTACCTGCCCGACGCCGCCACGCACACCGACTGGCGCGCCTCCCCGCTGCTGGCCGAGATTCCCGCCGGGCTGGCCCCGGCGTACGTCGCCACGGCCGGCTTCGACCCGCTGCGCGACGAGGGCGAGGCCTACGCCCGCAAGCTCGCCGACGCCGGGGTGGAGGTGGAGCTGGAACGCTTCGGCGACCAGATCCACGGGTTCCTCAACGTGGTCGGCGCGGGGCGGACCTCGCGCGCCGCGGTGCAGCAGATCGCCGGGCGGCTGCGGGCGGCTCTTCACCCCTGAGCCGCGGCGCTCGGCATAATGCGGAGCACGAGGGGGTGGGGTTTCTCGTGAGGATCTTCCGGACCCGGACCCGGCGCCGGGCGGGCGCCGCCGCCGCCGCCGCGGTGGCCCTGCTCGTCGTGGGCGCCGTCGCGGCCGTGCAGGCCACTCATGACGTCGAGCTCAGCCGGCACGGTGTCGACACGGTGTTCATGGGCGACTCGATCACCCAGGGCGGCACCGACACCTTCGAGTCCGTGCCCTCCGAGCGCTCCTGGGTGCGCTACGTGGTGACCGACGACCGCACGCCGTGGCGCTTCGCCGCCAACGTCGCCGTCTCCGGTCAGACGCTGGTGCAGATGGAGGAGCGCTTCGACCGCGACGTGCTCGCCCGCGAGCCCCGCGCCGTGGTGATCTCCGGCGGCACCAACGACGTGCGCAAGGACGTGGACCTGCACGACTCCCTCGACGCGCTGCGCGCGATGGTGGAGCGCGCGCAGGCCGACGGTCTCGAGGTGTGGATCGTCGCGCCGCCGCCGGTGGTGCTGCCCGGCGGCGAGCCGGTGGCCCCGATGGTGGTGGCGCAGGCGCTGCTGGCCGCCGAGTTCGACGTGCCGTTCCTGATGGCGACCCGCGAGGCGGTCGCCGAGGACGCTTGGCGCGACGGGCTCTCCCAGGACGGCATCCATCCCACCCGGCAGGGCGCGGAGGCGATCGCCCGCGCGGTCCTCGACCAGGTGGCGCAGCGGTGAGCTGAGCAGGTGAGCGGGCCCGGGTCCGGCTCAGCGGTTCCCGTGGAACGGGCCGTGCTGCGGGCAGACGGCGCCGGTGTTCATGCACGTCGCGCATGTGCGGCCGTCCGGGGGCGTGCCCCGACACTCCGGACACACCTCGAGCTCCTGGAAGCATTTGCGGCAGTCCATTGCCACCCCGCCCTTCATCCGCTGCCGAAGCGGCTGGCCACTGGCCCCGCCTCGCGCCCGACCGGCTCCCCCCGAGGAGTCAGCCGTGGTCCCAGTGTGCTGCTTCCGACGCGCGCTGACATTTTCTTTGGGCGTTCCGTGGTTCTCCCGTCGGCCGCGCGTGTCACTTGCACATGGCAGGCTTACCGCCGATGCTGCCCCGCGACCCGTCCCCGAGCCCCCCGCCGTCCCGTCCGGGCGGCCCCGATCGGCGCGCCGACATCCAGGGGCTGCGGGCTCTGGCGGTGTTGCTGGTGATCGCCCACCACCTGACCGGGCGCCCGGCGGGCGGCTTCGTCGGGGTGGACGTCTTCTTCGTGATCTCGGGGTTCCTGATCACCGGGCTGCTGCTGCGCGAGGCCGGCGGCTCCGGGGTCTCGCTGCGCGGGTTCTACGTGCGCCGGGCGCGGCGGATCCTGCCGGCCGCCTCGCTGGTGCTCGCGGTGACCGTGCTGGCCTCGGTGGTGCTGCTGGTCGCCGACCGGGCCGAGCGGGTGGCCGGCGACGCGCTGTGGGCGGCGGGGTTCGCCGCCAACTGGCACTTCGCCGAGGTCGGCACCGACTACTTCGCCTCGTCGCTGCCCGACTCGCCGTTGCGCCACTACTGGTCGCTGGCGGTCGAGGAGCAGTTCTACCTCGTCTGGCCGCTGCTGGTGATCGCCGCGCTGGCGCTGGCCGGTCGCCCGGGCCGGGCCGGGCGGGGCTGGCTGACGCCGGCGCGTGCGGTCGGCGCGGTCGCGCTGGCGGTGGTCGCCGCGTCGTTCGGCTGGGCGCTGTACCAGTCGCACACCGACCCGACGATCGCGTACTTCTCCACGCTGACCCGCGGCTGGGAGCTGGGCGTCGGCGCCCTCCTCGCGGTCGGGGCCGGGCGGCTGGGCGGGCTGGGTGCCGGGGCGCGCACCACCCTTGCGCTGACCGGTCTGGCCGGCCTGGCCGTCTCCGCGGTCGCGGTCACCGGCGAGTCCGCGTTCCCGGCGCCCGCGGGGGCGCTGCCGGTGCTGGCCGCCGCGCTGCTGATCGCGGCCGGCACCGGCCCCTCCGGCCCCGACTCCGGCTCGCCGCGCGCGGACCGGCTCGGCGCCACCTGGGTGCTGCGGCAGCGGCCGCTCACCTACCTCGGCGATCTCTCCTTCTCCCTGTACCTGTGGCACTGGCCGGTGATCGTGCTGCTGCCGGCGCTGCTCCCGGCGGACCTGCCCGCCGACGGCTGGGGCCAGCGGATGGCCGCCCTCGGCGTCACCCTGGTCGCGTCGGTCGCGTCGTACCACCTGGTGGAGCGGCCGTTCCTGCGCCGCGACCCGGCGGCGACGCGGCGTACGGCGCGGCACCGGCTGCAGGGCGCCGCGCTGGGGGCGATCGCCGCCGCGACGGCCTGCGCGGTGGCCCTCCTGCTGGTGCCGTCGACCGCGCCGCCCACCCCCACGGCGGCCCCCGGCCTGCCGCTCACGGTCGACGCCGACGGCGGCCCGCCGCCGCTGTCCCAGCTCACCGACGGGCTGCGCGAGGCGCTGGCCGCCGAGCGGTTCCCCGAGCTGACCCCGGCGCTGGGCGACTACGAGGCCGGCATCACCCCGGAGATGGAGCCGCCGGCGGGCTGCCTGAACCCGCCCGTGCTGGGCACCCCCACCGACTGCCTGTACGGCGCGGAGTCGGCGCCGCGGACGGCGGTCGTGGTGGGCGACTCGGTGGCGGTGTCGTGGGTGCCCGCGGTGCGCGAGGCGCTGGAGTCGCAGGGCTACCGCATCCACGCGGTCGGGGTCTCGAACTGCCCGGTCGCCGACGTGGAGATCGTCACCGACGTGGCGCTGGACCCGGCGCACCCGTGCGGGCAGCAGCACGACGCCGTCTATGCGCAGGTGGCCGCGCTGGACCCGGACCTGGTGATCGCCTCCGACACCGAGCTCGGCATCCTCCGGCTGGCCAGCGGCGCCAGCGGGCAGCAGGCGGTCAGCGAGTGGGAGCGCGGGATGCGGCGCGCCCTCAAGGAGCTGGACCGCGGCGGCGCGGAGGTCGTGGTGCTGGCCCCCAACCCGGCCGGCACCGCGCCCGCGGACTGCGTGACGCTGAAGAGCACGCCACGCGACTGCGAGACGGGGATCTCCGACCAGTGGCTGTGGAAGCAGGCCGCGGAGATAGCCGCGGCGCGGGCCACCGGGGCGCGCTACGTCGACACCCGGCCGTGGTTCTGCGTGCAGGACCGCTGCCCGATCTTCAGCCTCGGGATGACCGTGCGCTTCGACATGCTGCACATCACCGGCGCCTACATGCGCGTGCTCGGCCCCTGGCTGCGCGCCGAGCTGATCGGCGCCTGAGGCCGGCGCACCGGCACCCGGGGCGTCAGCGGCGGTACATCACGTGGGTGTCCGCGGCGGCGTGGGTGAACCCGAGCCCCTGGTAGACCGCGATCGCGGGCGCGTTGTCGGACTCGACGTAGAGGATCACCTCGGCCACCCCCTGCTGCGCGAGGTGGCGCAGGCCGGCCAGGGTGAGCAGCTTGCCCAGGCCGCGCCCCTGGGCCGCGGGGTCGATCCCCACGACGTACACCTCGCCGACCAGCGGCTCCGCGCCGGTGCGCGGGTGCACCTTGGTCCAGTGGAAGCCGAGCATCCGGGGGCCGTCCATCGCCACCAGCAGCCCGGCCGGGTCGAACCACTCCTCGCTCATCCGGGCGGCGAGGTTGGCCGCGTCCATCGCGCCCTGCTCGGGGTGGGCGGCGAACGCGGCCGCGTTCACGCGCAGCAGCTCGGCCTGGTCGTCGGGCAGGTAGGCGCGCACGGTGACGCCGGCCGGCGGCGCCGGCTCGGGCAGCTCGAGGGCGGCGGGGCGGCGCATCACCCACAGGTCGCGCACCCGCGCGAAGCCGTACGCCGCGGCCAGCGCCCGCGCGCCGGGGTGGTCGGCGTGCGACCAGGCGCGCAGCGTCTCGCCCTCGGAGACCGCGAGTACCTCCTCGAGCAGGCCGCGGCCGAGCCCCTGTCCGCGCGCCTCGGGGCGGACCACCAGGCTCAGCTCGCCGTCGATCAGCAGCGCGAACCCGTCCTCGGCCAGCCACCACCCGATCTCGTGGGCCGGGCGGTGGTGCAGCGCCAGCCAGGTGCCCTCGTCGAGCGGGGTGGCGCCGTCGGCGCGGGTGGCGTCGGCGGCGATCGCGCCGAGCCGGACGAGGACGTCGGACTCGAGGGTGTCGTGCTCCATGGCGCAACCCTAGAAGGAGCGTGTTGGCGGCGCGTGGTGGACTGGAGTCGTGAGCACCGAGCACCCCGCCCCACCCGCCGTGACCCCGCCCGCCGAGACCCCGTCGACCAGCCGGCGTCCACCCAGCCCGCTGCTGTCGCTGCCGGGCGCGGTGGCCGGCGACGGCATCGACGCCCCGGTCGCGGCGCACTACGGCTCGTTCAACACCGAGCAGCGCTCGCTGGCCGCCGGTGAGGGCTTCGTGGACCTCTCGCACCGCGACGTGCTGCGCCTGACCGGCCCGGACCGGCTGACCTGGCTGCACTCGCTGAGCACCCAGTTCCTCACCGACCTGCAGCCGGGGGTGTGGACCGCGGCGCTGATCCTGAGCCCGAACGGGCACGTCGAGCACGCCTTCTACGGCGTCGACGACGGCACGTCGTTCACCGCGCACACCGAGCCCGGCCAGGGGCAGCCGCTGATCGCGTTCCTGGAGCGGATGAAGTTCATGATGCGCGTCGAGATCGCCGACGTCACCGACGAGCTGGCCGTCACCTGGCGTCCCTCCTCGGCCGACCCGGCCGCGCAGCCGAGTGCCGACCCCTCCTCCTTCTACGCCCACTACAGCCTGATCCCTCGCTCCCAGCTCGAGACGTACGCCGCCGCGGCCGGCCCGGCGTGCGGGATGTGGGCCTTCGAGGCGCTGCGCATCGAGCACGGCGAGCCCCGGTTGGGCATCGACACCGACCACCGCACGATCCCCAACGAGGTCGGCTGGATCGGCAGCGCGGTGCACCTGGACAAGGGCTGCTACCGCGGGCAGGAGACGGTGGCCCGGGTGCACACCCTGGGTCGGCCGCCGCGCCGGCTGACGCTGTTGCACCTGGACGGCACCGAGAACCGGCTGCCCGCGCCGGGCGCCGAGCTGCGGCTGGGGGAGAAGGTGGTCGGGTTCGTCGGCTCGTCGGCGCGCCACCACGAGCTCGGCCCGATCGCGCTGGCGCTGGTCAAGCGCAACGTGTCGCTCGACGAGACGCTGCTCGCGGACGGGATCGTGGCCAGCCAGGAGGTCCTGGTCGACCCCGAGGTCGGGCTGCACGTGCGCCCCAAGCTGGGCTGAGCGCGCTCAGTCCGAGGTGGCGCGCGAGCGCAGCCAGGCCGTCGCCAGCGCCCCGATCCCGGCGCCGAGGGTGTTGGCCACCACGTCGCTGAACGTCGCCGAGCGGCCGCCGAGGAACAGCCCCTGGGCCAGCTCCACCGAGCAGGACAGCACGAACCCGTAGGCGACCCAGTCACGCCAGTCCGAGCGGGGCAGGAAGTAGGAGCCGAGCACCGCGAGCGGCACCAGCATCACCACGTTGAGGCCGAACTCCACCCGCCCCCCGGAGGCGAGGGTGGCCGGGACCCCCAGCCGCTGCAGCACGTCGGCGACGCCCGCGACGGTGGAGCTCGGCACCTGCGCGGAGGGGTGGAACAGGATGAACAGCAGCGCAGCGCCGTAGAGCGCCGACACGAGCGTGACGGCCCGGCGGTCCCAGGTCAGCACGCGGTCAGCTGTCGACCTTCTCCGACGCCGTCTCCGGTGCGGGGTCCGCGGGCGCCGCGGCCGGGACGGCGGGCGGCGCCTCGGTCTTCTCCTTGCTGGGCAGCACGAAGCGGTAGCCGACGTTGCGCACGGTGCCGATCAACGTCTCGTGCTCGGGGCCGAGCTTGGCGCGCAGCCGGCGCACGTGGACGTCGACGGTGCGGGTGCCGCCGAAGTAGTCGTAGCCCCAGACCTCCTGGAGCAGCTGCTGGCGGCTGAAGACGCGCCCGGGGTGCTGGGCCAGGAACTTCAGGAGCTCGAACTCCTTGAAGGTCAGGTCGAGGGGCCGGCCCCCGAGCTTGGCGGTGTAGGTGGCGTCATCGACGACCACCTCGCCGGTGCGGATCACGTGGGACTCGGGGTCGTCGGCGACGCGCTGGGCGGCGAGTCGGCCGATGGCGAGCTTGATCCGGGCCTCGAGCTCGGCGGGCCCGCAGGTGCCGAGGACGACGTCGTCCATGCCCCAGTCGGCGGTGGCCACCGACAGGCCGCCCTCGGTGAGGATCAGGATGACGGGCGCGTCGGAGCCGGTGGTGCGGATCAGCCGGCACAGGTCGCGGGCATGGGCCAGCTCCTGGCGGCCGTCGACGAGGAGCAGGTCCGCGTCGGGTGCCTCGAGCAGGGCGCTGCCCTCGGCGGGCAGGACCTTGACGGTGTGGGCCAGCAGGGAGAGCCCGGGCAGGACCTCGACTGACGGCTGAAGGGCGCTGGTGAGTAACAGCAGATTGCTCAAGCTGACTCCTCCCGGTTGACGAGGACCGGTCTGCGCCGTTGCATGCGTGCCTCGGGGGTTGGGAGAGAATACCGAGCATGAGCCAAGAAACGGGGCAGTCACACCGAATTGAGACGGACGTCATCCTGGTCCGCTACTGGGCCGGCGCCAAGGCGGCGGCCGGAGTGGACCACGACGAGATCCCCGTCGAGGCGGCGATCACGCTCAGTGACCTGATGGCGCGAGCGGTGCGGCTACACCCTGGCACCCGGCTGGGAGACGTGGTGCAGATCTGCTCGGTGCTGATCGGGGACCGCCCCGCCTCGGCCGAGGACCCCGATCAGGTGATGGTCGCCCCGGGGGCCACGGTGGAGTTCCTGCCGCCGTTCGCCGGCGGCTGAGCGGCGGGGCGAGAAGCCCCGGGTACGACGAAGCCGCCCGGCCCACGTGCGTAACGGGGCTCGGGCGGCTCGCCGGCGATCAGGACTGGACGGAGCCGGTGATGGCCTCGTGCTTGTCGGACTCGCTCAGCTCCGCGTCGGTGCCGGGGTGCGAGATCTGGATCTTGCGCGGCTTGGCGCGCTCGGCGACCGGCACCAGCAGGCGCAGCACACCGGCGTCGTAGGACGCCTCGATGCGCTCGAGGTCGAGGTTGTCGCCGAGCACGAGCTGGCGGCTGAACGCGCCGCGCGGGCGCTCGCTGGCGAGCATCTCCCAGTCCCCGTTGCGGCCCACGCGCTCGGCGCGGACGGTCAGCACGTTGCGCTCGACGTCGAGGTCGATGCTCTCGGGGGAGACGCCGGGTAGGTCGAACTCGATGACGAAGCGGTCGCCCTCACGCCAGGCGTCCATCGCCATGACGGCCGGCCGGTTGGTGGTGCCCAACATCTGCTGGGTGAGGCGGTCGAGGTCGCGGAACGGGTCGGCAGTGCGGAGCAACATGTCATCCTCCCTGTCTTCGGATCACGGATCACTTGTCTTCTGGGTCACCGCTGATCTGTAATCGGCGATACAGGTTTCTTATAACCCAAGGAGTAGCCTGGAATCAAGACCCCAAACCCGAGGAGTTGCGGATGCCGGAGGAGACGCGTGGAGTCTTCGCGATCTCGGTCGCGGCCGAGATGGTCTCGATGCAGGTGCAGAACCTGCGCGTCTACGAGCGCCGCGGTCTCCTCGAGCCGGCCCGCACGCCGGGCGGCACCCGCCTCTACAGTCGCGCCGACGTACGGCGGCTGCAGCGGATCCGCGAACTGCTCGACGAGGGCCTGAACCTCGCCGGCATCGCCCGGGTGCTGGCGCTGGAGGACGAGGTACGGCGGCTGCGGGCGGGGCTGGGGGAGTAGGTCAGCAGATGGAGCGGGGGCTGACCGAGTTGTAAGCCCTGATGGGAATGCCATGGCAGATGGCCGCGTTGGTCAAGGGATGTGAACACCGGAGCCTGGGTCCTCATCGCCGCGGTCATCCTGGCTGTCGGCTTCGGCCTCTACCGCGCGGCTACCGATGGGCGCTTCCGTGGCACCCACCGCGTCCGGGTAACCGAGGATCAGCCGTCGGTCGAGACCACCGAGGAGACCCCCACGCCCGCCGAGCAGCAGGACCTCAACGTCCTCGCCCACACCGACATCGCCCACGAACTCGGAGAGCGCGCCACGCTGCTGCAGTTCTCCTCGGCGTTCTGCGCCCCGTGCCGGGTCACCCGCCGCACGCTCGCCGAGGTGGCCGAGCTCGTCCCGGGCGTGACGCACGTCGAGGTCGACGCCGAGCATCATCTCGACCTGGTCCGCCGGCTCGGCATCCTGCGCACACCGACGACGCTGATCCTCGATGAGCACGGCCAGGAGATCACCCGCGCCGCCGGCGCGCCGCGCAAGGACGCGGTGCTGTCCACGCTGGCCAACACGCTCAACCAGGACTGACCCCGCATCGCCTCTGGCGCGCAACCGCGTCAGGGGAGTGAGATGGGGCCGGGCGCCCGCGACCGCCGTGGCGGCCACGAGGAGGCCGCGATGCAGGGGTCCCGTCCGGTCCGCGCCCCACGCGGCACCACCCTGACCGCCCGGAGCTGGCAGACCGAGGCACCGTTGCGGATGCTGATGAACAACCTCGACCCCGAGGTGGCCGAGCGCCCCGACGACCTGGTCGTGTACGGCGGGACCGGCCGCGCCGCCCGCGACTGGGCCAGCTTCGACGCGCTGGTCCGCACCCTCACCACCCTCGAGGGCGACGAGACGATGCTCGTGCAGTCGGGCCGCCCGGTCGGCGTGCTGCGCACCCACGAGTGGGCGCCGCGGGTGATCCTCGCCAACTCCAACCTGGTCGGCGACTGGGCCACCTGGCCGGAGTTCCGTCGCCTCGAGCAGCTCGGCCTGACCATGTACGGCCAGATGACCGCCGGGTCGTGGATCTACATCGGCACCCAGGGGATCGTGCAGGGCACCTACGAGACCTTCGCCGCCGTGGCCGACAAGCGCTTCGGGGGGACTCTGGCCGGCACCCTCACGCTGACCGGCGGCTGCGGCGGGATGGGCGGCGCGCAACCGCTCGCGGTCACCATGAACGACGGCGTCTGCCTCGTCGTCGACGTGGACCCGGCCCGGCTCGCGCGCCGGGTCCGCGACCGCTACCTCGACGAGGTCGCCGACGACCTCGACGACGCCGTGAGGAAGGCGCTGGCCGCCAAGCGGGAGCACCGGGCGCACTCCATCGGTCTGGTCGGCAACTGCGCGGAGGTCTTCCCCGAGCTGCTGCGCCGCGGGGTGGAGGTCGACGTCGTCACCGACCAGACCTCCGCGCACGACCCGCTGTCCTACCTGCCGCTCGGCGTCGGCCTCGAGGACTGGAGCCAGCGCGCCGCCGCGGACCCGGCCGACTTCACCCTCCGCGCCCGGCAGGCGATGGCCTGTCACGTCGAGGCGATGGTGGGCTTCCTGGACGCGGGCGCCGAGGTCTTCGACTACGGCAACTCGCTGCGCAGCGAGGCGCAGCTCGGCGGCTTCGAGCGGGCCTTCGACTTCCCCGGCTTCGTGCCGGCCTACATTCGGCCGCTGTTCTGCGCGGGCCGGGGCCCATTCCGCTGGGCTGCGTTGTCGGGCGACCCAGCCGACATTCACGCCACCGACCGCGCCGTGCTGGACCTCTTCGGCGACGACGACCGGCTACAGAAGTGGATCCGCGGCGCGCGCGAGCGGGTCGCCTTCCAGGGGCTGCCCGCGCGGATCTGCTGGCTGGGACACGGCGAGCGCGACCGGGCCGGGCTGCGGTTCAACGAGATGGTCGCCTCGGGCGAGCTCTCCGCGCCCGTCGTGATCGGGCGCGACCACCTCGACTCCGGGTCGGTGGCCTCGCCGTACCGGGAGACCGAGTCGATGCGGGACGGCTCCGACGCGATCGCCGATTGGCCGCTGCTCAACGCGATGCTCAACACCGCCTCGGGGGCCACCTGGGTCTCGATCCACCACGGCGGCGGCGTCGGCATCGGCCGCTCGATCCACGCCGGCCAGGTCAGCGTCGCGGACGGGACGCCGCTGGCCGCGCAGAAGCTCGCCCGAGTGCTGGCCAACGACCCCGCTTCGGGGGTGTTGCGCCACGTGGACGCAGGCTATCCCGAGGCGCACGACGTGGCTCGCGCGCACGGTCTGCGGACCCCGATGGCCGAGTGACCCGCAGGCTTCGCGTCTCGAAACGTGGACGGCATGACCGCATCGTGAGACCCGCGTTTCCGGGTGTCGCCGGGACGGCCTACTGTTCTCAGCATGTCCTCGACCATGCTGACCAAGCGCCGCGCAGTGGATCACTGCCTCGTGCGCTCGTCGCTGTGTCGAATGTCCTGACGGGACGTCTCTCCCTATGCGCGTGACCGCAGGCTGACGCCTGTCTGGAGCGTCGCGGCGTCCCGATGCTGTGCCCGTGTGGCCCCCCGGACATCGAGACATCTCCCAGGAGTAGCCGTGAGCTCGCAGATCGACCCTCGTGGTCCCCAGTTCAGCGCCGCCGTCACCGCGGTCGTCCTGGCCGTCGTCCTGTTGACGGCGCCGGGCCCCCTCGGGATCGGGCTGCTCGCCGCCCAGGCGGCCCTCTTTGCGGTCGGTGTGGGCCTGGGGGTGCAGCGCACGCCGCAGTCCTGGCTGTTCCGCACTCTGATCCGGCCCCGGCTGAGCGCCCCGAGCGAGCTCGAGGACGCCGCGCCGCCGCGCTTCGCCCAGGCGGTGGGCCTCACCTTCGCGCTGATCGCGTTGGTCGGCTACCTCGGCGGTCTCGAGCTGCTCGGCGCGGTCGCCACCGGGTTCGCGCTGGTCGCGGCCCTGCTCAACGCGGTCTTCGCGTTCTGCCTCGGCTGCGAGCTCTACCTGCTGGTGCGTCGGGCCCTTACGCGCACCGCGACCGCCCGCCAGCTCTTCCTCGAGTCCTCCATCCACTGACCTTCGCCCCACCCCAGTCGTCATCAATCGAAAGGCATTCCCATGAGCCGCGAGACCGCTCTCGTCACCGCCCAGTGGGTCGAGGACAACCTCGACAACCCCGACGTCGTCCTGATCGAGGTCGACGAGGACACCACCTCCTACGACAAGGGCCACATCCGTGGCGCGATCAAGTTCGACTGGACCACCGACCTGCAGGACCAGGTGCGTCGTGACGCCGTCAACAAGCAGCAGTTCGAGGCCCTGCTGAGCAAGAACGGCGTGAGCAACGACCACACCGTCGTGCTCTACGGCGGCAACAACAACTGGTTCGCGGCCTACGCCTACTGGTACTTCAAGCTCTACGGCCACCAGGACGTCCGGCTGCTCGACGGCGGGCGCAAGAAGTGGGAGCTCGACAGCCGCGAGCTGGTCGACGCCATCCCCACGCGTGAGGCCACCACCTACACCGCGCAGGAGCAGGACACCTCCATCCGCGCGTTCCGCGACGAGGTCGTCGAGGCGATCGGCGTGAAGAACCTGGTCGACGTCCGCAGCCCCGACGAGTACGCCGGTCGCCTGCTGGCGCCGGCCCACCTCCCGCAGGAGCAGGCCCAGCGTGCCGGGCACATCCCGACCGCGGCCAACGTCCCGTGGAGCAAGGCAGCCAACGACGACGGCACCTTCAAGTCCGACGACGAACTGCGCAAGCTCTACACCGACGCCGGCGTGGACTGGGACAAGGAGACGATCGCCTACTGCCGCATCGGCGAGCGTTCCAGCCACACCTGGTTCGTGCTGCACGAGCTGCTCGGCGACAAGTCCACCAAGAACTACGACGGCTCGTGGACCGAGTACGGCTCGCTGATCGGCGTCCCCGTGGTCCTCGGCGACGACGCCGGGGTGGCCTGAGATGTGCGGAGCCACCGAGGGCGGTCTGTCGCTCGACGGCGTCAACGTCGCCAAGGAGGCGGTGATCCAGGGCCAGGTCCTGCGCGCCGGCGAGCCGGTCGGCAACGCCTACGTGCGCCTGCTGGACCGGACCGGTGAGTTCACCGCCGAGGTCCCTACCTCGGCGACCGGCCACTTCCGCTTCTTCGCCAAGGACGGGGAGTGGACGCTGCGCACGCTGGCGCCCAAGGCCGAGACCGTCGACCGGAAGGTGCGTGCGCAGATCGGCAGCATCGCCGAGGTGACGGTCACCCTCTGACCGTCAGTTTCAGGCGCACGATAATTGCGGGACGTCGGAAAACCTTTACTCCGTCAAGGAGGCGTGAAGGTCCCGGCGTCCCGCATTGTGTTTCCCGGCGGCATTTGTCACTCACGGGGGAGACGTGCGATGGAAGGTACACGCAGTCGGCGGCGCAGGAGCGTCCATCCGGTGGTCCAGCGCCGCCGGAAGAGAATCGCCCAATGGATCACCTTGACGCTGGTGTTGCTGGTGACCGCTTACCTCGTCTACCGGGCCCTGACGTACACCGGCTGAGAATCGTTCAGCCCGGACGCGGGCTCTCGAGGATCACCGTGAAGGGGCCGTCGTTCACGGACTCCACGCGCATGTCCGCCCCGAAGACGCCGCGCTCGACCTGGGCGCCCAGGCGCACGAGCTCAGCACATAGCGCGTCATACGTCGGCTTGCTGACCTCGCGAGGGGCGGCCGCCTGCCAGGTGGGGCGACGCCCCTTGCGCACGTCGCCGTACAAGGTGAATTGACTGACCACCAGGATCGGCGCGTCGATCTCGGAGGCCGACCGCTCGTCGTCGAGCAGGCGCAGCTCCCACAGCTTGCGCGCCATCCAGGCGATGTCGGCCGAGCCGTCGTCGTGGGTGATACCGACGTAGGCGAGGAGGCCCGGGCGGGCTAGGCGGCCAACAACCTTTTCGTCGACAACCACGCTGGCCGTCAGGACTCGCTGAACAACCGCCTTCACGACGTAAGTCCTCCTGCATGTCCGGTCGACGGGCTCAGCGGAGTCTGCCACGATGTCGCCATGGTCGCCGTCCCCGACGATCGGCTGCTGATCACCGTCGCGCCCACCGGCGCCGAGACCAGCAAGGCCGACTGCCCCCAGCTCCCGACCACCCTCGAGGAGCTCGTCGCCACGGCGCGCGAGTGCGAGGCCGCCGGGGCGGGAATGGTCCACGTGCACATTCGCGACGACGAGCACCGCCCGACGCTGGACCCGGGGCGTCTCCACGACACCTTGGCCGCGCTGCGTGAGGCGACCACCATGGTGGTCCAGCTCTCCACCGGCGGCTCGGTGCACGATCCGCTCGAGGCGCGGCTGAAGGTTCTGGATGCCAAGCCCGACTCGTGCAGCCTGACGATGGGCACGACGAACTTCGGCGATGACGTGTTCGCCAACCCGTGGCCGTTCATCTGCGAGCTCTACCAGCTCAGCCAGGAGCGGCAGGTGGTGCCGGAATTCGAGCTCTTCGACCTCGGCCACGTGCATGCGCTGTCCCGACTGCTGGATCGCTATGGGCTGCCCTATGGCGGCAAGGTGCACTGCGACCTGGTGATGGGAGTCCCCGGCGCGATGCCCGGCACCGCCGACGCCCTCGTCGCTGCCGTGGCGGCGCTGCCCCCGGAGGTGACCAGCTGGTCGGCAACCGGGGTCGGTCGCTCCACCGTGCCGGTAGCGCTGGCCGCGCTGGCCAAAGGGGGGCACCTGCGGGTCGGCATGGAGGACGTGCTCACCCTGTCGCGCGGAGTGCCGGTGAGCGCCAACCGGGAGCTGGTGGAGCGGGCGGTCGCGATGGGCGCGCTGGCACAACGGGTTCCGATGTCAGGTGGCGAAGCGCGGGAATTGCTCGGTCTCCGATCGCTGGTGGGCACTGTGTCGGACGCGAATCGTCGATGACGTGGAGATGAATTTCATGTGACGACTAGTCCACGACCGGGGCCCTGACGTGCGCATTGGGTGGTTTACCCCTATGGTGAGGCTTCGACTTGACGTATATCGGCCCGCCTGGGCCACATGGGGAGACACGATGAAGAAGCTCATGGCTGGGATTATCTCGGCTTTTCTGATGACCCTGGGGCTCGTGAGCCTCTCCGGCGCCCCGGCGTCCGCCGCGCCGTACCCGGGCACGACGCCGACCGAGGTTAAGAGCAAGCCGCTCAAGCCCAACAAGGCCGGCAAGCCCCGCATCAAGGTGAACATCGCCCCGGTCGAGGGAGCGGCGGGCAAGGCGCGCGGCAAGGTGCTGATCACCTTCGTGCGTCGCGACGGCCGGTTCAGTTACTCGGTCCAGCGCGCCTACTCCGGCAACCCGCGCAACATCGTGGTGCCGAGCGTGAAGAAGCCCGGTCGCTACGTCGTCACCGTGACGTTCGTCCCCGGTAACAACTCGGTCTACGCGCCGAGCACCAACGTCTTCCAGACGACGGTGAAGCAGCGCCGCTGATCTAGCTTTACCTCAGAATACCCCCGTCCGGGATGCCCGGACGGGGGTATTCTATGTCTGAAAGGATGACGCCGTGTTCACGCGACGACGGACTATCCAACTCGTACCTGTGGTCTTACTTCTGGGCGTTATTGCCTACACCGCTTGGTCTGCCCGGACTGTCGAACACCACCTTCGCAGGGCAGAAATCGCCGTTTCGCGCCTCCAGGTGGCCGTCAGCAGCGGCGATCAGGCCCGGGCACGGGAAGAAGCGCGTCGCCTGCGCGACGCGGCATCGGAGGCCAGGCGCGGTACGGACGGCGCTTGGTGGCAGGCGCTAAGCCGCGTGCCTGTGCTAGGCGACGACATCGGGGGTGTCCGCGCGGTTAGCCGATCACTCGATTTACTGGCCTCCGGCGCAGTTGACCCACTGTTGGCCAGTTCGGGAAGCGTCGATACCCTTATCGTCGATGGGCGAATCGATCTCGGCGCCGTCTCGGATCTTGCAAAGCCGCTGGCGCAGAGCCATCGGACCGCCGAGGTGGCCGCCGAGCAGGTCGTTGGCCTGGACAGTTCCGGCTATGTCGGCCGGCTCCAGGGACGTTTTGACGACTATGTCGAACGGATTGAATCCCTACGGGAAGGTCTCGGCTCGGCGAGGAGTGCTGTCGACCTGTTGCCCACCATGGCGGGTGGAACTGAAAAGAGGCGTTACCTGCTCGTCTTTCAGAACAATGCGGAGATCCGAGCCACCGGTGGTCTGCCCGGTGCCTTCGCGGAAGTGATGGTCCACGACGGACGGCTCGCGATGGTACGGCAGGGATCCGGCGGCGACTTCGGAGAGCGGGAGGAAGCAGTTCTGCCCCTCAGCGATGCTGAACGCTACTTCTACGGTGAGCAACTGGGCACGTATTTCGTCGACGCTAACTTCACCCCGGATTTTCCTCGAGCAGCGGAGCTGATGGCTGCGCGTTGGGAGGAGATCTACCGGGAGGAGTTGGACGGGGTGATCGCTCTGGATCCAGTGGCGCTCTCGTACTTGTTGAAGGGAACGGGGCCGGTAGCCGTCGGCGAGAAGACGTTCACTAGTGAGAACCTTGTCCAAGGGCTTCTCAACGAGCCGTACCTCACGATGGATCCCGCAGACCAGGATCGGCTTTTTGCTCATGTTGCCCGGGCTGTCTTTGATGCCGCTACGAGCGAATTGCAGTCCCCATTAGAATTCGTGAGGGGCCTCCAACGCTCTGCGATGGAGGGTCGTCTCCTGATCGCACCGTTCATAGAGTCAGAAAGGGCGGCGCTGGGCGATTCCGTAGTGTTGGGTGGTCTGAGTGGTGATGACGGATCCGTCCCGCACGTCGATATTTCGTTGAACGACTCCACGGGTTCCAAGATGTCCTACTACCTGCGTTCGAACGCGCGTGTCCGGTCGGTCGCCTGTCACCATGGTCGTCAGGCGCTCTCGGCGTCTCTGCGCCTCGGATCGGCCATTGCCGCCAACGAGGCTCGGGACCTGCCCGATTACCTGACGGGCGGGGGGGTGCACGGCACGGATGCAGGCAGTCAACTCGTCCAGGTGCGCATTTTTGGTCCCTACGGCGGCTCGATCGACCAAGCGATGCTGGAAGGAGAGGAGCTAGGGGCCCGAGTGGTCAACATGGATGGCCGACCCGCCATCCGGTTCGTCGCCCTGCTATCGAGCCTAGAGGAGCTCCAGCTGACCTGGGAGATGACCACGGCGCAAGGACAGGAGGCTGGCGCAGAGGTGGCCTTGACGCCTGGGATCGTGCCTCGGGACAAGATCACCACTGTCCCCAGCAGTTGCTGAGTCTGTGGGGCCAGTCCCACGCATGGGCTGAGGAAGGCCACCCTGATGACCAGCTACCGGTGGGCCGGCAGCCTAGACTCGCATCCATGCCTTTCGAACTGCCAGACAACTTGCACCCTGACTGTGCACCCGTCGCGTGGATGCTTGGCACCTGGCGCGGCAATGGTCACGGCGACTACCCAACGATCGAGCCGTTCCAGTTCGGCCAAGAACTGATCTTCGCGCACGACGGCCGACCGTTCTTTCATTACATGGCCCGCTCGTGGATGGTTGATGAGCACGGGGAGAAGATCCGCGAAGCTGCCGTCGAAACCGGCTTTCTCCGGGCGCGGCCCGAGGGGAAGGTGGAGCTTGTGCTCGCTCACCACACAGGCTTCGCCGAGGTCTGGTACGGAACGGCTGGCGAAGGAAAGCTGGAAATCGCCACCGACGCCGTCATGCGCACGAACTCTGCCAAGGAGGTTGCGGCCGGGCATCGCCTGTATGGGAACGTCGAGGGTGATCTGCTGTACGCCTATGACATGGCTGCAGTGGGTCAACCCTTGCAGCCTCACCTGTGGGCCCGTCTCAGGCGGCAATGAGGATAGGGTCACGGGGGGTGTGTACGCAGACACCTCGTAATGAAGTGGTAGGCGGTCCGAAGCCCTAGAGTATGCGCAGACGTCCTTAGTGTCTGCAGCCGATCGGAGAGTTCAGAGTGGAATTGCGTGACTATCTGCGGACCCTCCGCCGCCGATGGCTTCTGATCCTAGTGACAACCGCAGTCGTACTTGGAGCCGCTGCAGTCCTTACCTTTACCGCGACTCCACAGTTCGCTTCGTCCGCGCGGTTGTTCGTTTCCACGTCGCAAGCCGATACCGCTGAGGCTTACCAAGGCGGGCTCTTCTCCGCGCAAAGAGTGACATCGTACGCGGATCTGGCCACAAGCCGGGAGTTGGCCCAATCAGTCATTGACGACTTGGGGTTGACCAGCACGCCCGAGGAACTGACCTCGCAGATATCTGCCTCGGTCGTCCCTGAGACGGTCATTCTAGAGTTGACTGTGGTTGACGAAGATGCGACGGACGCTCAGCGATTGGCGGAAGCTGTCGCTGAAGGACTTGTCGCGATGGTTCGCGAAATCGAGACGCCGGTCGGGCGAGCAGAGCCTCCCATCCGTGCCTCAATCGTAGATCCAGCGTCCTACTCAGAAACTCCGGTAGCTCCCAAGCCCGCGAGAAATCTTGTGCTGGGAGCGGCGTTAGGCCTTCTGCTTGGCCTGGGAATCGCATTGCTGCGCGACCTGCTGGACACTACAATCAAGTCCTCGGAGGATGTTGGAGCAATTGTCGATGCTCCGCTCATGGGGACAATTGACTATGACTCCTCGACCCGGTCGCGGCCTCTCATTACCGCGTTGGATTCACATGCCCCCCGTGTGGAGTCATTTCGTGTTCTACGCACCAATTTGCAGTTCTTGGAGATCGATCGACCAGACAAGGTTGTGGTCGTGACCTCCGCGCTTCCCTCAGAGGGTAAGACGACCACCGCCGTCAACCTCGCCATCGCGTTGGCTCAAGCGGGTCAACGGGTTGTCCTTGTTGAGTGTGATCTCAGGCGGCCCAAGGCAGCAGCGGCCCTCGGACTGGACAACGCCATCGGTGTCACCACGGTGCTCGTGGGTAAGGTCGCGTTGAGCGATGCGCTGCAGGTGCACGAGGAGTCTGGATT
Organism: Nocardioides sp. Z43_10; assembly: GCF_059766615.1. Lineage (NCBI taxonomy): Bacteria > Bacillati > Actinomycetota > Actinomycetes > Propionibacteriales > Nocardioidaceae > Nocardioides > Nocardioides sp. Z43_10. The sequence continues at coordinate 466,322 of NZ_JCBAJY010000002.1, read as the reverse complement.
GCACATGCTGGCGAGCGGAGCCGTGCCTCCGAACCCAGCCGAACTCCTGCAATCAAAGGCGATGAGCGAACTCCTTGCCACGCTACGCATGGATTACGACATTGTTCTGATCGACGCACCTCCACTGCTGCCCGTTACTGACGCAGCGATCCTGGCCGCTTCGGCGGATGGTGCGCTGCTTGTACTGCGTCACGGCAAGACCACCAAGGATCAACTGACCGGCGCGCTGGACCGTCTGGGGCAGGTAGATGGACGACTCTTGGGCCTGGTTTTGAACATGGTGCCAGCGGGACGCCGCGGAGGTTACGGCTACGGCTACGGCTACGGCTACGCTCCCTTGTCCTCCGAGAGAGTGAGGGACGGCAGCGTGAAAATCGGTGACTCCTGATCTGTGAAGAGTTTCGCTTGCTGGGGTTGCTTTGCGAAAGGCGCATGTCGATAGGTGGGACTGGCTCGAACACTCGGCCGGTAACACGGTCCAAGGGGACTGGGTGCGGCCTGCGAACGAAGCGTCCTGACGATCTGCTGGGCCTACTTGTGCAGCAGGCCGGGGTCCAACTCGCCTGTGCCCACCACTCCTCACCGCTCGGCGACCACGCGCGTAGTTCTCCTGGGAGTTAGTTGCCCTCGACCTGGACGCCAACGTCGGGTAGGTCGACGAGGGGTCGCCGCAGGGCTCCATACCGGTGAGCGCATCGATGCACGAAGAAGCCCGGCTCGCCCTGCGTGAGGGCGGGCAGGGGCCGGTGGAGTCGTGCTCATTCGAGCAGATTGTCTAGTGGACTCGCTTACCGGTTGGACCCCGCTGGAGCTCGCGTGCGCGCGATGCACGGCGCGATCCTTCGCGACAACGTGACCACTGGGTTCTGCCCTCGGTGAGTGCGCTCACCGCAGGCAGACCCTAACCGGGAAAAGTGGCTCATCGCATTTGAGGGTGTAGGAGTCGGGGTTTGAAGCCTCCGGTCTCGAGTAGGGACCTGGCGATGTAGTTGGTCAGGTTGCGGAAGCCGAGTGCGGATCCGCGGAGGTGCCCGAGGCGCCCGTTGATCGCCTCAGTGGGTCCGTTGGATGTGCCGGGTCGGTCGAAGTAGGCCAGCACATCGACGGCGCGCTTGGTCAGCGTATTACCCAGCGTGGTGAGCTCGACAAGCGCAGCCGGGACCCCGGTGCTGACCGCGGCGATGACCTGCTCCATGAGGCCGCGCCCCAGGACGCGGTCGGGTTCGCGGTAGGCGCCGATCATCCGCTGGTAGATGCCCCAGGTCGCCTCGACCTCGACGTGGGTGTCGGTGGCGAACAGGTCGCTCAACCGGTGGCGCTGCTTGTCGGTGAGGAGGGTCGCGCCGGTGTGCAGGGTGCGGCGCGCCTTGTACAGCGGATCGTCCTTGCGGCCCCGGTGGCCGTGCAGGTTCTGCTGGACCCGCCTGCGGCAGCGGTCCAGGGCATCGCCAGCCAGACACACCACGTGGAAGGGATCCATCACCGTCACCGTGTCGGGCAGTTCCTCGGTGGCGGCGCTCTTGAAGCCGGTGAACCCGTCCATCGCGACCACCTCCACACCGTCGCGCCAAGCCTGGGGCCGTGCGGCGAGCCAGGTCTTAAGCGCCTGCTTCGAGCGACCCTCGACCATTCCAACAGCCGCGCCGGGCCGGTGCCGTCACGGATTGGGGTCAGATCGATGATCACGGTCACGTATTTGTCGCCGCGCCTGGTGTGGCGCCACACGTGCTCATCGACGGCGAGCAGGCGGACGCCATCGAAGCGAGCGGGATCCTCGATCAGCACCCGTCGACCTTCGGCCAGGACGGCGTCGTTCGCGGTGTGCCAGGCGACCCCGAGCCCGTCAGCGACGCGGGCGACGGTGAGGTGCTGCACCACGATCGCCTCGAGTGCCCACCGCAGCCCGCGACGCGACAGCGTCGCTCGTGGCTCGGCGGCCCGGGTGGTGTCTTGGCGCCACACGTGCCCACAGTCGACGCACCGATAGCGACGGATGCTCACGACCAAGGTGGTCGGACGCCAGCCGAGTGGTTCGTGGGCCAAGGTCCGGGTGGCGGTGTCGCGTGGGCTACCTTCGCAGCCGCAACGTCACACCACTGGTCAGGTTCGACGACCCGGCAGGCCGGGACCGCGCGATCGTGCTCGAGGCGCTGACCGGTGACGACGAGGCCGAGCTCGTCAAGCCTGCAGAAGGTGGACAGGTCGGGTGGGCGAACGCATTCGAGCGGTCGTCGACGGTAGCGTCAGGCACGTCGAGGTCGTGACTGCTGCCCGAGTAGGTGACATCTTGACCTGTCACCCGATCGTGCAGCAGTCCTGTCTTTCGAGATGAGCGTGTAGGAGCCTTCACCCTCGGGAGACCTCGACGCCTATCCCGGGACCGACGCGCCAGCCCGACCTACACCCTCAACTGCGACGAGCCCTTTAAGGCTCGAACTGGGCACAAACCCCGCGAAGCAGGACGCCACGCCATGCCGAACTTGGCCCGCGGGAAGGGCCACCCAGGCGATGGTAAGAGCGGGTCGCGCTGCCCCCAACGGTGACTTTCGCGTACTGGGTGAGGATCAAGCGTCCACGCGAGTGGCTATTCTCGCGCGTGACAAAGCGTCATCACTGGGGCATCGATGCCTCAGACCCTTGGGAAATGGCATTGACCCTAGCGGGTGGGCGGGCTGGCTGCACATAGAAGAAGATCTGCGCTGCGCAGTCTTCTGTGGAAGGATGTATGGGACTGGGGGCGCACGATGAGCACCTAAGTTGAACTCAATGTCATCCCGAGGCGCGGCAGCGATACGACATGATTGGCGTCGACGCTCCCGTCCACCGCTGCAGCACTACTTTCCGACCGAACCGACGGAGCCCCGTTGATCGCCCTGTATGACCTGACCGGCCGTCGACGCACAGTGCGACACAGCGAGCAACTTGATGCGGGACTGAGGATGACTTGCGACGTTCTTCTCATGGCGGCCCCGCGTGGTCGCGGAGGAGTGCGGCCGCGAACCCCTCGACCTGGAACGAGGTCGTCAGATGCCGCGCGTGATAGGTCTCAACGGCCCGAGGCATGGAAGATAGCGCGGGGGTCGGTCTCGTGACGCGGATCCTTCATGTAACAGAAAGCGACGGTGCCGGCACAGCCACCGCGCTCCGACAGTACATACATGCGATGCCCTCGGCGGAGCACCATCTTCTTCGGCGGGTACGTCCGGAGTCGGCGCCTTCGCCAGTCGATGATGTATTGTTTGCGTCGGTTTCTGAGTTGTACGGCGACCCCGTCCGGGCATTCTTGCAACTTCGTTCCTTGAGTCGGCGTCTTTCGCCAGACGTCATCCACGCACACTCTAGCTTGGCTGGCGTCGTCGTCCGAGTTGCCTTCTTCTTTGTCCGTCGTCCTCGAATTGTATACACCCCTCACTGCTTTGCGTTCGAGCGACGTGACGTGGGGCCGGCGCGTCGATTGTTGCTCAGAATGGTCGAATCGGTATTAATTCGTCGCACCGATGCGGTGGCTGCATGTTCGGGTCGCGAGGCTCAGTTGGCAGATAGATTGGGGGGCAGATTCGTTCAGCATGTTCCGAACGTAGTGGAACTGTCTTCAAATCAGTATTCGGCCGCGCGAGACTCGCGCACGCGATCTGTGGTGACGATCGGTCGAGCCTGCGCACAGAAGGACCCCACGTATTTTTCTTCCGTTGCCAAAGCGTTGCCCGGGGACGTGAGATCCATTTGGGTCGGCGGTGGGGACCCAGAACTCATTCAAGAGCTTGAGGCTGCAGGGGTCGAGGTAACCGGCTGGGTTGATCGCGGGGCGGCACTGGCGACTGCGGCAAACGCGAGTGTCTACGTACACACAGCGGCGTGGGAAGGATTCCCCATGGCAGTTCTCGAAGCGAATGCGCTGGATTTGCCGATTCTTTGCCGCAGGATCGGCGCACTGGAGGGCGCCCCCGCCGAGGCGCTTGCCGAGACCCCAGAGGAACTGGCGGCGCGGGTGGTTGCGGTCCTTCGTGACGACGAGGCCCGCGAAATGAATCGCAAGGCTTGGGCGACGTTTCTTCGGCACAATACCGTTGCAAACCAAACCGTCGCATTGCGTCTGTGCTATGGCTTGCAGAACCAAGGCGCTGGATCAGTCCAATAAGCTCTGTGGTCGCGCCGTTTAATTGGCGATTGCCGCCGATTCGCCGTCGCGCGCTGGACGCAGCGTAAGGTAACTCCCGTAGTATTGGATAGCCCTGTCAATTGAGCCCGAGCGGTCTCGCCGGTTCCTCGAGTAAATGGTGGAGGATGAATGGGGTTCGCGCTGCTACTCATGGCCCTCGGGGTTGTGGGGCAGGTGATTATGCTGCGGGGGGGAATGCCGTGGCTAAATCCGGTCAGCGCCCTAACGGTGCCGTGGATTGCAGTCCTCCTGATGGCTGCCCCAAGTGGCGCCATGTCGCCGGCGATGTCGGGGCAAACCGGATTGATGGTCTGCACGTATGTAGCAGCTGGCGTTCTCGGATCGTGTCTCGTTGTGTTGATCCGAAAGGCGGGAACTCGGGACAATGATGGCGATGGACCGTCCGCCTTCCTAGTCAGCGCGAAGGCGCACTGGGGCTTAACCGTCCTCCTTGGGGCCTTCGTCGCTAGAACATACCTACAGAATCGCGACCTGATTGCCCAAGTGGGTGGGCTCCGAAAGATCTTCACTGCATCGTCTAACAACTATGCGGGAATCGAATATAAACTACTCCAGGACATGGCTGGCGAGGTAAGTAGAAGTCAGGGCTTCGGGCTGGTCGATATCCTGGACGGCGCGCTCGGGTACGTGTTGTTTATGGGACACCTCTCCTTGATAACGGGGGCGGTTATTGCGCGAAATGGGAAGTGGGGTCCAGTGATGGCCCCAATTCTGCTCGTGGCAGTGGTGTCTTTCCTGACGCTTCAGCGAACCTCTCTGGTCCTCGGCATGCTGCTCTTTGGCTTCGCCTATATGCTGACCCCGAGGGCGGCCGGTAAGCGGTCCATGCGGAAGGTAGTTCCGCGCGTCGCTATAATTGTTGTGAGCGTCGCCACCTTGCTCATACCTTTGCAGGTGCGGAATGCGAGCCAGGCGCAGAATAGTACGGGCTATGAATCTCTAGTTCAGTACTCCAACTCGTCGTTAGCCGGATTAAATACTCGTCTCATTCGAGATGGGGATCTTGCGCCCCCACCGTCATTGCTGCCCGGCAGTGTTTCGCCGGACCCCGGTTACGGAAGTTATACGTTTACTGGGGCGGCAGCGGTTGTCTCGCGTTTGGGAATACCTGTACCAGTCGCACCTCACGCCTTGGACTATAGGGGAGTAACTCTCCACGGTGAGCGCGTCAATACGAATACCGCATCCGCGGTGTACGACGCCTATCTCGATTTCGGTTACCTCGGTCTACTGCTCATTCCGGGCATGCTTGCTGGCGGTGCCGTTCTTGCGCAGAGGAAGGCCGCCCAGGACCCGACCCTGGTGCCGCTGGCCAGCTTGTTGCTCGGGGCTCTCGCGTGGTCGTTCTTCGTGAATGCTTTTGTTGACGATGTTCGTTATCCGATAATGGTCGCCTTGGGTGTTTTTCTCGCTCGTTCCGGGTTTTTGAGCCCTAGTGAACCGGAGTTGCGGCGAATGTAGTCCGCGAGGAGGGGCGTATCGCTGGTATACCTGCCACAAGCTAGATTTGGCTGGCGCGGTGGCGTCGATGAATCCTTTTCCGCGGCGTGCGCCTTTCTCGACGGTGCGCTAGTGGCGCGTGTCGTAAATAACTAGATAGTTGGGGTCTGAAATCACGTGGCATGGCGAATCGCCCTGCTCCTGCCCTTGTCCTTCGCGATGGTGACCGTGCCGAGCTTGAAGGCTGGGCTCGCTCGAACCGGGTCGGTGCGACGGCAGCAAAACGCGCACGCATCGTTCTGCTGGCCGGTGACGGCGTCGCAACACGCGGATCGCGGAGCTGACCGATGCGACCGTGACCACGGTGCTGAACTGGCGCGGGCGCTATGAGGAGCGCGGGATCGCGGGTCTGGCGAACGCGCCACGTCCGGGCCGGCCGCGCCAGCTGGATCACCGCGCCATCGTTGCCGAGACGCTGAAGCCGCCGCCGAAGAAGCTCGGCGTGACGCACTGGTCGACCCGACTGCTGCCGAACGGCTCAAGGTCTCCAACACCTCGATCGCACGAGCGTGGCGGTCTTACGGGATCAAGCCGTGGAAGGCCGAGTCGTTCCGGTTCTCCACCGACCCCGAGCTGGTCGGCGAGGTCACCGACATCTGCGGGCTCTACCTGGCCCCGCCGGAGAACGCGATCGTGCTGTGCATCGATGAGAAGTCCCACATCCAAGCTCTGGACCGGACCGTGCCGATCCTGCCCATGCAGGAGGGCCGAATCGAGCGCAGGCGCACGACTACTATCGTCACGGCAGCAGTACCCTGTTCGCCGCCCTGGACATCGCCACCGGGCAGGTCACCGCCGCGCTGAAGCCGCGACACCGCCACCAGGAGTTCTTCGCCTTCCTCAAGCAGATCGAGCGGACCTACCGCCACGTCCTTGACGAGGATGGGGTGCCGGTCGAGCTGCACCTGGTGATGGACAACTACGCCGCCCACAAGCACAAGAACGTCCGCGCGTGGCTCGCTGAGAATCCCCGGCGGTCTCCAGGTCCTAGTGCAACACCGGGGTTTCGTACGGTCTGCCCAGTATCTCGTTGAGGGCCTCGGCTGGTGTGCGCCAGTCGAGGGTCTTGCGGGGTCGGCCGTTGAGTTCGCGGGCGACAGCGGCAAGGTCCTCGGGGGTGTAGCGGCGCAGGCTGGTGCCCTTGGGGAAGTACTGGCGCAGCAGACCGTTGGTGTTCTCGTCCGAGCCTCGCTGCCAAGGGCTGTGGGGATCAGCGAAGTAGATGTCGATGCCAGCGTCGACGGCGATCCGGTGGTGCATCCCCATCTCTTTGCCGTTGTCCCAGGTCAGCGACCTGCGTAGCTCCTCTGGAAGCGCGGCGGTCGTGGGAGTCAGGGCACGGTAGAACTCCTCGGCGGTACGACGCCCAGGCAGGTGGACCAACATCACGTAGCGCGTCGAGCGCTCGACCAGGGTCCCGATCGCCGAGCCGTTGTGCGCACCCACGATCAGGTCACCCTCCCAGTGCCCGGGCATCGCACGGTCCTCGACCTCGGCGGGGCGCTGGTTGATCGGAGTGGTGCCCACCAGGTGCCCACGCCCCGACCCTGCAGCCGCGCGTCCGCCGCGCGGTTGGCGGCGTTGACGTTGGGTGCGCAGGTGCCCGGTGAGTGTCGACGACGCTCGACAACTGAACGGTTTCGACGCTTGAAAAGTGAACACTCACCTCGATCGGAGAGTGATCACTGTGGAGGACTGGGCGTTGATCCGTCGGCTTGCCGGCGAGGGCGTTCCGAAGACGCAGATCGCCAGCAGGCTGGGGATCTCACGCACGACCGTGATCAAGGCGCTGGCGTCCGATGGCCACCGAAGTACGAGCGCGCGGCGGCACCGACGTCGTTCGCACCGTTCGAGCCGCTGGTGCGGCAGTTGTTGAAGGACACCCTAGACATGCCGGCAACGGTGATCGCCGAGCGGGTCGGCTGGACCGGGTCGATCACGTGGTTCCGCGACAACGTCCGCCGGCTGCGGCCGCAGCTGCGGCCAGTCGACCCGGCCGATCGCCTCGTGTGGCTGCCAGGGGATGCGGCGCAATGCGACCTGTGGTTCCCGCCCAAGAAGATCCCGCTCGAGGACGGGACGAAGACGCTGCTGCCGGTCATGGTGATCACCGCCGCGCACTCGCGCTACATGGTCGCTCGGATGATCCCCACGCGGCACACCGGCTGATTTGGGACAACGAGTCCGGCATCGGGCGCGGTAAGCGGCACGCTGAGGGCGTCGCTGCGTTTGCGGGCGTCCTGGCCACGACCGTGCAGCGACTGAAGCCCTACGACCCCGAGTCAAAGGGTGTGGTGGAACGCCGCAACGGCTACTACGAGACGTCCTTCATGCCCGACGGGTCCTTCGCGTCACCGGCTGACTTCAACGCTCAGCTCGCCGCCTGGCTGAGCATGGCGAACAGCCGGGGGGGGGTGCGCACCATCAAGGCCAAACCCGTCGAGCGACGCGACGCCGATCGGGCCGCGATGCTCCCGCTTCCCCCGATGCCGCCGACGGTCGGGTGGATCAACCGGGTGCGCCTGGGACGGGACTACTACGTCCGCGTCGACTCATCGGACTATTCCGTTGATCCGGCCATGATCGGCCGCTTCGTCGATGTCCATGCCGACCTTGAGCGGGTCCAGATCCGCCACGAAGGACACCTTGTCGCCAAGCACGAGCGGGTCTGGGCACGCGGCATGACCATCACCGACCCAGCACACGTCGCGACAGCGAAGGTGCTGCGTGAGAAGTTCCAGCGTTCCCGCCCCGTGAGCGACCCGGATGCGGGGTTGGTGCGGGACCTGGCCGACTACGACCGAGCCTTCGGCCTGAGCGGTGAGGTGGCGTGATGACCAGCAGCAGAGGCAAGAAGAGCGCCACGACCGAGGCGCTCAAGCAACTGACTTACCTGTCATCAGCGATGAAAGCGCCACGGATCATCGAGTCCGCTGCCCGCCTTGGGGACCACGCACGTGTCGCCGGCTGGAGCCACCAGGAATACCTTGCCGCAGTGCTGGATAGTGAGGTCGCAGCCCGCAACGCATCGGGTGCCCAGCTGCGGATCCGGGCCGCGGGGTTCGGTTCCCGCAAGACGATCGATGAGTTCGACTGGGACGCCCAACCGGGCGTGCGGCAGCAGGTCGCCGCACTCGCATCCGGCGGGTTCCTAAGCGAGGGACGCAACGTCGTCCTGCTGGGACCGCCCGGCACCGGCAAAACCCATCTGGCCACCGGCCTTGGGATCGCGGCAGTGAACCACGGCCACCGGGTGCTGTTCGCGACCGCGACAGAGTGGGTCACCAGGCTCACCGAAGCACACCGCGCCGGCAAGCTCCCGAACGAACTGGCACGGTTGCGGCGCTACGGGCTGATCATCGTCGACGAGGTTGGCTATCTCCCGTTCGAGCAAGACGCCGCGAACCTCTTCTTCCAGTTGGTCAGCAGCCGCTATGAGCACGCCTCGTTGATCCTGACCAGCAACCTGCCGTTCAGCGGCTGGGGAGGCGTCTTCGGCGACCAGGTCGTCGCCGCCGCGATGATCGACCGCGTCGTGCACCACGCCGACGTCCTCACCCTGAAAGGCGCCTCGTACCGGCTACGCAACCGCGGCATCGACACCCTGCCCAGCATCCGCGAGACTGCCGACAACCAGCCGAACTAGGCTGCCCACACCGTTCACTTTTCGAGCGTCGAACTTGCCTGAACTCTAGCGTCGTCGACACGGTGAGCTCGCGTTTGAGTGACCCGCGGGCCTGCACGAACAGCGACTAGCAGATCGTCTCGGCACTCATGTCAACGCCTAGCGAAAACTGACCCCCTTTGCCGGGCGGGTTCTACCTCACGTCGCAACACTCTCCTGCTGGGAGATGGGCGTGGAGATGGCGCGACGAGGCCGTAAGCGGCGATTGGGCATTGAGGACGAGTACTGGCAGCTGATTCTTACGGGCGTGGGCACCGTGGAGGCGTGCAAACTCGTCGGGATCGGACGAAAGACCGGCTACCGGTGGCGCGCGGAGCTGGGTGGGCTCCCTCCGCGGCGACAGCCTGAGGGACAGCGCTCAGAGCGATATCTGTCGCTGATTGTCGACGCTCCCCGAAAACTAGGCCAGTAGCGCTCCTCGAAAAGTAGGCCACCCGACCACGATGGATTGGGTGATGACAGTGGAGGACTGGGCTGAGATCCGGCGTCTGCACGCGCAGGAGCAGATGTCGATCCGGGCGATAGCCAAGCACCTGGGGATCGCGCGGGACACGGTCACAAGGGCGGTGAACTCGACGTCCCCGCCGCGTTACGTCCGACCGAAGGCGGCCTCGGCATTCGACGCCTACGAGCCGCGGGTGCGGGAGCTGTTGAAGGAGTTCCCGACCATGCCGGCCTCGGTGCTGGCCGAGCGGGTCGGCTGGCAGGGGTCAGCGTCGTGGTTCCGCAACCGGATCGCGGTGCTGCGCGTCGACTACGCGCCCCGTGACCCGGCGGACCGGTTGGAGTATCGCCCTGGCGACCAGGCCCAGTGCGACCTGTGGTTCCCACCGGTCACGATCCCGCTTGGACCAGGACAGACCGGTGCCCCACCGGTGCTGGTGATCGTGTCGTCCTACTCCCGGTTCATCACCGCGACCATGCTGCCCACGCGCACCACCGGCGACCTGCTGGCCGGCATGTGGGAGCTGCTGTCGAACCAGCTGGGCGCGGTCCCGCACCGACTGATCTGGGACAACGAGGCAGGCATCGGGCGGCGCAACAGCTACGCCGAAGGAGTGGCCGGGTTCTGCGGCACCCTGGCCACCCGGATCGTGCAGCTCAAACCGTTCGACCCTGAGTCCAAGGGCATCGTGGAACGCGCCAACGGCTACCTGGAAACCTCGTTCCTGCCCGGCCGGACCTTCACCAGCCCAGCGGACTTCAACACCCAACTCGCCGCCTGGCTCCCGGTCGCCAACGCCCGCACCGTGCGGCGACTCAGCGGTCGCCCTGCCGAACTGGTCGCCATCGACAAGGCCGCGATGCTGGCGCTGCCCCCGATGCCCCCGATGCCCCCGATGCCCCCGGTGACCGGGGTCCGCACCCGGGTCCGGCTGCCACGCGACTACTACGTCCGTGTCGCTGGCAACGACTACTCCGTCGACCCGAGTGTGATCGGACGGATGGTCGAGGTCCATGCCGACCTGTCCACCGTCCAGGTCACCTGCCAAGACCAGCTGGTAGCCAACCACGCCCGCAGCTGGGGCACCGCGGTCACCATCACCGCCCCCGACCACGTGGACACCGCTCGCCGGTTGCGTGAGGCCTACGGGCGTCCCGCGGCCCCGACCAGTGGTGACCTGCTGCGTGACCTGGCCGACTACGACACCGCCTTCGGTGTCGACCTGCCCACCCACACAGGACTCGACGACACCGACGGCGAGGTGGCCTGATGCCCACGACCACTACCGCCAGCCCGGCAACCGAGTCGGTCAAGCAGATCGAGTACCTGTCCCGGGCGTTGAAAGCACCCCGGATCCGCGAAGCCGCCACCCGACTGGCCGATCAAGCCCGCGAAGCGTCCTGGACCCATGAGGAGTACCTGGCTGCGGTGCTGTCGCGTGAGGTGTCGGCGCGCGACGCGGCCGGCGCCGAGCACCGCATCCGCGCCGCAGGCTTCCCCGGGCGCAAGTCACTCGAGGACTTCAACCTCGAGCACCAGCCCGCGCTCAAGCGCGACGTCGTGGCCCACCTAGGCACCGCAACGTTCATCGACGCCGCCCAGAACCTGGTGCTCCTCGGCCCGCCCGGCACCGGAAAGACCCACCTGGCCATCGGACTAGGGATCAAGGCCGCCCACGCCGGACACCGAGTGCTGTTCGCGACAGCCACCGACTGGGTCACCCGACTCCAAGAAGCACACGCCGCCGGACGACTCAGCAACGAACTCGCCCGGCTACGCCGCTACGGGCTGATCATCGTCGACGAGGTCGGCTACATCCCCTTCGAGCAAGACGCCGCGAACCTCTTCTTCCAGCTCGTGTCCTCACGCTACGAACACGCCTCACTGATCCTGACCAGCAACCTGCCCTTCGCCCGATGGGGCGACGTGTTCGGCGACCAGGTCGTCGCCGCAGCCATGATCGACCGCATCGTCCACCACGCCGACGTCCTCACCCTGAAAGGCAGCTCCTACCGGCTCAAAGACACCGGGATCGCGACACTTCCCTCAGCACGAGCCGAGAACACGGCACAATGACCAACACCGAAGTGGCCTAACTTTCAAAGAGCAGAACCGGCCCAACATTCGGGGAGCGTTGACACTGATCGAACGCCAGCGGATCGCCACGTTGCGTCGTCAAGGGCTGTCACTGCGGGAGATCGCTCGACGACTCGGTAGGTCTGCGTCAACGATCAGCCGCGAGCTGCGGCGCAACACCGCCGCGCACGACGTGGAGGGCTACGACGCCGACCTGGCACACAGCCGAGCCCGAGAGCGGCTCGAGCGCGACCACGCGGTCTCCGCGTGGCCGCCGAGCCGGGCCTTCGAGCCGCGATCGAGTCACCTCGGCGATCCGGGCGATGCTGGCCCCAGCGGCCAGCATCAACCCGATCGTCTCTCGCTCCTGAGAGGTCAAACGCCGATAGGAACACCCGGTCCGGCCGGCTCGCGGAGGTGGTGGCATCAAGCCACCCAACCCTGCGAGCCAGCGCCGCGCCACGGCGTACGACACACCGATCGACTCAGCAGCCTCGCGCAGCTCCACGCCATCTTTGAACAACCGCCACAACCGCTCCCGCGTCCCAGCCGGGACCTCCACACCACGCGCCACAAGCACCTCCAACATCGAGGCGTTGCACTAGGACTTGGAGACCACCCCACTCAAGGCGCTCATCGTCACCGCCCTGCAGACCTGCGCGAGCACCTCGCCGGAACCTCCGACAAGATCCTCATCGACAGATGCGCATCACTGCGACCGGATGCGGTGACCTCGCCGACCGCCAGCGTGAAGCACTCCCTACGGACACTCGCGAAGCGCTACCAGGCGCTCGACGCCGAGATCCGCGAGCACGACACCATCCTCGACGACCTCACCCGGTCCCACGCACCAACCCTGCGCGAAGGCCTCGGCATCGGCGCCGACACCGGGGCCGAGGTGCTCATCGTCTTCGGCGACAACCCCGAGCGCGTCCACTCTGAAGCTGCGTTCGCCAAGCTTTGCCGGGTGCACGCTGCATTCGGACCGCTGGTCGCAATTTTCGTGCGCGGGAGTTTCAGCAGGAACTGTGGTGCCATCAGCTCATCGGATCGATGGGCCAGGTCGGCTCAGCCGGCGACAACGCGGCCATGGAGAGCTTCTTCGCGCTGCTCCAGAAGAACGCCCTGAACCGGGATCGACGGGCCACCCGCGAGGAACTCCGCATCGCGATCGTGACCTGGATCGAGCGGACCTACCACCGTCGCCGACGCCAAGAACGGCTCGGACGATTGAGCCACATCAGGTTCGAACGCATCATGAACAAGGCCGCCGATCAGGCAGCCTAGTCAGAAGTCCCCTGATCGTTCAGCAGTCCCGGTCGAGGTCGAGGCAACGTGGAGCACCTACCAACACATGATCGGCCTTCAGCACGAGCCTGCCCGGGTCCTGGGGCGCGCACAGATGGACAAGCTGGTTGCTGCGATCAGTACCGCTGTGCCGAGGGTGCTCGCCGGGGTCGCCACGCTGGGTAAAACGGCTCATCCCAGTTGAGGGTGTAGCGGCCTTATCCGGGGTGGTCGGCGCGTCAGTGCCCGGATAGGGGTCGAGGTCTCCACAAGATGGAAGTTCTCACGCTCGCCATCTGGAAGACCTCGACGTGCCTGACGCTACCTTCGCCTGCCCCGACGTGACCAAGTTCTGCCGCCTCGACGAGCTCGGCCTCGTCGTGATCGGCCAGCGCCTCGAGCCCGATCGAGCCGTCCTCGCGTGTCGGGTTCTCGAACCTGATCAGTGGTGCCGACGCTGCGGCTGCGAAGGGCGCCCACGCGACACCGTGACCCGGATCTTGGCCCACGAACCACTCGGCTGGCGTCCGACCACGCTGGTCGTGACGATCCGTCGCTACCGGTGCGCCGACTGCGGGCACGTGTGGCGCCAAGACACCACCCGGGCCGCCGAACCGCGAGCGAAGCTCTCTCGCCGCGGGCTGCGGTGGGCACTCGAGGCGATCGTGGTGCAGCACCTCACCGTTGCCCGCGTCGCCGACGGCCTCGGGGTCGCGTGGGACACCGCGAACGACGCCGTCCTGGCCGAAGGCAGACGGGTGCTGATCGAGGATCCCGCTCGCTTCGATGGCGTCAGGGTCCTCGGCGTCGATGAGCACGTGTGGCGTCACACCAGGCGCGGCGACAAGTACGTCACGGTGATCATCGACCTGACGCCGATCCGTGACGGCACCGGTCCGGCCCGGTTGCTGGACATGGTCGAGGGTCGCTCGAAGCAGGCGTTCAAGACCTGGCTCGCGGCCCGCCCGCAGGCCTGGCGCGACGGTGTGGAGGTGGTCGCGATGGACGGGTTCACCGGCTTCAAGAGCGCCGCCACCGAGGAACTACCCGACGCGGTGACGGTGATGGATCCCTTCCACGTCGTCCGTCTAGCTGGCGATGCCCTGGACCGCTGCCGCAGGCGGGTCCAGCAGAACCTGCACGGCCACCGGGGCCGCAAGAATGACCCGCTGTACAAGTCGCGCCGCACGCTGCACACCGGCGCCGCCCTGCTGACCGACAAGCAGCGGCACCGGTTGAGCGACCTGTTCGCCACCGACGGCCATGTCGAGGTCGAGGCGACCTGGGGCATCTATCAGCGGATGATCGGCGCTTACCGCGAGCCCGACCGCGTCCTGGGGCGCGCACTGATGGAGAAGCTCATTGCTTCGGTCAGCACCGGTGTCCCGAAGGCGCTCGTCGAGGTCACCACGCTGGGCAAGACGCTGACCAAGCGCGCCGTCGACGTCCTGGCCTACTTCGACCGACCTGGCTCATCGAACGGCCCCACCGAGGCGATCAACGGCCGGCTCGAACACCTCCGCGGATCAGCCCTCGGTTTCCGCAACCTGACCAACTACATCGCCAGGGCACTGCTCGAGACCGGCGGGTTCAGACCACGACTCCTACACCCTCGATTGGGATGAGCCGGTAAAACGCAGAGCCAGGGCGCCATCGCTGTGCTGGCCTACTTCGTCGGCCGGGCATTGATTCAGAACTTTCGCCATGCAACGGGGGGCGACACGCTCCCTATGCGATTCCGCTAGGGACACCGCCTTTGCGCCAGCACGGCGAGGGTCACTCACGTCGGCGTCTGTCCACCCTTGGCGTCGGTAAAATGTTGGGAACTTACTCCTCGGCCAGGAATCCAGGAGTTGAACGCCGACCCTTACTTGCCGGGCGCCGAATCGGACTTCTCGGCCCACAAAGCCGAGATTAGATCCCTACTTGGGGTCGCTGACCATGCTTGTGCTATCCGGTGCCTGGACTAGCGGACCGGGTCGCCGCCGCAGCCCTACCCACAGGAGAGCTGCCATCGAGAGTGCTAGCAAGACACCTCCAGTGACTGCCACCACGCCTGCGCCGGCGACTCCGTTCTTGGGGATGACAGCGAGATTTAACGAGACTGCCAAAATGCCGATGGCGAACTGGAGTCCAGACCGTGCCCATTGACGACCAGCACCCATGAGTACATCCCCGAGTACCGAGTACGCAGCCTGAAAAATCAGTACAGGCGCCAGGAGGCGTAGTAGGGCCACTGAATCGGCGAAGTCATCACCCAAAAGGAGCGGAAGTGCAGGAGCAGCGACAAACGCTACGACTGAGCCGAACGCGGCCAGGATCAACGCTTGTAAAAAGATCCCCCTACTTGCGGACCATGCGTTGTGGAGTCCAGATTCACCCGCTCGGAACATGCTTCGATTCGCCGAGTATGCGATGGCTTGGATAGGGATATATGCCATCGCAATGACCTTCGATGCCACGGCGTAGTGGCCAGCTGCCGAAGGGTCAACGAACTGGGCAAGCAAGTACTTGTCAGAGTCCATGTGTAACGATCTCGAAGTCATTCCGAAAGCGAAAGGAAGACCGGAGGCTGCCGTGCTGCCCAGTGCCGACGGGTGGCGCTCCCTTGGGGTGCCGCGCAGGGAGGCCCAAATAGCGCCCCCGGCCAAGAGACTCATTGCCAGCCCGTAACTGACCAGCCATTGCTGGAAAGATGCGCCAATCAAGAGGCTAATGAGGCAAGCCACAAGTTTGGATGCGCTCAGCAGAAAGTTGAGCACCGCCGCATCTCGAAGTTTGCCGATTCCTTGGCGTACCTGCATGGAGGTGTCGATAACACGAACGCAGACCACCTCTGTCCAGCACATCACCACGGGCAACCACCACGGGCCCTGAGAGCCAGCGAGCAAAAGCCATACCAGTATAAGAGCTGGCGGAAAAGTTATGATGTTGAGAATTATGGCACTTCGGTACGCAGAACGTGCGACAAATGGATTCCGAGATGTCTTTAGGAGTGCGACATTGCCGGCCCCAACCCCCCCCAGGCACCCGACAACGGTGCAGATTGCGAGCGCGGCAGAGAAGGTGCCGAAAGGGTTGGCACCCAGCAGACGTGCAAGGGAAACGAAATAGGCTGCCTGCAGTGCAAAGGAAGCCGCGAAGGACAAGAACATCCAAGCGGTGCCGTGTCGGGACTCAGTGTTCACCCTGGCCTCGGCGCATCGGACGAGCCGGGACTCCTACCAGAACAGTGTCCGCGGGCGAACTCTTCGTACACACTGCATTGGCGCCGACTATGGTCCGATCGCCTAATGTCAGCGAGCCGAACACTTTGGCACCGGCGCCCAAAAGAACATCGTCACCGATGGTCGGCGACTGCGCTGCCGGGTCGTCGCTTGGCGTTGGCACACCGAGGGTTACTCCCTGTTGCAGGGAACACCGATTTCCAATGACGACGCCCTGCCCTATGACAACACCCTGAGGATGATAGAGGGTCAATCCTGCCCCGACGACAGCACGCCATGCTAGGTCCGCCCCGGTCAGGAACTGGTTCAGCTGCTTGACCGCGTCACCCACGAAGGCGGACCGTGCGCCCGCGATCTGGGATAGACGAAACAGGATCGCGGCCAGAGTCCTAGCGCGAGTCAGACCGCGCAGGAGGGAGACGGCGGGCCTCGTCGTTTCGGATGGACTAATGTCCTGCACGAGGTAGGCGACTACGGGATTTCGCATGAGACCCTATCGAAGTTCTTGAAGGTGGAGACTATTCGCATTCCGATACGGCCTCGGAATTCCTCGGCGACCTTGTAGGCCGTGTCCGACGGCACGGCAGAAGCGGACGAGCGATCCTAAATTAAAACTGCGACAATCTCGAACGAGAGAGATTGCAATGTATGCGACAAGGTTCGCTGCAAAACGAACTCTACTGCGCTCCCTCTGAGCAAGAGTCCAGTCGAACGACGTTCGATTTCTTACGGAGAAGTACTGGCGAACAGCACTCGTACTAAACACGATCGAACTGACGTTCGAATTGCTGCTGTGTGACCATTTCGGATCTATGTCTTCGATGAATGGCGTTTGCACCAACCTAATCGGGCATCCGTAGGTAGAGAAACGCTCGGTGTACCAGGTGTCGTCCTCGTACAGAACCAGTGAGGGGTCGGGTAGTCCGATCTTGATGGCAGCCGCGGATGTGAAGAGAAGGCCCCCGTAGGGGGCATACGGAACGACACTAAGGCTTTGGCCCAGTCCGCGGTTGAATATGGTCCTTAGCTTATGGGTCAGGTCGAAGTACATGAAGGACCCAGGTGGCGGATGCGGAGTCCCACGTCGCGCACGCTCTAAGAGGTCGTCATGCCGACAGGGCATGAGCGCCTGATAGGCCTGACCTGTGCTTGCTGCTAGGAGCGCGCTAAGGATGTCGTCCCGAACGACATTGTCGTCGTCGAGCAGCCATATCCATTCACTGCCGTGCTTGAGCGCCTCCCTGATCCCGACGTGGAAGCCTCCAGCGCTTCCCGCATTAGCCGGTATTCGGATCATGCTGAGGGGCACGTCTCTGAGGGCGGTCTGAAGTTCCAAAGAATCGAATTTAGATAGTCCATTCGAGACTAGGACAACTTGTTGCGCTCCCGCTTTGTGCGCAGCGCGGCATGTCGTTTCAGCCAGTTTACGCCTTTGGCCGTAGGTTACTACCACGGCGCAAACGCTGGCGCCCTCATGCCTCACAATGCGCTCGCCCGTGATCTAGCGACGCGGAGGGCATCTTGGGCCTGAACGAACTGCAGTGAAGATAATGGCACATACTTGCGCTTGACTATCCTGGATGATCCGCCAGAGTGTGCCAAGCAAACCTGGAGTACATACCGAGTTGTAGCATTCGCGAAAGCAAGCATACGTCGCGCGCTCGATGGGACGACTTGCTTGCTTCCACGGATGACGCGAATATTGTCACGGAAGGTTAAGTGTATCTTCCGCATCTGGAGCGTCGCGGGAATTCGGTAGTAGAGCAGGGCCTCGTCGAGTTTCTCGAAGCAACTGTGCGCGTGCGTTCTTAACCACAGATCCTTGTCTTCGGCCCTGATGACCGAGGGGTCATAAGGGTTTGCTTGAAACCACTCGGTCTTTCCGGCGACCGTGGGGTGGGTGAATGCATTGCTTCTCAGGTAGCCAACAGATGTTTGTGGCATGACCGATTTTTCTCGGTACAGCCCGAGGAGGCGAGTTTCGCTATCAATGACGTATGCGCGACTGCCGACGACGTCGAGGTTTCGCGTGGTTAGGGCTGATCGAAGAGCGCCGAGACGTTCGGGGTGCATGATGTCGTCCGCGTCCATCCGGGCCAGAAACTCGCCGGTAGCGAGTCCCGAGATCTCGTTGAGTGTGGCCGCTAAGCCGAGATTCTTGGTTCGCCAGTGATAATGAACTCGGGAATTGTGCGAGGCGAGTCGTTGAAGTTCGACCTCGGGCGCGAGGCAGCCGTCTTGGAAAAGTATCAGTTCCCAGTCCGGGTCGGTCTGCACAAGGACAGAACTGATCGCCTCGCGGAGATGGTCATCTAGCGCCAAAAAGGGAATCCCGACGCTGAACAGACTGCTCATCGTTCAAAACCCTTCGGAAGGTGGCGTGGCATCGATCAATAACAACACGCTGCACGTAGTGGTGCCGACGAGAGGATCCGCTCGGGCTGGGGCTGACTAGAGCGCATCCCTGCTCGCGCCTGCAGTTTAGACGAAGTGTGTGCGGAACAAGTTCATTTTCTGATGTCTGCGCGCTCTGATCGTCGGCCAATATGGGCGCGCTTGCTGCATAGGTGGCCCTAGATCGCCATGGTTCAGGGCGCCGGTTCTGAACGGTTCGTCTACTGCCGTACGTCATGTTTATGACGCTGACCGCGTCCAGTTATTTGGACGCGGTCAACCGGACAAGCGCTGGATCCAGGTTGTCCTCGCGCGTCGAGCGACCGCCGGAACGGCGTGCCGGAGGTGCGCACGGTAGGGCCCGACCAGCCGCGGCCGTACGTGGGTTTCACCGGGACTGCGTCGAGCCTCGCTACTTTTCCCTAGCCGAAGGGGCGCGCGGGGTACCCTGCGGATCACCGGGCTAGCCAGCGGTGTTGATCATCCCGGCGCCGACCGTGATCCCCGTGGCCTCGTCGATCAGGATGAACGACCCCGTCGTCCGGTTCTTCGAGTACGGGTCACACAGTAGCGGCACTGTGGTACGGAGTTGGACGCGGCCGATCTCGTTGAGGCCGAGCTCCTTGGTCTCCTGGTCGCGGTGCAGCGTGTTCACGTCGAGGCGGTACTGCACGTCCTTGACCAGCGCCCGCGCGGAGCGGGTGGTGTGCTTGATGGCCAGCTTCTGGCGCGGACGCAGCGGCTCGTTGGTCATCCAGCAGATCATCGCGTCGATGTCCTGCGACGGCTTCGGAGCGTTGGCCGGACGGGCGATCATGTCGCCGCGGGAGACGTCGACGTCGTCCTCGAGGCGGATGGTCACGCTCATCGGCGGGAACGCCTCGGTGACCTCCTTGTTGAACAGGTCGATGCCGGCGATCTTGGACGTCATGCCGCTGGGCAGCACGACGACCTCGTCGCCGGGCTTGAGGACGCCGCCGGCCACCATGCCGCCGTAGCCGCGGTAGTCGTGGTGCTCGTCGGACTTGGGGCGCACGACGTACTGCACCGGGAAGCGCGCGTCGATCAGGTCGCGGTCCGAGGCCACGTGGACGTTCTCCAGGTGGTGCATCAGCGTGGGCCCGGAGTACCAGGCCATCTTCTCGGAGCGGTTGACGACGTTGTCGCCCTGCAGCGCGGAGATCGGGATGACCTGGAGGTCGGGGATGTTGAGCTTGGTGGCGAACTGGGTGAACTCGGCGTGGATCTTGTCGTAGATCTCCTGGGAGAAGTCCACGAGGTCCATCTTGTTGATCGCCAGCACCAGGTGCGGGACCCGGAGCAGCGACAGGATCACCGCGTGGCGGCGCGACTGCTCGGTGAGGCCCTGGCGGGCGTCGACCAGCACCAGGCCCAAGTCGGCGGTCGAGGCGCCGGTGACCATGTTGCGGGTGTACTGCACGTGGCCCGGGGTGTCGGCGATGATGAACTTGCGGTTGGGCGTCGCGAAGTAGCGGTAGGCCACGTCGATGGTGATGCCCTGCTCGCGCTCGGAGCGCAGACCGTCGGTCAGCAGCGCCAGGTCGGTGTAGTCGTAGCCCTTGGACTGGCTGGTCGCCTCGACGGCCTCCAGTTGGTCCTCGAAGATCGACTTCGAGTCGAGCAGCAGCCGCCCGATCAGCGTCGACTTGCCGTCGTCCACGGATCCGGCCGTCGCGAAGCGCAGCAGGTCCATGTTCTCGTTGAGGGCCGCGGCCGCGGTCTCGTGGGCGACGGTCTCGGGAGCGGGGGCGGTCATCAGAAGTAGCCTTCCTTCTTGCGGTCTTCCATGGCCGCCTCGGAGAAGCGGTCGTCGCCCCGGGTGGCGCCACGCTCGGTGACGCGGGCGATGGCGATCTCGTCGATGATCTCGGCGGTTGTGGAGGCGGTGCTCTCCACGCAGCCGGTCAGCGTCAGGTCGCCGACGGTGCGGAAGCGGACGGTGCGCACGCTGGCGGTCTCGCCGGGACGCATCGGGTTGAACTCGCTCTCGGTGAGCAGCATCCCGTCGCGCTCGAAGACGCTGCGCTGGTGGGAGAAGTAGATCGTGGGGATCTCAATCTTCTCGCGGTCGATGTAGGCCCAGATGTCGAGCTCGGTCCAGTTCGACAGCGGGAAGATCCGCATGTGCTCGCCGGCGTGGATGCGGCCGTTGTAGAGGCTCCACAGTTCGGGGCGCTGCATCTTGGGGTCCCACTGCCCGAACTCGTCGCGGTGGGAGTAGACGCGCTCCTTGGCGCGGGCCTTCTCCTCGTCGCGGCGCCCGCCACCGAAGGCGGCGGTGAAGCCCTCCTCCTCGATGGCGTTGAGCAGGGTGCCGATCTGCAGCCGGTTGCGGCTGGTCTTGCCGTCGTCGACGACGATGCCGTTGGCGATCGCGTCCTCGACCGAGGCCACGATCATCCGCACGCCCAGCCGGTTCACCCAGGAGTCGCGGCAGGCGAGCACCTCGGGGAAGTCGTAGCCGGTGTCGACCTGCAGCATCGGGAACGGGATCTTCGCCGGGTAGAAGGCCTTCTCGGCCAGGCGGAGCATCACGATGGAGTCCTTGCCGCCCGAGAACATCAGGACCGGCTTCTCGAACTCTGCGGCGACCTCACGGAAGATGTGGATCGACTCCGCTTCCAGCTGGTCGAGCTGACTCAGCCGGTAGTCGGCGTGCGTCTCAGTCATGACTGAATGGGGACCTCTCGTTGGGACAGCAACCGTCATCGTAGCGGCGCCATGCGGAGGGCAGCGAAACGCTCTCAAATGCGCCGCCGTGGCGTGTGACCTGGGGCATCGCGGGGTACGCCGTGCCTACTCCTTGCCGGCGGGCTGGTCGGCCGGGCGCTCGCCCGCCGGACGCTCGCGCTCCGGGTGGCGCCAGGCGCCGGAGTTGGGGTCGAAGGCGGGCAGCCCCCGGGTCTGGCGCACGAAACCCCAGGCCAGCGGGCCGAGCAGCAGCAGGCCGGCCCCGATGATGCCGACCGCCTCCGGGCTGACGCCGAGCAGCTTGAGTCCGGTGAGGCTCAGCACGATCACGATGCCGCGGCGGATCACCGACTGGCTGACCCAGTGGGCGATGCGGGCGCCGATGAACGTGCCGGGGATGCCGCCGATGACGAGCGGGATCAGCACCTCCCAATCGACGCCGCTGACCAGGACGTGCCCGATCGCCGCCGAGAGCACCAGCGGGACGGCCTGGACCAGGTCGGTGCCGACCAGGCGCAGCGCCGAGAGCGTGGGGTAGAGCAGCAGCAGCGCGACCATGATCAGCGAGCCCGAGCCCACCGAGGTCACCCCGACCAGCAGGCCGCCGACCGCGCCCACCAGCAGCGTCGGGATCACCTTGATCTCGGGGTTCTCCGCAGGCGCCTCATTGCCGGAGGTCACCATCCGCAGCTGCAGGTACATCCGCAGCGTGTAGGTCGCGGCGGTGAACAGCAGTGCCACGCCGATCGCGGTCTTGACGAACTCCTCCTGCTCGGGGCCGCCGCCGAAGTAGTCGATGATGAAGGCGCCGGCGAACGCGAACGGCACCGACCCGGTGATCAGCAGCCCGGCGAGCTTGAGGTCCGGGGACCCCTTGCGCCAGTGCACGCCGGCGCCGACCGACTTGGTGATCGAGGCGGAGACCAGGTCGTTGGCCACAGCCGCCGTGGGGGAGACCCCCAGGAAGATGAGCGCGGGCGTC
Source organism: Nocardioides sp. Z43_10 (assembly GCF_059766615.1). Taxonomy (NCBI): domain Bacteria; kingdom Bacillati; phylum Actinomycetota; class Actinomycetes; order Propionibacteriales; family Nocardioidaceae; genus Nocardioides; species Nocardioides sp. Z43_10. Next base: position 443,834 of record NZ_JCBAJY010000002.1, on the reverse strand, counting down.
ATCAGCGCGCCACCGCCCATCCCGGTCAGGCCGACGACGATGCCGACGCCGAAGCTCACGACGAGAACGGCCAGGGCTGCGGTGGTGAGAAGCTCGTCCATCAGTTCTCCGGAAGGTCGAGGAGGGGCGGGAGGATCGTGTCGAGCAGCCCCGTCAGCAGCGTCGCGCTGGCGGCCGCGGCGGCGGGGCCACGACGGTAGGGGTCCGAGACGTCGAGAGCGACGTCGGCGGGGCCACGGTGCCGGCCGGCCTCGGTGAGCAGGGCCCGCCCCCTCAGCGACGGGTCGAGCTTGCCGACCGTCTGGGCGAACTGCCCGAGGGTGAACACCTTGCGGAAGGCCGCGACGTGGTCGTCGAGGATGAAGCTGCGGTGGGACTGCTCGGCGGTCAGCACCAGGTCGGCGTCGCGGACCAGCGCGCCGGTGAGACGGCGACTGCGGAAGTCGCCGTGTGCGATGCCGCGGTCGGTGAGCTCGGCGGCCATCACCTCGTCCATCGCGTGGTCCACGAAGCCGTGCGTCCCGGCGCTGGAGACCGCCACCTGGCCCGCGGCGCCGAGGGCCTGGCGCGCGTAGAGCTCCATGAACGGGGAGCGGCAGATGTTGGCGGTGCAGACGAAGAGGATCGAGAGCATCAGGGGGTCACGACAGGATCGACCGACGAGACGGGCAGGTCCAGCAACCCGGCCTCGCGCAGCGCGATCAGCACGTCGTCCACGGCGTCCTCGATGGGCCGTCCCGTGGTGTCGACGCGCACCGCGGCGTCCTCGGGTTCCTCGTAGGGCGAGGAGATGCCGGTGAACTCCGGGATCTCGCCGCGCCGGGCCTTCGCGTAGAGCCCCTTGCGGTCGCGGCGCTCGCACTCCTCGAGCGGCGTCGCGACGTGGATCAGGAAGAAGGCGCCGCCGGCGTCCTCCACCATCTCGCGGACCTGTTGGCGGGTCTCCTCGAACGGCGCGATCGGGCTGCACACGGCCACCCCGCCGTGCCGGGCGATCTCCGCGGCCACCCAGCCGATCCGGCGGATGTTGGTCTCCCGGTCGGCCTTGGAGAAGGTCAGCCCGGCCGACAGGTTCCGCCGTACGACGTCGCCGTCGAGGCTGGTGACGGTGCGGGTGCCCTGCTCGAGCAGCCGGTCGATCAGCGCGCGGGCCAGCGTGGACTTGCCGGAGCCGGACAGGCCGGTGAAGAAGAGGACGAGACCCTGGGCGTCGGGGGCCGGACGGTCGGCCGCGACGACGGCGGCGATGTCGTCGGGGTAGTGATCGCCGGTCGGCTGCTGCGCCGCCCCGTCGACCATCGCGGGCTGAGTGGGGGCCTGGACCGGGTCGGGGCCGGCGTAGTTGGCGACGACCTGGACGCCCAGTGCGTGGTCGACCTCAGGGTCGCCGTGCGAGGCCAGCGGAACGGCGACGACGTGGCCGTCGTCCAGTCGGGCGGCGGCGAGCAGGCTGGCCCGGATCAGCGCGACGGGGGAGAGGTCGGGGGTGCCGGCGCCGACCAGCGCCAGCAGCACGACCCGGCCACCAACGGCGCGCAGCTCCTCGATCTGGCTGGTGGTGAGCGCATCGACGACCGGGACGAACCTGGCGCCCGCGTGCGCCGCGCGGGTCTGCTCCGGGGACAGGTACAACCGACGGAACGGCCCGAACGCGGCGTGCGTGAGTGGCGTGACGTGACCGGTGAGCGGCGCGACCAGGGCCAGCGGCAGGCCCTCGGGGTCGACCAGCTCGACGGCGCCGGCCGCGCGGGCCGGGGTCGCGACCTCGTCCGGGAGGGTCAGCGTGACCGGGGAGCTCGGCTCGTTGAACGCCGTCAGCGGAGCCAACGCGCCCTGGGCGAGCAGCTCCAGGTCGTCGAGCTCGGTCAGGGTCGGGCAGTGCTGAGGCACGGGTGGGGTCGACACGGGAGCATTGTCCCAGAGAGCCCCTGACTACCCTGCGCCCATGTCCGCGTTCCCCATTTCCACCCACACTCCAGCCTCCGTCCCCACCGTCGTCGCCGAGATCGTCCGCTCCGGGTTCGTCGAGGGCCGTCACCACGGCTCGGTCGTGGCGCTCGACCGTGACGGCCGCGTCGACTGGTCGCTCGGCGCCGTGGACGTGCCGGTGCTGCCGCGCTCGTGCAACAAGCCGCTGCAGGCCGTGGCGATGGTGCGCGCCGGCCTCAACCTGCCGCCGCACCTGCTCGCGCTCGCCGCGGCCTCGCACTCCGGGGAGGAGTTCCACGTCCAGGGGGTGCGCGAGATCCTGGCGTCGGTGGGGCTCGACGAGTCGGCGCTGCAGACACCGCCGGACTACCCGCTCGAGGACCGCGTGCGCGAGGAGGTGATCCGCGCCGGCGGCTCGCCCTCCTCGATCTTGATGAACTGCTCGGGCAAGCACGCCGCGATGCTGGCCACCTGCGTGGTCAACGGCTGGGACACCGCGACCTACCTGCAGCCGGATCACCCGCTGCAGCGGCTGATCGTGCAGACCTTCGCCGAGCTCACCGGCGAGCCGGTCGACACCATCGCGGTCGACGGCTGCGGCGCGCCGCTGCTGTCCACCTCGCTGGTCGGGCTTGCCCGCGGCTTCCGGGAGCTGGCGCTGGGCCACCAGGGCACCGCCCCGGTCGCTGAGGCCATCCGGGCGCACCCGAAGTGGGTCTCGGGGACCGAGCGCGACGAGCGGCGCCTGCTGGCGGCGATCCCCGGGGCGATCGGCAAGGCCGGGGCCGAGGCCAGCTACGCGGTGGCGCTGCCGGACGGTCGGGCCTTTGCGCTCAAGGTCGACGACGGAGCGCCACGCGCGCGGCCGGTGGTGATGGCCGCGGCCCTGACCCGGGCCGGGGTGGACCGGGAGGCGGGCGTGGACGGCGCCGCCGTACGACGTACCGGGGAGCACATCCTGCTCGGCGGCGGGCTCCCGGTCGGGGAGATCCGCCCGAGCGCCCTGCTAGCTCCCTGAGCACGCTTCTGAGCTCGGTTCGCCTGGACGGATCTGAGGTTTTGCCGTGGCGTGCTTGCTGGGGGCTTGCGTTTGCTAGCAGTAGCAAGCACTATGGGGGACATGGTCAAGGGCAAGGTAGGCAAGACCGCCGAGTCGCTCGGTGAGTACCTCAGGGAGCAGCGGGTCTCCGCCGAGTACTCCCTGCGGCAGCTCGCCGATCTGGCCGGCGTCTCCAACCCCTATTTGAGTCAGATCGAGCGCGGTCTGCGCAAGCCCTCGGCCGATGTGTTGCAGCAGATCGCCAAGGCCCTGCGGATCTCGGCGGAGCAGCTCTACATCCGCGCCGGGATCGTCAGCCCCGACGACGGCGTGGCCGGCTCGGTCGAGCTCGCGGTCCTCGCGGACCAGGGGCTCACCGAGCGCCAGAAGCAGTCACTGCTCGACGTCTACTCGTCGTTCCTCGCGATGAACGCGGGGACCGCCGGGGACGACGACACCCACCACTAGGCCCCGGCCCGAAGCCGGGACCACCTGAAGGAGAGATCGACATGGCCAAGGCCAAGTTCGACATCAAGACCGAGGCGACCCGTCCGTTCTACGCCGGCGTGGGCGTCACCGACATCGCCGTCGAGTTCGTGCGCAACTACGTCACCGAGGCCCAGACCCGGCTCGCCGACGTGCAGAAGAGCGTCAGCTCCCTCGAACTCGAGCCCAAGGCGCTGCGCGAGCAGGCCGCCTCCGCGGTCAACGCCCGCATCGAGGCCGTCACCAAGGAGGCCAAGGCCCGCCAGGCGGCGGTCGAGGCGCGCGTCGCCGAGCTGCAGGGTGACGCCCTGGGCCTGCCCCGCCGGGTGCAGACGCTCGTCGACGGCAACGTCGCGGCCGTCAACGACACCTACCTCGGCCTCGTGAAGCGCGGCGAGACGCTGGTCGAGCGGATCCGCAAGCAGGAGGCCAGCCAGGCCACCGCCTCGTCGGCGAAGACCACGACGGCCAAGGCCAAGACCACCACCACCCAGGCCAAGAAGACCACCAAGACGGCCGCCAAGAAGTCCACCACGGCCGCCAAGCGGACCGCGAAGAAGTCGTCCGCGCCGGCCAGCGCCAAGGCGACCACGACTGCGGCGAAGAAGACCGTCGCCAACGCGACGCAGGCTGCTGGCGACGCCGCCAAGAAGGTCGGCGACTGAAGCGTCGTCGACGACGGGCAGCTGACGCTGTTCTGAGAGAGGGCCCCCGGAGGATGACTCCGGGGGCCCTCGACGTTCAGACAGTGGACCCTTCGACGCGTAGGGTGGAGGAGTGATGAACGTGTTCGCCCTCGAGAACGCCGTGATGCTCGTCGTGCTGCTGGTGCTGATCGTGGTGAAGGCATTCGCCTTCATCAACGCGATGACGTTCCCCGCCGAGGCCTACACCGCCGCCGGCAAGCTGACCAAGCCCGCCTGGTTGGCGATCCTCGGGCTCGGTCTGGTCTTCGAGCTGCTGATGTTCCAGCCGATCGGGTTCCTCGGGATCGCCTTCACGATCGCCGCCCTGGTCTACCTGGCCGACGTGCGACCCGCGCTCAGCTCGCTGCGTCGACGCTGAGCGGAACCGCGCTTCGCTGATCAGACTCGCCCGCCCCGGGTAGCCTTGCCCGATCAGGTGAGTCATGGAGAGGAAGCAGCGTGGGGGAGAAGTCAGCCGAGCGGCCGTGGGGCTCCTGGCAGGTCATCGACGACGGCCAGGGCTACAAGGTCAAGCGCATCCACGTCACGCCCGGGCAGCGGCTGTCCTACCAGACCCACCAGCACCGCTCCGAGCACTGGGTGGTGATCTTCGGGATCGCCACCTGTGTCGTCGACGGCGAGCTGATCGTGGCCGGCCCCGGCGAGTCGGTCGACGTGCCCACCGGCGCCCCGCACCGGATCTGCAACGAGCACTCCGAGGAGCTCATCATCATCGAGGTCCAGCACGGGGCCTACACCGGCGAGGACGACATCTGCCGGCTCAACGACGACTACGGCCGCGAGGGCGGCTCCGAGCTGAGCGTCGTCGAGCTCTCCGGCGAGATCCTCTAGCCGCCGCAGTAGCGGCGCAGCGCCACCAGGGCGTCCTCCGGCTCGAACCCGGTGCCGCGGAGCTTCGCCAGGCTCAGCGCGCTGTGCCGCGGGCGCGGAGCGAGGTCCTTGCCCGCGCCGTACTGCTCGGTGCTGATCGGCGTCACGTCGTCCGCGCTGCGCCCGGAGAGCTCGAAGACCGCCTTGGCGACGTCGGCCCACGAGGTCGGCTCCCCGGCGTTGCTGACGTGGTAGAGGCCGTACGGCGCCTGGGTGTCGAGCAGGTGGCGGGTGGCGCGGACCAATTCGGTGGTGAAGGTGAGCCGGCCGACCTGGTCGTCGACCACCGACGGCGAGACACCCTTGGCGGCCAGGGACTGCATGGTGCGCACGAAGTTGGCGCCCTCGCCGACCACCCAGGAGGTCCGCAGGATGTAGTGGCGCGGCGCCTGGGCGACGGCGACGTCGCCGGCGGCCTTGGTCTGGCCGTAGACGCCGAGCGGGCTGAGCGGCTCGTCCTCGGTGTGCTCGCAGCGGGTGCCGTCGAAGACGTAGTCAGTGGAGTAGTGCACCAGCGTGAGCCGGTGCTCGCGGGCGATCCGGGCCAGCGCGGCCGGCGCCTGCACGTTGACCGCCCAGGCGGCGACGCGGCCCTCGGGGGTCTCCGCGGCGTCGACGGCCGTGTACGCCGCGGCGTTGAGCACCAGCGCGTACTCGTGCCACGGCCAGGCGGCGAGCGCCTCGGGGTCGCACAGGTCGAGCTCGTCGCGGTCCACGGCCACCGCGCCGGGGAAGGCGTCGACCAGGGCGCGGCCCAGCTGCCCGTGCGCGCCGACGACCAGTGTCCGTTTCGGCGGCATCGGCGTCACCGCGTCCAGCGTCGGGTTGTGCTGGTCCTTCTCGGAGAGATCGGCCTCGGCCAGCGGGATCGGCCACGGGATCGCAGCGCTCGGGTCCCCGAGGTGCAGCGCCGGGTACGGCGTGCCCGGGCGCCAGTGGTCGTTGACCAGGTAGGTGTAGGAGGTGCCGTCCTCGAGCGCCTGGTAGGCGTTGCCCACCCCGCGCGGCACGAACACCGCGACGCTCTCGTCGATCTCCAGGTGGAACGTCGCGCCGAAGGACGGGCCCTCGCGCATGTCGACCCAGGCGCCGAACACGCGACCGCAGGCCACCGAGACGAACTTGTCCCACGGCTCGGTGTGGATCCCGCGGGTGGCGCCGTGGTGGGCGTTGTAGGAGATGTTGTTCTGCACCGGGCCGAAGTCGGGCAGGCCCAGTGCGAGCATCTTCTCGCGCTGCCAGTTCTCCTTGAACCAGCCGCGGGAGTCGCCGTGCACGGGCAGGCGCAGCACGACGAGACCCGGGATCGGGGACTCGTCGAGGCGCGGGGTCTCGACAGGCTCGCGCACCGGGGTCACTGGCCCTTCGCGGCGTAGGTGGCTTCGACGGCGTCCTTGTGCGGGCGCCACCAGTCCTCGTGGGCCTGGTACCACTCGATGGTGCGGGCCAGTCCGGTCTCGAAGTCCGCGAAGCGGGGCGCCCAGCCGAGCTCGGTGCGCAGCTTGGTGGAGTCGATGGCGTAGCGCATGTCGTGGCCGGCGCGGTCGGTGACGTGCTCGAAGTCGTCCTCGGGGCGGCCGAAGTGGCGCAGGATCATCCGGACCACGTCGAGGTTGTTCTGCTCGCCGTCGGCGCCGATCAGGTAGGTCTCGCCGACCTTGCCCTCGTTGAGGATCGTCCAGACCGCCGAGGAGTGGTCGTCGGCGTGGATCCAGTCGCGCACGTTGAGCCCCGCGCCGTACAGCTTGGGGCGGCCGCCGTCGATGACGTTGGTGATCTGGCGCGGGATGAACTTCTCGATGTGCTGCCAGGGGCCGTAGTTGTTGGAGCAGTTGGAGATCGTCGCCTGGACTCCGAAGCTGCGCACCCAGGCGCGCACCAGCAGGTCGGAGCCCGCCTTCGTCGCGGAGTAGGGGCTGCTCGGGTTGTACGGCGTGGCCTCGGTGAACCGCTCCGGGTCGTCGAGCTCGAGGTCGCCGTACACCTCGTCGGTGGAGATGTGGTGCAGGCGCACGCCGGCCTTGCGGACCGCCTCCAGGATCGTGAACGTGCCGATCAGGTTCGTCTGCACGAACGGGCTCGGGTCGTGCAGGGAGTTGTCGTTGTGCGACTCCGCGGCGAAGTGGACCACCGCGTCGTGCTCACCGGTCAGCCGCTCCAGGAGGGCGGCGTCGGCGATGTCGCCGACCACCAGCTCGACCCGGTCCGCGGGCAGCCCCGCCAGCGCCTCGCGGCTCGCCGCGTAGGTCAGCTTGTCGAGGACGGTCACCCGGACATCGGAGTGCGCGAGGAGGTGGTGGACGAAGTTGGAGCCGATGAAGCCGGCGCCGCCGGTGACGAGGAGACGATCCATAGTTGAGATCCTAGTGAAGTTACCTGCAGTGTCGGACCATCTTCGGTTGCCCGGCCCCTAGGGTGACCCTATGCGCGGAATTATCCTGGCCGGCGGCACGGGCTCACGACTGCACCCGATCACCCAGGGCATCAGCAAGCAGCTGGTGCCGGTCTACGACAAGCCGATGATCTACTACCCGCTGTCCACGCTGATGCTGGCCGGGATCCGCGACGTGCTGGTGATCACCACCCCGCACGAGGCCGAGGGGTTCGTACGGCTGCTCGGGGACGGCTCGCGCTTCGGGATCTCGATCAGCTACGCCACCCAGCCCAGCCCCGACGGGCTCGCCCAAGCGTTCCTGATCGGCGAGGAGCACATCGGCGACGAGAAGGTCGCGCTCGTGCTCGGCGACAACATCTTCTACGGCCCCGGGCTCGGTACCCAGCTGCGCCGCTTCTCGCAGGTCGAGGGCGCGGCCATCTTCGGCTACCACGTGGCCGACCCCACGGCGTACGGCGTGGTCGACTTCGACTCCGACGGGATCGCGGTGTCGCTGGAGGAGAAACCGGCCCAGCCGCGCAGCAACTACGCGGTGCCGGGGCTGTACTTCTACGCCAACGACGTCGTCGGCTTCGCGCGCGACCTCAAGCCGTCCGCGCGCGGCGAGCTGGAGATCACCGACCTCAACCGGATCTACCTCGAGGCCGGCCGGCTGCAGGTCCAGGTCCTGCCCCGCGGCACCGCCTGGCTCGACACCGGCACCTTCGACTCCCTCAACGACGCCTCCAACTTCGTGCGCACCATCGAGGGCCGCCAGGGCACCAAGATCGGCTCCCCCGAGGAGGTCGCCTGGCGGATGGGCTACCTCGACGACGCCGAGCTCGCCGAGCGCGCGCAGGCGCTGGTGAAGAGCGGCTACGGGGCGTACCTGCTGGGCCTGCTGGGTCAGTAGGCGCCGCGGGAGCCGACCACGGCCCCGAGGGTGCGGCCCAGGATCGACAGGTCCTGCACCATCGACCAGTTGTCGACGTAGTAGAGGTCGAGGCGGATCGCGTCGGCCAGGGACAGGTCGTTGCGGCCGGAGACCTGCCACAGACCGGTCATCCCGGGGCGGACCCGGAGCCGACGGCTCATGTGCCCCTCGTAGAGCGCCACCTCGCGGGGCACCTGGGGGCGGGGGCCGACCAGGCTCATGTCCCCGGAGAAGACGTTGAACAGCTGCGGGAGCTCGTCGATCGAGAAGCGACGCATCCACCGGCCCGGCTTGGTGATCCGGGGGTCGTCCTTCATCTTGAACAGCAGGGCGCTCTCGCCCTGCTCCTCCTGCAGCTGGGCGACCATGGCCTCCGCGTCCATGACCATGGTGCGGAACTTGAAGCAGCCGAACTCCACGCCGTCACGACCCACCCGGGTCTGTCGGAACAGCACGCTGCCGCCGTCGTGCAGCTTGATGCGCAGCGCGCTGAAGAGCAGAACGGGACTGAAGGCGAGGATCAGCGCCGACGAGCCGACCAGGTCGAAGACTCGCTTGGCCCAGCGCGAGGCGTGCACCGCGCGAGGTCCCTCGACGTGGATGAAGGGGAGCCCGCCGACGGGTCGCATGCTGACCCGCTCGCGCGACACGTCGGTGACGCTGGGAGCCACGATGACCTGCACGTCGTGAGGCTCGAGGTCCCAGGCCATCCGGCGCAGATGGTCGGACGAGCCGAGGGCCCCGCCGGCGATGAAGAGCACCTCCGCCCCCGCTTCCAGGGCAACCGAGGCGACGTCACCGGCGTTGCCGAGGACCGGCACGCCCGAGGGCGTCTCCTCGCTGAGGTCGTGCGGTGGGGTCAGGGCGCCCACGATCTGATAGCCCAGCCAGTCCTCCCGGTTGAGCACGTGGGCGACCTCGTCGATGTGCTCCAGGGTGCCTGCGATCAGCACCCGGCGCTGCAGCGCACCGGACTTCCGAGCCTGGTGGAGTGCGCGACGCAGCAGCCATCGAGCCAGCAGTAGTGCCACCGGGCCGAGGAGGAACGCCAGGACGTAGAAACCACGGGACAGGTCGAACTTCACCAGGTAGCACCCGATGCCGACGCCGGCAGCGGTACACAGGGAGGCGTTGGCCACCCGCCGGAATTCGTCGGTGCCCTCCCCGAAGATCGCGTTGCTGTAGCCACCGAAGGCCGCGATGATCGCCACCCACAGCGCCACGATCAGAGGGCCGGCCTGCCACAGCGAGGTGCTGAGCTCCGCCGTGCCGAAGCCGTCCAGCTGCTTGCGTCCCAGCCCGGCCGCGATCACCACCGCGACCACGACTGCGAGGTCCAGGACGAACGCCGTGAGCGGCAGCAGCTTCACGGAACGATGGCGCACGACGCTCCGTTGTCGTGTCGCGGTTTGCAAGTCCACCGTTATGTCGCCCCCGTTGCCGTTCTCCGACCGTGCCCCCGCGTGGGATCTCCCGCGCCAGGTCGAGTGACTCATCTTCGCGGTCGTTCGTTACGAGCGCGAGTCAACAGCCCTCAATCTCCGGAATTGGAGAGTGAGTCGCGTCACATGAGAGTTTGAAGTGTCAACTGAAGGTTAAATCCGCGTCCACCATCCGGGCGACGAGGCCGGCGAAGTCCACGCTGGGCGCCCAGCCGAGCCGCTCCCGGGCCCGCGTCGCGTCGCCGGCCAGCTCGGTGGCGTCGGCGGGGCGGGTGAGCCCGGCGTCGGTGCGCAGCCGCGACTCCCAGTCGTCGATGCCGGCGTGGGCGAAGGCGGTGGCGGCGAACTCGCGCACGGAGTGCGCCTCGCCGGTCGCCACCACGTAGTCGGCCGGCTCCTCGGCGCGGGCGGCGCGCACCATCGCGTCGACGTAGTCCGGCGCCCAGCCCCAGTCGCGGCGCGCGTCGAGGTTGCCCAGCGTCAGCGTCTCGGCCTCGCCGCGGGCGATCGAGGCCACCGTCGCGGTGATCTTGCGGGTGACGAACCGCTCCGGGCGGCGCGGCGACTCGTGGTTGTAGAGGACCGCGCTCACCGCGTGCAGCCCGCGCCGGCGGTACACGTCGACGGCGAGGTGGGCGTAGGCCTTGGCCGCGCCGTACGGGTTGACCGGGCGCACCGGCGTCCGCTCGTCCTGCGGGCTGCACTCGGGCTGGCCGAAGATCTCCGCCGAGGAGGCCTGGACGAACCGCACCGTGCGCCCCTCGCGCTCCTGCACCTGGCGCGCCGACTCCAGCAGCCCGACCGCCGCGAGCCCGTTCACCCGCGCGGTCAGGTCGGGCTCCGCCCAGGACTGGGCGACCGAGCTGATCGCAGCCAGGTTGTAGACCTCGTCGGGCGCGAGGTCGAGCAGCAGCGCGCGGGTCGTCTCGATGTCGGCGACGTCGCCGCGGTGCACGGTGACGCCGTCGGGCACCGCGGTCGGCTCGGTGTGCAGCGCGAGCGCGTGCACCTCGGCGCCGTCGGCGAGCAGGCGCTCGGCGAGGTAGCCGCCGTCCTGGCCGCCCACCCCGGTCACGAACGCGCGGACCACCTCAGAGCCCGGCCAGCCGGCGCTGCTCGGCCAGGTCGGAGTCGACCATCATCGTGACCAGCTCCTCGAAGCACACCCGCGGTTTCCAGCCGAGCACCTCGCGGGCCTTGCCGGCGTCGCCGACCAGCATGTCGACCTCGGCGGGGCGGATGAACCGGTCGTCCTGGCGCACGTGGGGCTCCCAGTCGTCGACCCCGGCACGCCGGAACGCCACCTCGACCAGCTCGCGGATCGAGTGGGTCTCCCCGGTGGCGATCACGAAGTCGTCGCCGTACGGCTGCTGAAGCATCAGCCACATCGCCTCCACGTAGTCGCCGGCGAAGCCCCAGTCGCGCTGCGCGTCGAGGTTGCCGAGCACCAGCTCGGACTGCAGGCCCAGCTTGATCCGGGCCGCGGCGCGGGTGACCTTGCGGGTGACGAACTCCGGGCCGCGGCGCGGCGACTCGTGGTTGAACAGGATCCCCGAGGAGGCGTGCATGCCGTAGGACTCGCGGTAGTTGATGGTCATGTAGTGGCCGTAGACCTTGCTCACCCCGTACGGCGAGCGCGGCCACAGCAGCGTCTTCTCGTCCTGCGGCACCTGCTGCACCTTGCCGAACATCTCCGAGCTCGACGCCTGGTAGAAGCGGATCGACGCCGGGTCGTCGCCGGCCTGCAGGCGCACCGCCTCCAGCATCGTCAGCACGCCCTTGGCGGTGACGTCGGTGGTCACCGCGGCGTTCTCCCAGGAGTAGGCCACGAACGACACCGCGCCCAGGTTGTAGACCTCGTCGGGCTGGGAGTCGCGCAGCGCGCGCATCAGGCTCGACATGTCGGTCAGGTCGCCGTTGTGCAGCTGGACGTCGGGGAGCAGCTCGCGCACCAGCTCGCGCTTGGGGTTGTTCTGCCCGCGGATCACGCCGTGCACCTCGTAACCCTTGTCGAGCAGCAGCTCGGCGAGGTAGAGACCGTCCTGGCCGGTGATTCCGGTGATGAGCGCGCTGGGCATGCCGGGATTGTGTCAGTACGCGCAGGAAGCGCGTGACGCCGTGCGCGCTGATCCGTTAGGGACAGCGTTGGGCACGATGCGCAGCGTGGGTACGACGACTTCTGGGAGGCTGGAATGGCACACGTGGACGCGAGCGGGCACACGCTGAGCGGGAAGGTGGTGCTGGTGACCGGGGCCGCCCGCGGCATCGGCGAGGCCACCGCGCGTGAGCTGGTCCGGCGCGGCGCCCGGGTGGTGCTGGCCGACGTGGACGAGGCTCCGCTGCGGGTGCTGGCCGACGAGCTGGGCGAGGCCGCGGTCGCCGCCCGGTGCGACGTGGTCGACCTCGCCTCCGTGGAGGCGGCCGTCGCCGCCGGCGTCGAGGCCCTCGGCGGCATCGACGTGGTGCTCGCCAACGCCGGGATCGCGTCGTACGGCTCGGTGGCGGCGGTGGACCCGGCGACGTTCCGCCGGCTGATGGACATCAACGTGCTCGGCGTCTTCCACACCGTGCGCGCCGCGCTGCCCTCGCTGGTCGAACGGCGCGGCTACGTGCTGGTGGTCTCGTCGCTGGCCGCGTTCGCCCCGGCGCCGGGGCTCGCGGCGTACAACGCGTCGAAGGCGGGCGTCGAGCACTTCGCCAGCGCGCTGCGCCTCGAGGTCGCCCACCAGGGCGTCGACGTCGGCATCGCGCACATGGCCTGGGTCGACACCCCGCTGCTGCAGGACGCCAAGGCCGACCTCAGCGCGTTCCGCGAGCTGATCTCGCGCCTGCCCGGGCCACTGAAGCGGACCATCGGGGTCGAGGAGTGCGTGACGCGCTTCGTGCGCGGGATCGAGCGTCGGCAGCGTCGGGTCTACGTGCCCGGGTACGTGCGGCTGCTGGGCTGGGCCAAGCCGGTGGTCACCTCGCGGCTCGGCGAGTTGCGCTCGCGTCAGCTGGCGCCCGAGCTGCTGCCGCGGATGGACGCCGAGGTGGCGCGGCTCGGACGCTCGACGAGCGCGCGCAACCTCGGTCTCGACGGACGGGGCGCGGGCCTCGGTTGAGACCCGGGCGAGGTGGGGCAGGAACGGTGTGCGGACGCCTCAGTGGAGGTGTCGGAGGTGATGCCGCGCGAGCCACGCCTCGAGGACGTCGACGAGCGGACTGAGATCGATGAGGGGCTGGCGTGAGGTGGTGGTGACGCCCGCGGTGCGGTCGACCTGTGCGCTCCCGAGAGCGAGCGACGACGAGGAGGGTTCCTCGTCCATGCCCATCCATTCCGCAATGGAGGGCGGGAGTGGCTGCCACGTCATGCAGCATCCCTACCCGACTATGATCTGAATCACACTCGACGGCTGGCCGTGTCCCCAGAATTGGGCCCGGCGATGGCGCGGCTCGGACGCGCAACGTCGAGGCGGAAGGGCGGGGCGCGGGCCGCTGACCGGGGTCAGCGCGGGTAGGCGTCTCCGGCGGCCTGCCGTGCCGCCCAGGCGCTGGCGACCATCTGGCGCAGGTCGTGGCGCATCTCCCAGGCCAGGTCGCGCGCCGCGAGCTCGCCGCTGGCCACGATGCGGTCGGGGTCGCCGGGACGGCGCGGGTGGACCTGCGGCTCGAAGTCGATGCCGGTGACCTCGCGGATGGTGTCCATGATCTGACGCACCGAGCTGCCGTCGCCGCTGCCGAGGTTGTAGACCGGCTCGAGGGGCTCACCCGCCGAGAGTCGACGGGCGGCCGCCACGTGCGAGAGCGCGAGGTCGGCGACGTGGATGTAGTCGCGCACGCAGGTGCCGTCGGGGGTGTTGTAGTCGTCGCCGTTGATGCGTGGCGTGTCCCCGCGGTAGAGCGCGTCGAACACCAGCGGGAACAGGTTGTGCGGGCTGGCGTCGAAGAGGTCGTCGGACGCCGAACCGACCACGTTGAAGTAACGCAACGACGTGTGGTGCAGCCCGTGCGCCACCTCGGCGTCGCGGAGCAGCCACTCACCGATCAGCTTGGTCTCGCCGTAGGGGGACGCGGGGCGCGTCGGCGTCTGCTCGGTGACCAAGTCGGAGTCCGTCGCGCCGTACGTCGCAGCGCTGGAGGAGAAGACGATCTTGTCGACACCGGCCTCCTGCATGGCGCGCAGCAGCAGCACGGTCGCGGTGACGTTCTGCTCGTAGGTGTGCAGCGGTCGCTGGACCGACACCCCGGCGTACTTGAAGCCGGCGACGTGGATGACGCCCTCGACGTCGTGCTCGGCGATGGTCGCGGCGATCGCCTTCTCGTCGAGCAGCGTCGCCTTCACCAGCGGCACGCCCTCAGGCACGAACGACGCGAAGCCGGTGGAGAGGTCGTCGATGACCACCGGCCGCAGGCCCGCCTCGAGCAGCGCTCGCACCACGTGGGAGCCGATGTAGCCCGCTCCGCCTGTCACCAACCACGTCATCGTGCGCTCCTCGTCCTGTGCCTCGGTAGGACGAGGATAGGCGAGGGCGGTGGTTGGCCGGTGGGGCTGGGGCGGTGGCGAGGTTGGTGCGGCGTTCACGAGTTACCTCGTGAAACCCGCACTTCCCACGTGATGGAACACGTGGGAAGTGCGGGTTTCGTGTGGCCAGTGCCCCGGGGCTGACCGGGATGCGGACGGCGCGGGCGCGGCGGGGGCGGCTGGCCGCGGGCGAGACGTACGGCGGGCGGGGGCTCGCACCGCGGGCGAAGGGCCGCGCCGGGCCGGGCCGGTGGCGTTCAACGACCGATCCCCGGAAATTGAAGAAGTCGCCCGCGGTCTCGGGTCCGCGGGCGACTTCGAGGACGAAGTTACGCCATTTTGGGGTTGACTGTCACAAGTTCGCGGAGGATTTTACTTTCGCGCTCAGTCGTGACCGGAGCCGGCAGCCGCGCCGGGTGTCCGGCGTGGGCGCTCAGTCTCCTGAGCTCTCCTGGGCGGCCTGCCGGTCGAGCAGCTCGCGGGCGTGGACCCCGGACGCACCCTCCTGGTCCAGTCCGCGGCGGAAGCTCTCCAGCTTCTGCTCCCCGGCGGGGAACGGCGGCAGCAGCGGCACGTCGGCGTCGACGATCGCCTCGATCAGCGTCGGCCGGTCCGCGGCCAGCGCGCGCGCCCAGGCGTCGTGGATCTGGTCGGGGGAGTCGATGCGGATCCCGCCCAGGCCGAGCAGCTCGGCGTACTGCGCGTAGGGGAAGGCCGGCAGCGTCTGGCTGTCGTCGAAGCGGGGGTCACCCTCCATCTCGCGCTGCTCCCAGGTGACCTCGGCCAGGTCGCGGTTGTTCAGCACCAGCACCACGAAGCGCGGGTCGCGCCACTCGCGCCACAGGTGCGAGACCGTGATCAGCTCGGCCACCCCGTTCATCTGCATCGCCCCGTCGCCGAGCATCGCGACCACCGGTCGACCCGGCTCGGCGAGCTTGGCGGCGACGCCGTACGGCAGCGCGGAGCCGAGCGTGGCCAGCGTCGAGGACAGGTGCGCCTGGACCCCGGGCGGCAGCCGCAGGTGACGCGCGTACCAGTAGGTGATCGAGCCGACGTCGACGCTGACCTGGGCGTCACCGGGCAGGTGCTCGTTGAGGCCGCGCACCACCGCCTCGGGGCTCAGCGGCTCGGCCGGCATCGCGGCTCGCTCGGCCGCCAGCGCGTGCCACTCGCCGACCACCTTCTCCACCCGCTCGCGCCACGAGGAGTCGCGCCGCTCCTCCAGCATCGGCAGCAGCTTGTCGAGGGTGTCGGCGGCGTCGCCGGTCAGCCCCACCTCGATCGGGTAGCGGTTGCCGAGGTGGCGCCCGTCCAGGTCGATCTGGACGGCACGCGCCTGGCCGGGCGGCGGGTAGTACTCGGTCCAGGGGTCGTTGCTGCCGATGATCAGCAGCGTGTCGCACTCCTCCATCAACCGCGCCGACGCAGTGGTGCCGAGGTGGCCCATGACCCCGCAGGAGTAGGGCAGCGACTCGTCCCACCACGGCTTGCCGAGCAGGCTGGTGGTCACCCCCGCACCCAGCCGCTCGGCCACCGCGCGCACCCGGTCGCCGGCGTCGCGCACCCCCTGGCCGACCAGCAGCGCGACCCGCTCGCCCGCGTTGAGGACCTCCGCGGCCTCCCGCAGCGCGTCGTCGTACGGCGTCACGTGCGGACGGCGCCACCCGGGCGCGGTGACCATCACGCCGTGCTCCTGGGGCAGCTCCTCGGGCGCCGGCTCCTTCTGTACGTCGTGGGGCACGATCACCACGCAGGGCGAGCGCGTCGCCAGCGCCGTACGGAACGCGCGGTCGAGCACCATCGGCGCCTGCTCGGCCGAGAGCACCATCTGCAGGAACTGCGCGGCCACGTCCTTGAACACCGACTGCAGATCGATCTCCTGCTGGTACTCCGAGCCCAGCGTCGTGGTCTGCTGCTGGCCGACGATCGCCACCACCGGCACGTGGTCGAGCTTCGCGTCGTACAGGCCGTTGAGCAGGTGCACCGCGCCCGGCCCCTGGGTGCTGGTGACGACCCCGACCTCGCCGGTGTACTTGGCGTGACCGACCGCCATCAGCGCGGCGTTCTCCTCGTGCCGGGCCTGCACCAGCTGCGGGTTCCCGTCGGCGCGGCGCAGGGCGCCCATGAACGAGTTGATCCCATCGCCGGAGTACCCGAAGAGCCGGGTCACCCCCCAGCGGCGCAGGCGTTCGACGATCAGGTCTGCCACGAGGGGCTGCTCGGGGGTCTCCATGGGCGGGCCGGTACCCGGGGGGAGTGGTCGCAACGCGGTCGGGGCGCGGCGGTTTCCCCGGTCGGCCGGGGAACGCTGACCTTGTCGGCCGAAACTTCGCCCGACAACATCAGGGATCGCCCGCCCAGTCGCGCTCGTACGCCAACCGGGCACCGATAGTTCAGTTGTGTTCTTCACCCTGACACTGTTCAGGTCTAACATGAACTCATGGCAAGTTCAGACATGACCTTCACACTGATCGGTGATCTGGTGGCGTCCCGGTCGGTCACCGCGCGGGCGTCGGCCCAAGGTGCACTGGTCGAAGCACTTGCCCGGGTGGCGGAGGTGGTCCCGCCGCTGGATCGACTCGAGCCCACGGTCGGCGACGAGTTCCAGGGGGCCTTCGGCTCCTTCGCGGACGCGGCGTTGGCCGCGCTCCTCGTGCGGCTGCACCTGCTGCCGCACGTCGACTCGCGCTGTGGTCTCGGCGTCGGTCGCCGAGAGGTGTTCGACGCCGACCGCCGCCCGATGCTTCAGGACGGTCCTGCCTGGTGGAGCGCTCGTCAGGCGATCGACGAGTTGGCTCGGCCGCGGCGACGCTCCGCGCGCACGTGGTACGACGCGAGCCACGCGCCGCTCGAGGAGTCGCCCGGCCCCGACCCCGTGCTCGCCAACGCGTTCCTTCTCTGCCGTGACCAGCTCGTCGACCGCCTCAGCGCACGGGGATGTCGGATGCTTCTGCTCTCCTTGGAGGGTGCGACGCAGCGCGACATCGCGGCTGCGGAGGGGATCAGCAAGTCGGCGGTCTCCCAGCAGTTCGCGCGGGGGATTCAGGCGGTGAAGGAGGCACAGACGATGCTCGGAGACGCTCTGTGACTGCCCTCGCGCTGTGGCTGGTCGTCGTCGGACTGTGCGATCTGCTGCGGGCCGCCGGCGACGCGACAAGCGGGGCGCGCCGGCTGCTGCTGTGCCTGATCGGCCTCGGGCTCCTGGGTGGGGGAGCCGCGCTGGTCGCGCCCGCGGGAAGCGGAGCGCTCGGTTGGTTGCTCGGGGGTGCCGGCCTGTGCGGATGGATCGTCGCCTCGTCGGTCGTAACCACGCAGGGAGGGACCGGTCGTCGCGGATGGGTCGCTGCGTCGTACCTCTCGTTGGGCGCAGGGCTCGCCGGGCTCGTCGTCACCGGACCTCGGGGCGGTGATGCCGATGGGTTGCACGCCGCGCTTGATGCGACGGCGCTCGCCGGCGTCGACCCCGACCGGCTACTGCTGGTGTGCGGTGTGCTGCTCGTGCAGGTGTCCACGGCCAACATCGCTGTTCGGCTGCTCCTGGACGTGGTCGGCGTGCCGGCTGGTGACCACGAGAAGAGGCTCCGTGGCGGACGCGTGCTGGGGCCGATGGAGCGGCTGCTGATCGTCGGGCTCGGGCTGTCCGGCGAGCTGACCGGCGCAGCGCTGGTCGCGGCCGCCAAGGCTCTGCTGCGCTTCCCCGAGCTCAAGGAGTCGGAGCGGGCGGGGCGCGAGCTGCCCGGACCCAGCGACGTGACCGAGTACTTCCTCATCGGCAGCTTCGCCAGCTGGCTGATCGCGCTCGCCGGCGTGGCGTTGGGCTCCATGTGGCTGTGATGTCCGTTACGTTGTCGCCATGCCTCTGGACCCCGCGCTCGGCGCCCTGTTGGAAATGATGGAGTCCGCCGGACAGCCCCCGATGCACGAGGGCACCCCGCAGGAGGCGCGTGCCGCCTTCGGCGCGCTGTCCGCGATGTCGGCCGCGCAGGAGGGCGTCATCGAGATGGCCTCGGTCGAGGACATCACCATCCCCGGTCCGGCCGGCGACATCGGGGCCCGCGTCTACCGCCCCGCGGGCCAGGGGCCGCGCCCGACGGTGGCCTACCTGCACGGTGGCGGCTTCGTCATCGGCGACCTCGAGAGCCACGACCCGAGCTGTCGGCGGATCGCGCGCGACGCCGACGCCGTCGTGGTCGCCGTGGACTACCGCCTGGCCCCCGAGCACGTCTTCCCCGCCGCTCCCGAGGACGCGCTGGCCGCGGTCACCTGGGTGGCCGACCACCTCGCCGACCTCGGTGGCGATGAGCGCCTCGGCGTGGCCGGGGACAGCGCCGGCGGGAACCTCGCCGCGGTCGCCGCGCAGGCCCTCCCCGAGCGGATCGTCGCCCAGCTGCTGATCTACCCCGTCACCGACCTGGTCGGCGAGTACCCCTCGCGGGTGGAGAACGCCGAGGGTTACTTCCTCGACGCCGCCACCATGGGGTGGTTCGGCATGCACTACGCCAGCCCCGGCACCGACGCCGCGGACCCGCGACTCTCCCCGCTGCGCGCGCCCTCGCTGGCCGGGCTGCCGCCGGCGGTCGTGGTCACCGCCGAGTTCGACCCGCTGCGCGACGAGGGCGAGGCGTACGCCGCGAAGCTCGCCGCGGACGGCGTACCGGTGCAGCAGGTGCGCTACGACGGGCTGATCCACGGGTTCGCCGAGATGGGCGTCTTCAGCCCCGCCGCGGCCAAGGCGGTCGACGACTACATCGCCCGGTTCCGGGACCTCCTGCACGCCTGACCCCGGTGCCGCACAGCCGCCGACGTGCCGCCGAGCGGACGCGGACGCCCCGGACAGGCCGCTCGTCATTAGTGTGAGGGCGGCGCCCCCGGGCGCGACCCCCGACGACCGCGTCCCGGACGCGGCCTGACCCTAGGAGTAGGCAACGTGACGATCGACGAGAAGCTGGCCGGCAAGACCATCGCCGTGCTCGGTGGCACCGGGCCGCAGGGGCGCGGACTGGCGCGCCGCTTCGCCGCCGCCGGAGTCCCGGTGGTGATCGGCAGCCGCAGCGCCGAGCGCGCCGAGTCGACCGCGGCCACCCTGGTCGAGGCGGTCGGCGGGACCGTGACCGGCGCCGACAACGCCGGCGCCGCCGCGGCCGGCGACATCGTGATCGTGGCGGTCCCGTGGGACGGCCACGGCGACCTGCTCAAGGAGCTCGCGCCCGCGCTGGCCGGCAAGATCGTCGTCGACTGCGTGAACCCGATGAGCTTCGACAAGCAGGGCGCGTTCGCGCTGCCGGTCGAAGAGGGCTCCGCGGCGATGCAGGCCCGCGCGCTGCTGCCGGACTCGATCGTCACCGCCGCGTTCCACCACGTCAGCGCGGTGCTGCTGGAGGACCCCGAGGTGACCTCGATGGACACCGACGTGCTGGTGCTCGGCGACGACCGCGAGGCCACCGACACCGTGCAGGCGCTGGTCGACGTGATCCCCGGGATGCGCGGCATCTTCGGCGGCCGGCTCCGCAACGCCCACCAGGTCGAGGCGCTGACCTGCAACCTGATCTCGGTGAACCGCCGCTACAAGGCGCACGCCGGCGTGCGGATCACGGACATCTGATGCTGACCTCCGCGATGTACCCGGCCTACCCGGCCCCCTCGGAGAAGGCCCAGCGGCTGTTCGAGGAGATGCGTCGCTTCGTGGCCGAGGAGGTGCTGCCGGCCGAGGCGTCGTACGACGAGTATCGCCGCGCCGCCGGCCCCGAGGACCACACCCTGCCGCCGGTGGTGGAGGAGCTGAAGGCCAAGGCCCGCGAGCGGGGCCTGTGGAACCTGTTCCTACCCGCGGAGTCGGGGCTGTCGGTGCTGGAGTACGCGCCGATCGCGGAGCTGTCCGGGTGGTCCATCGAGATCGCCCCGGAGGCGATCAACTGCCAGGCGCCCGACACCGGCAACATGGAGCTGTTGCACCTGATCGGCACCCCCGCCCAGCAGGAGCAGTGGCTCACCCCCCTGTTGAACGGGGAGATCCGCTCGGCGTTCGCGATGACCGAGCCGGGGGTGGCGTCCTCGGATGCGACGAACATCGAGACCCGCATCGAGCGCGACGGCGACGAGTACGTGATCAACGGGCGCAAGTGGTGGATCTCCGGGGCCGCCGACCCGCGCTGCAAGGTGCTGATCGTGATGGGCAAGACCGACCCCGAGGCCGCGCGGCACCGCCAGCAGTCGATGGTGATCGTGCCCGTCGACACCCCGGGTGTGGACATCCAGCGCTCGCTGCCGGTGATGGGCCACCAGGACCAGCACGGGCACAGCATCGTCGAGTTCACCGACGTGCGGGTGCCGGTCGCCAACATCCTCGGCGAGGAGGGCGGCGGGTTCGCGGCCGCGCAGATGCGGCTCGGCCCGGGCCGCATCCACCACGTGATGCGCGCCCTGGGTGCGGGGGAGCGGGCGCTGGCGCTGATGGTCAAGCGCTCCCAGGAGCGGGTCGCGTTCGGCAAGCCGCTCGCCGACCAGTCGGGAGTGCGCGAGCGGATCGCGGAGTCGCGCATCGAGCTGGAGCAGGCCCGCGCGATCTGCCACCGCGCGGCGTACGTGATCGACACCGAGGGCAACAAGGCCGCCCGGCACCTGATCGCCGCCGCCAAGATCGCGGTGCCCCGCGCCGTGCTCTCGGTGATCGACCGGGCGATCCAGGTGCACGGCGCCGCCGGGGTCTCCGACGAGACCGTGCTGGCCGGGCTCTACGGCTGGATCCGCGCGATGCGGATCTTCGACGGCCCCGACGAGGTCCACCTGGTCACCCTGGGCAAGGCCGAGCTCGGCACCGAGCCGCTGTTCAACCTCTGAGCGCAGCCCCTCGGGCGCCGGCCTCTCCGGGGCCGGCGCCCCGAGGATCGGCGCCCCGGGGCCGGGCCAGAGCGAGGGCCACCGCGGCGGCCGCGGCCATGATGGCGGCGGCCGCCAGCAGCGCCGCGACCATGCCGCGCTCGTCGGGCTCCGCACCGGCGGAGAACAGCCCCATCACCGTGACGCCGAGCGTGGTCCCCACCGACATCCCGAGGTAGCGCAGCACCTGGTTGAACGACAGCGCGCTCGCGGTCTCCTCGCGCGGGACCTGGCGCACGATCACGCCGGGCATGCTGGCGAAGGTGCCGCCGCTGCCCAGCCCGGCCAGCCCCATCCAGACCAGCACCAGCCACACGTGGCCGTGCCACAACGCCATCCCGGCCGCCGCCGCGACATAGAGCAGACACCCCAGCGGCAGCACCAGCTCCGGCGCGATCCGCCGCCCGATCGCCAGCGAGACCCGGCTGCCCAGCACGCTCATCAGCGAGTAGGGCACCAGCACCAGCGCCGCCACGCTCACCGGCTGCCCGAGCCCCCACCCGTCGGCCTGCATCAGCACCACCGACAGCGTGAGCAGCATGTACATGCCCACCCCGCCGGCCAGCCCGGTCGCGTGCGCGGCGACCACCCCGCGGCGCAGCGCCAGGCGCAGGTCCACCAGCGGGTACGGCGTGCGCAGCGCGTGCGCGACCCAGCCGGCGAGTGCGACGAGGCCGAGCAGCGCGGTCACCAGGGTGGTCGACGAGGCCCAGCCCCAGGTGCCGCCCTGGCTGACCGAGAGCAGCACCGCCGCGGTGCCGGCGCCGAGCAGGACCGCGCCGGTCCAGTCCACGCCGGTGGCGGCGGCGTCGGTGACCGGGGGCAGGAACGCCACCGCGGCGACCAGCGTCAGCGCGCACAGGGCCAGCCCGAACCAGAACGCACCGGAGACGCCCCAGGTCTGCGCCACCAGGCCGGTCACCGGGTAGCCCAGCCCCGCGCCGGCCACCGTGGTCACCGACAGCAGCGCGATCGCGCCGGGCAGGCGCTGGCCGCGGATGCCGTCGCGGGCGGCGGCGATCGCCAGCGGGGTCAACGCCAGGCCCACCCCCTGCAGGGCCCGCCCGGCCAGCAGCGCGGTGAAGCCCAGCGGCAGCGCCGCCAGCAGCAGGCCGACCAGGACGACGCCCAGCCCGGCGAGCACCACCCGGCGCCGGTGCCGTCCGCTGCCGAGCCGGCCCAGGACCGGCGTGGAGACCGCGCCCATCAGCATCGTCGCGGTCAGCGTCCACTGCGCGTCGTGCAGGGAGACGTCGTGCTGCTCGGCGATCACCGGCACCAGCGGGGCGCCCAGGCTGCTGACGACCGCGGTGACGGTGGTGAGCAGCGCGAGGGAGGTCAGCAGCCAGGGCTGGGGCGCGGGCTGGGGCTGCCGCTCGGGCTCGGGCTCGGGCGCGGGGGAGTGGTCGGGGCGGGTGGAGTCGGGGGTGATGGTGGTTCCTCGGGTGATCGGGGGCCTTCGCAGGTTACGCCGTGGGCGGGAGCGACCGTTCAGAAGGAAAACGCAGCGCCCTCGGGCCTGCCTCAGGCGTGGAGGCCCTCGCGTTTTCCTTCCGAACGGTCGCCTGTGGAGGAGTCCAGCGGCCGACGGCCGATCCCCGGCAGGCTGAGCCGCATGTCCGCCACCGCCGAGTCGACGATCGAGGGCGAGTGGGTCACCGCCCTGGACCCGGTCGACGCGCTGATCCGGCTCGGCGGCGTGGCGACCCGGGCCCGGCTGCTGCGGCTGACCACGGTCCGTCGGCTGCGCACGGCGGTCGCGCGCGGGCAGATCAAGCGGCTGACGCGCAACCGCTACGGGCTGCCGGACATCGACCGGGCGCTGCGCAAGGCCGCCGAGCTGCACGGTGTGGTGTCCCACCTCAGCGCGGCCCAGGCCCACGAGTGGCAGCTCGCGTTCCGTCCGTCGACGCCCTGGGTCACCGTGCCCCGCAACGCCGCCCGCAAGAGCAGAAGGGGCGTCCACCTGCACTACGCCGACCTGGCCGAGGAGAGCGGGCTGGTCACGTCCAAGCTGCGCACGGTCCTCGACTGCGGCCGCGCGCTGCCGTTCGGCCCGGCGCTGGCGGTGGCCGACTCGGCGCTGCGCAGCGGGGACGTCGAGGCGGCCTCCCTGGTGCGGGCGGCGCAGCGGGTGCGCGGGAAGGGGGCGGCGGCCGTGCGGCTGGTGGCGGCGACGGCCGACGGCCGCGCGGCCAACGCGTTCGAGTCGGTGCTGCGGGCCCTGGCCCTCGAGGCGGGGCTGGCGGTGGTGCCGCAGCTGCCGGTGACCGCCGGGGGCAGGGTGCTCCACCCCGACCTCGCGGATCCCGGGCGGCGGGTCATCCTCGAGGCGGACTCGTGGGAGTTCCACACCGGCAAGGACGCCCACGAGCGCGATTGCTGGCGCTACACCGCCTTCGTGCTGGCGGGCTGGACCGTGCTCCGGTTCAGCTGGCAGCAGGTGATGCTCGACCCCGACTACGTGCTGGACTCGCTGCGCGCGGTCGCCCGCCTCCGCTAGGTTCCGAGCCATGACCTCCCTGTGGCCTGCCGAGCTCGACACGCTGCGACCGGAGGCGCGCGAGGTCGCCGAACGGATGAAGGCCTACTTCGCCGCGAACCGCTCGCCGCTGACCGACCCGCTCGAGCGGGCGCTGGCGATGCGCGCGGCCTACCGGCACACGGAGGTGGAGTCGCCGCACGGGGTCGACGTCGAGCGAGCCGGCGTGCCTTGTCGCGTGTTCGAGCCCGAGACGCCGGCCCGGGGGACCTACCTGCACGTGCACGGCGGCGGGTTCTTCCTCGGCAGCCCCCGGATGAACGATCTCTCCAACGAGAGGCTGTGCCGCACCCACGCCGTCCGCGTGGTGTCGGTGGACTATCGGCTCGCGCCCGAGCATCCCTTCCCGGCCGGCCCCGACGACTGCCTCGCGGTGCTCCTCGACGTGCTCGACGAGACCGGGCCGGGCCCGGTGCTGATCGGCGGCGAGTCGGCGGGCGCGACGCTGGCGGTGAGCGCGCTGCTCCGGCTGCGCGACCTCGGGCGGGTCGGCGAGGTCGCCGGTGCGAATCTGTCCTACGGCGTCTACGACCTGACCCGCACCCCCAGCATGCGCGGAGCCGTCCCCTCCGCGGTGGCCGACGACGCGCTCGGCGCGCTGCCCTTCGAGCTCTACGTCCCCGACCGCAGCGCCGAGGAGCTGCGCACCGGCGAGTACTCCCCGCTCTACGCCGACCTGCACGAGATGCCGCCGGCCCTGTTCACCGTGGGCACCGCCGACGAGCTGCTCGACGACACGCTCTTCCTGGCCGGTCGGTGGGCGGCCTACGAGCGGGAGGCCGAGCTCGCGGTCTACCCCGACTGCGGGCACGGGTTCACGGCGTACGACATGGAGATGACGCGCCGGGCCCAGGCCCGGACCGCACAGTTCCTGGAGCGCTGCCTGTCCTGAGCGGTACCGGGGCTGAGCGCTGCCGGGGCTGGCTCAGCGCTCGAACACCGGCTCCCGCCGCTCCAGGAAGGCGGTGACGCCCTCGGCGAAGTCGGCGGTGCCGGCCAGCACCGACTGCCCGGCCGCCTCGCGCGCCAGCGCGCCTTCGAGCTCGGAGAGGCTGCTGGCGTTGATGGCGGCCTTGGTCAGCGCATAGGCGCGGGTCGGTCCGTGCGCCAGCCGCGCGGCGAGCGACGTGGCGTCGGCCAGTAGCCGGTCGTCGTCGCTGACGCTCGCCACCAGGCCCCACGCCAGCGCGTCCGCGGCGGGGATCGGCTCGGCCAGCAGCGCCATCCGCAGCGCCCGGGCCCGCCCGGCCGAGGCGGCCACCAGCGCGGTCGCGCCGCCGTCGGGCATCAGCCCGATCCGGGTGAAGGCGAGCATCAGGTACGCCGAGGCGCCCATGACCACCAGGTCGCAGGCCAGCGCCAGCGAGCAGCCGACCCCCGCGGCCGGGCCGTGCACCGCCGCCACCACCGGCACCGGCGCGTCGCGCAGCGCCCGCACCGCCGCGTTGGCGGCCTCGACCGACACCGGCTCGTCGGTGCCGGAGAGGTCGGCGCCCGAGCAGAACCCGCGCCCGGCCCCGGAGAGCAGCACCGCCCGGACGCCCGGCCCGCTGCCGAGTGCGCCGACGTCGCCGAGCGCGGTGGCGAGCTCCTCGAGCAGCGCGGTGGTCACCGCGTTCAGGCTGTCGGGACGGTGCAGGCGCAGGTGGAGCACGCCGTCCTCGGAGAGCTCGCGGCCCAGTCCGTGCGTGGAGACCTCCATCTCAGCTGCCCACCGCGGCCTCGTCGCGGACCATCTCGCGCAGCGGGCTCTTCAGGATCTTGCCCGAGGCGTTGCGCGGCATCTCGCCGAGCACCACCACCCGCGTCGGCTTCTTGTACGACGCGAGTCGGTCCGCGCAGAACGCGATGATGTCGTCCTCGGTGGGCGCGTCGGCGGGGTCGCGCGGCACCACCACCGCCACCGGGGTCTCGCCCCACTTGGGGTGCGGGCTGCCCACCAGGGCCACCTCCAGGACCTTGGGGTGGTCGGCGATGACCGCCTCCACCTCGGCGCTGTAGATGTTCTCCCCGCCGGAGATGATCATGTCCTTGAGCCGGTCGACGACGTAGAAGAAGCCGTCCTCGTCGACGCGGACCAGGTCGCCGGAGTGGAACCAGCCGCCGCGGAAGGCCTCCTCGGTGGCGCGCGGGTTGTCCCAGTAGCCGCGCATCGTCTGGGGTCCGCGGTAGACGATCTCGCCGATCTCGCCCTGGGCCACGTCGTTCATCTGCGGGTCCACCACCCGCACCGCGACCAGCGGCACCGGCTTGCCGATCGAGCCGATCTTGCGGATCGCGTCCTCCCCGGGCAGCACGGTGGTGATCGGCGACATCTCGGTCTGGCCGAACGTGCACACGTTGGGCACGCCGGGGAAGGCCGCCTCCATCGCCCGCAGCACCGCCGGGGTGGCCGGCGCCGCGCCCCAGGCCATGCTGCGCAGCCGGATGTCGCGGCGGGGGATGGTGGGGCTGGCCGCGACCGCCTGCCACTGGGTCGGCACCAGGAAGGCGCTGGTGGCGCCCTCGGACTCGACCAGGTCGAGGAACGCCTCGGGGTCGAACGCGCCGGTGGGGGTGATCACGGTGGTGAAGCCGAGCACCAGCTGGGGGAGCAGCGCGCCGACCGCGGCGATGTGGAACATCGGCGAGGTGACCAGGCCGATCTCGTCGCCGCCGTGCAGCTGGAAGGCCTGCACCAGCGTGATCGTCTGGCCGAGCAGGTTCTGGTAGGTCAGCATCGCGCCCTTGGGCAGCCCGGTGGTGCCGGAGGTGTACATGATCAGCGCCAGCGCGTCGAGGTCCTCGGGGCCGGCCGCGGGGTGGGGCTGCGCCGCGGCGAGCGCATCCTCGTAGCCCTCCGCGCCGGGTCCGGCGCCGCTCACCTCCTCGCCGGCGACCAGGCAGGGCAGGCCGCCGGGGCGGGCCCGGCGCACCTCGGCCACCAGCGGCGCCAGCGCCTGCTCGACCACGACCGCGCAGGCCCCGGAGTTCTCGGCCAGGAAGGCGACCTCGGCGGCTACCAGCCGGAAGTTCACCGGCACCGCGACCGCGCCGAGCCTGTTGATCGCCACCAGCGCCTCGACGAACTCCGGGCGGTTGGTCAGCAGCACCAGCACCCGGTCGCCGGCGCCGACGCCGCGCTGCTCCAGCGCCGAGGAGAGGCGCCGGGAGCGCTCCTCGAGCAGGGCCCACGTCGTGCTCTGGCCACGGAAGCGCAGCGCGGCGCGGGTGGGCTGCGTCTGCGCGTGCTTGGTCACTTGGTGCACCCAGGTGAGGGGCTGGCTGGGGTGGTTGCTGACGGTGCTGGTGTCCATCGGGGGCTCCCTGTGGGGTGGGCGGGTCATCGACCGCTGGAGCGCGGGTCGTCGTCGACGTCGTCGGAGAGGTACGTGGGGTTGGCGACCGCGAGCCGGTCCGCGGTGATGGTGCGCAGCGCGTCGAGCAGCCGTACGTCGTCGGCATCCAGCTCCCCGGCCCGGATCCGCCGGCCCAGCTCGGCCTCGTCCTCGGCTCCCAGCCCGGCGAGCAGGCGGGCGTAGCGCTCCTCGGTCTGCGGCGCCAGCGCCAGCTCGCGCTCCAGCGTGCGCAGCAGGTTGGCCGCGACCCGGGCCTGGAAGGAGACGCCGGCGTCGGTCGCCGGCATCACCTCGTGCTCGAGGAACTCCCGCACGGCGACGACGATCTGCGTGGCGTCGGGGTAGGTGTGCAGCATCAGGGCATCCCTCCCGAGAGCGCGATCGGGGGGCGCACGGGCACCCGGCCGTGCAGCATGTTCAGCAGGTCGAACTCCTGCTCGGCGACCCGGCGCCCGATCGCGGCGAGCTCCACGGACCGGGTGGTGCCGGAGAAGTGTCGCCCGGCCTGGACCAGGCAGCCCACGGCCCACGAGAGCGTGCCGGCCACCTGCCACCAGTGCACGACCTCCGGGTCGGGTCGGTGCCCGCTCACCGCGGTGTAGGCGTCGAAGAGCTGGGAGAAGTCGCCGACGCCCGCCACCGGGCGGGGCCCGCCGAAGCGCCACGCCCTGATGCACAGGTAGCCGAGGTCCTCCATCGGGTCGCCGATGTGGACCAGCTCCCAGTCCAGCACCGCGGCCAGGCCGGTCTCGTCGACGATCACGTTGCCCAGCCGGAAGTCGCCGTGCACCAGCACGGGCGCCTCGGTGAGCGGGGGGCGATGCCGCTCCAGCCAGCGCAGCGCCAGCTCGAGGACCGGGCGCACCACGGCGGTCGCGTCGTACTTGGCGCGCAGCTCCTCGAGGACGTCGAGCCGCGGGATCTGCGGGACCTCGGCGAGCGGGACCCGGTGGATGCGCGCGGCCGCGGCGCCGAGGTCGGAGGCGAGCACCTCTCGGGCTCGGGCGTAGCGCTCGTCGCGCAGGATGCGGCGCGCGAAGGTCTCGCCGGGCACGAACGTCATCAGCAGGTAGGGGGCGCCGAGCCGGTGCGGATCGGCCGAGAAGTCGATCAGGTCGGGGCCTGGGACGCCGTGGCGCCGGGCGGCCCGCAGGGCGGCGGCCTCGCGTGCCATCTCCTCGGGGCGCGGCTCGGAGGGCGGGTCCCGGCGCAGGATCAGCTGACGCCGCTCGCCGCCGGGCCCGTGCACCTCGAAGGCCCAGGTCTGGCGACTCGCCCCGCCGGCGACCCGGCCCAGGCCGGCCGGCGTGTGGTCGCCGCCGAAGAGGTCCCCGACCAGGGCGGTGAGCATGCCCTCGAGGGCGCTCTGCTCGTCCACGCGGGTCTCCTTCCACAACGCCCGGGCTGCGGGGCGGATCGGGCCGGTCGTATATCGGTGAGCGAGCGGTCGCTCGTACTTCTAAACTGATTTGACGCACTAGAGAGTGAACTCGGTCACACCATTTGCCGTCAAGTCATTGACTTCTCACCCCTCTGGCGTGTTCGCTTTCAAGCGATCGCTCGGTAATCAGTGAACGACAGCAGTTCGTGTCGAGGCTGGGTGCGGACCGGGCGCAACCCCTGGAGGCTGACCATGAACCACCGCCATCGCGCGCTCGCCGCGCTTGCCTGCGCAGCGCTCGTCCTCTCCGGCTGCGGCGGCCGGGACGACGAGACCAGTGCCAGCGGGGACTGCTCCCCGGGCATCACCGACGACAGCATCAAGATCGGCACGAGCATCCCGATGTCCGGTGCCGGCGCCGTGTACGGCGCGATCGCGCGGGCCAGCGAGGCCTACTTCGACGACCTCAACGCCGAGGGCGGTGTGAAGATGGGCGACGGGGTCACCCGCGAGATCGAGTACAAGGCGCTCGACGACGCCTACGACCCGGCGCGCACCGTCAGCAACACCCGCACCCTGGTCGAGCAGGACCAGGTCTTCGCGCTGATGAACGTGCTGGGCACCTCGCCCAACCTCGCCATCGGCGAGTTCGTGGCCGGCGCGGGGGTGCCCAACCTGTTCGCGATGACCGGCACCGACGAGTTCCTCGATCAGGAGGAGAACTGGTCGATGGGGTTCCTGCCGCAGTACGAG
Organism: Nocardioides sp. Z43_10; assembly: GCF_059766615.1. NCBI lineage: Bacteria > Bacillati > Actinomycetota > Actinomycetes > Propionibacteriales > Nocardioidaceae > Nocardioides > Nocardioides sp. Z43_10. The sequence goes on along the minus strand of NZ_JCBAJY010000002.1, from coordinate 414,659 downwards.
TTCGAGGCCCAGGTGATGGCCGACTACGTGCTGGCCAAGAACCCGCAGGCGAAGGTGGCGGTGCTCTACCAGAACGACGGCTTCGGCAAGGGGATGCTGGAGAACTTCGAGGAGGAGTTCGAGGGCACCGACGCCGAGATCGTCGCCTCCCAGGCCTACGAGCAGTCCGGCGGCACCGCCGACTCCCAGGTGGTCAACCTGGCCAAGTCCGGGGCCGACGTCTGGCTCAACTACGCCACCGGCACGTTCATGACCCAGTCGCTGAAGAAGGCCGACGAGCTCGGCTGGAAGCCGCTGAAGATGATCACCTCCGGCACCAACCACGCCCAGAACATCATGCAGCCGGCCGGCGCCGGGGCGACGGACGCGGTCTCCTTCACCTGGCTCAAGGACGTCTCCGCCCCGAACTGGAAGGACGACGAGGGGATGCAGGCCTGGCAGGCCTTCGCCGAGAAGCACAGCGGCGACGTCGACGCCGCCGACTCGGTCGGAGCCACCGGCTACACCAGCGCCCAGCTGATGGAGGCCGTGTTGGAGGGCATGGACGGCTGCACCCGTGAGGACATGCTCGCCTCGGCGCAGAGCCTCTCGGGCGCGCAGGGCGACCTGCACCTTCCCGACGTGAAGGCCTCCACCACCGAGGACTACCCGTTCTTCACCACCCAGGTGCAGATGATGACCTTCGACGGCACCACCTGGCAGCTCGAGGGCGACGTCCTCGAGCGGGAGTGACCCGATGCCCATCCCGAGCGTGGCTGCCGGCGAGCCGTTCCTCACCGTGCGCGACGTGCGCCTGCGCTTCGGCGGAGTGGTGGCTCTGGACGGGCCGTCGTTCGACCTGGCCAAGGGCGAGGTCTGCGGGCTGATCGGGCCCAACGGGGCCGGGAAGACCACGCTGTTCAACTGCATCAGCCGGCTCTACGAGCCCGAGTCGGGGGAGATCGCGCTGGCCGGCGTCGACCTGCTCCGGCTGCGCACCGAGCAGATCGCCTCGGTGGGCATCGCCCGGACCTTCCAGAACCTGGGCCTGTTCGGGTCGATGACGGTGTTGGAGAACGTGCTGGCCGGGGGCTACCACCGGACCCGCTCGGGCATGTGGGCGACCGCCCTGGGCTGGCTCGGCGTGGCCCGCGAGGAACGCGCCGAGGTGGCCCGGGCCCGCGAGCTGCTCGCGGAGCTGGGGCTGACCTCGGTGGCCGGCAGGCTGGCGGCCGGGTTGCCCTACGGCACCCTCAAGCGGGTCGAGCTGGCCCGCGCGCTGATGGCCGAGCCGGAGCTGCTGATGCTCGACGAGCCGGCCAACGGGCTGATCCACTCCGAGGTGATCGAGCTCGCCGACACCATCCGCCGGCTCTGTGACGAGCGCGGGCTCTCGGTGCTGCTGGTCGAGCACCACATGGCGATGGTGATGCGCGCCTCCGACCAGGTGGTCGTGCTCAACCTGGGCCGCAAGATCGCCGACGGCCCACCCGACGTGGTGCGCGCCGACCCGCAGGTCATCGAGGCCTACCTGGGCGGCGCGGCATGAGCCTGCTCGAGGTGGACGGGCTGGTCGCGGGCTACGGCCCGGTCCGGGTCCTGCACGAGGTCACCCTGAGCGTCGAGAAGGATCAGGTGGTGGTGGTGCTGGGCGCCAACGGCGCCGGGAAGACCACGCTGCTGCGGGCGCTGTCGGGGATCATCAAGGGCAGCGGCCGGGCCACCTTCGACGGGCATGAGCTGCTGGGGCGCTCCAGCGAGCGGATCGCCGCGCTGGGCATCGCCCACGTGCCGCAGGGGCGCGGCACCTTCAGCGACATGAGCGTCGAGGAGAACCTCCGGATCGGGGCGCACCTGCGCCGCGACCGCGAGGAGCGCTCCCACATCGAGCGCTGGTACTCGATCTTCCCGCGGCTGGGGGACCGCGCGACCCAGCAGGCCGGCAGCCTCAGCGGCGGGGAGCAGCAGATGCTCGCCATCGCCCGGGCCCTGATGCCCTCCCCGCGGCTGCTGCTGCTCGACGAGCCGTCGCTGGGCCTGGCGCCCAACACCACCCGTCAGCTGTTCGACTCACTCGCCCAGATCAACGCCGAGACCGGGACCGCGATGCTCGTCGTCGAGCAGAACGCCCACCTCGCCCTCGACATCGGCAGCACCGCCGTGGTGCTGGAGGCGGGCCGGGTGGTCTCGTCCGGCCGGGCCGAGGACCTGCGCGACAACGACGAGATCCGCCGTGCCTATCTCGGCTACTGAGGAGCGATGATGGACCTGTTCGTGCAACAACTGCTCGACGGCATCGCCTCCGGGGCGTTGTACGGCGCGCTGGCCCTGAGCGTCGTGCTCGTCTACCGCGCCTCCGGGATCGTCAACTTCGCCCAGGGCGAGATGGCGATGTTCGCCGCGTTCCTCACCTGGCAGCTGTGGACCTGGGGAGTGCCCCTGCTCGTGGCGATCCTGATCTCGATGGGGATCGCGTTCGCCTTCGGCGCCCTGGTCGAGCGGGTGCTGATCCGGCCCTTCGGCACCACGGCGTCGGCGCACCTGTCGCTGATCATCGTCACGCTCGGCCTGATGCTGGTCCTCACCAGCGGCGCGGGATGGATCTGGGGCTACCTGACCAAGGCGGTCCCGCCCACCTTCGGGGAGGGCTCGGTCGACCTCGGCCCGGCCGCGATGTCGCGCCAGGCGCTGGGCATCGTCCTCGCCGTCGCGGTCGTCGCCGGCCTCCTGTACTGGCTCTTCCAGCGCACCCGGCTGGGCCTGGAGATGCGCGCGGCGGCCAGCAACCCCGAGTCGGCGCGGCTCGCGGGGATCCCGGTGGGGCGGATGCTGATGCTCGGCTGGGGCCTGGCCGGTGCCATCGGCGCGCTGGTGGGCGCGCTGGCCGCCCCGCAGCTGTTCCTACAGCCCAACATGATGGCCGCGATGCTGCTCTACGCGTTCGCCGCGGCCACGCTCGGCGGCTTCGACAGCCCGGTGGGGGCACTGGTCGGCGGGCTGATCGTCGGCGTGCTGGAGAACCTCGCCGGCACCTACGTCGACGCGATCGGCAACGACTTCAAGCAGGCGGTGGCGCTGGCGATCATCATGGCCGTGCTGCTGTTCAAGCCCGAGGGTCTCTTCGGATCGAGGACGGTGGCACGCGTATGAGCATGGTCAAGATCGGTGCTCCCAGCGGGATCCGCGCACTGGCGGACCGGGCGCTGGCCCTGCGCCAGGCGCAGGCGGTGCTGGACGCGCCGATCTGGCTGAGGGTGGCGGTCTTCGTCGCGGTGGCCGGCGCAGCGGCGATGGTGCCGTTCAACTCCGCGCCGTACGTCAACTTCGACCTCAGCATGGTGATGATCTACGCCATCGTCGGGATGGGCCTCAACCTGCTCACCGGCTTCAACGGGCAGATCTCGCTGGGTCACAGCGCCTTCTTCGCCACCGGCGCCTACGTGGCGGCGGTGCTGATCCAGGAGGGCTGGCACTACCTCGCGGTGCTGCCGGTCGCGGTCGTCGCGACGTTCGTGCTCGGCTACCTGTTCGGGCTGCCGGCGCTGCGGCTGCAGGGCCTGCAGCTCGCGCTGGTCACCCTGGCGCTGGCCATCGTCACCCCGGCGGCGATCAAGCGTCTCGACGACGTCACCCAGGGCCAGGAGGGGATCGCGCTGTTCACCGCGCAGCCGCCGGAGTGGACCGGCCTGGCCCGCGACCAGTGGGTCTACCTGCTGTGCCTGGCCGCGGTGCTGATCGGGTGGATCCTCACCCGCCGCCTGGCCAGCGGCCGGATCGGGCGCTCCCTGGTGGCGGTGCGCGACAACGAGACCGTGGCGCGGACCCTCGGCGTGCGCAGCTCGCGCACCAAGACGGCCGTCTTCGCGCTCAGTGCCGCCTACACCGGGGTCGGCGGGGTGCTCTACGTGTACGTCGTGCAGTTCGTCGGCCCGGACTCGTTCGGGCTGGTGATGGCGATCGCGTTCATCTCGCTGATCGTCGTCGGCGGCCTGGGCACCATCAGCGGCGCCATCTTCGGGGCCTTCTTCATCACCTACGTCCCGGAGTGGACCGCGGACGTGAACGCCTCGGCGGCGAGCCTGGTCTACGGCGTCTCGCTGATCGTCTTCATGTTCGTGATGCCGTTCGGCATCGCCGGCCTGGTCCGCGCCGGGCTGCGCCCCGTCGTCGAGCGGATCCCCGGGCGGCGCGGCCCGCTGAGCAGCCGCTCCGCCGGCGCCGGCCCCGCCCCGAGCGTCACCACCCCCGCCCCTGCCGAGCGCCAGGAAGTAGAGGAGAGCACGCCATGACGCACCCGACCAGGCGGGACATCACGCTCAGCGTCGCGGACGGCGTGGCGACGATCCTGCTCGACCGCCCCGAGGCCCTCAACGCCTTCACCGACCGGATGGAGGTCGAGCTGATCGAGGCCCTCGACGCGTGCGACCGCGACGACGAGGTCCGGGCCGTGGTGATCACCGGCGCTGGGCGGGCCTTCTGCGCCGGGATGGACCTGAGCGCCGGGGCCGCGGCCTTCGAGGAGTGGGGAGCCGACGACGCCGACGGCCCCGCGCCGCTGCGCCGCGACGGCGGCGGCCGCGTGGTGCTGCGGATGTTCGAGCTCGACAAGCCGGTGATCGCGGCCATCAACGGGCCGGCCGTGGGCGTCGGGATCACGCTGACCCTGGCCGCCGACATCCGCCTCGCCGCCGACGACGCCAAGATGGGCTTCGTCTTCAACAGGCGCGGGCTGGTCCCCGAGTCGTGCTCGTCGTGGTTCCTGCCGCGAGTGGTGCCGATGCAGCGGGCGCTGGAGTGGGTGTTCACCGGCCGGGTGTTCCCCGCCTCCGAGGCGCTGGCGGCCGGCCTGGTGCGCAGCCTCCACCCGCGCGCGGAGCTGCTCGACGTCGCCTACGCGCTGGCCCGCGAGATCGCCGAGCACACCGCCCCGGTCTCGGTGGCGCTCTCGCGCCAGATGCTGTGGCGGATGTGGGGCGCCGACCACCCGATGGTCGCGCACGAGATCGAGACCCACGCCCTGGCCGTGCGCGGCACCAGCGACGACGCGGCCGAAGGCATCTCGGCCTTCTTGGACAAGCGGCCGGCGCGCTTCCCGCTGACCGTCTCCGCCGACCTCCCCGACCTGTTCGCCAGCCTGCCCGCGCCGTCGTACCGCCCGCCCGCGGTGGCGGCCTCGGCGGCCCCCGGACCCATCCTCCGCACGAAGGAGCAGCCATGAAGCGCGGCCTGTACACCGCCGACCACGAGGCCTTCCGCGCCGTCGTCGCCGAGTTCGTGGCCCGCGAGGTCGCGCCACACGTGGAGCGGTGGGACGAGGAGGGGATCATCGACCGCGACGTGTGGCTGGCCGCCGGCAAGCAGGGCGTGATCGGTCTCTCCACACCCACCGAGTACGGCGGCGCGGGCGTCGGGGCCGACTACCGCTACCGCGCGGTGGTGCTCGAGGAGCTGTTCAAGGTGTTCGCCGGCTCGCTGGCCTCCGGCTTCTCGCTGCAGGACGACATCGCGATCCCCTACCTGGCCGCCCTGGGCACCGAGGAGCAGAAGCGCCGCTGGCTGCCGCGGATGGGCGCCGGGGAGCTGATCGGCGCGATCGCGATGACCGAGCCCGGGACCGGCAGCGACCTGCAGGGCATCCGCACCAGCGCCACCCGGGTGGACGGTGGTTGGCTGGTCAACGGGGCCAAGACGTTCATCACCAACGGCATCCACTCCGACCTGGTGATCGTCGTGGCGCGCACCGACCCCGACGCGGGGTCGCGCGGCTTCAGCCTGCTGGTCGTCGAGCGGGAGATGGCCGGGTTCTCCCGGGGGCGCAAGTTGCGCAAGGTGGGGCTGCAGGCCCAGGACACCGCCGAGCTGTTCTTCGAGGAGGTCTTCGTGCCCGAGCAGAACCTGCTGGGCGCCGAGGGCGGCGGGCTCCGCCAGCTGATGGCGCACCTGCCGTTGGAGCGACTCTCGATCGCGGTCGGCTCGGTGGCCGCCTGCGCGCCGGTGCTCGCCGCCACCCTGGACTACACCCAGCAGCGGCGCGCCTTCGGCCAGCCGGTCGCCGACTTCCAGAACACCCGGTTCCGGCTCGCCGAGCTGGCCACCGAGCTGGACGTCACCCGGGCCTTCGTGGACAAGGCGCTGCTGGCCTACAACGAGGGCGACCTCGGCGCCGTCGACGCGGCCAAGGCCAAGCTGTGGGCCACCGAGGTGCAGGGCAGGCTGGTCGACCAGTGCCTGCAGCTGCACGGCGGCTACGGCTACATGCTGGAGTACCCGGTGGCGCGTGCCTTCCAGGACGCCCGGGTGCAGCGGATCTACGGCGGCACCAACGAGATCATGCGCCAGATCATCGGCCGCGACCTGGTCGGCCGGCGCTGATGAGCGGCCCCGACGAGTACGACGCGCAGGACCGGGTCGGCTGCACGGTCGTCGACGGCGTCGCCCAGGTGAGGTTGACCCGCCCGGACAAGATGAACGCGCTGGACCCGGCGATGTTCGAGGGGCTGCTCGCCACCGGCAGCTCCCTGATCGGCAGCGACGACGTCCGCGCGGTGGTGCTGAGCGGGGCCGGGCGGGCGTTCTGCGCCGGGCTGGACCTCGAGCAGTTCGCGCTGATGGCGGACGGCGGCTCCGGGCCGGCCCCGCCCGCCCGCGAGCCGCTGGGCGCTGCCGAGGCGCTCGCCCAGCAGGCCGTCCACGTGTGGTCGCTGATCGAGGCGCCGGTGATCGCCGCCGTACACGGGGTGGCGCTGGGCGGCGGGCTGCAGCTGGCGCTGGGCGCCGACATCCGGATCGTGGCGCCGGACGCGCGGCTGGCGCTGATGGAGGTCCAGTGGGGGCTGGTGCCGGACATGATGGGCACCCAGCTGCTGCCCGAGCTGGTCGGCCGGGACCGGGCCCTGGAGCTGGCGCTGACCGGGCGGACGGTGTCGGGGGAGGAGGCGTTCCGGCTCGGGCTGGCCACGCTGGTCGCCGAGGACCCACTGGCGGCCGCGACGGCGCTCGCCGCCGAGGTCGCCGCGCACAGCGGGTCGGCGACGCGCGGGATCAAGCGGCTGGTCGGCCTGGCCGGGCGGGTCGACCTCGCGGCCGGGCTGGCGGCCGAGCAGGAGGTGATCGCCTCGCTGATCGGGACCGAGGAGCAGGCGGCGGTGGTGCGCCGCCGCCTGAGCCGGCGCGGCTAGGCCGGCTGCTCGCGACGGCGCCCGGTGAACCCGAACAGGGTGCCGGCCACCTTGCGGATCTGGATCTCCTCGGCGCCCTCGGTGATCCGGTAGCGCCGGTGGTGGCGGTAGATGTGCTCGAAGGGCTGGTTGCGCGAGTAGCCCTCGCCGCCGAAGACCTGCATCGCCCGGTCGGCCGCCTCGCAGACCAGCCGGTTCGCCCGGTAGTTGGCCATCGACACGTACTCGCTGACCTCGGTCGGGTCGCCGGCCCGGTCGAGCGTCCAGGCGGCCTTGCGGACCAGCCCGCGCACCATCTCGGCCTCGGTGTGCAGCTCGACCAGCGGCCACTGCACCGCCTGGCGGCGGGCCAGCGGCTCACCGAAGGTGACCCGGGTGCGGGCCCGCTCCACGGCCCGGTCGATGCAGTACTGCGCCGCCCCGAGGCTGGAGGCGGCCTGACGGATCCGGTTCTCGTGCAGGAAGTGCTGGGCGATCATCAGCCCACGCCCCTCCTCGCCGAGGATCGCCGAGTGCGGGACCCGGACCCCGCGCACGGCGACGTTGGCGTGGTCGGTGGGCATGTTGAAGGTCCAGTCGTAGCTGGTCACCTCGATGCCGGGGGTGTCCATCGGGACCACGAACGCGGTGATCCCGAGCGCGTCGCCGTCCTTGCCGCTGGTGCGGGCGAAGACCACGTCGTGGGTGGCGTGGTGGACCCCGGAGTTCCAGCGCTTGGCGCCGTCGATGACCCACTCGTCGCCCGCGCGCACCGCCCGGGTCTCCATCCAGGTGGCGTCGCTGCCGTGCTCGGGCTCGGTGAGCGCGAAGGCGACCATGGCCTCGCCGGTGATCATCTGCTCGAGCAGCTCCGCGCGCTGCTGCGCCGTACCGAAGTCGCGCACGATGTGCACGAACGGCAGGTTCGCGACGATCGAGGACTCGTTCTGCAGGTCGTTGTGCAGCCCCAGGCCACGGTGGGCCAGGTGCTCGCGGACGATCGCCAGCTCCAGGTTGGAGGCGCCGCGGCCGCCGAGGTCCTCGGGCAGCGCCCAACGCAGGAAGCCCGCGGCGTCGGCGCGGCGGCGCATCTCGGCCAGCAGGTCCTCCCAGGCCTGGGCCGGGGTGCCGCCGGCCTCCCAGTCGGTGCGCGCCCACTCGCGGCGGTGGTCGAAGTACTGGACGTGCTCCTGCTCGAGCGGAGCGATCTCCTTGTCGATGAAGGCGTCGATCTCATCGAGGAAGTCCTGGATCCCGTCCGGGAGCGCGAAGTCCATGGCGAAGCCCTTCAGTGCCGTGAGTGGGTGCGTGCGACGGAAACAGTGTTTAGAGTTTCAGAGTGAGCGCTAGGTTAGTGGCGAAGTTCACTCGCTGTCTACGGCAGAGAATCCGGCGTGTGGCCTTGTTGACCAAGTGAGCGATCGAACCTCTAAACCTCTTGTAGGGTTCACCGGAATCGGCCTTCGGTGCCGATCGACGTGCGAAGGAGTCGGCGTGCTGCGCGAGGACAAGCTGGGCCCGGAGGTCGGGCCGGTGCTGCGCTCGATGCGTCAGGCGAAGGGGCTGAGCCTGCGCGGGCTCGCCGAGGTCGCGGGCCTGAGTGCCGCGACGCTGAGCCAGATCGAGACCGGCAAGGCCGGGGTCCGCCCGGCCCGCGTGGTCCAGCTCGCCCGGGCTCTCGAGGTCGACCCCGCCGAGCTCTCACCGGAGCTGGCCGGGCAGGGCGTGGGCGAGCACGTGGCCGCCGACCCGCAGGACTGGCGCTCCTTCCCGCCGCTGGACATCGACCCCGCGCTGCAGGCGGCGCTGCAGTCGTTCACGATGACCGGCTACCACGGGGCGTCGGTGCGCGACATCGCCCGGCGCTGCGGACTGTCGGTGCCCGGGCTCTACCACTACTACCCGAGCAAGCAGGCGATGCTGAACACCCTCTTCGAGCGCGCGATGGAGGAGCTGCTGGCCCGCAGCGAGGCCGCCCGCGCCGAGGGCGGCGACACCGTCGAGCGGTTCTCGCTGCTGGTCGAGGCCCTGACGCTCTTCCACGCCCACCGCCGCGAGCTGGCCTTCCTGGGGACCAGCGAGCTGCGCAGCCTGGCGCCGCGTGAGCGGCGCCGCCACGCCGCGCTGCGCACCGCCCAGCAGCAGCTCTTCGACGACGAGGTCGAGATCGGGGTCAAGGAGGGCGTCTTCCGCACCCCGACGCCCCACGAGGCGGCGCGCGCGGTGGTGACCCTGTGCGTCTCGGTGGCGAACTGGTACCGCTCGGGCGGGCCGCTGACCCCCGAGGAGATCGCCCAACAGTACGTCCGGTTCGCGCTGGGCATCGTCGGGCACCGCCCGTGAGCGGGATCGACGCGTCGCTGCGGCACGGCGCCTGGCGCTCCTCGGCGCAGCTCGAGCTCAGCCCGATCCTGCTCGCCGCGCTGGACGCGTTCGACGAGCACGGCTACCACGGCACCACCGTGCGCGAGATCGCGCGCCGGGTGGGGGTCACCGTCCCGGCGCTCTACTACCACCACGCCAACAAGGAGGACGTCCTGCACACCCTGCAGATGGCCTCCATCGAGCGGCTCTGCGCGCTGTGCCAGGCGGCCGTCGCCGACGCCGGCGCGGACCCCGAGCAGCGGTTCCTGAACCTGGTCGAGGCGCTGGTGCGCTACATGGCGCACAGCACCAAGCTGGCCGGCCTGGACAGCGAGATCCGTTCGCTGAGCCCGGAGCGCCGCGCGGTGTACGTCGAACGCCGTCGCGCGCTGGAGCAGCTGCTGGTGGACGTGGTGCAGTCGGGCGCGGACGCCGGCGTCTTCGATGTGCGCTCGGCGCGCGACAGCGTCCGTGCGCTGGTCGGGATGATCCAGTCGATCGCCGTCTGGTACCACCCCGAGGGCCAGGTCTCCCCGGCGGCGCTGGCCCACCGCTACACCGAGATCGCGGCCCAGACCGTGGGCGCGTCGCCGGAGCTCGTCCGGCGCCTGCGCGCCGTACACACCGCCACCGCCACAGGGGAGGCCCCCGGATGACCAGTGAGCTGTTCGACCTGACCGGACGCGGCGCCGTGGTCACCGGGGGAGGGTCCGGCATCGGGCTGGCGATGGCGCGCGGGCTGGCCGGCGCCGGTGCCGGGGTCTCGCTGTGGGGGCGCACCGAGGCCAAGGTCCGCTCGGCCGCGGAGGAGCTGGCCGATCAGGGCGCCCGCGCCCGAGCCCAGCGCGTCGACGTCTCGGTGGAGCAGGAGGTCCGCGACGGCATGCGCGAGGCGGCCGCGGCGCTGGGCTCCCTGGACGTCGTGGTGGTCAACGCCGGCATCGGGCTGCCGCTGGCCAAGCTGGTCGACGCGAGCACCGAGGACTACCGCACCACGCTGGCCACCAACCTCGACGGCGCCTTCTTCACGATGCGCGAGGCCGCCGCGGTGATGAGCGAGCAGGCCGCGGCCGGCGGTCGCCGCGGCGGGTCGATCATCGCGGTGGCGAGCCTGGCCGCGATCGAGGGCGCCGGCCGCAACCACGCCTACGGCGCGACGAAGGCGGCGCTGACCGCGCTGGTGCGCTCCTGCGCCGTCGAGCTCGGCCGCTCCGGGATCCGGGTCAACGCCGTGCTGCCGGGCTGGATCGCCACCGACATGACCGTCGCGGCCCAGGACTCCGAGGCCTTCGCCGACCGGGTGCTGACCCGGGTGCCGGCCGGGCGCTGGGGGCGCCCCGAGGACTTCGCCGGCATCGCGGTCTACCTCGCCAGCGACGCCTCGTCGTACCAGAGCGGCAGCACCGTGGTCATCGACGGCGGGTACAGCGTCTTCTGAGGCCCGGGGCGAGGGGTGGGCGGGGTCGATGGGCCCCACTGGCTAGGGTGCAGGAGTGAGTGAGGACTGGTTCGCGCGGCGCACCCATCGCTGGCAGGACTGGTCCCTGGAGGACCTGCTGCTGGCCAAGGCCGACACCCGGGTCAGCCTGGTGGTGCCGGCGCGCAACGAGGCCGCGACCGTCGGTGACGTGGTGACCCGGGTCCGCGAGCGGCTCCTGGACACCGTCGGGCTGCTCGACGAGATCGTGGTCATCGACTCCGACTCCACCGACGACACCTACGCGGTGGCCACCGACGCCGGCGCGGTCGTGCACCGCGCCTCGGAGATCCGCCCCGACCTCGGCTGGATGCCGGGCAAGGGCGAGGCGATGTGGAAGTCGCTGTTCGTGACCCGCGGCGACGTGCTGGTCTTCATGGACGCCGACCTCCTCGACTGGGACTCCCACTTCGTGCCGGGGCTGCTCGGGCCGCTGCTGAGCTCGCCGGAGGTGGCGCTGGTCAAGGGGTTCTACGAGCGGCCGATGCTGGAGAACGGCACGCTGGCGCCCGACTCGGCGGCGTACGAGGGGGGGCGGGTCACCGAGCTCGTCGCCCGGCCGCTGATCGCGCTGCTCTTCCCCGAGCTGGCCGGGCTGGTGCAGCCGCTGGCCGGGGAGTGGGCGGTGCGGCGCTCGCTGTTCGAGTCGCTGCACGTGCCCACCGGGTACGCCGTGGAGCTGGCCGCGCTGATCGACACCCTGCGCAGCCACGGCCTCGACGCGATCGCCCAGGTCGACCTCGGCCGGCGCGCGCACCGCCACCAGGCGCTGCGCGACCTCGGCGCGATGGCCACCCAGATCATCGCCGCCGCGCAGCGTCGCGCCGGCGCCCCCGGGCCGAACACCGTGTTGCTGCAGCAGTTCGGGCACGCCCGCTCCAGCGAGGACGGCGCCATCGCGCCGCTGGTGCGCGACGTCGGCACCGGCGAGCGCCCGCCGGCCGCCGCCCTGCCCGGTGGGAGTGCGCCTGCGGGGGGTGCGCCTGCGGGGGGTCGTGTGCCCCACGACGCGGCGGAGCGCGCTCCCAGGCACACGACCCAGGGAGGCGACGCCGCGGCGGCCGGTCGTGTGTCTGACGACGCGGCGCAGCGCGCTCTGGGGCACACGACCCAGGGATCGGGGGGCGCGGCGACCGGATCGCTCGGGCACGCGACCGGGTCGGCGCCCGGCGCCTCGGGGCCCGGGGGTACGCCGGCGGCGGGGGCGGCGCGATGACGCTCCGGCTGGGCCGCCACGAGTTCGCCGACGACGCCACGCTGATGATGGCGATCGTCAACCGAACCCCCGACTCGTTCTACGACAAGGGCGCCACCTGGGCCGAGGACAAGGCCTTCGACCGGATCGCGCACGTGGTCGCCCAGGGCGCCGAGATCGTCGACATCGGCGGGATCAAGGCCGCCCCCGGCGTCGAGATCGACGAGGCCGAGGAGCGCGCCCGAGTGGTGGACTTCGTCGCCCGGGTCCGCGAGGCCTACCCCCGCCTGGTGATCTCGGTGGACACCTGGCGCGCGTCGGTGGGGCGCGCGGTCTGCGAGGCCGGCGCCGACGTGCTCAACGACGCCTGGGGCGGCGCCGACCCCGAGCTCGTCGACGTCGCCGCCGAGCACGGCGCCGCGCTCATCTGCACCCACACCGGCGGCGTCACCCCGCGCACCCGCCCGCACCGGATGGAGTACGACGACGTGGTCGCCGCGGCGATCGCGGACACCGTGGGTTACGCCGAGCGTGCGATCGCGGCCGGGGTCTGCCCCGACAGCGTGGTGATCGACCCCGCCCACGACTTCGGCAAGAACACTTTCCACTCCCTGGAGATCACCCGCCGGCTGGGGGAGATGGTGGCCACCGGCTGGCCGGTGCTGGTGTCGCTGTCCAACAAGGACTTCGTCGGCGAGAGCCTCGACCTGCCGGTCGGCGAGCGGCTCACCGGCACGCTCGCGGCGACCGCCGTCTGCGCGTTGGCCGGGGCCCGGATCTACCGGGTGCACGAGGTCACCGAGACCCGGCAGACCGTCGACATGGTGTGGACCATCGCCGGGCGCCGGCCGCCCACCCGCGCGATCCGGGGCCTGGCATGAGCGGGCGCGTGGTGGTGGTGCCGTCCGCGCCGGCCCTGCTCGCGACGTACGCCGGCCAGCTCGACCCGGTCGCCGAGATGCGCGCGGCCGCCCTGGACGCGGTCGGCTGGCTGACCGGGCAGGGCGTCTCGCGGGTGGTGGTGCTCGGCGCCGCCGCCGACGCGGGCAACGTCGCGCGCGGAGTGCGCGAGCCGCTGTCGCTGCGGATCGCGCGCTCGCTGCTGGCCGAGGCGGGCTACGCCGGCGAGATCGTCGAGGCCACCCAGCCCGGCACGCTGCCCGACGTCTCCGCCGCCGAGGTGCTGGTGGTGGCCGACGGCTCCGCGCGCCGCGGGGAGAAGGCGCCCGGCCACCTCGACGAGCGGGCGTTCGCCTTCGACGAGGCCATCGGTGCGGCGCTGGCCGAGGCCGACCTGGCCGCCCTGCGCGAGCTCGACGAGGAGCTCGGCGCGCAGTTGCTGGCCGGCGGCGTGCCTGCCCTGCGGGCGCTCGGGCACACGGTCGATGGGCGGTACGTGGGCGAGATCGCCTGGGCCGGCGACCCGTTCGGCGTGCAGTACTGGGTGGTGCGCTGGCAGTGCGCGTCCTGATCTCCGGCCGGCCCGACGCCCAGCTCGACGACGCCCAGCCCGACGACGACCGCCCCGTCGCGGGGTCGCCGTGCCTGGCCGAGCTCTACGCGCCGCCGCGCACGCCGTGGCTGCGGGTCAACATGGTCAGCACCGTCGACGGCGCCGCGACCGGCGCCGACGGCCGCTCGGGGTCGATCAACAACTCCGCGGACCGGGAGGTCTTCCACGCGCTGCGGGCGATGGCCGACGCGATCGTGGTCGGCGCGGGCACCGCGCGGGTGGAGGGCTACGGCCCCACCACCAGGCCGATCGTCGTGGTCAGCGCGAGCGGCGACCTGCCCGAGGCGCTGCGCGACGCACCGGCCGGCTCGGTGCTGCTGGCCACCTGCACGCGGGCCCCGGGTCTCGCCGCGGCCCGCGAGCTGCTCGGCGCCGACCACGTGCTCCTCGCCGGCGACGACGCGGTCGACCTGCCCGCCCTGGTCGCGCCGCTGCACGCGCGCGGGCTGCGGCACCTGCTCTGCGAGGGTGGTCCGCGGCTGCTCGGCGACGTGCTGGCGGCCGGGCTGCTCGACGAGGTGTGCTGCACGCTGGTCCCCGCCCTGGTCGGCGGCGCCCACCCGCGGATCACCGCCGGCGCGGTCCTCGACGTACCGCTCGAGCTGCACATGCTGCTGGAGCACCAGGGCACCCTGCTCGGCCGCTGGCTCGTGCGGCACCCCGCACCGGGCGTTGTCGCCGGCGGCTAGCGTGTCGGTATGAGCCAGCTGCGGCCCGCGCCGCGTCCGCCGCGCAGAGGCGCGGACTGGGGTACGGCGGCCCGGGTGATCCTCGGCTTCGTGGCGCTGCTGTGGGCCCTGGAGCTGCTCGACACCGCGCTCGACAACCGCCTCGACGGCTGGGGGGTCCGGCCACGCTCCGACGAGGGGCTGGCGGGCATCCTCTTCGCGCCGCTGCTGCACCTGGGCTGGGGGCACCTGGCCGGCAACACCGTGCCGCTGCTGGTGCTCGGGTTCCTGATCCTGCTCTCCGGCGTCCAGCGCTGGGCGGTGGTGACCGCGACGATCTGGCTGGTCGGCGGCTTCGGGGTGTGGCTCACCGCGGACCCGTGGACGGTGCACCTGGGGGCGTCGGTGCTGGTCTTCGGGTGGCTGGTCTACCTGGTGCTGCGCGGGCTGTTCACCCGCCGGCCGGGCCAGATCCTGCTCGGCGTGCTGGTGCTGGCGGCGTACGGCGGGCTGCTGTGGGGTGTGCTGCCCGGCCAGCCGGGGGTCTCCTGGCAGGGCCACCTCTTCGGCGCCCTCGGCGGTGGCCTGGCCGCCTGGTGGACCCGCGACGACGACTGAGCCCCAACGACGACTGAGCCGCCTCAGCCGGCCGCGCGCTCGGTGGGCGGGGCGTGCCGCTCCTCGGCGGCGTGGCCCGGGGTGAGGTGCTCGGCGTCGGAGAGCCGCAGCGGCGTGAACGGCCCGCCGCTGTGCGCCGAGACCGGCTCGGTGGCCAGGCAGAGGTGGTCGCCACCCTCGTCGAGCAGGCTGGTGCGGCGTACGACGAGACGGTGCGGGAGGTCGAGCAGCACCGGTACGCCGCCGGGGCCGGTCTCGGTGCGCAGGCCGGCGAACTTGTCGTCGCGGTCGCCGCTGAGCGTCCCGAACCGCTCGGCCAGCGCCAGGTCGTCGCGGCTGAGGAAGTGCACGACCAGGTGCGTCGAGCGCTGCGCGACCCGGCCGGTGTGGTTGGCCTTGGACAGCCACAGGCAGTAGCGCTCGGGGTCGATGCTGGCCTGGGAGTGGAACCCGACCAGGCAGCCGGCCCACTCGCGCACGCCGTCGGTCTCGTTGCCGGTGGTCACCACGATCAGCGGGGTGTCCAGCGAGGACATGATCGTGGAGAACGCGTCCTGCTCAGCCATCGGTGTCCCTCTCGTAGCGTAGGAAGAGCGTGTCGTCGGCGGCGATCACGTGGCGCAGCGCGAACTCGCGCAGGCCGCTGTCCGGCGGCGCCACCGAGACCGGCAGCAGGTCGCCGCCCAGCACCGGCGCCACCGTCAGGCAGAGCTCGTCGAGACAGCCGGCCGCGACCAGCTCGCCCAGCCAGCGCGGCCCGCCCTCGCAGAGCACCACGCGGTGGCCCCGCTCGTGCAGCGCGGCCACGGCCCGGGCCGGGTCCACCGCCTCGCCGCCCGCGATGACCACGTCGGCGACCTCCCGGGCGCGCGCCACCCGGGCGGGGTCGGCGGACTCGCAGGTGACCACGATCGTGCGCCGGTCCGCCGGCGCGTCGGCGAAGACGGGGGCGGCCCAGTCCAGCTCCAGGGAGCGGCTGACCACCGCCAGCGGCGGGGTGTCGGGCAGGCCGGCCTCGCGGCGCGCGGCCACCCGCTCGGGGGACAGCCGGACCGGGCCGTAGCCCTCGCGCCGTACCGTCTCGGCGCCGACCAGCACCACGTCGGCCAGCGAGCGCATGTCCACGAACAGCTGCGAGTCCGGGCCCACCGACAGCTGGCCCACCCGGCCGTCGACGGCCGCCGAACCGCTCAGCGTGCCGACCATGTTGGCCATCACCCAGGCCCGGTCGGTGCGGCGGCGCTGGACCGCGGCGTACGGCGCGAGCAGGTCGCGCACCTCGTCGGCGGGCTGGAGCAGGTGCATCGACGCAGACCTCGAGACGCTGGGGGAGCAGGTCGGCTCAGGCTAGCGCGGGCGGCTCAGTCGTCGAATCCGCGGGCGGCCAGGGCGTCGCCGAGCGCGTCGGCGCGGCGCAGCGCCCCGACGAGCAGGGGGACCGCGAACGCCCGCGGGCTGGCGCCCAGGCCTCGGGCGCGCTGCGCGTCGCGGACCCGCTCGGCGAGCTCGACCACGATCGGGACGGCGCGGATCCCGAGCATCAGCATCAGCCCGACCCGCTCGCCGTTGACGCCGAGCGGGCGCAGTGGGCGGCACAGCGCGACGACCACGTCGACGAGCGCGGTGGTGCGGGTGGTCAGCGTGACCAGGTTGGCCAACAGCACCAGCATCACGAGCACGCCGACCACGACGGCGGCGCGCTCGGGGCCGTTGACGATCACGTGGAAGACGCCCAGCGGCACCGAGAACCACAGCATCGGCCGCACCAGGCGCAGCCCGACGCGCCACGGCGTGCGCGCCACCGCGTAGCCGGCCAGCACGACGGCCAGCGCGGCCCCGACCCGGGCGGGGGTGTCCAGCAGGAGCGAGCCGAGGCCGACCAGCACCATCGCGGCGAGCTTCACCCCCGCGGGCAGCCGGTGCAGCACCGACCCGCCCGGCTGGTAGAGCCCGATCGTGCTCATCGCATCAGGGCCCGGTAGCGCGCGACCGCCTCGGCCGGCGGGCCGTCGTGGACCAGCCGGGCCTCGTCGAAGACCAGCACCCGGTCGAAGCCGTCGAGCAGGTCGAGGTGGTGGGTGACCAGCACGACCTGCTGGCGCAGCCCGGAGACCACCTCCAGGACGCGGCGCGCGTTGCGCAGGTCGAGCAGCGTGGTCGGCTCGTCCATCACCAGCAGGTCCGGCTCGGTGACCAGCACCGAGGCCAGCGCCAGCAGCTGCTTCTGGCCCCCGGAGAGCAGGTGGGCCGGGTGGTCGCCGAACCCGTCCAGGCCGTGGGCGGCGAGCGCGTCGGCCACCTTGGCGGCGACCTCGGCCTTGCTCAGCCCGCGCCGGCGCAGCCCGAAGGCGACGTCCTCGGCGACGGTGGGCATCACGATCTGCGCGTCGGGGTCGGTGAAGCAGAAGCCGACCCGCTTGCGTACCGCCCTGCCGTCCTTGGCGGTGTCCAGGCCGTCGAGGCAGACGGTGCCCTCGGTGGGCACGATCAGCCCGTTCAGCATCCGGGCGAACGTCGACTTGCCCGACCCGTTCGCGCCGACCACCCCGATCCGGTGCTCGCTCAGGCGCAGGTCGAGGTCGCGGACCACGTGGCGCACCGCGCCGGAGCCGGGGTAGGAGTGCGAGACGCCGCTGAGCTCGATCAGCACGACTGCACCACCATCGCCACGCCCTGGCCGCCGCCGACCGCGATCGCGGCCAGGCCGGTGCGTCCCGGCGCGCCCCGGGTGACCAGCTGGGAGAACAGCCGCGCGACGAGGACCGCACCGGAGGCGCCCCAGGGGTGGCCCAGCGCGAGCGCCCCGCCCTCGGTGCAGACCCGCTCGGGGTCCAGGTCGAGGGCGTCGCAGCAGGCCAGGACCTGCCCGGCGAAGGCCTCGTTGAGCTCGATCACGTCGATCTCGCCCAGCGCGCGTCCGGCCCGCTCGAGGGCGAGCCGGACCGCGGGGACCAGGCCGATGCCGGGCCGCGCCGGGTCCACGCCGCACGTCGCGGAGGACAGCACCCGCAGCCCGGGCCGCCCCAGCCGGGCATGGGTGGCGGCGTCGACCAGCGCCACCGCCGCGGCGCCGTCGCTGATGCCGCAGGAGTTGCCGGCGGTGACGGTGCCGCCGGCACGGAACGCCGGGCGCAGCCGGCCCAGCCGCTGCACCCCGAGCTCCGGGCGGGGGCGGTCGTCGTCCAGGTGCCCGGCCACGGCGAGCACCTCGTCGTAGCAGCCGGCGGCGCGGGCGGCCAGCGCCAGCGCGTGCGAGCGGGCGGCGTAGGCGTCCTGGCGCTCGCGGGTCACGCCGTGCTCGGCGGCGAGCAGGTCCGCGGCCAGCCCCATCTCCGGGTCGCCGTCGCCGTCGGGTCCGGCGGGGGCGAACGGGGCCCGCTGGTAGCGCACCGGCTCGGCGCCCGGCGCCGCCGGCGGCCAGGAGCGCCACGGAGCGGTGGAGGCCGACTCGACGCCGCCGGCCAGCACCACCCGGGCGCCGCCGCGCACCATCGCCGCCGCGACGTCGATCGCGGCCAGGCCGCTGCCGCACTGCCGGTCCACGGTGAGGGCGGGTACGGCGAGCGGCAGCCCGGCGGCCAGCGCCGCGACCCGGGCGACGTCCCCGCCGGGGCCCATGCAGTTGCCGAGCACCACGTCGTCGATCGCGTCGGGGGCGAGGCCGGCGCGCTCCACCAGGGCGGCGAGGACGGGCGCGGCCAGCCCGGCGGCGTCCAGGCCGGCCAGCGAGCGGCCGGCGGTGCCGATGGGGGTGCGCAGGGCGGCGACGATCACCGGAGCGGAAGAGGTCATGGCGTGGCCACGCTAGTGCTCCCTCAGACCAGAGGTCGCGCGGCACCCGGTGCGACGACGGCCCGGGCCAGCGCCGCGCGGTCCACCTTGTCGGCCGTCGAGGCGGGCAGCTGCTCGAGGTGGTACCACCGGCGGGGCTGCTGGCCGGGGGCGAGATCGGTGCGCGCCACCGCGCGCAGGGCCGCGAAGTCGTCGGCGCGGGTGAGCACCGCGGTGACCACCTCGCCGAGCTCGGGGTGCGGGGTGCCGACCACCACGACCTGCCCGCGCGCCTCGGCGCGCAGCACCCGCTCGACGTCGCAGATCTGCACGGTCATCCCGGAGGTGGTGATCCCGCCCGCGCGTCCGTGCACGACGACCCGGCCGTCCACGAGTGCCCCGAGGTCGCCGACCGTGGCCCAGCCGTCGGCGTCCACCCGCAGCGGGCCCTGGTCGCCGCGCGGGGTCCTGGCCCGGGAGCCGGGCCGCGAGACGGGCGGGAGGTAGCCGCGGGCCAGGTAGGGGGAGCGGGCCCACAGCTCGCCGTCGCGGACCTCGACCTCGACGCCCGGGAAGGCGCGCAGCTCGCCGGCGTGCGGGCCCCACGCCACGAACGACAGCTCCGCCGCGCCGTAGTAGTGCTGGACGCGGGCGCCGGCCGCCGTCGCCTCGTCGTACGTCGCGGGGTCGAGGCCGTCGCCGGCGACCAGCACGCTCACCCCGGCCAGCGCGGCCGGGTCGGCGCGCAGCAGCCCGCGCAGTGCGGTGGGGGTGAGCTGGGCGTGGGTGGGCCGGTCGGCGAGGGTCGCGACCTGGGTGGCGCCGACCCAGGCGGCGTGCACGGCGGCGAACAGGTTCATCGTCGAGGTGACCGGCCCCGGCACCCAGACCAGGCTGTCGGAGTCCAGGTCGACGAGGTCGCCGACGACGGCGAAGGAGTCGATCCACGAGGCGGTGCTGCGCACGACGTGACGCGGGTGTGCCGAGGAGCCGGACGTGGTCAGCACGACGTCGCGCCCGGCGCGGTGGGCGTCGAGGAACGCCGCGACCGGGTCGGGGGCCAGTAGGACCTCGACGGGCGGGTGGACCGGTGCTGCGGACATCGGGTCAGGCGGTCCCGGTCGGGTGCGCGGGCGTGGCGGCGCGCCGACGGGTGCGCAGCAGGCCCGGGTAGGCGGTGTGCACCCCGCGCGCCACGAGCGCGGTCAGCACCGCCTTGACGACGTCGCCGGGCAGGAACACCAGCGCCGCGACCAGGGCGGCCCACAGGCTGGTGTCGGTGCGGATCGCGGTGCCCGGCACGCCGAAGGCGTAGAGCACCAGCACGCCGCCGAGCAGGTTGGCGGCGATGCCGGTCCACAGCCGGTACGGCGCGCCCGCGACCTGGGTGAGCCAGCCGATGACGAAGGCCGCCACCGGGTAGCCGAGCAGGTAGCCGACGCTCGGGCCGGCGAAGACGCCGAGCCCGCCGCGGCCGCCGGCCAGCAGCGGGAGGCCGAGGGCGACCAGCCCCAGCAGCAGCAGCACCGCCATCGCGCCGCGGCGCGGGCCGAGCAGCGCGCCGGCGAGCATCACGCCCATCGACTGGGCGGTGATCGGGACGCTCCCCCCGAACGGGACGATCGCCGGGATCGCGCCCAGCGCGGCGATGACGCCGGCGAAGATCGCGACCAGCGCCAGGTCGCGACCCGCGCTGGCCGGCGCCGCGGCGGGCGCGGCGGTCCTGCGGGAGGAGAGCTTCACGGCGGACGTCCTCGGGGGAGGGGCGGGCAGGGGCGGGATTGACGGTCGGGCGGGGGTGACCCTGAGGTCACCAGAGTCTAGGTCCGCCGCCGACATCCCCCGTGTGACCTCCGCCACCTGATGCGTCGTACGCTCACAGCGTGACTGTCAACGACGCCTCCGCGGCCCCCTCCTTCCCCGAGCTGATGGACCAGCGCTGGAGCTGCCGCGCGTTCCTCGCCGAGGAGGTCCCCGACGACGTGATGACGCGGATGTTCTCCCTGGCCCAGCGCACCGCCTCGTGGTGCAACACCCAGCCGTGGCAGGTGCACGTGACCAGCGGCGAGGCGACGCGACGCTTCGCGAAGAGCCTGGGCGAGCACGTGCTGGCCAACCCGCAGACCTCGGACCTGCCGATGCCGGCGGGCTACCACGGCGTCTACCAGGAGCGGCGCCGTGAGGGCGGCTACGCGCTCTACGCCAGCCTCGGCATCGACCGCGGCGACCAGGAGGCGCGGCTCGCGCAGATGCTGAGGAACTACAGCTTCTTCGGGGCGCCGCACGTCGCGGTGATCACCACCGACCGCGAGCAGGGCGTGTACGGCGCCATCGACTGCGGCGGCTACGTGGCGAACCTGATGCACGCCGCGCACACCCTCGGGCTGGCATGCGTTCCCCAGGCGGCGATCGCGATGTACTCCGACCACGTGCGCGAGTTCCTCGACCTGCCCGAGGACCGGCTGGTGGTCTGCGCGGTGTCGTTCGGCTACGCCGACCTCGAGGACCCGGTGAACCGGTTCCGCACCTCGCGCGCCGAGGTCGCCGACGCGGTCACGTTCCTGCGCGACTGACCGCCTGGAGGAACGGCGCCGGGCGGGCCGCCCCGGTGGCCTAGGCTCCTGCGCGTGACTGAGCACGCAGAGCCCGCCGAGCTGCTGATCCACCGTCGCGACCGCGTCGTCGAGGTGGTGTTCAACCGTCCGGCGCGGCACAACGCCTTCACCAAGGCGATGTACACCCAGCTGCGCGACCTGTGCGAGGAGCTGCGCGAGGACGCGTCCGTGCGGGTGCTGGTGCTGCGCGGAGCCGGCGGGCGGGCGTTCGCCGCCGGCAACGAGATCAGCGACTTCGTCGAGGCCGACGCGGTCGCCTACGAGGGTTGGATCCGCGAGCTGCTGCGCGCCCTCTTCGAGCTGCCCCAGGTGACCGTCGCGGCGATCGAGGGCGTCTGCGTGGGCGGCGGGCTCGCCGTGGCCACCCACTGCGACCTGCGGATCGCCGCCGAGGGATCGCGCTTCGGCTACCCGATCGCCCGCACCCTGGGCAACGCGCTGTCCGCGTCGGTGGTCTACCGCTGCGCCGCGGTCTTCGGGGAGTCGCTGACCCGGGAGATGCTGCTGACCTCCCGGCTGACGTCGGCCGAGCGGGCCTACGCGGCGGGCGCGCTGATGTCGGTGGTGCCCGCCGACGGGCTGACCGCCGAGGTGGACGCGGTCGTCGAGGGCCTGCTCACCGCCTCCGGTGTCACCCTGCGCGCCACCAAGGAGCAGCTGACCGCGCGGGCCCGGGTCCTGGAGGCCGAGCCGGCCGGCGACGACGAGCTGCTGCGCGAGGTCTACACCGGCGACGACTTCGCGGAGGGCGTGCGCGCCTTCGTCGCCAAGGAGAAGCCCACCTTCGCGCGTTGAGCGCGTTGAGCGCGTTGAGCGCGTGGAGCGCGGTTTGGGAGGGCCCGAGCGGCGGTAGATACTGCCGCGTGACCCGCCGGCTGCTCATCGTCCTCCTGATGCTCGCGCTCGTGCCGGCGCTGCCGGCCCGCGCCGGTGCCGCCACCGACTACGTCACCGAGGTCGCGCGCGCGTTGGCCGAGGGGCCGGTGCACCTCAGCGACGACAGCGGCGCGCTGAGCACCGCGCAGGCCGACGCGCTCGCCGAGCGCATCGACGGCTGGCGCAAGGACGTGTACGTCGCGGTGGTCCCGGCCGCGGCGCTCTCCGCGATGCCCGGGACCAGCGACCCCGCGCAGGCGATGGCGTTCGTGGACGGGGTGGCCGACCAGGTGGGCCGCGACGGCGTCTACGTCGTCAGCTTCAGCGGGGCGGGCACCTACGGCGCCGCCTACGGCACCGACGACCCGATCGGGGGGATCGTCGCCGACGAGGTCGACGAGCACACCCTGGGCCAGGTCGAGCAGATCCTCAACGGCGTCCTGGACGGGCTCGGCGCCCCGGGCGGCGAGGACGACGGCTTCAGGTGGGGATGGCTCCTGCTCGGGCTGGGCGTCGCGGCGCTGGCCGGGGCCCTGCTGTGGGTGCTGGTGGGGCGCCGGCGCGGCACCGTCCGCTCGCGCGCCACCAGCGAGGAGGAGCGCTGGGCCGGCCCCGCCGACTACCGCCCGGCGTTCGCCGTACAGCCCGACGAGCACGACACCGTCGAGGAGCGCGCCGCCCTGGCCCGCGAGGACGTCACCCGGCTCGGCGAGGAGATCGACCGCGAGGATCTGCCGACCACGGACCCGGCGGTGGCCGCGCACGTCGGGGCCGGACTGGACGCCTACTACGACGCCTCGCGCCGCGTCGACGCGCTCACCACCGACGAGGAGCTGCGCCAGATCGGCGAGGTCGTGGAGTACGCCCGCTGGCAGCTGGCCTGCGCCCGCGCCCGACTCGCCGGCACGGCGCCACCGCCGCGTCGGGTGCCCTGCTTCGTCGACGCCGAGCACGGCGTCTCGGTCACCGATGCCCGCTGGTCGCCCCCGGGCGGCGTCGAGCGCCCCGTCCCCGTCTGCCGCCCCTGTCTCGATCGGATGAGCTGAATGAGAATCAACCTGGCCAATGTGGTGGTCCCCGGCGTGGTGCTGGTCGTCTTCGCGATGGCCCTGCTCGGGCGCTGCTCGGGCGAGGAGCTCTCCGACGGACCTTCGATCGGCTCCCGCAACGGCGGCACCGCGGACGCCTACCTCGACCAGGTGGCCATCGAGCTCGCGCAGCCCGGGGTGTACGTCGACCCGCGGGTGCACGCGAACGGGGACCTGACCCCGGCGGCGGCGACCGAGCTCGACGAGGCGACCGCGGAGACCCCCGGGCCGGTGCGGATCGCGGTCCTCGCCGCCGAGTCCCTGGTCATCGACGACCCCGTGACGTGGGCCAACCAGGAGGACAACCTGGTCTACGACCCCTCCGAGCTCGTCGGGCAGATCTACGACCGGGTCGGGGTGGACGGCACGTACGCGGTGCTGGTCGCGGCCGACAGCCCGGAGGACGGACGCTCGTTCACCGCGTACCAGTTCGCCGAGGAGCGGCCGTTCTACAAGGTCGAGGACGCCGTGGACAGCGCCGTCGACTGCTGTGCGCCCCAGTACGGGCGGATGCTGACGGAGTTCGTCGCGGAGGTCGACGACGAGGAGGCCAACGTCGGCGCCATCGTGGCCTGGACCGCGGGCGGCGTCGGTGTCGCGGGTGTGGTGGGCGGCGGCGTGGTCGTGGGACGGCGGGTCCGCACCCGGCGGCGGGCCGACGCCGCGGTCGCCGACGCCTGGCGCGAGCCCCTGAACGAGGAGGTCATCGAGCTCTCCGCGACCGTCTCCGCGCTGCCGCCGGCGCCGGCCGACTCGCCGGAGGCGCAGCGGGCGCGCACCGTGCTGGACCTGGTCGAGGCGGCCCGGCAGCGCCTGGACACGATGAGCACCTCGGAGGACGTGGAGGGGGTGGTCACCCGGCTGGCCGACGCCCGCTACGAGCTGACCGTGGTGGACGCGCTGCGCCGCGGCAAGCCGGTGCCGCGCCGTACCGCGCCGTGCTTCTTCGACCCCCGGCACGGGCCCAGCGTCGACCAGCAGCTGTTCACGCCCGCGCGCGGCACCGAGCGGCACGTGCCGGTGTGCGTCGACTGCCGGGCCCAGGTCGAGGCCAAGCGGACCCCGACGACGCGGACGGTGAAGATCGGCAGCGACCGGCGGTTCTACTGGGACGTCGGGCGCACCAGCCGGCCCTACCTCAACGGCTACTGGCAGGACGACCGGTTCGCCGACGAGCAGGCCGAGCGGGTACGCCGCGCCTCGCCGCGCGACTTCGACTCCTCCTCGCCGACGGCCCGGCCGTCCGCGCCCCGGCAGCGCCGGCCGGTCTCGTTCGTGTGGGAGGGCGACTCGGACTCCGGGTCGGGCTCGAGCCGGTCGCGGTCGACGTCGTCGCGCCGGCGCAGCTCCGGCGGCGGGTCCAGCCGGCGCTCGACGCGTCGCTCGGGCGGCAGCCGCCGGTTCTGAGGGGGCTCAGGCCTGGGCGATGTCCGCGTGGGCCGCGCGCAGCTCGCGCTTGAGGATCTTGCCCGACGGGTTCTTGGGCAGGGCGTCGGCGACCACGACGTACTTGGGCGCCTTGTAGCCCGCGAGCACCGAGCGGCAGTGCGCGAGGACGTCGTCGGGGGTGAGGGTGGTGCCGGCCTTGGGCACCACCACCGCGGCGACCGCCTCCACCCAGTGCGGGTGGCTGACCCCGAAGACGGCGACCTCGGCGACGTCGGCGAGGCCGTAGATCGCCTCCTCGACCTCGCGGCTGGCGACGTTCTCGCCGCCGGTCTTGATCATGTCCTTCTTGCGGTCCACGACGTAGAGGCGGCCCTCGTCGTCGAGGTAGCCCAGATCCCCGGAGTGGAACCAGCCGCCGCGGAACGCCTCCGCGGTCTTGGCCTCGTCGCGGTGGTAGCCCAGCGTCGCGTGCGGTGAGCGGTGCACGATCTCGCCCACGGTCCCCGCCGGCACCGGCGCGTCGAGGTCGTCGACGATGCGGGTCTCCACGTTGAGCGCGGCCCGGCCGGCCGAGCCCGCGTGGGAGAGCTGCTCGTCGGGGCCGAGGATCGTGGCCAGCGGGGCCATCTCGGTCTGGCCGTAGAAGTTCCACAGGTCGACCTCGGGCAGCCGCTCGCGGATCTCCTTGAGCACCTCGACCGGCATCGCGGAGGCGCCGTAGTAGCCCTTGCGCAGGCTGGACAGGTCCGCGGTCTCGAACTCCGGGGCGCGCAGCAGGCCGATCCACACCGTGGGCGGCGCGAAGAACTTGGTGACCCGCTCGGCCTCGATGGTGCGCAGGATCGCCGCCGGGTCGGGGCCGGGCAGGATGATGCTGGTCGCGCCCAGGTAGACGTCCGGGCCGAGGAAGCAGTCGAGCTGCGCGCAGTGGTAGAGCGGCAGCGTGTGCAGGTCGACGTCGTCGGCGCTCATCGACCCGTCCACGACACAGGACACGTACTGCCACAGCAGCGAGCGGCTGGACAGCTGGGCGCCCTTGGGCCGCGACTCGGTGCCGGAGGTGTACATCAGCCGGATCGGGTCGTCGTCGTCCACGTGCACCGGCGGCGCGGCGCCGTCGTGGTCGCACCAGTCCTGCACGTCGTGCCAGCCGGCCGGGGGAGCCGCCCCGGCCGCCGTCGCGGCCGGCTGGATCACGGCCCGCCGCGTCACCGTGCCCGTCGACGCCGCGATCGCCCGCTCGGCGACCGGCACCAGCGCGGACTCCACCACGAACGTGGAGGCCCCGCTGTGGTCGAGGATGTAGGCGATCTCGTCGCCGCCGAGCATGAAGTTGATCGGCACCAACACCACGCCGAGGCGCGCGGTCGCGAAGGAGAGCACCGCGAACTGCCAGCAGTTGTGGCTCAGCAGGGCCAGCCGGTCGCCCTTGACCAGCCCCTGCGCGGCCAGCGCCGCCGCGGTCCGGTCCACCACCGCCTCCAGCTCGGCGAAGGTGAGTCGCACGTCGCCGTCGACGAGGGCGGTGCGGGCCGGCACCCGCCGCGCCGTACGGCGGGGGAGGTCGCCGAGGGACTGCTGACGGGCCTGGAGGACGGGGGACGGCTCGGGCATGCGGCTCTCCTCGAGTGGCGCGACGTGGCGTGGGTCACGTCCACCCTAGGGGGCGAGGTGGGTGGGTGGGGGTTGCGTGCTGGGGTGCGGCGGGGGCTGGGGCGGGGCTGGGGCGGGATGGCGATGGGGGGTGGCGGAGGAGGGTCCGCGGAGGGGGCGCGCAGGAGGGGCCGCCGAGGAGGGGCCGCGCAGGAGGGGTCGCCGAGGAGGGGCCGCGCAGGAGGGGCCGCCGAGGAGGGGCGAACGGGTGGGCGCGGGGAGAGCGACCGTTCAGAAGGAAAACGCGGCCCTGCGCAGCCGCCTCAGGCGTGGGCGCCGGCGAGTTTTCCTTCTGAACGGTCGCTGCCCGATCCGCCCCCGCCCGATCCCGCGGGAAAGTCAGCGCCGCCGCGCCGCCGGGGCCGCATGACGCGCGGCGCCGCCCGCACGCCGTACTGGCCACACGAAACCCGTACTTCCCACGTGTTCCTTCGCGTGGGAAGTACGGGTTTCACGAGTTAACTCGTGAATCCGACAGTCCCAGGAGCCCCGCCAGCCCCGAAGGCCCCGTCAGCGCCAGCCCGCCCCCGCAGCGCCGCAGCACCCCCGCAGCCCCGCCCTCACCCCAGCCCGAGCCCCGGGTCCGTGGCGATGCGGCCGGCGCCGGCCTTGTCGAGGTGGCGGGCGATGACCATCCGCTGGATCTGGTTGGTGCCCTCGAAGATCTGCATCACCTTGGCCTCGCGCATGTAGCGCTCGACGGGGAAGTCGCGGGTGTAGCCGTAGCCGCCGAGGACCTGGACGGCGTCGGTGGTCACCTTCATCGCGTTGTCGGTGGCGACCATCTTGGCGATCGAGGCCTCGCGGCCGAAGGGGAGGCCGCGGTCCTTGAGGCGAGCCGCGTGCAGGGTGGTCGCCCGGGCGCTCTGTACGGCGGCCTCCATGTCGGCCAGGACGAAGGCCAGGCCCTGGTGGTCGATGATCCGCTTGCCGAAGGTCTCGCGCTCCTGGGCGTAGGCGACGGCGCGGTCCAGCGCCCCCTGCGCCAGGCCGGTGGCGACGGCGGCGATCCCGAGGCGCCCGGAGTCCAGCCCGGCCAGCGCGATCTTGAGGCCGTCACCCTCGTCGCCGAGGCGACGCTCGACGGGCACCCGGACGTCGTCGAGGAGCATCGTCGCGGTGGTGGAGCCGGTCAGGCCCATCTTGCGCTCGGGGGTGTCGGCGACCAGGCCGGGGGTGTCGGCGGGGATGAGGAAGCAGGAGATGCCGTTGCGGTCCTCGGAGGTGCGGGCCATCACCTTGTAGAAGTCGGCCTGGCCGCCGTGCGTGGTCCACGCCTTCGCGCCGTTGAGCACGTACTCGTCGCCGACCCGGCGCGCGGTCGTGCGCATCGCCGCGGGGTCGGAGCCGGCGTGCGGCTCGGAGAGGCAGTAGGCGCCGAGCAGTTGGCCGCCGAGCATGTCGGGCAGCCAGGCCTGCTTCTGCTCCTCGGTGCCGCGGGTGGCCAGCCCGAAGCAGGACAGCGCGTGCACCGAGACCCCGACGCCGACGCTCGACCAGACCGCGCCGATCTCCTCGAGCACCTGCAGGTAGACCTCGTAGGGCTGAGCGCCGCCGCCGTACTGCTCGGGGTAGGGCAGGCCCAGCAGCCCGGTCTCGCCGAGCATCCGGAAGATGTCGCGGGGGAACTCCTCGTCGGCCTCGGCCTGCGCGGAGCGCGGCGCCAGCTCGCGCTCGGCGAGCTCGCGGACCAGCCGGAGCAGGTCGGTGGCCTCGTCGGTGGGCAGCACGCGGCTGGCGGTCATCGGCACCTCGGCAGGTTCGTCGGGACGGGTCGCACGCAGGGACGGCCGCGCGTCGAGACACGGTAGCGAGGCAGGCTCAGCGCAGGACGAGCGCGGTCAGCTCGGTCACGCCCAGGAGCGCGGTGGCCGCGGCCACGCCCAACGGCGCCCGCCCGCCGCGCCGCAACGGCCGGGCACTCAGGCCGACCTCTTCGTCGTAGCGGTCGCGGGTCTCGATGAAGACCCAGACGGTGAGCACCACGGCGAGACCCAGCGGGACCAGCACGATGTCTCCCGCGCCGTCGGTGCTCACCCGCGCCAGCGCGATGGAGCCGGCCATCAGCGCGACGGCGGTGCGCTGCCAGGCCAGCGCGGTGCGCTCGTTGATCTCCCCGTCGCTGCCGGGCGCGGGCATCTCAGATGCCCAGGAGGATCAGCGCGACGGCCACGACCGCCAGCGACACCGCGAACGGTGCCCCGAAGCCCAGCGAGCGCAACGGCTCGCTGCGGCGCATCGCCCGCTCGCCGCGAGCCCAACGCACCCACCCGCCGAGGGCGCACAGGATCCCGAACGCCACCAACAGCCCGGCGAGGACGCGCTGGTGCCCCTCAGGCAGTCGCGTGTTCACGGCGTCGAGGCCGACCCCGCCTGCCATCAGCGTGAGCGAGGTCCGGATCCAGGCGAGGAAGGTGCGCTCGTTGGCCAGGCTCGAGGAGTAGTCCGGCTCCTCGCCGGTGTCGTACACCCAACTGGGCCAACGCTCATCCTTCATATGCCCAGATTGCCAGTCAGGGCCTCACTCGCCCAGGTCCGGCGCCCAACTGACGCCGTTGATGTGGCTCCCGCCGTCGACGAAGAGCGTGTTGCCGGTGACGTAGCGGCAGTCCTCGGAGGCCAGGAACAGCGCGGCCGGCGCGATGTCGTCGTCGGGGTCGCCGATCCGTCCCATCGGGTTGGCCCGGTTCGCGGACTCCTCGAGCTCGGGGTGCTCGGTCATCATCCGCCGGAACGCCGCGCTCTTCGCACCCGGCGCGAGCGCGTTGACGGTGACGCCGGTCGGCGCCCACTCGCGCGCCGCGGTGCGGGTCAGCGTGCGCAGCGCCTCCTTGGCGCTGTTGTACTCCAGCGAGCCCATGTGGGCGTTGACGCCGTTGAGGCTCACCATGTTCACCACCCGGCCCCAGCCGCGCGCCTTCATGTGCGGGAACGCCGCGCGCATCGCCCAGAACGGCCCGTAGTAGCCGACCCGGAAGCCGGCCTCGAGCATCTCGTCGGTCTTGTGCTCGACCCGGCCCACGTTGCCCGCGCCCCAGGCGTTGTTGACCAGGATGTCCACCGAGCCGTACGTCGTGAGCGCGGTGTCGACCATCGCCTCGACCTGGGCGCGGTCCCCGACGTCGGTGCGCACGAACGTGCCGCCCACCTCCTCGGCGGTGGCCCGGCCGGTCTCCTCGTTGAGCTCGGCGACCACCACGCGGGCACCCTCCGCGGCGAAGCGCCGGACGATGCCGGCGCCGATCCCGTCGCCGCCGCCGGTGATGACCGCGACGCGTCCTGCAAGCCGATTTCCCATGGCGCTCATCCAACGCCCGGCCTCTGCCGGGAACGCCGGCGCTCCCGGTGATCGGGATGGATCCGGAGCCGGGTGCGCCGGCGCTTCCTACGGTGACGGCTCCGCTCCGTCGCCGGCGACCGGGCGCCACCACACCGAGGAGAACCATGGACACGCTCGAGGGACAGGTCGCGATCGTGACAGGCGCCGGCCAGGGGGTCGGCCAGGGCATCGCCCTCGCGCTGGCCACCGAGGGGGTGAACGTGGCGGTGCTCGGCCGGACCCTCGCCAAGCTGGAGGACACCTGCGCGCGGCTGCGCGAGCGCGGCGTGAAGGCCGAGCCGTTCGCCTGCAACGTGCTCAAGACCGACACCCTCGCCGGGGTGGTCGACGAGGTCGTCGCGGAGTTCGGCGGCGTCGACATCCTCGTCAACAACGCCTACGACGGGGCGCAGGGCCCGCTGCTGGACCTCGACGACCGCGCGTTCTCGCGGGGGTTCGTGAGCGGCCCGTTCGCCGCGTTCGCGCTGATGCGCGCGTGCCACCCGCACATGGTCCAGCGCGGCGGCGGCAACATCATCAACCTGGTCACCTCCGCGATGGTGCGCTGGGACCTCAGCAACTACGGCGCCTACGCGGCCGCCAAGCAGGCGCTGCGCTCGCTGACCCGCACCGCCGCCGTCGAGTGGGCCTCCGACGGGATCCGCGCCAACTGCATCGCCCCGCACGCGCTGTCGCCGGGATTGAAGTGGTGGACCGAGGCGCACCCCGAGGAGGCCGAGGAGTTCGTCGCCTCGATCCCGATGAAGCGCATCGGCGACTGCGAGGACGACATCGGCCGCGCCGTGGTGGCGCTGGTCGGCCCGGACATGCGCTACCTCACCGGCGCCACGATCCCGCTCGACGGCGGACAGGCCCACTTCGGCTGAGACCGGCAGGGCCCGCCCAAGCGCCTCAGAGCGGCCGGGCCTCGCTCGGGCGCTGGGGCGCCTCCAGCAGCGCGACCATCATCTCGACGAGGTCGGCCAGCACCTCACCGGTGCTGGCGGCCGTCTCCGGTCGGATCGCCAGCTCCTGCTCGTGGTCGGCCAGCAGGCGCAGGCTGATCCGGGCCACCCAGCGCATCCGCCGCTCGAAGACCTCCGAGCTGAGCGAGGGCATCATCCAGCGCAGCTGGCGCACGGTGGCCCGGAAGGAGGGCGGCTGGACCTGGCTGACCCGCCAGGAGTCGGCCAGCGAGTAGTCGTCCATCGCGTTGGCGAGGAAGCGCAGGTAGTGGGTGCGCGGCGCCGAGCTTCGGAGGCTCTCGGCGAGCGGGTAGACCAGCACCCGGACCAGCGAGCGCACGTCCGGCTGCTGCTGGGCCAGGTCGGCGATCAGCGCCGCGCGGCGCTGGTCGATGGGCACCGAGCGCAGCGCCACGACCGCGTCCACCAGCCCCTGCTTGGAGCCGAAGTGGTACTGGGCGGCCGAGTTGTTCCGCTGCCCCGCGTGCTGGCCGACGGTGCGCAGCGACACCGCGCCCACGCCCTGCTCGGCGAAGAGCCGCTCGGCGACCTCGATCATCCGCTCCCGGGCGTCCTGGGCCTCGCTCACCACTGCACCTCGCTCAACCCCGCTCCTCGTCGCCTGTCGCCGAGCGGGACGGACCGTTGACGCCCTGAGGCGGCTGTCTTAGCGTCCGGCGTAAGACACGTATCTTAGCGCGGACCAGGAGCCCAGATGACCCCCGCCACCCGCACACCCAACGTCGTCGTGGTGCTGCTCGACGACGTCGGCTTCGGCGCGCCCGCGACGTTCGGTGGCGTGATCGCGACCCCCACCCTGGACCGGCTCGCCGCGCGGGGCCTGCGCTACAACCGGTTCCACACCACCGCCATCTGCTCGCCGACCCGCGCCTCGCTGCTCACCGGCCGCGACCCGCACGTCACCGGCGTCGGCACGGTGCTGAACTCGGCCTTCGACCACCCGGCGTACCGCGGCGTGCTGCGCGCGGAGACCGCCGGACTCGCGACGATCCTGCAGGACCACGGCTGGAGCACCGCCTGCATCGGCAAGTGGCACCTGGCGCCGGCCTGGGAGTCCTCCCAGGTCGGCCCGTTCGACCGCTGGCCCACCGGGCAGGGCTTCGACACCTTCTACGGCTTCCTCGGCGGCGAGACCCACCAGTACGAGCCGACCCTCTACGAGGGCACCCGGCCTGTCGAGCGGCCTGACCGCGACGACTACCACCTCACCGAGGACCTGGTGGACCGCTCGATCGAGTGGGTGCGGATGCAGCGCGCGATGACCCCCGAGCGGCCCTTCTTCCTCTATCTCGCCCCGGGCGCGACGCACGCGCCGCTACACGTACCCGGCCCGTGGAGCGCGCGGTACGCCGGCCGCTTCGACGAGGGCTGGGACGCGATGCGCGAGCGGATCCTGCACGAGCAGAAGCGACGCGGCGTGCTGCCGGCCGACACCGACCTGACCCCGCGACCCGAGGAGATCCCGGCCTGGGCCGACCTCGACGACGACGAGCGCACCGTCGCGATCCGGCTGATGGAGGTCTACGCGGGCTTCCTCGAGCACACCGACACCCACCTGGGCCGCCTCGTCGACGAGCTCGAGGCCAGCGGCCAGTTCGAGGACACCCTGTTCTGCTACATCGTCGGCGACAACGGCAGCAGCGCTGAGGGCGGGCCACCCGGGTCGCTCAACTACATGGGTGCGCTGCAGGGGCTCCAGGAGTCCACCGCGCAGCAGCTGGCCGGCCTCGACCGGATCGGCGGCCCCGACTCCTACGCGCAATACCCCGCGGGCTGGGCGTGGGCGATGACCGCGCCGTTCCAGTGGATGAAGCAGGTCGCCTCGCACCTGGGCGGCACCCGCAACCCGATGGTGCTGACCTGGCCGGCCGGGATCCACGAGCCGGGCGGGATGCGCGAGCAGTTCGCGCACGTCAACGACCTCGCGCCCACGGTCCTGGAGCTCGCCGGGATCGCCGCCCCCGACAGCGTCGACGGCGTGGAGCAGCTGCCGATGGACGGCACCAGCCTGGTGTACTCCTTCAACTCCCCGCAGGCGCCCGAGGAGCACCAGACGCAGTACTTCGAGGTCAACGGCCACCGCTCGGTCTACCACCGCGGCTGGCTCGCCTCGGCCCACCACGGGGGCGTGCCCTGGACGGTCGGGCTGCCGCCGGGGCGCCCGCGCCCGTTCGAGGACGACGTGTGGGAGCTCTACGACCTGACCACCGACTTCAGCCAGGCCCACGACCTCGCCGCGCAGGAGCCGGAGCGGCTCGCGGAGCTGGTGGAGCTGTTCGGCCGGCACGCCGAGCGGGTCGGCATCTGGCCGCTGCGCGACACCCGGGTCTCGCGCACCCCGATGCCGAACCTGGTCGAGGACCGCACCAGCTTCACCTTCCACGCGGGCACCGTCGGCATCCCCGAGAGCAACGCGCCCCGGATGCTGGGCCGCTCCTGGCACCTGCGCGCCGGGCTCGAGGTGGCTGCCGACGCGAGCGTGCGCGGGGTGGTGGCCACGATGGGCGGCCGCGCCGCCGGCTGGTCGCTGTGGTTGAGCCAGGACGGCCGCCCCGTGCTGACCTACCGCACCTTCGAGATGGCAGAGCTGGAGCTGCGCGGCGCGCCGCTGGCGGCGGGACGCCACCAGGTCGAGGTGACCTTGAAGTACGACGGCGGCGGGCGCGGGCGCGGCGCCACGATCACCCTGGTGGTGGACGGCGAGGCGGTGGACGAGGGCCGGGTCGCGGTCACCCCGCCGGCCATCTTCTCCATCGACGAGACCTTCGACATCGGGCTCACCACCGGCTCGCCGGTCGGCGACTACCCGGTCAGCTACCCGTTCGCCGGCGGGCGGATCGAGCGCGTCGACATCGAGCTCGACGGGTGAGCGGCTGCTGCTCCCCGGGCGGGCTCGCGCCGGACCCGCAGCGACCGGAGCAGCCCGAACGCCCCCGCGACGCCGCGACCCGCTCGCCGGCTCGGCGGGCCGGGCGCCGGCCGATCCCGGGCGGCGGGTTCGCGATGGGGGACCACTTCGCGGAGGGCTACCCCGAGGACGGGGAGGGCCCGGTGCGGGCGGTGATGCTGGCGTCGTTCCACCTCGACGCCACGACCGTGACCAACGCGCAGTTCGCGGAGTTCGTCGAGGCCACCGGGCACGTCACCGACGCCGAGCTGGCCGGCCTGAGCGCGGTCTTCCACCTCGCCCACACCGGCCCGGACGCCGACGTCGTGCGGGCGGTGGACCAGGCGCCGTGGTGGCTGGTGGTCCGCGGCGCCGACTGGCGCCGTCCCGCGGGGCGCGGCTCGGACGCCGCGGCCCTGTCCGAGCACCCGGTGGTGCACGTGTCCTGGCGCGACGCCACGGCGTACGCCGCGTGGGCCGGCGCGCGGCTGCCCACCGAGGCCGAGTGGGAGTACGCCGCGCGCGGCGGCCTGCACGGGAGGCGCTACCCGTGGGGCGACCGGCTGACCGAGGTGGGCCCCGACGGTGAGGAGCGCTGGCGCTGCAACATCTGGCAGGGCGACTTCCCGCACGCCAACACCCTCGCCGACGGACACCTGGGCACCGCCCCGGTCCACTCCTACGAGCCCAACGGCTATGGGCTTCTGCAGATGGCCGGCAACGTCTGGGAGTGGTGCGCGGACTGGTTCTCGCCGAGCTCCGTCGGGGCGCCGCTGCTCGCGCCGGCCGGTCCGCCCGCAGGCACCCGGCGGGTGCTGCGCGGCGGCTCCTACCTGTGCCACGCGTCGTACTGCCATCGCTACCGCGTCGCGGCACGCTCCTCCAGCACCCCCCGGTCCACGGCCGGGAACACCGGGTTCAGATGCGCGTCTTAATTTCTTCCGATCAGTGGGACGTGCGTCACGTGATCCACGCCACGCCACCTAGCGTCGGGTCCTGCACGGTGGCTGCCCGAAAGTCCACCTGCATCCCGACCTGGAGGAACAATGAAGTCGACCCATCGTGTCAGCGCTCGTCTCGCCGTCGCGGCCGTCGCCGGCGCCCTGCTACTGAGCTCGTGCGCATCCACCGACGACGACGAGAAGGGCAACGAGGGGAAGGGCAGCGCTGAAGTCGACCGCGGCCGCTACACCTTCGGTGTGATCGGGGACCAGGCCGAGGCCGGCGAGCCGGTCGAGGGTGGCACCCTGGACTTCGCCGACTACGGCGAGATCCGCAGCCTCAGCCCCGCCGCCAGCTACGCAACGGGAGCGTCCGGCGGCGGCGCGATGGTCGCGGTCTACGACACCCTGATGACCCTCGACGCCGAGACCCAGGAGTACACGCCCAAGCTCGCCGAGTCCCTGGAGAGCAGCGAGGACTTCAAGACCTGGACGCTGACCCTGCGCGAGGGCGTCAACTTCTCCGACGGCACGCCGCTGGACGCCAAGGCCGTGATCGGCAGCATCAACTGGTACATGAAGAACCAGGGCGCCGACACCGCGATGCTCGCGCCGAACCTCGCGGGCATGGACGCCAAGGACGAGCGCACGGTCGTCTTCAACCTCAACAACGCGTGGGCCAAGTTCCCCTCGATGCTGGCGCAGGCCTCGGGCATGATCGTCGCCCCCGCCTCCTACGCCGGTGCGGAGTTCAAGCCGATCGGCGCCGGGGCCTTCGTCTTCGACTCCTACAAGCCGGCCGAGGAGCTCATCCTTACCGCCAACGAGAACTACTGGGACGGCAAGCCGCACCTCGACAGCATCCGGATCTTCTGGCCGCTGGCCGACGAGGCCAAGCTCGACGCCCTCGAGGACGGCAGCGCCGACGTCACCTACATGCGCGACCCGAAGGTCGTCGACCAGGCCGTGGACGCCGGGCACGCCGGGCACCTGACCCTGACCAGCCTGGGCAACACGCTCACCATCAACAACCGCGAGGGCTACCCGGGCTCCGACCCGCGCGTGCGCAAGGCGATCGCGCTGGCCTACGAGCCCGAGCTCGACTACAAGCGCTCCTACGAGGGCAAGGGCATGGCGGGCAAGGAGATGTTCCCGCCGGAGTCCAAGTGGGACACCAGCGACGCCGCGCTGCCGACGGACCTGGAGGAGGCCAAGAAGCTGGTCGAGGAGGCCAAGGCCGACGGCTTCGACGGCGTCGTCACCTACATGGACGGCACCGACCCGACCTCGCGCACCCAGGCGGTGGCGATGAAGGCGATGCTCGAGCGCGTCGGCTTCACCGTGAAGACCGACCTGGTCGCCTCGATCGCCGACCAGACCAGCCGGGTCTTCGTCGACCACGACTTCGACATCGCCCGCGGCGCGCTCAGCGTCTCGGAGTCCGACCCGTACCACCGTCTGGTCAACAACCTCAGCTCCACCAGCTACGGCAACGCCACCGGTTACGCCTCCGAGGCGATGGACACCGCACTGGCCGAGCTCCAGGCCGCGGGTACCGACGAGGAGATCCAGGCCTCGCTGGACGAGATCCAGGCCCTGATGAACGAGGACGTGCCCTCGGTCATCACCGGCGCGAGCGCCGCGTTCCACGCCTGGAACGACAACGTGCACGGCGTGGCGATGGCGGCCGAGTACATGCCCGACTTCTCTGACGCGTGGATCGTGCCGTGATCCGTAGGATCGCCCTGCAGATCGGGGAGCTGGGACTCGTCCTGCTCATTGTCAGCTTCGGGGTCTTCTCGTTGATGGCGCTGCTCCCCGGTGACCCTGCAGTGGCGATCCTGGGAGCCGGGCGGGCACCGGAGGCCTACGCCGAGCTGCGCACGCAGCTCGGCCTGGACGACCCGATGCTCTCCCGGTACGTCGACTGGCTCGGCAGTGCCGTGCAGGGGGACCTCGGCCAGTCCGTGGTCCCCCCGCAGTCCGACGTGATCGACCGGATCGCCTCTGCCCTCCCCGTCAGCATCCAGATCGCCGTGATGGGCCTGCTGATGGCCCTGCTCGTCGCGGTCCCGGTCGCGATGCGCGCGGCGTACCACGAGGGCGGCAAGATCGACCGCCTGATCGGGGCGAGCACCTTCGCCCTGCTCTCGATCCCGAGCTTCCTGGCCGGACTGCTGCTGATCCTGCTGCTGGTCAGCGGGACCGGCTGGTTCCCCCGCTCGGAGTGGGTGCGGCTCGGGGAGGGTGGCCTCTTCGAGAACCTGCACCACGCCTTCCTGCCGGCGCTGACCGTGGCGCTCGCCGAGCTCGCGATGTTCTCGCGGGTGCTGCGCGGCGACCTGATCACCACGCTGCGCGAGGACTACATCCTCGCGGCTCGGGCGAAGGGGATGCATCCCCTGCGGATCCTCTTCTCCGACGCGCTGCGCCCCTCCTCGTTCTCCCTGGTCACGCTGCTGGGACTCAGCCTCGGGCGCCTGATCGGCAGCACCGTGATCGTGGAGTACCTCTTCTCGCTGCCCGGCATGGGCTCCCTGGTCGTCAACGCCGCCAACCAGGGCGACTTCCCGATGGTGCAGGGGGCGGTCCTGGTGATCGCGGTCCTGTACGTGCTGATCAACGCCGGCATCGACCTGTCATACGGCTATCTCGACCCGAGGACGCGACGTGCCCATGTCTGAGCCCAGCACCTCACTCACTCCCGGCTCGGCGGACCCCGACCCGACCGGGCTCGAGGCGCAGGTCCCCCCCACCGCGCTGGCCCCCCAGGCCGCCGCGCTCGCCCCCGGGACCGCGCCGGAGCCGGCGCCGGCCTCGGGTTCGCGCCGCAACCAGCTGCTGCTGGGCGGGGCGCTCACCGTGCTGGGCCTGATCCTGCTCGGCTTCGGCGCCACCACGGCGCTGCTGCTCACCCCGATCAAGCTGCTGCTGATCCTCGGCGGCTTCGCCCTGGCGATGGTCGGCGGCAGCCGGCTCGGGCGCACCCTGTCCGGACCCGGCTTCGACCTGACCTACTGGCTGGCGATGGCCTGGCTGATCGGCCTGGTCGTGGTGGCCGCGCTCGCGCCGCTGCTGCCGTTCTCCGAGCACCAGGACGTCGCCACGACCCTGCTCGAGGAGCCCTTCGCCCGGCCGGACCCGACCTCGGACCACCCGCTGGGCACCAACGGCTTCGGCCTCGACCTGCTCGCCCGCTCGGTGTACGGCGCGCGCTCGTCGCTGCTGATCGCGCTCAGCGCGGTGCTGATCGGCACGATCATCGGCGGGGCGATCGGGCTGATGGCCGGCTACTTCAAGAAGACCTTCGACCGGCTGGTCGGCGTCTTCACCAACTCGCTGCTCGCCGTACCCCCGCTCATCCTGCTGATCGCGCTGGCGACCGTGCTGGAGCCCAACCTGCGCAACATCGCGTTCTCGCTGTCGCTGCTGACGATCCCGAGCATGGTCCGGCTGTCCCGGGCCACCACGATGTCGTACGCCAACCGCGAGTTCGTCGTGGCCGCCCGCGCGCTGGGCGCCACCCGGGGCCGGATCATGCTGCGCGAGCTGCTGCCCAACGTGCTGCTGCCGCTGGTGTCACTGGCGATCGTGATGATCTCGGTGCTGATCGTGGCCGAGGCGTCGCTGAGCTTCCTCGGGCTCGGCATCCAGCCGCCGGAGCCCACCTGGGGCAACATGATCGCAGAGGGTGAGGGTGACGTCTTCGAGGACCACCCGCACATCATCCTGGTGCCCGGCATGTTCCTCTTCCTGACCGTTTTCGCCTTCAACCTCGTGGGCGAGAAGGCCCGCGCGCGTTGGGACTCCCGGAGCGTGAAACTGTGACCGCCCCCCTGCTCGAGGTCGACGACCTGCACACCGTCTTCCGCACTCCGCGCGGCGAGATGCACGCCGTCGACGGCGTCTCGCTCACCCTGGCCCCCGGGGAGACCCTGGGCATCGTCGGCGAGTCCGGGTCCGGCAAGTCCGTGCTCGGCCGCACGATCATGGGCCTGATCAGCAACGGCGACACCAGCCGGGTCACCGGCACTGTCCGGATCGGCGGACGCGACGTGCACGCCCTCAAGCCCGCCCAGCGCCGGTCGCTGTGGGGCACCGAGGTGGCGATGGTCTTCCAGGACCCGATGACCTCGCTCAATCCGGTCAAGAAGGTCGGGCTGCACCTCACCGAGAGCCTGCGCGCCCACCTCGGGCTGAGCCGCGGCGCGGCCCGCGAGCGGGCCGTCGAGCTGCTGCGCCAGGTCGGCATCCCCGAGCCCGCCCGCCGGGCCGGGCAGTACCCGCACGAGCTCTCCGGCGGGATGCGGCAGCGGGTGGTGATCGCGATGGCGCTGGCCTGCGACCCCAAGCTGCTGATCGCCGACGAGCCGACCACCGCGCTCGACGTGACCGTGCAGAAGCAGATCCTCGACCTGCTGCAGACGCTCAGCGAGGAGCTCGACATGGCCACCATCCTGGTGAGCCACGACCTCGGCACGGTCGCCGGGCGCACCGACCGGGTCGCGGTGATGTACGGCGGGCGGATCGCGGAGTCCTCCGACACCGACAGCGTGTTCGGGGCGCCGCGCCACCCCTACAGCCAGGCGCTGATCGAGTCGATCCCGCGCATCGACTCCCGGCCGCACACGCTGCTGCCCACGATCGAGGGCTCGCCGCCGAACCTGCTCACCCCGCCGGCGGGCTGCCGCTTCGCGGCGCGCTGCCGCTACGCGGTCGAGCGCTGCCACGTCGAGTCGCCGGCGCTGGAGCCGCGCGGCGCCCGCACCGACAGCGTCGTCGCCTGCCACTTCCCACTGACCGCACCACTGCACCAGGAGGTCGGAGCATGAGCGCCACGTCCGTGACCGAGCCCGGCACCCGCGCCCACGTCTCGACCCTGCGCGCCGAGGACATCGTGGTGGAGTTCCCGGTCGGCCGTGGCCAGATCGTGCACGCCGTCTCCGGGGTCAGCCTGGAGGTGCAGCCCGGGCAGACGCTCGGCATCCTGGGGGAGTCCGGCTGCGGCAAGTCCACGATCGGGCGGGCGCTGATCCAGCTGCCCTCGCCGGACTCCGGCAGCGTCAAGCTCGGCGACCTCGAACTGACCTCGCTGAGCCCCAAGGAGCTACGCCGGGCCCGCGCGCGGATGCAGATCATCATGCAGGACCCGGTGTCCGCGCTGAATCCCCGCCGCAAGGTCAAGGACCTGGTCTGGGAGGGCCTGTCGATCTGGGGCTACGACGGCGACGACAAGGCCACCAGGATCGACGAGGCGCTACGTGCGGTCGGCCTCGACCCGGCCGCCGTACGCGACAAGCACCCGCACGAGCTGTCCGGCGGCCAGTGCCAGCGGGTGTGCATCGCGCGGGCGCTGATGATGGACCCCGACGTGCTGATCTGCGACGAGCCGGTCTCCAGCCTCGACGTGTCGGTGCAGGCGCAGATTCTGAACCTGCTCGAGCAGAGCGCGCGCCGCTTCGGGCTGAGCATGGTCTTCATCGCCCACGACGTGTCGGTGGTGAAGAACATCAGCGACAAGGTGATGGTGATGTACCTGGGCAAGGCCTGCGAGGTCGTGCCCTCCGACGAGATGCACATCAAGTCCGTGCACCCCTACACCCGGCTGCTGCTGGCCTCGATCCCCGGTGAGGCGGTGGAGCACCCGCACGGCCACCAGGTCGCCAGCGAGCTGCCCTCGCCGCTGAACCCGCCCTCGGGCTGCCGCTTCCGGACCCGCTGCCCGCTCGCCACCGAGCTGTGCGCGCAGCAGGAGCCGGTGATGCGCGAGATCGCCACCGGCCACACGGTGGCGTGCCACCACGTGGCGAACTGATGGGTGGCCACGACGCGACCGGGCTGGCCGCGGCGATCGCCGCCGGCGAGCTGTCCGCGCGCGAGGTCGCCGAGGACGCGATCGCCCGGATCGAGCACGGCGACGCCGAGCTCAACGTGATGGTGAGCCGGCGCTACGAGCAGGCGCTGGCCGAGGTCGAGGCCGGTCTGCCCGACGGCCCGCTGCGCGGCGTGCCGATCCTGATCAAGGACCTCGGCACCGAGGTCGCCGGGCTGCCGGCGACCGGCGGCTCCCGGCTGTTCGCCGAGGCGGTGGCGACCCGTGACAGCGAGATCGTCGCCCGCTACCGACAGGCCGGGATGGTGGTGCTCGGCACCACCAACACCCCGGAGTTCGGGCTGAACGCGAGCACCGAGCCGACCTGGCAGGGCCCGACCCGCAACCCCTGGGGCACCGACCGCTCGCCCGGCGGGTCCAGCGGCGGCTCGGCGGCCGCGGTCGCCGCGGGGATGGTGCCGGTGGCCCACGCCAGCGACGGCGGCGGGTCGATCCGGATCCCCGCCTCGGCCTGCGGCCTGTTCGGTCTCAAGCCGAGCCGCGGCCGGGTCAGCACCGCGCCGTCGACGGCCTCGCTGGCCAACCTGGTCAGCGTGCAGCACGCGGTCACCACCACGGTCCGCGACAGCGCCCTGCTGCTCGACGTCGCGGCGGGCCCGCTGCCCGGTGACGCCTTCGCCGCGCCCACGCCGGCCGCCTCGTTCACCGAGCTGGCCGCGCGGACGCCGGGTCGGCTGAGGATCGGCCTGTACACCTCGCTGCCCGGACGTCAGACGCACCCGCGCTGTGTCGAGGCGACCCTGCGCGTCGCCCAGCAGTTGGAGGAGCTCGGCCACG
Source organism: Nocardioides sp. Z43_10 (assembly GCF_059766615.1). NCBI lineage: Bacteria > Bacillati > Actinomycetota > Actinomycetes > Propionibacteriales > Nocardioidaceae > Nocardioides > Nocardioides sp. Z43_10. The sequence goes on along the minus strand of NZ_JCBAJY010000002.1, from coordinate 373,493 downwards.
AGGTCACGCCCATCGACGCGCCGTACGACCCCGGGCAGGTCGCCGCCGACTCCAGCCTGGTGATGGGCGCCCACCTCGTCGTCAGCATCGACGACCGGCTCGCCGAGCTCGGCCGGTCGCTGCGCGAGGACGACGTGGAGCCGTTCACCCGGATGATGTACGAGCACTACTCCACCCTCTCCGCGGCCGACCTGAACCGGGCGCTGCGCGCGGTGCAGGACATCGGCTGGCACGTCGGCGCCGCGTTCGCGTCGTACGACCTGCTGCTGTGTCCCACGCTCGCCCAGCCGGCGCCGCCGCTCGGGCTGCTCGACACCACCCGCCCGGAGAGCATCTACGAGCACGCCACGACGTACTCCGCCTTCACCAGCGTCTTCAACGTCACCGGCTCGCCGGCGGTGTCAGTGCCGGCAGGGCTGGACGGCACGGGCCCGGACGGCACCGGGCTGCCGATCGGGGTCCAGCTCGTCGCCGACCTCGGCGGGGAGGGCCTGCTCCTCGCGGTCGCCACCCAGCTCGAGCAGGCGATGCCCTGGCCAAGGACGGTCCCGGGGCGCGCCTGACCGACGCAGCGTTGCCCTGTCTGGGTGGCGCCGCCCGCTCAGGCCCTGTGGGTTGTGTGTCCGTGGGCGCGGTATGGCGCGTGGTCAGGCACACGAGCCGGCGTCGGCCTGTCTGGGTGGCGCTGCCCGGTCCGCCGCTGGGGGGTTGTGTGTCCGTGGGCGCGGTAGGGCGCGTGGTCAGGCACACGACCCGGCGTCGCCCACTCTGGGTGTCGTTGCCCGCTCGCCCGCTGTGGGTTGTGTGCCCGTGGGCGCGGTATCGCGCGTGCTCAGGCACACGACCCGGCGTTGCCCTGAATGACTCGTGTCGCCCGCCCCGCCGCTGTGGGTCGTGTACCCGTGGACGCGGTATCGCGCGTGCTCAGGCACACAACCCGGCGTCGCCCTGAATGACTCGCGCCGCCCGCTCCGCCCCCTGTGGGTCGTGTGTCCGTGGGCGCGGTAGGGCGCGTGGTCAGGCACACGACCCGGCGTTGCCCTGAATGACTCGCGTCGCCCGCTCCGCCCCCTGTGGGTCGTGTGCCCGTGGACGCGGTATGGCGCGTGCTCAGGCACACAACCAGGCGTTGCCCGCTCCACGACCCGGGGCCGCCACGACCCGGCGCCGCCCCCTCCAGCGCCCCGACGCGCCCCACCTCAGCCGACCGCGAGCGCGCGGGTCAGGAACGCCACCTGATGGGCGACCACCCGCTCGTGCTGGGACTTCCCCGGCCAGACGTCGAAGTGGTCGCAGGGGTAGTGGCGTACCTCGGCGCGGCCCGCGAACGCTGCCCGGGCGGCCGCGTGCGGCGGGGCGCTGCGGTCGAAGTCCGCGATCTGCACCAGCAACGGCGCCCGCAGCTCGGCGGCGTGCCTGCCCGGACGCACCCGGCCCAGCTCCAGCGTCACGCCGGCGTCCACCTCGTTGCGCCAGGTGGGCCCGGCCAGCGAGCGGTAGTCCTCCAGCGCGCCGTCCAGGGTGAGCGCCCCCAGCTCGCCGGGCCGCGCCACCAGCGGGATCATCACCTGCCCGCGCCCGGCCAGCTCGGCGACCCGGCCGCGGACCCCGGCCGCGCTCGAGCGCAGCAGCTGGCCCGGGCGGTGGTGCTGCAGGGCGAGTCGTCCGGCGGCCAGTCCATCGACCAGCGGGGTGAGCGAGACGACCGCGGCCACGTCGTCGCGCCGGGCGCCGGCGGCCAGCACGTGACCGCCGGCCAGCGAGACGCCCCACAGCACCAGGCGCTGCGGGTCGACGCCGTCGAGACGCGCGGCGGCGTGCATCGCCGCCCGGTAGTCCTCGACCTGGCCCTGCGCGGAGACCCGCTGGCGCGGCGTCCCGTCGCTGGCGCCGAAGCCGCGATAGTCGAAGGCGAGCACGTCCAGCCCGGCCGCGGCCAGCGCGGTCGCGAACGGCGCCAGGCCGGAGTCCTTGGTACCGCCGAGCCCGTGCGCCATCACCACCACCGGTCGCCCTGCCGCCGAGGCGAGGGCGTCGGAGGCGGCGGTGAAGTGCCACGCGTCGCAGCGGGTGCCGTGGGAGTCGAAGGAGATCGGGGTCATCGGGGGGTCCCTTCGGTGGACGGGTCGAGGTGGCCGTGGACCGAGCGCAGCCAGATCGCGATGGTGGCCTCGGCCAGGCCCGCGCGGTCGGCGTCGGCGACGTAGGTCAGTCGCGCGAGCAGGCTCTCGTTGAGGTCGAGCAGGACGGTCGCGAGGTGTACGGCGTCCGGTCCGGGTGGCGCGACTCCGCGGGCCCGCTCCGCCTCGATCATCGCCGCGATCCGCTCCACCAGCATCCGGCGCCCGGTCTCCCACATCCCGCGCACGCCCGGCGAGGCGTCGTGCGCCTCGAGCAGCGCCCGGTGCAGGTGGCGGTGGCGGTCCCAGATGTCGACCAGGCCGTGGACGGTGCTGGTGATCCGCTCGCGTGGCGGGTCCTGCCCGACCAGTACGTCGGTGACCGCGAGGATCTCGTCGTACATCTCCTGCGAGACCGCCGCGACCGCCGCCGCGAGGTTCTCGAAGTAGAAGTAGAACGCCGAGCGGGTGACCCCGGCGCGATGCGAGATGTCGGCGATGTTCACCGGCTCGAGGTCGCCGCCGGTCTCGCGCAGCACCTCGTCGAGGGCGCGCAGCAGCTCCGCGCGTCGTACGTCGCCGCGCGGGGCCGGGCGGCGGTCGCTGGGCAGGGCGCGGTTCACGCGGAGGCCCCGGCGTCGGCCTGGTCGAGGGCCCGGCCGGCCAGTCTGGGCGCGCCGTGCGCGCGGGCCCGCGCCAGCCCGGCCGGGATCTCCTTGGTGCGCATGTCGTGCTCGTAGAGGAAGTAGTCGACCTGCTGGGTGTGGCGCGGCGTGGGCACCATGTGGCCGGTGTACTTCTGCTGCTCGGCGAGGATCACCCGCTCCATCTCCGCGATGTCGGGCAGCCGGTAGCGGCCCACGGCGTACGCGCCGACCAGGCGGGCCTGGGCCTCCACGAACGGGAACAGCGTGGGCGTGGACTGCGCGAAGCCGACCAGGGCCAGGTCGTCGACGCCGGGCTTGAACATCCGCTTGTACAGCGGGATGTGGTTGTCGGGCGCGGAGAGGAACTCGGGGTCGAAGAACGGGAAGGTGATGTGGTAGCCGGTGGCGTAGATGATCACGTCGAAGTCGGCGCTGGTGCCGTCCTCGAAGTGCACCGTCTCGCCGTCCAGGCGGGTCACGTTCGGCTTGGCGGTGACGTCGCCGGAGCCCAGCCGCAGCGGCAGCTCGACCGACTGGGTGGGGTGGGCCTCGAAGAACTTGTGGTTCGGGGTGGGCAGGCCGATCTGCTCGGGGCGCCCGGTCATCTTCGGCGTCCCGAACTGCACCATCCGGCGCTGCCAGGCGTAGGGGATGCCGGGGTAGGTCTTGAAGTACTTGTCGGCCGGGGCGCCGGCGATGTACTTCGGCACGATCCAGGCGCTCGAGCGGGTGGAGAGCACCACGGTGTTGTCGAGGGTGCGCGAGGACAGCTCGACGGTGATGTCGGCGGAGCTGTTGCCGATCCCGACGACGAGGATCCGCTTGCCGCTCAGCCCGTGGCTCTGCGGGTCCACGTAGTGGTGGGAGTGCATGGTGGTGCCGGTGAACTCGCCGGGGAAGCGCGCGTAGCGGGGGTCCCAGTGGTGGCCGTTGCCGACCACCAGGAAGTCGAAGTGGCGCAGGTCGCCGCGCTGGTCGCGGATCTCCCAGCCGCCGCCGTCCAGGCGGCGCGCGTGCTCGACGCCGTTCTCGAACTCGATGTGCTCGCGCAGGCCGAAGGCGTCGGCGTACCCGTCGAGGTAGTCCTTGATCAGCGTGTGGTGCGGGAAGTCGGGGTAGTCCTCGGGCATCGGGTAGTCGCGGAAGGACAGCTGGTGCTTGGAGGTGTCGATGTGCAGCGAGCGGTAGGCGCTGCTGGCGCCGTTGGGGTTGCCGAACGCCCAGTTGCCGCCGACGCGGTCGGAGAGCTCGAAGACGGTGTGCGGCACGTCGTAGTCGTTGAGCATCTTCGCGCTGGTCAGGCCGCTGATGCCGGCGCCGATGATCGCGGTGGTGGGTCCGGGCACGAGGGCTCCTAGCGGGGAGGGGCGGCCGGGGTGTGAGTCAGTTCACAGCTCGGCCTGTCGCTCGGCGACGCTAGGGGCTAGGTTGACGGGCGTCAAGAGACGTCGACACGCATCAGGAGACCGCCCGTGAACGCACCGCCCCCGTCGTCGGGACCCGCCGGCAGTCCCGTCGCCGTGGTCGTCGGGGGTGCCTCCGGGATCGGTCGCGCCACCGCCCGGGCGCTGGCCGCCGAGGGCTACCGCGTCACCGTGGCGGACCGCGACGCCGGAGGGGCCGCCACGGTCGCCGAGTCGCTCGAGGGCGCGCACGCGGCAGCGGTGGACGTCTGCGACGAGCCGGCCGTCGAGGCCCTGCTCGACGAGGTGCTGGCTCGGTGCGGGCGCCTGGACACCGTGGTCAGCACCGCCGGCGTCGGCGGGCTGGGAGCGGTCACGGACCTGGCGGTGGAGGAGTTCCGCGGCCTGGTCGACGTCAACCTCACCGGCTCCTTCCTGGTCGTGAAGCACGCCGCGCGGCGGATGCCCGGCGGCGGGTCCATCACCCTGCTCAGCAGCCTCAACGCCCGGCAGCCGGCGGCCGGGATGGCGGCGTACTGCGCGGCCAAGGCGGGGGTCTCGATGCTCACCGAGGTCGCCGCGCTCGAGCTCGGACCGCGCGGGATCCGCGTCAACGCGGTGGCGCCCGGGCTGGTGCTGACGGCGCTGACCGAGGGGTCGATGGAGATCCCCGGGGTGCGTGAGGACTACGTCGCGAACACCCCGCTGGGGCGGGTGGGCACTGCGGAGGAGATCGCCGAGGCGGTGGTCTTCCTGACGCGTGCCCAGTGGCTGACCGGCGAGGTCATCGACCTCAACGGCGGCGCGCACCTGCAGCGCTACCCCGATCTGCTCGGCCACGTGCAGCGGATGCTCGACGCATGAGCGACTCGGCGACACCGGGAGCGCCGGTTCCGACGACCGACGATGTGCTCGACGGCATCACGCTGACGGGTACGACGTGTCTGGTCACCGGCGCCACCAGCGGCCTCGGCCTGGAGACCTCGCGGGCGCTGGCCTCGGTCGGCGCGCGGGTGCTGATGGCGGGACGGGACGCGGCCCGCTGCACGGAGGCGACCGAGCGGGTACGGGCCCTGGTGCCGGGGGCGGCGGTGGAGAGCGTGCTGCTCGACCTGGCCTCGCTGGCGTCCGTGCGGCGCGGCGCCGCGGACGTGCTGGCCCGGGTCGACCGGCTGGACCTGCTCGTCAACAACGCCGGGGTGATGTTCACGCCGTTCGGGCGCACCGAGGACGGCTTCGAGCTGCAGCTCGGCACGAACCACCTCGGACACTTCGCGCTGACCCGGCTGCTGGAGCCGCTGCTGGGCGCCAGCTCCCGGGTGGTCAACCTCAGCTCCGCGGGGCACAGCATCGCCGACCTCGACCTCGACGACCCGAACTGGCAGCGCCGCGACTACGAGAAGTTCGCCGCCTACGGGGCCTCGAAGACCGCCAACATCCTGTTCACCGTCGAGCTCGACCGGCGCCTGCGCGAGCGCGGCGTCCGGGCGTACGCCGTACACCCGGGCATGGTCGCCACCGACCTCGCCCGGCACATGGATCGCGACGACTTCAAGCGGATGGCGGCGATGGCGGCCGCGGTGAAGCCCTCTGCTGGTGAGGGGGCGTCGGGTGGTGGGGCGTCCGGTGGCGGGGCGTCGGGGGAGGCGAAGCCGCGGATGAGCTTCCTCGACGTCGAGCAGGGCGCGGCCACCCAGGTGTGGGCGGCCACCTCGCCGGAGCTGGCGGACATCGGCGGCGTCTACCTCGCCGACTGCGCGGTGAGCCCCCGGCACCGCTCGTACGCCGTGGACCCCGAGCGCGCCCGTCGCCTCTGGGACCTCTCCGAGCACCTCACCGCCCCCTGACCCGCCCGCCCCAGTGACCCACGGGTAACTGGAGATTCCCGTGCACCTGGTGCGTGCGATCCTCCAGTTACCTGCGGGTAGGCGGGGCGGGCGCAGGAGCAGGGTGTCCGGGCGACGTGCACGATCGTCCCGACCTCGTGCTGCGCGGCCTCTTTTTCGCCCTTCCCCGGGCGCTTCGAGATGACGGGCCGCGGAGGTGAGCACGGCCCAGAACCGACAGCCCGGGAAGGTCGAGACTCATCAAGATGAGAATGCCGCTGCAGGCGGCTCCGATCAGCCCGAAGGCTGGCTTTCGCGTTTGCCAACACCCGGGCTGGGGTGTCGCTAGGTTCTGCCTGGTGAAGTCCGAGAAGCAGGCGTCTGTGCTGTGGCTGCCGTCAATGGCTTTCTGCAACGCCTGGCTCGCAGCCTTCTTGCTCTCGCACCTGCATGATCCCCTTGCTCCGAAGTATTGGCCTGCCTTCTTGGTTCTGGCCGGTGTCAGCTGTGTGGGGTCCTGCGCCAGGGACTGTGTGCGCTTGTGGCGGGTGCCTGGCCGGGCCGCGTCCTATCCACTCCGTGTCACCGTGATCTCGCTCGGCCTGCTCAGTGGCCTGGGCTCTACCGTGGCTTTCGTTGGCAGCTCGCACTGGGAGTGGCTCATTCCTGGCGTGCTCGCGTTGTACTTCGCCGTCCTGTTCGCCCGCGAGCGCGGGCGGCTCCCGCAGCACTCCTAGGCAGCTCGCGCCGACGCTCCGCCGGCGGCGGAGCAGGGGGCCCGCGGGACGGACCGGCCTCGCGCCTCTCGTCGCAGCAGACCGCGTAGCGGGGCGGGGACACAACGCCACGCGGGTCACCGCCGAGAGAGGACGCAGGTGCGGCCGCACGGCTGGGGCGCGCCGGGCCATCCGCGCGCTTGGAGCAGCGCAGCGATCCGGGCGGTGGTCTGGCACGGACGCTCGTGGACCTGGCCCCACCCCAACCGCACGGTGACGCTGCCCGTCAGTGCGGCATCGAGGTCCCGCTCGAGGTCGTGGTCTCGTTGGCGGGCCACCTCGTGGAAGAGGCGACCGTCGAGCTCGACGACCAGCCCCCACTCGTCGTACCCCACGTCGCGCAGCGCCAGCCCCGCGCCGGCGACGGAGCGGGACTGGCGAACTCCGCGCGGCAGGGCGTGGGCACGCTCGACCTGGGTGAGGTAGCCGTGCTCCAGGACCGAGCAGGTGCCCTCGGCGAGGTCGCGCAGCACGGAGTCCAGCCATCGCCGGCGTCGCAGTCGCCGACGGCCATCAAGGGCGAGGCGGAGCCGGTGCGGGGTGGTCCAGCGGGACTGGCAGAGGTCCGCGAGACCGGCCACCGCGGCGAGGTCGGTGTCGGCCTCGGCGGCCACGTCGAGTGCGGCCTGCTCCACGCGGACCCGCGGCGGGCCGGTGTTCCACAGGACGTGACCGTCCAGGTGGCGGTAGCGAGTGAGGCGGTAACCCTCGGCCACGACCAGTCGCCGGTCCTCGGCCACCCCCACGTGGATCGCGGCGCCGTCATCGTGGTGGCGCCAGCCGGGACCGGCCGCGGCGCGCAGCGCGGAGCTGCCGGCGAGCGCGGCGGGCTCGTGGAAGAGCACGCCCGACCACGCCCGCTGCAGCCAGGTGGGCTCGCCGGTGTGGTCGACGTACACGCCGGGCAGCATCGGCGCCCACTCCCGGCGGCGGAGCTTGCGGGCGATGTCGTGGTCCGAACCGCCGAGGGCGAACACCTGCCGGCGCGCGACCACGCCTGCTTGGCCGACCGCAACGGCGGCGAGGGCCGCGTCCACGGCGGACGGGGTGCTGGTGTGCGCCGGTTCTCCCATGCCGGGATCCTGCGGGCGGCCGGTACACCGCGCCAGAGGGAGATGGCCGCCTGTGGAGAACGACGCGCGCACCGGATGCTCCCCGGGGCGAGTTCACGCCGACTCGGCTGCCGTACGGCGCGAGTTCACGCCGACTCGGCTGCCGTACGGCGCGAGTTTGCGCCGACTCGGCCGCCGTACGGGGTGGGTTAGTCGCGGGGGAGGCCCAGGATGCGCTCGCCGATGACCGAGAGCAGGATCTGGCTGGAGCCGCCGGCGATCGAGTGGGCGCGGGCGCTGAGCATCTCGCGGGTCACCGGGCCCCGGACCAGGCCCTCGTTGCCGACCAGCTCCAGCGACAGCTCGGCGGCGTCCTGGCGGGCCCGGACACCGACGATCTTCTGCACCGACGACTCCGCGCCCGGCTGGGCGCCGCCGATGCGGGCCAGCAGCGCGCGGTGACCGAGCAGGGCCGTGGTCATCGTCTGCGCCACCAGGTGACCCAGCCGGTCGTCGACGAGGTCGCCGGTGTGGGCGCTCGCGCGGGCGACCAGCTCCTCGGTACCGCTGCCCATCGAGGAGCTGCCGCCCATCTCCACGCGCTCGTTGGCCAGCGTGGTGCGCGCCAGCCGCCAGCCGTCGTTCACCTCGCCGACCACGCAGTCGTCGGGCACGAAGACGTCGTCGAGGAAGACCTCGTTGAACAGCGCCTCGCCGGTGATCTCGCGCAGCGGGCGGATGTCGAGCCCGGGGGTGCGCATGTCGACCAGGAAGTAGGTGATGCCGCGGTGCTTGGGCGCGTCCTTGTCGGTCCGCGCCAGGCACACGCCCCAGTCGGCCTGCGCGGCCATCGACGTCCAGACCTTCTGCCCGCTCAGCGACCAGCCGCCCTCCACCCGGGTGGCGGTGGTCGACAGCGACGCCAGGTCCGAGCCGGCGCCGGGCTCGCTGAACAGCTGGCACCAGGTGATGTCCCCGCGCAGGGTCGGCATCGCGAAGCGCTCGACCTGCTCGGGGGTACCGCCGGCCAGGATGGTCGGCATCGCCCACCAGCCGATCACCAGATCGGGGCGCGAGACCCCGGCGCGCTCCAGCTCCTGGGCGATCAGGACCTGGGCGGCCGGCCCGGCGTCGCGCCCGTACGGCGCCGGCCAGTGCGGCGCGTAGAGGCCGGAGTCGGCCAGCGCCACCCGCAGCTCGCGCCCGGACTTGCCGGCCAGCTCGCCGGCCAGGCGACGTACCTCCTCGCGCTCGGCCTCGACCTCGCCGAGCTCGACGCCGAGGTGACGGCGCTCCCCGGCGCGCACCAGCTGCGCCAGCCGGATGCGCCACCGCGACGAGCCGCCGAGGCTCTGGCGCAGCACCAGCGCGCGGCGCAGGTACAGGTGGGCGTCGTGCTCCCAGGTGTAGCCGATCCCGCCCAGCACCTGGATGCAGTCCTTGGCGTTGTCCACCGCCGCGTCCAGGGCGACCGCGCCGGCCACCGCGGCCGCCAGCGAGCGCTCGCCCGGCTCGGCCACGGCCGCGTCCCACGCCGCCACGCGGGCCTGCTCGGTGCGGCACAGCATCTCCGCGCACAGGTGCTTGATGGCCTGGAAGGAGCCGATCTTGCGCCCGAACTGCTCGCGCAGCCCGGCGTACGACGCGGCGACCAGGAGGGCGCGCCCGGCGATCCCCGCCGCGAGCGACGCGGCGAGCAGCAGGTGGGCGTCCTCCACCTCGTGCTCGGCGAGGCCCGTCAGCGCCACGGCCGGGGCCTCGTCGAGCTCGACGGTGGCCAGCGGGGTGGCCACGTCGACGCTCTCCAGCGCGCTGAGCGCGACGCCCTCGCCGGGCAGCACCAGGCACCAGGTCCGCGCCCCGTCCAGCTCGGCGGGCACCAGCAGCGCGGCCTCGGCGCAGGCGCCGACCACGGCGCCGAGCGACCCGGTGAGCCGCAGCGCACCGTCGGCGGCGGGGGCGCCGCCAGCGACAGCTGGCGCGGCGACGCCGGGGGAGGCGATGGCCACCGGCAGCTCCCCGGCGAGCACCTCGTCGCGGGCCTGCGCCGCCGAGCCGGACAGGGTGGCCCGGCCGAGCAGGTGCGCGGCGGTGGCGGTGGCCACCAGCGGGCCGGGGACGCACTCGACCCCGGCCTGCTCGACCATCACCGCGAGGTCGACCAGGTCGGCCTCGGCGCCGCCGTGCTCCTCGGGGACGGTGACCGCGAACATCCCGAGCTCGGCCAGCCCCGGCCAGATCTTGCGCCACGCGTCGGCGGACTCGTCACGCGCGGCCTCGAGCACCTGGGCCGAGCGCGCGAAGGAGCGCACCGCGTCCTGGACGGCGGCCTGCTCGGGGGTGGTGGCGATGCCGGCGGAGCCGGTCCGGGGGCCGCTCTGAGAACTCATGCAGGCACCGTCCCCGGTTCCTCGCGTGCGCGTCCGCGCGCCTCCCGGTGAGCGGGAGAGCAGCGGCGCGTCGCGCGTCCGACTGGTCGGATGACGCCCGTGGAGACCTTTGCCGAGATCGTGCGCAGCCGGGCCGGGGACGATGCGGTCGGCCTGCTCTTCGAGGACCGTTCCTGGACGTGGGCCGAGGTGGTCCAGGAGTCCGCGGACCGGGCCGCGGCGTTGCTCGCCGCGGTGCCGGCGCCCGAGGGCCGCCAGATCCACGTCGGGGTGCTGCTGGAGAACGTGCCCGATTTCGTCTTCTGGCTCGGCGCCGGCTCGCTGGCCGGCGCGGTGGTGGTCGGGATCAACTCCAGCCGCAGTGCCGCCGAGCTGGCCGTCGACATCCGCCACGCCGACGTCGACCTGATCGTCACCGAGGAGCGGCTGGCCCACCTGGTCCGCGACCCCGCCGGCGCCCCGAGCACGTCGGCCGGTGGGCACGGCGTACCCGAGGAGCGGGTGCTGGTCGTCGACACCGCGCCGTACGACGCGTGGCTGGCGCCGCACCGGGGCGCCGCGCTGCCGGCCGCCGCGCCCGCGGCCGACGACATCGCGCTGCTGCTGTTCAGCTCCGGGTCCACCGGCGCGCCGAAGGCGGTGATCGTCGGCCAGGGACGCCTGGGCCGGCTCACCTCGGCGATCGTGGGGCGCATCGGGCTGGACCGCGAGTCGGTGACCTACCTGACCATGCCGCTGTTCCACGGCAACGCGGTGATGATGAACCTGGCCCCGGCGATGGCGGTCGGCGCCCGGGTCGGGATGGCCCGCAAGTTCTCCGCGAGCCGGTTCTCCGAGGACGTGCACCGCTTCGGCGCCACCTACGTGAACTACGTGGGGCGCGCGCTGTCCTATGTGCTGACCCGTCCCGAGGACCCGCGCGACCGCACCGGCACGCTGCGGCTGGCCTACGGCACCGAGGCCTCCGAGGCCGACGTGACCCGCTTCGGCGAGCGCTTCGGCTGCGTGGTGCAGGAGGGCTACGGGATGAGCGAGGGCGTGTTCCGGATCAACCGGACCCCCGACACCCCGCCCGGGTCGCTGGGCAAGCCGGCCGGCGACGTCGACGTGCGGGTCCTCGACGAGGCGACCGGGCGGGAGTGCCCCCGGGCCGTCTTCGACGCGGCCGGCCGGCTGACGAACCCCGAGGCGGTCGGCCAGCTCGTCGGGGTGGGGCTCGCGCATACCTTCGAGGGCTACTGGGCCAACCCCGGCGCGATGGCCGAGCGGGTGCGCGGCGAGGACTTCTGGGCCGGGGACCTGGCCTACCGCGACGCCGACGGCTGGTTCTGGTTCGCCGGGCGCTCCTCGGACTGGCTGCGCGTGGACTCCGAGAACTTCGCCGCCGCGCCGATCGAGCGGCTGCTGCAGCGCTTCCCCGGCGTCACGTCGGCGCCGGTCTACGCCGTACCCGACCCGGCCACCGGGGACCGGGTGATGTGCGCGCTGGAGCTGGAGGCCGGGGCGGTCTTCGACGCCGAGGCGTTCGGCGCGTTCCTCGCGGCCCAGCCGGACATGGGCGCCAAGTGGTGGCCCTCGTTCGTGCGCCTGGTCGACGCCGTGCCGCTGACCGGCAGCAACAAGGTCGACAAGGCCCCGCTGCGCGCCGCCGCCTGGCTCACCGACGACCCGGTCTGGGTGCGGGTCGGACGCACCGCCCAGTACGCCCTGCTCGACGAGCACGTCCGCGCGGCCCTCGAGGCGGAATTCGCCGCGCACGGGCGCAGCGCGCTGGCGCCCGCGTAGCCCGTCCGGCCGTGCTGGCGCACCGTCCGGCTCAGCCCTCGACGAGCACCTGCACGAGCCGCTCCAGCTCCGAGTCGCGCAGCCCCACGCCGAGCAGGTAAGAGCGGGCGTCGCCGTGGGTGGCCCGGAGCCGCTCGAGGAAGCGCTCCATGCTGGCCGGCTCGGCGGTGAACGACTCCTCCGGCAGCGCCGCGAGCCGCTCCTCGTAGGCCGGCAGCGACCGGATCCGGCCGAAGATCGCGTCCAGGTGCTCGCGGGTCCGGGCGTAGTCGGCGACGATCTCGTCGTCCTCGACGCCCACCGCGGAGAGGACCAGGGCCAGCGCGACGCCGGTGCGGTCCTTGCCGGCCGTGCAGTGCACCAGCGCCGGGACGCTCTCGGGCTGCACCAGCAGCTGGACCAGCGCGGTGACCGAGTCCGCGGAGTGCGCCAGGTAGCGCAGGTAGTGGCTGGAGACCCGCTGCGCGGGGTCCGCCGAGGTGGGGTCGTGCTCCCACGCGCCGCCGGCCCGGAACGGCAGGTGCGCGACGCGTCGCTCCAGCGCGCCGAGCACGGGGTTGGTGGACTGGCTGACCTCGAGGTCGCTGCGCAGGTCCACCCGCACCCGGATGCCGAGGTCCTCGACGAGCACCCGCGCCTGCGTCTCGTCCACGAACGACGTGGTGGCGCTGCGGTAGAGGACGCCGTGGCGGGTGCGGGCGCCGGTGGCCGTGCGCAGTCCGCCCACGTCGCGCAGGTTGGGCAGGTCGGGCAGGCCGGGCAGCTCGGGCCGGCCGGGCAGGGTGCTGTCGGTGCTGGTCATCGTCGCTCCGCTCTCGTCGCCGCCTCAGCCTAGATCGGGCCCCCGCATCCCGGGGCCCAGCGTCGTACGCAGCAGGGAGCGGAAGCGCTCGCGGTCGGCGCCGATCGCGACCAGGGCGTTGGCCGGCTCGGGGCCCACCCCGCGGAAGTCCATCACCGTGCGCCCGGTGGTGAGCCGCCCGGCGGTCTCGACCGCGACGTACGCCGGGGCGAGGCGCACCAGGCCGGGGTCGACCAGGTAGGCCACCGCCAGCGCGTCGTGGACCGGTCCGGCGTGCTCGGTGCGGTCCTCCTCGGACAGGTGCGGCGAGCCGTCGTAGCGCACGATCCGCGCATGGATGAACCCGGCCACCGCGGCCGGCACCGGCCCGGCGGCGCGCAGCTCGTCGCACAGCCGGGCCGGCACGGTGGCGGACAGCGTGGCGTCCAGGGGCACGAGCACCAGGCGCCGGAAGCCGGCCGCGCAGACCCGCGCGGCGGCGACCGGGTCGCGCCAGACGTTGGTCTCGGCGCTCGCGGTGACGTTGCCGTGGGCGTGCGCGCCGCCCATCACCACCAGCTCGGCGACCGCGTCGACGACGCCGGGGTCCGCGGCGACGACGGCGGCCACGGTGGACAGCGGTCCGGTGGCCACCCAGGTGATCGGCTCGGTCGCCGCGCGCAGTGTCTCCAGCAGCCACTCCACCGCGCCCTCCCGGCCGGGCGGGCGGGAGGCGGGCGGCAGCGCCAGCGCCACGTCCGGTCCCGGGCGGGGAGCGGGCCGCTGACATCGCGCGTACGGCGCGGCCAGGCCGGCGTGCACGGGGACCTCGGTGCGGCCCACCAGGTCGAGGACGCGCAGGGTGTTGTCGGTGGTCCGTGCGAGCGGGTGGTTGCCCCACACCGTGGTGACGCCGCGCAGGTCGAGCGCCGGGTGCAGCGCCGCCAGGACGATCGCCACGGCGTCGTCGGTACCGGTGTCGCAGTCGAGCAGGACGGGCCGGGCCATGCCGCCATGATGCCGCGCCACCCCGAGCCGTTGGCTCGGATCCGGCGCGGCCGGGGAATCTGCGGCGCGGTGCGATGGTTGTGACCCGCATGACACCTCGCACCCGTGACGACTCCACCCGGGTGTCGGTGCTGCTGGGGCTGCTCTTCGGGTTCGCGGGCCTCGGCTCCTCCTCGGCGGCGATCGGGCTGCCGCTGCTCGCCGAGGACCTGGACGTGACGATCGGGGTCAGCGCCTGGGTGATCAGCCTCTACGCGCTGACGCTGGCGGTCACCACCGCGGTCTACGGGCGGGTCTCGGACCTGGTCGGGGTGCGGCTGCCGCTGGTCTTCGGGGTGGGGCTGATGACGGCCGGGGCGGTCGTCGCGGCCCTCGCCCCGTCGTTCCCGGTGCTGCTGGTGGCCCGGCTCTTCCAGGGCGCCGGCGCGGCGGCGGTCCCGACGCTGGGCGTCGCCATGCTCTCCCGGCGCTACGAGGGAGCCGTGCGGGGCCTCGCGCTGGGCCGCCTGGCCGGCGTGGCGGCGGCGCTGAGCTGCGCCGGGCCGTTGGCCGGCGGTCTCGTCGAGGCGGCCTTCGGGTGGCGCGCGGTGATGGCGCTGCCGGTGCTCGGCCTGCTGGTGCTGCCGCTGCTGTGGCACACGCTGCACACCGACGGCACCGGCGCCCGCCTAGACGTGCTCGGCGCGCTCACGGTGGCCGGCACCGCCGCCGGGCTGGTGCTGCTGGTGCAGTCACCCTCGACCGGCCTCGTGGTGGCCGTGGTGGGTGCGCTGCTCCTGCTGCTCGGCACGCCGGCCGTGGTGATGCGGGTACGCCGCCGACCGCACGGCTTCCTGCCGCTCGCGGTGGTCCGCAACCCGATCGTGGTGCGCAGCGCGCTGGCCGCGGCGGCGGTGCCGGCCGCCTGGTTCGCGATGCTGATCGCGGTGCCGGCCATCCTGGTGGGCCATGGCTGGCAGGCGTGGCAGGTCGGCCTGCTGCTGCTGCCCAGCGCCGGGCTGGCGCTGCTCACCCCCCGGGTCGCCGGGCCGCTGCTCACCCGGATCGGCGCCGCGGCCGCGCTGCGCCGCTCCGGCATCGGCGCGTCGCTGGCGCTGCTGATGGCCGCCGCCGGCGCCGCCGTGGTCGAGCCCGCGCCCGCGGTCGCGGCCGGCGTGCTGCTGCTGGCGGTGGGGCTGGTCACGGTGGCCTTCGGGCTCGGCCAGCCCGCGCTCAGCGCCGCGGTCGGCGACGCCGTCCACGAGCACGTGCGCGGGGTCGCGCTGGGGGTGGCCACGCTGCTGTTCCTGGTCGGCGGCAGCGTCGGCTCGGCGGTCGTCGGCGGGCTGGGCGACGTCTGGGGGATGGCCTGGAGCCTGCTGCTGCTCGCCGCGCTGCCGCTGCTCGGGCTGATCGCGCTCGCTCCCACGCTGCGCGCGCCCGCCGCGACGCCGGCTACCGACGGGTGAGCGCCGAGCTGCGCATCCGCCAGCTGACCAGGGCCAGGTCCAGCGCGGTGCGCGCCTGACGCTCCTCGAAGTCGAGGCCGCCCAGCAGCCGGCTGATCCGGTCCAGCCGGCCGTAGAGGGTCTGGCGGCGGATCCCCAGCAGCCGCGCCGCGGCCGTCTTGGACAGCCCGGCCTCCAGGTAGGCGTCGAGCGTCGGCACCAGGTCCGAGCCGCGCCGTGCGTCCTGCTCGAGCAGGGGCCCGAGCTGGTCCTGCACGAAGCGCTCCAGGTCGGCGTCGGCGACCACGCCGGCGAGCAGGTGGTAGACGCCCAGGTCGCTGGCGAGGACCACCCGCGAGCCCAGGGTCAGCCGCCCCGCCAGCCGCAGCGCCTCCCGCGCGGCGGGCAGGGAGCGCGCCAGGCCGGCCACGTCGTCGACGGGCGTGCCCGCTGCGACGCGCACCGCGCTGTGGCCCACGGTCGCGCTCAGCTCCTGCTCGAGCGCCGCCGCGAACGCGGCCACCCGGGCGCGCAGCTCGGCGGGACGCACCGAGGTCGCCACCAGCAGCTCCCCGTCGGCCTCCGCGGCCAGGGCCGGGCCGAAGACCGCGCGGGCCGCCTCGGTGGCCGCGGCCAGCGCGGGCCGCCCGGGCCGGGCGCTGCCCGGCAGGGACACGTCGAGGGCCAGCCCGAGCGCGCGGTTGCCGGGCGGCAGGAACAGTCCCGCCGCCCGGGCCCGTGCCGCGATCTCGGTGCTGGACAGGTAGTAGCCGCCGGCCAGGGCGCGGACCAGCTCGGAGCCGGGCCGCCCCAGCGCCGCGGCCCCTGCGCCCAGCCGGATCCCGAGCACGGCCGCGCACAGCTCGCCCATCCGCCGGGTGGTCGCCGTCCCGGGCGCCGCCGCGGGCGCTGCCAGGACCAGGACGGCCCAGCCGGCCCGGCCCGCCTCGCACTCGAGGAGGCTCCCGGTCGGTGCCGCGCGCACGTCGAGCCCGGCCAGCAGCTCGCCGTCCGCGGCGTACAGGCCGGCCGGCGCACCGCACACCTCGGCGGCGAGCGCGACCAGCTCGTCGATGCCGCACCCCTCGGCCAACGCGCTGTGCAGACGCGCCGAGGCCAGCTCACGGCGGCGCAGCTGCTCGACCTCGCCGCCGATCAGCAGCGGGTGCACCGCCTCGGTGATCTCGATGAACGGCACCACGCCGTGCAGCAGCACCAGCGGCAGCGCGTGCGCGGCGGCGGCGCCGAGCAGGGCCTGCGGCGGGCGGCTGAAGGTGCGACCGAGCTCCAGCAGCAGCGCCGCGACCCCCTGCCGGGCCAGCGCCGCGACGTACGTCGTGATCGCGGCGTCGCCGACCCCGACCAGTCCCAGACCGGTGGTCAGCAGCACCTCGCCACCCTTGAGCAGCGGCGAGATCTCGTAGATCTCCGAGGTGTGCACCCAGCGCACCACCCGCCGGTCCAGGTGCTCGCCGACCACGACCTCGGCGCGCGCATCGGCCATCAACGGCAGGTCGAGCAGCTGCTGGAGGGTGAAGGACATGGCGACATCCTGCCGCCCGCGACGGCGCGGTGGGGGACGAACCGTCCGTCTGTAACCCCGACGAAACGACAGGTTGTCCCTTGTTGGCCCCCGGCTCCACGCGGTTGACTCGGCTCGCGCCCAACTCGCAGCGTCAGCCCGCTGCCCCGTCGGAGGAGTCCCCATGTCGCTCACCCTGTCCCGCGCCCGCGCCACCCTCGCCGCGGGAGCGGCGCTGTTGCTGCTCGCCGCCTGTGGCGGCGCCACCGGCGAGGAGGAGGGCGACGGCGGCTCGTCGAGCGATCTGCCCCTGGTGTACGGCGTCTTCGCCACGCCGCTGGAGGAGCCCTGGGACGGCGCGATCCACGCCGCCCTGCAGCAGGCCGCCGACGACGGCACGATCGAGTACAAGCACGTCGACGACCTGAGCACCGCCGACGTGATGGAGCGCAGCCTGCGCGACATCGCCACCAACGAGCAGCCGGACGCCATCATCGGCGACGCGTTCGCCGCCGAGGAGGCGGTGCGCAAGGTGGCCGCGGAGTTCCCCGAGATCCCGTTCGCGTTCGGGTCGGGCGAGAAGCCGGTCGAGCCCAACATGAGCGTGTTCGACAACTGGCTGCAGGACCCGGCGTACCTGGCCGGGATGCTGGCCGGCGGGGTGTCGAAGTCCGACACCATCGGCGTGGTCGGTGCGATGCCGATCCCGGAGGTCAACCGGATCGTCAACGCGTTCGTGCTCGGCGTGAAGGAGACCAACCCGCAGGCCACGGTGAAGGTGTCGTTCATCAACAGCTTCTTCGACCCCGCCGCGGCCAAGGACGCCGCCGAGGCCCACGTCGCGGCCGGCGCGGACGTGCTCTTCGCCGAGCGCGACGGGGTGATCGCCGCCGCCGAGGAGGCCGACATCCCGGTGATCGGCATGATGGTCGACCAGGAGGAGGAGGCCCCGGGCCACGTGATGACCTCGCTGCTGTGGCACATGGGCCCGACCGTCGAGGCCGTCGTCGAGCAGATCACCGACGGGCCGAAGGCCGTCGACCTGGGGGAGTACTCGTTCATGAAGGTCGGCGGCTCCGAGCTCGCCGAGATCAACACCCAGATCGTGGGCGGGATCCCGGCGGCCCTGGTCACCCAGGTGGAGGAGAAGCAGGCCGCGATCATGGACGGCAGCTTCGAGACCCCGGTGGACGAGAGCGCGCCCGCCAAGTCCATCGACGTCTCCAGCAAGTGAGCGCGCTGCTCGAGCTGCGCGGCATCACCAAGCGGTACGGGGACCTGCTGGCCAACGACGCGGTCTCCCTCGACGTCGGCGCCGGCGAGGTGGTCGCGATGCTGGGTGAGAACGGCGCGGGCAAGTCGACGCTGATGAAGATCGTCTACGGCCTGGTCGGCGCCGACGCCGGCACCGTCGCGATGGACGGACGGGTGCTCTCGATCGGCTCGCCGCGCGACGCGATGGACGCCGGGATCGGCATGGTCACCCAGGAGTTCTCGCTGGTGGAGACGATGACGGTGGCCGAGAACGTCGCGCTCTCCGGGCTCGGCCTCGGACCGGTGGACCGCGGCGCGCTGCGGTCGAAGGTGGTCGCCACGATGGAGCGGGTCGGGGTGCGCCTGGACCCGGACCGGCTGGTCTCCAGCCTGTCCATCGGGGAGCGCCAGCGCGTCGAGATCGTCAAGGCGCTCTTCCACGACTGCCGGGTGGTGATCCTCGACGAGCCGACCGCGGTGCTCACCCCGCAGGACGTGCAGGCGCTGTTCGCCACCGTGCGCCGGCTCACCGGGGCCGGGCTGGGCGTGCTGCTGGTCTCGCACAAGCTGCGCGAGGTCGCCGAGATCTCCGACCGGGTCGTGGTGCTGCGCCGCGGCCGGCTGGTCGGCACCCGGGCCACCGCCGACGTCGACGCCGCCGAGCTGGCCGGGTTGATGATGGGCACCGTCACCGCCTCGGTGACCGACGCCGACACCGGTGCCGCCGTCGGGATCGAGGCGCAGCCGCAGCACGACGCCGGCGCGCGACGTACGACCGGGCCGGCGGTGCTGCGCACGGTGGGGCTCTGCGCCGCCCACGGCGACCGGGAGGCGCTGCGCGGCCTCGACCTGACCGTGCACGCCGGCGAGATCGTCGGCGTGGCCGGGATCTCCGGCAACGGGCAGAGCGAGCTGGTCGGCGCCCTCGGCGGCACCGTGCCGGTCACCGCGGGCCGCATCGAGGTGGACGGCGTCGACATCACCCGCGCCCCGGTCGCCGACCGGCTGGCCGCCGGGCTCGGGCGGCTCACCGAGGACCGGCGCGGCAGCGTTGTGGCCCGGCTCAGCGTCGAGGACAACCTGGTGCTCGAGGACCTGCACGCCTGGACCCGCTGGGGGCTGGTGGACCGGCGCGGGATCCGGCGCCACGCGCAGGCGCTGATCGAGCGCTTCGACATCCGGGCCCGCCCCACCGACGCGGTCGCCACGCTGTCGGGAGGCAACATGCAGAAGGTGCTGCTGGCCCGGGCGCTGGCCCGCACCCCGCGCGTGCTCGTCGTCGCGCAGCCCACCCGCGGCCTCGACATCGGCGCCTACCGCTACGTGCACGAGCAGCTGGCCGCCGTGCGCGACGGCGGCGGCGGGGTGCTGGTGGTCTCCGAGGACCTCGACGAGCTGCGCAGCCTCTCCGACCGGATCGTGGTGCTCTTCCGCGGGGAGCTGGTCGGGGAGCTGAGCGCCGCGGAGGCCGACCCCGAACGGCTCGGCGTGCTGATGGCCGGCGGTGAGGCCGCATGAGGCTCGTGCTGCGCGGCCACGAGCCCCGCTGGCTGGCCCCGGCGGCGGTCCTGGCCGCCGTCCTGGTCACCCTCGCCCTGACCGCCCTGCCGATCCGGCTGGCCGGGGCCAACCCGCCCGCCGCCTTCCAGCGCTACCTGCTCACCCCGCTCACCAGCGCGCACGGCGTGCACGAGGTGCTGCTCACCGCGACCCCGCTGATGTTCACCGGCATCGCCGTCGCGCTGGCGTTCCGGGCCGGCTACTGGAACATCGGGGCAGAGGGACAGTTCCTGCTCGGCGCGGTCGGCACCACCGCCGTCGGGATCGGGCTGCCCGACCTGCCGGCGGCCCTCGCGCTGCCGGCCGGGTTCCTCGCCGGCGCCGTCGGCGGCCTGGCCTGGGCCGTGGTCCCGGCCTGGCTCAAGCGGCACGCCGGCATCGACGAGGTGGTCACCACCCTGCTGCTCAACCCGGTGGCGCTGCTGGTGGTGCAGGGCCTGCTCAACGGCCCCTGGCGCAACTCCGCCAGCGGCTTCACCGACTCCGACCGGCTCGGCGCCGGCTACGACCTGCCGGCCCTGATCCCCGGCACCCGGGTGCACTGGGGCTTCGCCGTGGCGCTGGCGGTCATCGTGGTCGTCGGCGTGGTGCTGGCCCGCAGCGCGACCGGCCTGCGGATCCGGGCCGCGGGCCAGTCCCCGCGGGCCGCGGAGTTCAGCGGCATCGCCGTCGGCCGGCTCCAGCTGCGCTGCGCGCTGGCCTCCGGCGCCATCGCCGGGCTCGGGGGCGCCTCGCAGGTGATGGGCGTGCAGCACCAGCTGACCTCGGGGATCAGCAACAACTACGGCTACACCGGCGTCATCGTCGCCACCCTGGGCGGGCTCGGCGCGCTCGGCGTGCTGCTGGTCGCCGGACTGCTCGGCGACATCACCGTCGGCGCCCAGAACGTGTCGCTGGTACTGCAGGTGCCCACCCAGCTCGGGGCGATGTTCAGCTCGCTGCTGCTGCTGGCGGTGCTCTCGGCGATGAGCTGGCGGCGCTACCGGGTGCAGTGGCGCCGGCCCCCGCCGCCGACGTCGCGACCGGGGCACGTCGAAGCCAAGGAGGCAGCACGATGAGCATCAACCTGCTCGCGCTGCTCGGCGCCATGCTCACCATCGCCACCCCGCTGCTGTGGGCGGGGATCGGCGAGCTGGTCACCGAGCGCAGCGGCGTGCTCAACCTCGGCATCGAGGGGACGATGTACCTCGGCGCGTTCACCGGCTTCCTGGTCGCCGCGCGCACCGGCTCGCCGATGCTCGGGCTGGGGGCCGCGGTCCTCGCCGGCGTCGTCGCCGGTGCCCTGCTCGGGCTGTTCGTGGTCACCCTGGGCCTCAACCAGCACGTCGCCGGACTGGGCCTCACCCTGCTGCTGATCGCCGGCTGCGAGTTCACCTTCCGGCTGCTCTACGCCGGAGAGCGCCCGCGGCTGGAGGAGCGCTTCGCGGTGCTGCTGCCCGACGTCGAGGTCCTCGACCAGCACTGGCTGACCTACCTGGGCTTCCTGGTGCTGGCGCCGCTCACCTGGTGGGTGCTGCGCGCGACCGGGGTCGGGATGCGCCTGCACGCGGTGGGCGAGAGCTTCGAGGCCGCGGACGTGGCCGGCATCTCGGTGACCCGGACCCGCTACGCGGCGCTGATGGTGGGCGCGGCCCTGATGGCGGTCGGCGGCGCGTTCCTCACCCTGGCCGTGCTCGGCAGCTTCACCCTGGACATCGTCAGCGGACGCGGCTGGGTCTGCGTCGCGCTGGTCATCTTCGCCCGGTGGCGCGTGTGGCCGCTGGTCGGCGGGGCGCTGATCTTCGCCGGCACCGACGCGCTGCAGCTGCAGCTGGCGATCTCGCCGGCGTTCGGGGACGTGCCCGGGGAGCTGATGCTCGCCCTGCCGTACCTGGCGGTGATCGCCGCCCTCGCGGTCTGGGGCCGCACCGTGCGCTACCCCGGGTCGTACCTGCAGGCCTACCGGCGGGCCTGACCGCGCCCGCCGTACGCCCGACCCGCCCGATCCGACCCCACCCGATCCCACCCCGACCGATCCGACCCCACCCGATCCGACCCTGAGAAGGAGACCCAGATGAGCGACGAAGAGATGCTGGCCCTGGCCGTGGCGCAGGCCCGGGCCGGGCTGGCCGAGGGCGGGATCCCGATCGGGGCGGTCCTGGTCGCGGACGGCGAGGTGCTGGGCGTCGGCCGCAACCGTCGCGTCCAGCAGGGCAGCGCCATCCGGCACGGCGAGACCGACTGCCTGGAGAACGTCGGGCGGCTGCCCGCCAGCGTCTACGCGCGCTCCACGATGGTCACCACGCTGTCGCCGTGCGACATGTGCACCGGCGCGATCCTGCTCTACGGCATCCCGCGGGTGGTGGTGGGGGAGAACCGCAGCTTCCTCGGCGGCGAGGAGCTGCTGGCGGCCCGCGGGGTGGAGGTGGTGGTGCTCGACGACCCGGGCTGCGCACAGATGATGTCGGACTTCATCGCCGAGCACCCGGGCCTGTGGAACGAGGACATCGGCGAGCAGGACTGACCCCCGGCGAGCGTCAGGCGCTGTCGCGGCGTACCAGCTGCGGCTGGATGACCACCCGCATCGGCCGGCCGGCCCGGTCGCCGTCGATCTGCTCGAGCAGCAGCCGGGTGGCCCGCTCGGCCATCTCCTCGATCGGGTTGCGCATGGTCGTCAGCGGGGGACGGGTCTGCTCGGCCACGCCGAGGTCGTCGTAGCCGATCACCGCGATGTCCTCGGGGACCCGGCGACCGTGCTCGGCGAGCACCTTGAGCGCGCCGCGGGCCATCAGGTCCGAGGCGACCACCAGCCCGTCGAGGTCCGGGTGCGCGGCCAGCAGGGCCCGCGCCGCCAGCTCGCCGCCGGACTCGGTGAAGTCGCCGTGCCGGATGGCGTCGTCGGCGAGCCCCGCGGCCCCCATCGCCTGGCACCACCCCTGGAGGCGGTCCTGGGAGACCGTCATGTCGACCGGCCCGGCGATGGTGCCGATCCGGCGGCAGCCGCGCGCGATGAGGACCTCGGTCGCCTCCCGCTCGCCCGCGAGGTTGTCCACGTCGACGTAGGCGACCTTGTCGCCGCCGCTCCACGGCCGCCCGCCGAAGACGCAGGGCAGGTTGATCGCGGCGAGGTGGTCGGCCAGCCCGTCGTCGCGGTGATGGGAGACCACGATCGCGCCGTCGACGTGGCGGTTGCTGAGGTAGCGCAGGGTGCGCTCCTTCTCCGCGCCGGCCCGCGCCAGCAGCAACAGCAGCTGCAGGTCGCGCTCGGCCAGCACGTGGGTGACCCCGCGCAGGGTGGCGGCGAAGAACGGATCGGAGAAGACCCGGTCGTCGGGCTCGGGCACCACGATCGCCACCGAGTCGGTACGACGCGTGACCAGGCTGCGCGCGGCCCGGTTGGGGACGTAGCCCAGCGTCCGCACCGCCTCCTCGACGGCCTGCTGGGCCTTCGCGCTGACCCGGTCCCCGCCGTTGACCGCCCGCGAGGCGGTCGCCCGGGACACGCCGGCCACCCGCGCCACCTCGTCGAGGGTCGGCGAGGTGGACGCGGTCTGGGGGTGGCGCCCGTTCCCGTTCATCGTCGTCACGGTACTGGCCTCAGCCGGCGTTCTCGTGTGCCGGTCCGGGCCCCGGCAGCGCCGGTCCGGGCCCCGGCAGCGCCGGTCCGGGGGCCGGCAGGGCCCCGGTGCGGGCGACCTCGGCGTACCACAGGGCGCTGGACTTGGGCGTGCGCACCTGGGTCTCGTAGTCGACGTGCACGATGCCGAACCGCTGCGCGTAGCCGTAGGCCCACTCGTAGTTGTCCAGCAGCGACCAGGCGAAGTAGCCCCGCACGTCGACGCCCTGCTCGATCGCCTCGTGCGTGGCGCGCAGGTGGGCGTCGATGAACGCCAGCCGCGCCGGGTCGTCGACGTTCCCGTCGGGGCCGACCTCGTCGTCGTAGGCCGCGCCGTTTTCGGTGATGTGGATCGGCGGCACCGCGTACTCGTCGCGCAGGCGCACCAGCAGCCGGGTCAGCCCCTCGGGCTGGACCTCCCAGTCCATCCCGGTCACCGGCAGCCCGCGGCGCGGGAAGCTGATGTCCGCGCAGCCCGGGAACGGCGAGCCGACCGGTCGGGGCGCGTGCTCGATGCGCGACCCGAGCAGCTGCGCGTGGTCCGCGACCGGGCGGCCGCACGCGGCGTCGCCGTGGTAGTAGTTCACGCCCAGCACGTCGAGCGGCGTGCTGATCAGGGCCAGGTCGCCGTCGTGGACGAAGTCCTGCCACGGCCGGCCCGCGAAGGTCATCCCCTCGGTGTCGCCGGCCAGGTCGTCGGCGTAGCGGCCGCGGAAGATCGGGTCGAGGAAGACCCGGTTCCACAGCCCGTCGATGCGACGTGCCGCGTCGACGTCCGCGGGCTCGGCGGGGTCGAAGGGGTCGGCCACGGTGAGGTTCAGCGTGATCCCGAGCTGGGCGGTGCTCGCGCGCCGGCGCAGCTCGTCGACGACCAGCCCGTGCCCGAGCATCAGGTGGTGGGCGGCGACGACCCCGGCCACGCCCTCCTGACGGCCCGGCGCGTGCTGGCCGCCGGTGTAGCCGAGGAACGCCGAGCACCAGGGCTCGTTCATCGTGGTCCAGTACGCGACGCGGTCGCCCAGCGCGTCGTGGAGCGTGAGCGCGTACTCAGCGAACCGGTAGGCGGTGTCGCGGTTGGTCCAGCCGCCGGCCTCCTCGAGCGCCTGCGGCAGGTCCCAGTGGTACAGCGTGACCCAGGGCGTGATGCCGCTGCCGAGCAGCTCGTCGACCAGGCGGGAGTAGAAGTCGATGCCGGCCTGGTTGGGGGCGCCGCCGTCGGGGCGCACCCGCGGCCACGCGGTGGAGAACCGGTAGGCGTTGAGGTGCAGCGAGCGCATCAGCGCGACGTCCTGGGGGACGCGGTGGTAGTGGTCGCAGGCCACGTCGCCGGTGTCGGCGCCGAGGACGGCGCCGGGCACCCGCGAGAAGGTGTCCCAGATCGACGGGGTGCGGCCGTCCTCGCGGGCGGCGCCCTCGATCTGGTACGCCGCCGTCGCCGCTCCCCACAGGAAGCCGGGAGGGAAGACCAGCTGCCCGGTGGTGGCGGGCGTGATCATGGTGGTGGGGGAGGTCATCCCTTCACGGCTCCTTGCATGATGCCGGCGACCAGCTGGCGGCCGGAGAGGATGAACAGGACCAGCAGCGGGATGGTGGCGAGCCCGGTACCGCAGAGCACGAGCGCATAGTCGGTGGTCTGGCCCTGGCCGCTGATGGCCAGCTCGTCCAGCGCCACCTGGAGGGTCTGGTTGTCCTTGAGCGCGACCAGCGGCCACATGTAGTCGGTCCACACGGTCATGAAGGTGAACAGCGACAGGATCGCCATCGCGGGGCGGGCGGCCGGCACGGCCACCGTCCAGAAGGTGCGCAGCATCGAGGCGCCGTCGACGCGGGCCGCCTCGATCAGCTCGCCGGGGATCGCGTCGAGCAGGTACTGGCGCATGAAGAAGACGCCGAACGCCGTGACCAGGGTGGGCATGGCGACCGCGAGCAGCGTGTCGTACAGGCCGTAGTCGGTGACCAGGATGAACAGCGGCACGATCGCGAGCTGGGTGGGGACCGCCATCGTCAGCACGACGAAGCCCATCAGCGCGTTGCTGCCGCGGAACCTCAGCTTGGCGAAGCTGTAGCCGGCCAGCGTGGAGAAGAACACCACCGACGCCGCGCAGGCGGTCGAGACGATGATGCTGTTGAACATCGCCTGCCAGAACTCGATGGTGTCGAACACCCGGCTGGCGTTGTCGAGGAAGTGCCCGCCAGGCAGGAGCGGCGGGGGCATCTCCATCGCCTCGGCCTTGGTGTGCGAGCCGATCACGAACGACCAGTACAGCGGCAGGGCCGAACCGATGACGAAGGCGGCGAGGAGGCCGTAGACGACCCATCCCGGGCGATCGACCAGCTTGCTGCGCGTGCTCATGCGGACTTCCTGGTGAAGTAGCGGGTCAGGGCGAAGTTGAGCAGCGCGATCCCGACGACGATCAGGAAGAGCAGCCATGCGGCTGCCGAGGCGCGCCCGTAGAAGCCGTCGACGATGCCCCGGTCGTAGATGTAGAGCGCCAGGGTCATGTACTGGTGGTCCGCGCCGCCCTCGCGGCTCATCGAGTCGTCGAAGAGGCGGGGCTCGGTGAAGATCTGCAGGCCGCCGATGGTGCTGGTGACGATGACGAACACCATCGTGGGGCGGATCATCGGCAGGGTCACCGAGAAGAACTGGCGCACGCGCCCGGCGCCGTCGAGCGCGGCGGACTCGTAGAGCTCGCGTGGCACCGCCTGCATGGCCGCCAGGAAGATCAGGGTGTTGTAGCCGGTCCAGCGCCAGTTGACCATGCTGGAGATGGCGAAGTGGCTCCAGAGGCGGTCCACGTGCCAGCGGATGGGCTCCAGGCCGATCTCGCGCAGGGTGGCGTTGATCAGGCCGGACTGGTCGGCGAAGAGGCTGCCGAAGATCAGGGCGGCGGCCGCCGGCGCCACCACGAACGGCAGCAGCACGCTCATCCGCCAGAAGGTGGCCGCCCGGAGCCGGTTGTCCAGGAGCGCGGCGATCGTGACCGCGAGGACGATCTGCGGCACCGACGACATCAGGAAGATGCTGAAGGTGTTGACCAGCGCCTTGCGGAAGATCGGGTCGGAGAGGACGAACTCGAAGTTCTCCAGGCCGGTGAACTCCCCGCGCTGGCGGTAGATCTTGTCCCAGTCGTGCACCGAGAGATAGCCGGTGTAGAGCAGCGGGAAGAGGCCGACCAGCATGAACAGGAGGAAGAACGGCGAGATGTAGAGGTACGGGGAGAGCCTCAGGTCCCAGCGGTTCAGTCGCTGGCGGCGCAGGATCCGTCGCTGGCTCGCCGGGTCCGGGGGCGTGGTGGGTGCGGACTCGGTGGTCTCGGCGCCGGGGCCTGGACGTTCGTCGATGAGCATCGGCGCCCTTCCTGTGGGTCCTGGGGGTTCAGGGGTGGTGCGGGGAGTGTCGGGCCGCTCGGGGAGAGCTTCGAGCGGCCCGACGCTCCGAGTGCTGCTGGGCGGAGCGTGATCAGTAGGCTCGGGGGAGCGCGATCACTGCAGCGAGGCGACGTCCTGCTCGAAGGTCTTCCAGGACTTGTCGGGCGCGGTGCCCTGGTCGACGCGGTTGATGGCGTCCTGGAACTTCTGCAGGATGTCCGAGTACAGCGGGCCGTGGTGCGGCTGGACGGTGATCGCCGCGGCGCGGCTGGAGAAGATCTCGCCGGCCGGCGCGTTGTTGAAGTACTCGTCGGTGGCGGCGAGGACGGTCTCGTTCTCGAGCGCCTCGACCTGCGAGGGGAAGTTGCCGGTCAGCTCGAAGACCTTGGCCTGCTGCTCGGGAGCGGTGATCCAGGTGATGAACTCCTTCGCCTCGGCCTGGTGGCTCGAGACCTTGGGGATCGTCAGGTAGGAGCCGCCCCAGTTGCCGCCGCCGCCGGGGAAGACGTCGGCGATGTCCCAGACGACGCCCTTGGGGGCCGGGTCGCCGGTGTTCTCCTTGATGTTGCTGCGCATCCAACCGGGGCAGGCGATCGTCGCGATGCCCGGCTTCTTGAACGCGGAGGTCCAGTCGGGGCTCCACTGGACGGCCTTGCTGCCCAGGTCGGTGTGCGAGGTGACGTCCTTCCAGATCGCCTTCAGCTCCTCACCGCTCACGTCCACCTCGTTGTCGGCGGTCTCGAACGGGAACTCGACCTGGTTGAGCATCGCCTGGGCGATCGACCCGCTGGCGTCGTAGAAGTGGGCGTTCGACTTCTTCTTGAACTCCTCGCCGAGGGCGAAGTAGTCCTCCCAGGTGCCCATCCGGGCGGCGATCTCCTCGCGCTCGCTGGGCAGGCCGGCGGCATCGAAGAGGTCCTTGCGGTAGCAGATGGCCTCCGGGCCGGCGTCGGTCGCGTAGCCGAGCAGCTGGCCGTCGTCGGTGCTGGCCTCGGCCTCCTTGAAGTCCAGCCAGCGGCCCTCGACCTCGGACTGGGCCAGGTCGACCCAGACGTCGGGAGCGGCCACCACGGCCGGCATGTAGTCACCCTCGACCGAGACGATGTCGGGCAGGCCCTTGCCGCCGGCCTGCAGGCTGGTGGTGATCTCCGCCTTCCAGTCGTCCCACTTGGACACCTTGGTCTGCTCGACCTGGATGTCGGGGTTGGCCTTGTTCCACTCGTCGATCAGCGCGTCGTAGCCGAACTCGCCGAACGTGGTGATGGTGACGGACTCGCCGTCGGCGAGCTTCTCCTGCTCTGCGGACTCCTTCGGGTCGCTGCCGCCGCCGCACGCGGCCGTGGTGGCGCCCAGCGCCAGCGTCGTCAACACGCCGATGGCGAGTCGTGCTCGCCTGCTCTGCCTCGTGTGCACCGTTCTCTCCTGCCCTCACGTGCCGTCCGCCCAGGGTGGGCGACGGGGCGGGCGGTCAAGCGTGAAAGGGTGTGGGAGCGCTTCCATTGATCGCCGTTCGTCACCATGACAGCCGTCACATTCGGTGTCAAGAGAGCGCCAAGTCTCAGCGTGAATCGGGACTTTGGTCCCGCTGAGAGCGCTCCCACTAGACGCGGCGCGGCGCGCGTCGTACCTTGGCGAGAACAGCTCTGTCCGGCCCGCTTCGGGCGACGGACTCCGCACTGAAGGGACCCCCATGGCCACGGTCAGCTTCGAGCACGCACAGCGCCGCTACCCCGGCACCGACCGGCCCGCGGTCGACGACCTGTCCCTCGAGATCGAGGACGGCGAGTTCATGGTGCTGGTGGGCCCGTCGGGCTGCGGCAAGTCCACCTCGCTGCGGATGCTGGCCGGCCTGGAGAGCGTCGATGCCGGCCGGATCCTGATCGGGGACCGCGACGTGAGCAACGAGGCGCCCAAGGACCGCGACATCGCGATGGTGTTCCAGAACTACGCGCTCTACCCGCACATGACCGTCGCGGAGAACATGGGCTTCGCGCTCAAGGTCGCCCGGGTCGGCAAGGAGGAGCGCGCCCGGCGGGTGGCCGAGGCCGCGCGGCTGCTCGACCTCACCGAGTACCTGCACCGCAAGCCCAAGGCGCTCTCGGGCGGTCAGCGCCAGCGCGTCGCGATGGGGCGCGCGATCGTCCGTCAGCCCCAGGTCTTCTGCATGGACGAGCCGCTGTCCAACCTCGACGCCAAGCTGCGCGTCTCCACGCGCACCCAGATCGCGGCCCTGCAGCAGCGCCTGGGGACCACCACCGTCTACGTCACCCACGACCAGGTCGAGGCGATGACGATGGGCGACCGGGTCGCGGTGATGAAGGACGGTCTGCTCCAGCAGGTCGACACCCCGCTGGGCCTCTACGACCGGCCGGTCAACCTCTTCGTGGCAGGCTTCATCGGCTCCCCGGCGATGAACCTGCTGCCGGCCAAGGTCGCGGACGGCCACGCCTGGATCGGCGGCTACGAGATCCCGCTGGAGCGCCACGTCGCGGCGCAGGCGACCGGCGACGTGACCCTGGGCGTCCGGCCGGACGCCTGGCGGCTCGGCGGCGCGGACGAGGTGGGGCTGCCGGTCACCGTCACGATCGTCGAGGAGCTCGGCGCGGACGCGTTCCTCTACGCCCTGGTGGACGACGAGGCCACCCCCGACGACACCCCCTCGCAGGCGGTGGTCCGGCTCACCGGGCGGCCCCAGCTGCAGAAGGGCGCCCCGATCCAGCTGGTCATCGACCCGGGCGCCGTACACGTCTTCGACACCCACACCGGAGCGCGCCTCTCCGCGTGAGCCGCGCGCCCGGCGAGGGCTGAGACGCCGCGAGCCGGTGGCCGGCCGGAGGATGTCCGGCGCGGCCACCGGCTCGCGGGGGTGCGGTGCAGCGGGTTCCTACTTGTTGGCCTTGCGGGCGCGCGAGGCGGTCTTGGCGCGCTCGTTGGCGTCCAGCACCACCTTGCGGATGCGGACCATCTCCGGGGTCACCTCGACGCACTCGTCGTCGCGGCAGAACTCCAGGCACTGCTCCAGCGACAGCTTCTTCGGCGGGATCAGCTTCTCGAAGTTGTCGGAGGTGGCCGAGCGGATGTTGGTCTGCTGCTTCTCCTTGGTGATGTTGACGTCCATGTCGTCGGCGCGGGAGTTCTCGCCGACGATCATGCCCTCGTAGACCTCGGTGGTGGGCTCGACGAACATCACGCCGCGCTCCTGCAGGTTGGTCATCGCGTACGCCGTGGCGGCGCCCTTGCGGTCGGCCACCAGCGAGCCGTTGTTGCGCGAGCGGATCTCGCCGGCCCACGGCTCGTACTTTTCGAAGATGTGGTGGGCGATGCCGGTGCCGCGGGTCTCGGTGAGGAACTCGGTGCGGAAGCCGATCAGGCCGCGGGCCGGAACCAGGAACTCCATCCGGACCCAGCCGGTGCCGTGGTTGGTCATCTGCTCCATGCGGCCCTTACGGGCGGCGAGCAGCTCGGTGATCGCGCCGAGGTACTCCTCAGGGGCGTCGATGGTGAGGCGCTCCACGGGCTCGTGGACCTTGCCGTTGACCTCCTTGGTGACCACCTGGGGCTTGCCCACGGTCAGCTCGAAGCCCTCGCGGCGCATCTGCTCGACCAGGATGGCCAGCGCCAGCTCGCCACGGCCCTGGACCTCCCAGGCGTCGGGACGCTCGGTGGGCAGCACGCGCAGCGACACGTTGCCGACCAGCTCGGAGTCGAGGCGGTCCTTGACCAGGCGGGCGGTGACCTTGGAGCCCTTGACCCGGCCGACCAGCGGCGAGGTGTTGGTGCCGATGGTCATCGAGATGGCGGGCTCGTCGACCGAGATCAGCGGCAGCGCGATCGGGTTCTCCGGGTCGGCCAGGGTCTCGCCGATCATGATCTCCGGGATGCCGGCGATGGCGACGATGTCGCCGGGGCCGGCCTCGGTGCCGGGGACCCGCTCGAGGCCCTCGGTGACCAGCAGCTCGGTGATCTTCACGGTCTTGACGGTGCCGTCGGTGCGCATCCAGGCGACGTTCTGGCCCTTGCGCAGGGTGCCCTGGTGGACGCGGACCAGCGCGAGACGACCCAGGAACGGCGAGGCGTCGAGGTTGGTGACGTGGGCCTGCAGCGGGGCGCCCTCGTTGTACATCGGCGGCGGGATGGTGTCGAGGATCGTCTTGAAGAGCGGCTCGAGGTCGGGGGAGTCGGGCAGCGCGCCGTTCTCGGGCTGCTCCAGGCCGGCGACACCGGCGCGACCGGAGGCGTAGACCACCGGGAAGTCGAGGGCGTCCTGGCTGTGCGACTCGTCGAGCAGGTCCATGAAGAGCTCGTAGGTCTCGTCGACGACCTCGGCGATCCGGGCGTCGCTGCGGTCGGTCTTGTTGACGACCAGGACCACCGGCATGTCGGCGTTGAGCGCCTTGCGCAGCACGAACCGGGTCTGCGGCAGCGGGCCCTCGGAGGCGTCGACGAGCAGCACGATGCCGTCGACCATCGACAGGCCGCGCTCCACCTCGCCACCGAAGTCGGCGTGGCCGGGGGTGTCGATGATGTTGATGACCATCGGCTTGCCGTCGGCGGCCGGGCCGGCGTAGTGCACCGCGGTGTTCTTCGCGAGGATCGTGATGCCCTTCTCGCGCTCGAGGTCGCCGGAGTCCATGACGCGCTCGGCGACGCTCTCGGCCTGGTGGGCGGAGAAGGCCCCGGCCTGGCGCAGCATCGCGTCCACCAGGGTGGTCTTGCCGTGGTCGACGTGCGCGACGATGGCGACGTTCCTGAGGTCGTTGCGTGCGGTGGTTCCAGACATGGGTGAGCGGCGCCGTTCTGTAGGGCTTCTATGGAGGGCCCAGCGGGGCCCGTAGCAGTCTAGTCGCCGAGCCCCACAGGCTCCGAAACCCCGATCGCCCTCGGACCGTTGCGCAGTGTCGGTGGTGGGGCGGAGGGTGGCCCCATGAGCTGCCAGTTCGTGCCGTCCTATCTCCTGGAGCACATCGCCGCCGCCTGCGCCGAGGAGTCGTCCGCCCTCGCCGCGGCGGACCCGTGCCGCGAGACGCTGGTGCTCGACGAGCAGCTGCGCGCCGCCCGCACCGCCCGGGACGCGCCCCCGGAGCTGCTGGTGGCAGCGCAGGCGCCCGCGTGGACGGTGCACACCGCGGGCGGCGGCACCGCCCTGCCGGGGATGCCGGCGCGGGCCGCGGGGGAGCCGGCGAGCGGGGACGCGGCGGTCGACGAGGCGGCGGCCGGCATCGCCGCCACGCTCGCGCTCTTCGCCGAGGTGTGGGGGCGGGACTCCTACGACGGCCGCGGCGCACCGGTGAGCCTCACCGTCCACTACGGCCGCGACTACGCCAACGCCTTCTGGGACGGCACCCAGCTGGTCTTCGGCGACGGCGACGGCCGGGTCTTCGAGCGGTTCACCAAGCCGGTCGACGTGCTCGCCCACGAGTTCGGGCACGGCGTGGTCCAGCACGCCGCGGACCTGGCCTACCAGGACCAGCCCGGCGCCCTGAACGAGTCGCTGTCCGACGCGTTCGCCTCCTGCCTCAAGCAGCGCCTGCTCGGGCAGCAGGCGGCCGAGGGCGACTGGCTGATCGGAGAGGGGCTGTTCCTGCCGGGGGTGCGGGCCCGCGGCCTGCGCGACCTGGCCGCGCCCGGCACGGCGTACGACGACCCGGTGCTGGGGCGCGACCCGCAGGTCGGCCACCTCGACGACTACGTGGAGACCCAGGACGACAACGGCGGAGTGCACCTCAACTCCGGCATCCCCAACCGCGCCTTCCAGCTGGCGGCGGTGGCGATCGGCGGCTCGTCGTGGGACGGCGCCGGCAGGGTCTGGTACGACGCGTTGACCTCCGGCGAGGTCGGCCCCGGCACCGGCTTCGCGTCGTTCGCCGCCGCGACGCTCGCGGTGGCGGGCGCGCATCGGGAGGCGGTCGCGTCGGCCTGGGCGCAGGTGGGAGTGGTGCCCGCGGGGGCGGCGGTGCCCGGTGGGCAGGCGGTCGAGCCGTCCCGGTCCGGCGCGCCCACGGCCCCGGTCGACGGCGCCGGACAGGTCGCCGCCGCCCATGTGCTCGAAGTGCGGCGCTCGGGCGGCTTCGTCGGGCAGACCACCGCGGGACGCCTCGACCTCGACGGTGACGATCCTCGGGTCGCCGAGGCCCGCGACCTGCTCGGCCGCGTCGAGCTCACCGGCCTCATCCAGACCCCCGCGCACCCCGACCGCTACGTCTACTCGTTCGTCCTCGACGACCACACGGTCGCGGTCGGCGAGCAGCACCTCACCGACGACCTCCGGCGCCTGGCCTCGTTGGCGCTACCCGACGAGTCGGCGCCGTAGTCGGTGCCGCGGGAGTGGGGCGGGGTGGTGGGGCGGGGGACGGTGGGGTCGCCGATTGGGCGGAGACGGATGGCTGGCGCCGGTTTTCGTCGCCGTTTGGTCCCCAACGGAGGGTGATTCGGTGTCTCGGGGACGGTGGGGTCGCCGATTGGGCGGAAACGGATGCCGGATGCCGGTTTTCGCTCCCGTTGGGGACCAAACGGCGACGGGTTGAGGCGCCGACGACCCCCGTACGCCTCAGCCCAGGGCGCGGTCGAGCGCAGCCGAGACGTGCAGGGCCGTGCTCGGGAAGAGCGGGAGCTCCACGTCGGCCTGCTTGACCAGGAGCTCGAGCTCGGTGCAGCCGAGGACGACGCCGCCGGCTCCCTTGTCCCAGAGCTGGTCGACGAGCTTGACGATCTCGCGACGCGAGGCGTCCAGGACCCGGCCGTGGACCAGCTCGTCGTAGATGATCCGGTCGACCCGCTCGTGCTGGTCGGGGTCGGGTACGACCACCTGCAGGCCGTGGGAGGCGATGCGGTCGGTGAAGAAGCCGTCGGCCATCGAGAACGCCGTACCCAGGAACCCGACGGAGCTGAGCCCCTCGCGCTTGCACGCCTCGGCGATCACGTCGGCGAGGTGGAGCAGCGGGATGTCCACGGCGGCCGCCACCTGGTCGGCGACCCGGTGGAAGGTCGTCGTGCACAGCAGGAGGAAGTCCGCTCCCGCCCGCTCGACGCCGCGGGCGGCCTCGGCGACGACCTCGGCGAGGTCGTCCCACCGCTCCTCGCGCTGCAGGGAGGTCACCTCGGCGAAGTCCACGGAGGACAGCACGCTCTTGGCGGAGGAGTAGCCGCCGAGTCGCTTCTCCACACCGAGGTTCAGGTCGCGGTAGTAGACGGCACTGCTTTCCCAGCTCATGCCGCCGATGAGTCCGATGGTCTGCACGGGATCAGTGTTGCATCGACGCGGTGACCGCGCGGCGACACCCACGTATTCGCGCGCCGCAGTGGGGCGGGTCACCGGTGCGCCCGGGGCACGCCGGCCCTCGGTCGGGGCGCCGCGAGGTGGGAGTCGTCCACGGTGTGTCAACCCCCGTTGTCTCTTCGGGTTGTCTTTGGGAGTGTCACCCCATGACTCTGAGGAGCACCGTGGGCATCGCCGGCGTTCTGGGCGCCGGAGCCTGGATCGCCCGCTCGGCGCTGTCGCGCGGTGAGCGCACCACCGCGGGCCAGCTCGACGGGCTCTACTGGGCCGGTCTGGTCCTGCTCGCGGTGGCGCTGGCCGGGATCGGGGTCGCGATGGTGCGCCGGGCGCCGCTGTGGCTGCGTGTCGTCGTGGGGGCGGCGCTCCCGCTCCTGGTCTGGTCGGTGTTCGCGCTGGTGCGCCCGGTCGCGGACGGCGGCCTCGCCGACGCGCACGTCGTCGACGCCTTCGCGGGTGCGCTGGTCGCGCTGGCCTGCCTGTGGTGGGCCGGGACCGCGGCTCCCGCCGAGCGGCGGGGGCGCCGGGCGGCGCCGCCCTCGCGGCGGGCGCCGCGCGGAAGCCATGCCCGCTGAGGCGCGCGCTTGGGGAATCCAGGAGAATCCTCCGTGGTTCAGACTGCGGGACTCGATCCCGCAGGAGCGACGGAAGGGATCACGTGAAGCTTGCGCGAGTGCGCCGGGGCAGCGAGCCCACCCTCTCCGTCCGCGGTGAGCAGATGTCCGGCGACGTCTCCCGGGTGGCGATGATCAGCCTGCACACCTCACCCCTGGACCAGCCCGGCACCGGCGACGCCGGCGGGATGAACGTCTACGTCCTCGAGCTCTCCCGGCGACTGGCCCAGCGCGGGATCGCCGTCGACATCTTCACCCGCGCGACGTCCTCGCGGCTGCCGCCGCTGGTGCAGGTCGAGGACGGGATCCTGGTGCGCCACATCCACGCCGGCCCCTTCGAGGGCCTGGGCAAGGCGGAGCTGCCCGGCCAGCTGTGCGTGTTCGCCCGCGAGGTGCTGCGTGCCGAGGCCGCCCAGCCGCTCGGCCACTACGACGCCGTGCACTCCCACTACTGGCTCTCCGGGCAGGTCGGTGCGCTGGCCCGCGACCGCTGGGGCGTGCCGCTGGTGCACACGATGCACACGATGGCGAAGGTCAAGAACGAGGCGCTCGCCGCCGGCGACGTCCCCGAGCCCGCCGCCCGGCTGATCGGGGAGGAGCAGGTGGTCGAGGCCGCCGACATGCTCATCGCCAACACCGACCTCGAGGCCAAGCAGCTGATCAACCTGTACGACGCGGAGCCGGCGCGGGTCGAGGTCGTCCACCCCGGCGTCGACCTCGACGTCTTCCGGCCCCTCGACCGCACCCGAGCACGCGCCGGCCTGGGCCTGCCGGCCGACGCGCACGTGCTGCTCTTCGCCGGCCGCATCCAGCCCCTCAAGGCCCCCGACGTGCTGCTGAGGGCGGTCGCGGTGCTCATCGAGCAGTCCCCGGCGCTGCGCTCGCGCCTGGTGGTGCCGATCGTGGGCGGCCCCTCCGGCAGCGGTCTGGAGCATCCCGAGTCGCTGGCCCAGCTCGCCGACGAGCTCGGCCTGCACGACGTGGTCCGGTTCGTCCCGCCGGTCGCCCAGGACGAGCTGGCCCGCTGGTGCGCGGCCGCGACCCTGGTCGCCGTACCGTCCTACAACGAGTCCTTCGGCCTGGTCGCCGCCGAGGCCCAGGCCACCGGCACCCCGGTCGTCGCCGCCGCGGTGGGGGGCCTCACCACCGTCGTGCGCGACGGCCACAGCGGGCTGCTGGTCGAGGGGCACGAGCCCCGCGACTGGGCCGCCGCGCTGCGCCGGGTGCTCGAGGACGAGGGCCTGCACGCGCGGCTGTGCGAGGGCGCCGTGCGCCAGGCGTCCCAGTTCGCCTGGGAGGCGACCGCCGAGCGCACGCTCGCGGTCTACCGTCGGGCGCGAGCCCAGATGAAGCAGGAGGTCGCGTCGTGAGCGCCGAACAGGTCCAGGTGGTCCGCGACTACCTGAGCGCAGCCGAGATCGAGCACCAGGAGCCCTCCGAGGGCGTCTTCACGCTGACCGTGCCGGGGGAGAAGAAGCTGCAGGTGCCGATGCGCCTCGACGTGGGCCCGCACGCCCTCGGGGTGCACGCCTTCGTGTGCCGCAAGCCCGACGAGAACCACGAGCGCGTCTACCGCTGGCTGCTCGAGCGCAACCTGCGGCTCTACGCCGTCGCGTTCGCGGTCGACCGGCTGGGCGACATCTACCTCGACGCCCGGCTCCCGCTCGCCTCGATCACCCCCGAGGAGCTGGACCGGCTGGTCGGCGCGGTGCTGTCGTACGCCGACGACTCGTTCAACGCCATCCTCGAGCTCGGCTTCGCCTCCTCCATCCGCAAGGAGTGGGAGTGGCGCAAGCTGCGTGGCGAGTCGACCCGCAACCTCGAGGCCTTCCGCGGCTGGCTCGAGGCCGGCGACGAGGCCCCCCAGCCCACCCCCTGACCCCCAGCCCCCAGCCCCAGCCTCCCCCCACCCCCGCGACCCGTCACTCCCTCGACCTTCTGCGCGGCGTGTCGCGGCGCCAGTGACGGCTCGCCCCGCATCAGGCCCGCCCGCTTCAGGCCCGCGCGCTCAGCCCGGTACGACGTCCTCGGGCGCCGCCTGGGCCGGGCGCGGGCGGGCGGAGCGGCGGGTGAGCAGGACGCCGCCGATGCACAGCGCGCCGCCCAGGAACGCCAGCGCCGGCGGCACCTCGTCGAGCGCGGCCCACGCCATCAGCGTGGCCAGCAGCGGCACCAGGAACGTCGTCAGCGCCATCTTGCCGGCGTCGGTGCGCGCCAGCGCATAGGCCCAGGTGGTGAACGCGATCGCCGTCGGGAAGACCCCGAGGTAGACGATCCACAGCAGCGTGGACGCCGACGCCTCGCGGGTCACCTCGACGAGCTGCCCGGCCCAGGGCAGGCAGACCGCGGCGCCGATGACGGTGGCCAGGAACGTCACCTCCAACGGTGGGAGGCGCGCGAGCAGCGGCTTCTGGGCCAGCACGCCCACGCCGTACGTCACCGCGGCGACGGCGGCGAGCAGCACCCCGACCACGTCGCCGTCGGCGTGACCGGCCGAGCCGCGGGCGATGATCAGCACGCCGGCGAAGCCCACCACCATGCCGATGACCAGCCACCGGGTGAGCCGCTCGCCGAGGAACACGGTCGCCAGCAGCGCCACGATGATCGGGCCGACCTGGACGATCAGCGCCGCGGTGCCGGCGTCGATGCGGCGCTCGGACTCGTTGAGGGCCAGGTTGTAGACACCCAGCCAGGCGACCCCGCACAGCACCAGCAGTGGCCAGTCGCGTCGTTCGGGCCAGGTGCGCGGTCGCCGGGCGAGCAGGGCGGCGAGCACGACGGCGGCGACCAGCAGCCGGCCCAGCGACAGCGCTCCGGGCGGTACGTCGCTGCCCAGGTGGCGAATCGCGACGAACGCCGAGGCCCAGAAGACCAGCGTCACCGTCGCGGCAGCCACGGGCAGCCACGCGCGCGTGGGTGCCGTCGCGTGGCCGGTACCGGTACGGGTCAGAGTCACCCCACGGAGCCTAGGTCGCGCGCGAGCCGCCCGACACGCGGTTTCCGGACGTCGATACGCGAGGTGCTGCCAGTTCCCCGTGGGTACGACGCGGGCCGGGTCGGCCGGGCCGGGCGCGCTACACCTCGAACTTGTAGCCCAGTCCCCGCACGGTGACGAGGTAGCGCGGCACGGACGGCTCCGGCTCGAGCTTGGCGCGCAGCCGCTTGACGTGCACGTCGAGAGTCTTGGTGTCGCCCACGTAGTCGGCACCCCAGACCCGTTCGATGAGCTGTCCCCGGGTGAGCACCCGGCCGGGGTTGCGCAGGAACATCTCGAGCAGCTCGAACTCCTTGAGCGGGAAACGCTGCTCGGCACCGTCGACGGTCACCTTGTGCCGCTCCACGTCCATCCGCACCGGCCCCGCCTCGAGGGCGGCCGGCTCCTGGTCAGGCTCGCCGCCGCGCCGCAGGACGGCCCGGATCCGGGCGACCAGCTCACGCGGGGAGTAGGGCTTGGTGACGTAGTCGTCGGCGCCCAGCTCGAGCCCGACCACCTTGTCGATCTCGTCGTCCTTGGCGGTCACCATGATCACCGGCACGTGCGAGGTGGCGCGGATCCGTCGACACACCTCGGTGCCCGAGAGGCCGGGCAGCATCAGGTCCAGCAGCACGATGTCGGCGCCGTGCCGCTCGAACTCGCTGAGCGCCTCGGGGCCGGTGGTGGCGAGAGCGACCTCGAACCCCTCCTTGCGCAGCATGTAGGAGAGCGCGTCGCCGTAGCTCTCCTCGTCCTCGACGACGAGTACCCGCGTCACAGTGTTGTCTCCTGGGCCGGTCGGGGAAGGGTCAGGCTGAACGTAGACCCCTGGCCCTCGACCGACCAGACCCGGACCTCCCCGCCGTGGGTGGAGGCGACGTGCTTGACGATCGAGAGGCCGAGCCCGGTGCCGCCGGTGGAGCGACGCCGGGCCGGGTCGACGCGGTAGAAGCGCTCGAAGATGCGCTCGAGGTCGTCGGGGGAGATGCCGATGCCCTGGTCGACCACGGAGATCTCCACCTCGCCGTCGGTGCCGCGCGCGCCCACCGCGACGGTCGAGCCGGCGGGGGAGTAGGTCACCGCGTTGGCCACCAGGTTGCTCACCGCCAGCGCGATCTGGTCGGGGCTGCCGAGCACCATCAGGTCCTCGGGCGCGTCGGTCACCACGGCGATGCCGCGCGAGCCTGCGTCGGTGGAGCTGGCGTCCACCGCCCGCGCCAGGACCTCGTACACCGGCACCGGCTGGGTGGTCTCGAGCGGGTCGTCGGCCTGGAGCCGGGACAGCTCGATGACCTGCTGGACGAGCATGGTCAGCCGGTCGCTCTCGGTGACCATCCGCCCCGCGAAGCGGCGTACCGCCTCGGGGTCCTCGGCCGCCTCGTCGACGGCCTCGGCCAGCAGCTTGATGGCGCCCACCGGGGTCTTGAGCTCATGGCTGACGTTGGCGACGAAGTCGCGCCGGACCGCCTCGATGCGGTGTTCGCGGGTCCGGTCCTCGACCAGGACCAGCACCAGCCGCGAGCTCAGTGGGGCGACCCGGGCGCTGACGTGGCGCTGCGGCACGCCGAGGCCGCCGGCGATGACGAGGTCGGACTCGCGGATCTGGCCGTCGCGGCGGACCTGGTGGACCAGCTCGGCCAGCTCCTCGTGGACGAGCCGGGCCCCGCGGACCAGACCGAGCGCGTACGCCGGGGCCGAGGCCTTGCGCACGACGTCGTCGGTGTCGAGGACGACGGCACTGCTGCGCAGCACCGAGAGCACGGTGCGCACGTCTGCGGAGACGATCGGCTCCTCCAGCTCGGGGAGGCGACGCTGCTGACGTTCGCTGACGTGCCAGGCGAGGACCGCGCTGCCGGCGACGACGGCCCCGAGGATGGCGGCCAGCAGCGCCTGCGTCGTCGGGTCCACGGGCTGAATGTTACGCAGTCGCGCAGGCGGGTCCGGGCCGGGCCGAGGGGCTGCGGGAGTGTTCATCGTGCGTTCATCTCACCGCTCCCTGGCGTCACCGGCGCGGCCTAGGGTCGCCGCATGCGCGAGGCCTACACCGACCAGCTCGATTCCATGTTCGGCGATCTGCACCAGATCGCGACCACCGTGGGGCTCGCCGTACGGCGCGCCACCGCGGCCCTGTTGGAGGGTGATGCCGGCCTTGCCGAGGGCGTCATCACCGGCGACGCCGAGATCGACCTTGCCCGCGAGCGGCTCGAGGACCGGGCCTTCGCGCTGCTCTCCCTGCAGCAGCCGGTCGCCGGGGACCTGCGCACGATCGTGGCGGCGCTGCGGATGGTCGCCGACCTGGAGCGGATGGGGGACCTGTCGGTGCACGTGGCGAAGATCGCCCGGCTGCGGGTGCCCCACGTCGCCGTGCCCGAGGAGCTGCGACCGCTGATCGGCCGGATGGCCACGGTCGCGGAGACGATGGTCGAGGAGATCGCCCGGATCATCTCCGAGCGCGACGTCGAGGGGGCGCGGGAGCTGAGCGTCGTCGACGAGGAGATGGACCGGCTGCGACGTACCAGCTTCAGCGAGCTGCTCTCCGCGGACTGGAGCCACGGCGTCGAGGCGGCGGTCGACATCGCCCTGCTGGGCCGCTACTACGAGCGCATCGCCGACCACGCCGTGTCGGTCGCCAACCGGGTGGTGTTCGTGGTCACCGGCGAGGCGCCGTACCTCGCCGACGTCTGAGTCGCCGGGGCCGGGAAGCGAAGAAACCCCCGCCGTTTGGTCCCCAACGGAGGTGATTCCGTGAGAAATCGCTCCGTTGGGGACCAAACGGCGAGGGGTGGGACGCCGCCGAGGCGCAGGCTCAGCGCCCCTGGTTGGCGACGGCCGCGGCCGCGGCGGCGGCGGTCTCCGGGTCCAGGTACTCGCCACCGGGGACGGTGGGCTTGAGGTCGCTGTCGAGGCGGTAGACCAGCGGCATGCCGGTGGGGATGTTCAGCCCGGCGATGTCGGCGTCGCTGATGCCGTCGAGGTGCTTGACCACTGCGCGCAGGCTGTTGCCGTGCGCGGCCACCAGGACCGTCTTGCCCGCGCGCAGGTCGGGGACGATGCCGGACTCCCAGTAGGGCAGCATCCGGGCGATGACGTCCTTGAGGCACTCGCTGCGCGGCAGCTCGTCGCCGAGGTCGGCGTACTGCGGCAGGTGGGCCGGGGAGAACTCGCTGGCGTCGTCCAGCGGCGGCGGCGGCACGTCGAAGCTGCGGCGCCAGAGCATGAACTGCTCCTCGCCGTACTCCTCCAGGGTCTCCTTCTTGTTCTTGCCCTGCAGGGCGCCGTAGTGGCGCTCGTTGAGGCGCCAGGAGCGGCGCACCGGGATCCAGTGCCGGTCGGCGACATCGAGGGCCAGGTTCGCGGTGGTGATCGCGCGGCGCTGCAACGAGGTGTGGACCACGTCGGGGAGCAGGTCGGCCTCGCGCATCAGCACGCCGCCGTTCGCGGCCTCCTGGCGGCCCTTCTCGGTGAGGTCGACGTCGACCCAGCCGGTGAAGAGGTTCTTGGCGTTCCAGTCGCTCTCGCCGTGGCGCAGGAGGATGAGGGTGTAGGTCATCAGTGGTCCTCGGTCTCGCTCTCGGTCTCGGGCGTCTCGCTGACAGCCGGGGCGGGGCCGTCGAGGTCGGCGAAGTCCCCGGCGTTCGGGACCACGGGGATCTTGATCTCGCTCTTCTCGCCGTTGCCGAACTCGAGCACGATCTCGACGAAGTCACCGTGGCTGAAGTCGCCCTCGACCTCGATGCCACCCTCCTGCGAGAGCGAGACGAAGCCGCCCGCGGGGATCTCGATCGGCTTGAAGCTCGGTGCGGTCAGGGACGAGTCGTCGCCGGCGCCGGCGAAGGAGGTCACGGAGGCCTCCTCGGTGGGGGAGTTGTTCGCGAAGCTGGCGATGAAGGTGCCGGAGTCGTCGTCGCTGGCCACGATGACCGCGCCCAGCACGTCGACGTCGCCGTCGCGGTCGTTGACCCCGTGGGCCGGCGTGTACACCTGGTCGGTGGCGTAGTCGAAACCGCAGGAGGAGAGGGTCGGAACGGCGAGCGCCAGGGCGCCGGTGGCCAGCGCGAGGCTGCGTCGGGTGATCATCGTGGTCTTCGATACCTTCGCGGTCGTCGTCGGCCTGTCGGGCAGGGCCGGGAGGCAGGGTGCAGACACAGCCTAGCGCCGAGCGCCTCGGTCAGCGTGCGAGGCCTACCGTCAGCCCGGCCCACACCAGCCCGGCCACGACGAGCGCGGTCCAGGCGATCGAGGCCCACAGCAGGCGCGGCGCCCCGGTGCGCAGGGCGATGCGCAGCGGCAGATGGCGCAGCCCGGCCCGGTTGTCGCCGACCAGGCCCGGCAGGGCCTTGAGGAAGTGGACGCCCACGCCCAACAGCCCGGCCAGTACGACGAGCAGCGGCTCCGGCGGGCTGCCGGTCGCCTGACCGCCCCAGCCCCCGTAGGAGAGGAAGGCGGGGTACAGCGCGAACGAGGCTGCCCAGGGCAGCCAGGACAGCACGGTGCCGCGCAGCACGAGGTTGCCGAGCAGGCCGATGGCCAGCGACCCCAGGTAGTAGCTGCCGGCCGTCACCCCGTTGGCCACCGCCAGTGGGACGACCAGCAGCACCCCGCAGGCGAGCGCGAACCACACCGTGCCCGGGTCGATCTGCTCGTGGGCGAGTGGCTTGCGGGGGGCGTCGTCGGCACGATCGCGGGCCCGGTCGACGAGGTCGTTGTGCCAGCCCAGCACCACCTGGCCCACCAGCACGGTGAGCAGGACCAGGCCCACCTCCCGCCCGGAGCGCCCGGAGAGCGCGGCGGCGACGGCGAGCGCGAGCGCGGTGAGCACGGCCTGGCGGGGGTGGGCGGCCCGCAGCAGCGCCAGCCGCGGGTGCCGGAAGCCGGAGAAGTGCCGGCCCGGCTCGGGGGCCCCGGACGCCGGCTCGGCCGGCTTCCCGGCGGGGCGCGGGGTGCCGGGGGCCTTCTTGTCCTGCGTCTTGTCCGGCTGCGTCTCGGGGCTCGAGGATGCGGGGGCGCTGGCCTCGGGTGGGCGGGCATCGGAGGTCGAGGGACTGCGTCGCAGCCTGCGCAGGGTGGGCGGCATGGGTGCAGTATCGACCAACACCGGCGCTGACGACAGGGGCGCGGCCCAATCGTCGGGACAGGGGTAACTCCGAGTGTCTCTCAGTGTGTCCACAGGCTGTCCGCGCGCGGCCGGAACGGCCCCAAATTCGTTGGGCAACACATCGACCCGCGATCTGTCAAGCCCTGATTGGGCGTCTGACCTGCAGAAACGCGGTCCCCGTAAGCCGGATCACGTGTTAACATAGTGGTCTGGAAAGGGGTACCTGACATATGACTTTCACCGTCGGCGAAACGGTTGTCTATCCGAATCACGGGGCCGCAGTCATCGAGGACATCGAGATGCGGACCATCAAGGGTGAGGACCGGCAGTACCTCGTGCTGCGCATCGTCGCCCAGCAGGACCTGGTCGTCCGCGTGCCGGCCTGCAACCTCGACCTGGTCGGGGTCCGCGACGTCGTCGACAAGGAGGGTCTCGACCGCGTGTTCGACGTCCTCCGTGCCGCGCACGTCGAGGAGCCCACGAACTGGTCGCGGCGCTACAAGGCCAACCTCGAGAAGCTGCACAGCGGTGACGTGATGAAGGTGTCCGAGGTCGTGCGCGACCTCTGGCGCCGCGAGCGTGACCGTGGTCTGTCGGCCGGCGAGAAGCGGATGCTGGCCAAGGCGCGACAGATCCTCGTCTCCGAGCTGGCCCTGGCCGAGCGCACGAACGAGGACAAGGCCGAGGCGATCCTCGATGAGGTCCTCGCCTCCTGAGTGAGCTGATCCTCGGACGCTGTCCGAGATCGACGACGTGAGGCCCCCGGGGGAGACCCCGGGGGCCTTCGTCGTCCCCGGTCGGCCTACCTTGGCCGCACCGACTCCACCCCCGCACCACCCGCACCACCCGACACCCGCACCACGAACGACTGGGGCTGCTTGATGACCACTCCGCACGATGCGCCCGAGCCGCAGCCCTTCGCGGCGTACGACGACGAGCCGCTCAGCGCCCTCGGTGCGGTGGTGGAGGAGGGGCGCGGCTCGCTGCCCTTCGCGCTGGTGCACGGCGAGTCCCTGGTCGCGTGCGCGGCCTGGGCGCTGGGCGACGCCGGGGTCACCGCCGTCGACACCGGCACGCCGTGGAGCGAGGTGCAGGCGTCGGGGGAGCCGTTCGTGCTCCACGACCCGCTCTGCCCCCTGGTCCCCGCCGAGTTCCTGCAGCACTGCCTCGAGCTCGCGGTGGAGCGCTCGTGCGTGGTGGTCGGGGTCCGGCCCGTCACCGACACGGTCAAGGTGGTCACCGGCCAGGAGGGGGTGCCCAGCGTCGGCCGCACCCTCGACCGGGCCGAGCTGGTCGCGGTCGCCTCCCCGATCGTGCTGCCGCCCGCCGTGGTCGCCGCGCTCGAGGCGCTGCCCTCCCTCGACTTCGCGACGCTGGTGACCCAGCTGCGCGCGCGCTTCCCGCTCGTCTTCAGCCAGGCTCCGGCCCAGGGCCGCCGGATCAGCTCCACCGACGACCTTCGACTGCTCGAGGCGATGACCACCG
The DNA here is from genome assembly GCF_059766615.1 of Nocardioides sp. Z43_10. Lineage (NCBI taxonomy): Bacteria > Bacillati > Actinomycetota > Actinomycetes > Propionibacteriales > Nocardioidaceae > Nocardioides > Nocardioides sp. Z43_10. Next base: position 329,534 of record NZ_JCBAJY010000002.1, on the reverse strand, counting down.
CCTGAGTCCCGGGCAACCGCCCGGGCGGGAGCCACAGGCCCCGGCGAGCGTGGCCCCGGCGAGCGTGGGCCCGGCGAGCGTGGGTCAGGCCAGCGACTCGGCCAGGGAGACGTCCTCGGGGAACGTGATCTTGATGTTGAGCGGGCTGCCGTCGACCGCGACGATCCGGACCGGGGCCCCCTCGACGCCGCCGCAGCGCTCCAGGCAGCTCGCGGTGTCGGTGCCCTCGAAGCCGGTGACCTCGGCCGCGGCGTAGGCAGCCAACAGGTCGCGGGCCCGGAACGCCTGAGGGGTCTGCACCGCCACCAGAGCCTCGCCGTCGGCCAGCGGCACTGCGGAGCCGTCGCGGCCCACCAGCTGATCGAGCGGTACGACGGGCAGCGCGCCGCCGTGGTCGCGAGCCGCGCGCAGCGTCGCGGCGAACAGCGAGGGCCCGGCCAGCGGGCGGGCCCCGTCGTGGATGGCCACCACGTCGATCTCGCCGGCCTCGATCTGCGCGGCCAGCGCCCGCAGCGCGCGTGCCTCGGAGGCGTGGCGGGACTCGCCACCGGTGACCAGGAGGACCTCGGCGGTGCCGATGTGCGCCTCGACCGCCGCGCGCACGTCCTCCTCCTCGCCGGGACGCGCGACCACGACCACGTGCGCGACATCGGGCACGCTCAGCGCCTGGCGCACCGACCACGTCACCACCGGGGCGTCGAGCAGCAGCAGCAGGACCTTGTTGCGGTCGGCGCCGACACGGGTGCCGGACCCGGCGGCGAGGATGACGACGGCGGCACGCACGAGGTGATGCTAGCCCGGACGGCGCTCGGCCCGGCGGCCTCGGGGGCCTGTCGGCGCGTGCGCACGCGTTATCACGGTCGTAACACGGTGAAACCGCCACCACACACGCGACCCCTACCGTCAACGCACCAGGAAGGACATCGCATGCCGCATCCCGGCCACGACCGGGTGGCGCTGAAGTCCTTCGTCGACGTCGACGAGTCGGTACATCTCGGTAGCACCATCCCGGTAGGAGCACCATGAGTCCCAATGCGAGCTCGCGAGAGGAGTGGCACCCCGTCTGCCGGGTCGACGAGCTGGAGGTCGAGCGCGGCGCCACGGCGCTCGTCCACGGCCAGGCCGTGGCGATCTTCCGCACCTCCGACGACCAGGTCTACGCGCTCGGCAACCACGACCCGTTCGCGAAGGCCTCGGTGCTCGCGCGCGGCATCGTCGGCACCCGCGGGGACGTGCCGTTCGTGGCCTCGCCGACGCACAAGAACGCCTTCGACCTGCGCTCGGGGCAGTGCCTGGACGACGCCGGCGTCTCGGTCCCGGCCTACGACGTACGGATCGTCGACGGTGTGGTGATGGTGGGTCACCGCAAGCAGGCCCCTCGGGTCGCCTGAGCGACGTGCCTGCGACGACGCCGGCCACGAGGCCCGCGCACGGTGGGCGGCGACGCGGGCAGTCCGCGCGGTCTCCCCGGGCCGCTAGACGACGAGGGCGGTGGCGACGGCGGCCACGCCCTCGCCCCGGCCGGTCAGACCGAGCCCGTCGGTGGTGGTGGCGGAGAGGGTCACGGGCGCGCCGGCCGCCTGGGAGAGCGCCGTCTCGGCCTCGGCGCGGCGCGGCCCGATCCGGGGACGGTTGCCGATCACCTGGACCGCGACGTTGCCGATCTCGAAGCCGGCGGCACGGACGCGGCGGGCGGTCTCGGCGAGCAGGGTGACCCCGGAGGCACCTGCCCACTCGGGCTCCGCGGTGCCGAAGTTGCTGCCGAGGTCGCCCAGCCCGGCAGCCGAGAGCAGCGCGTCGCAGGCGGCGTGCGCCGCCACGTCCGCGTCGGAGTGACCCTCGAGCCCCTGCGGCTCCTCCGGCCAGGCCAGACCGCCCAGGTGCATCGGCGTCCCGTCGACGAGGCGGTGGACGTCGGTACCGAGGCCGACGCGCGGGAGGCGAGGGGTGTCGTTCACGCACCGATCATGCCTGAGCAAGAATCACCGAGTGCATACCCCTCGTCGCCTGTGGGCCCTGAGCGGCATCGTCGCCGGTCTGGCCGGTTTGGCGACGAGCCACGCGGCAGCCCGCCTGCTCACCGTCGAGTCGCCGTTGGGCGCGGCGGGCGAGGCGCTGTCCTTCCTGGCCCCGGGCGAGCTCGACGGGCGCTTCGACGCGCTGGTCGGCACGCTGCGCACACCGGTCACGGTGCTGGTGGTGGTGCTGGTCCTCGGCACCGTCTTCGGGTACGCCGGGCGCCTGGCCGAGCGGCACTGGTGGCTCTCGTGCGTGGTCCTCGTCCCGCTCGCCGGCCTCGCCGCGCTGGCGGTGATCGCCCTGCCGGCCACGAACTGGTACGACCAGATCCCGGTGCTCGTCGCGCTCCTCACCTGGGTGGTGATGCTGCTGCTGCTCACCCGGCCGCTGCGCCGGTGGGCCCGGGCGCTGCGTGCGGGCCGCCTCGAGGAGCCCCAGCCGACCCAGCCCCAGCCGACCCAGCCCCAGCCCGTCCCGACCCACCCCGCCCAGCCCCAGCCCCAGCCCGAGCCGGCCCAGCCCCAGTCGCCCGAGCCCCCGCGGGCGCGCAGCCTGGCGCAGGTCGAGCACGACCGCCGCTCGTTCCTGGTGCGCGCCGGGGTGGCGACCGCCGGGTCGGTCGCGCTCAGCGTCGCGGCCAGCACCTGGGGCAAGGGCCGCCAGCTGGTCGAGCGCAAGCGCAAGCTCCTGCGGATCGCCGGAGTCTCCAAGCCGCTGGCCCCGGCCGACGCGCGGATCGGGCTCGCCGGCGTCGCGCCGTGGCGCACCCGCACCGACAAGTTCTTCACCGTCGAGACGGTGCTCGTGCCGCCCTCCATCGACCCCGACGCGTGGTTCCTGCGCATCCACGGGATGGTCGAGCGCGAGGTCGTGCTCAGCTACGAGGAGCTGTTGACCCGGCCGATGAGCGAGGCCTGGGTGACGCTCGTCTGCGTGACCAGCGAGGTGGGAGGCGACCAGGTCGGCAACGCCTGGTGGAGCGGCGTGCCGCTGCACGTGCTGCTCGCCGAGGCGGGCGTGCTCCCCGAGGCCGACGCCATCCTGCAGACCTCGCAGGACGGCTGGAGCTGCGGGACCCCGCTCACCGCGATCGACGGCGTCGACGCGGCCATGCTCGCGGTGGCGATGAACGGCGAGCCGCTCCCGGTCGAGCACGGGTCCCCGGCGCGCAGCGTGGTCCCGGGCGTGTACGGCTACGCGTCGGCGTGCAAGTGGGTCGTGGACATCGAGGTGACCCGCCTCGACCGGATGGACCCCTACTGGCCCAGCCGGGGGTGGGCGCTCGAGGCGCCGGTCAAGATCGCCTCGCGCATCGACGTACCCCGCGACGGCGAGGACCAGCCCGCCGGGCTGGTCCGCTTCGGAGGCGTGGCCTGGGCGCCGCCCGTGGGCGTCTCGGCCGTGGAGGTCACCATCGACGGCAGCGAGTGGTTCCACGCCGACGTCGCCGCGGCCCCCAACGACGACACCTGGGTGCAGTGGGCGATCACCTTCGACGTGCCGCCGGGCGACCACATCGCCATGGTCCGCGCCATCGACAAGAACGGCGACGTGCAGACTGGCGTCGAGACCGAGCCCCTGCCGGACGGCGTGACCGGCTGGCACTCGATCGAGTTCACCGCTCAGGAGGCCTGATGCCCGACCCCCTCGACTTCGCCGAACGGCCCGGCTGTGCGCTGGTGGTCGGCGGCAGCGGAGGCATCGGCCTCTCGATCGCCCGGATGCTCGCCCGCCGGGGAGCCGACGTCGCGCTGACCTACCGCACCCGCGCGGAGGTGGGCGCCGCGGTCGCGGCGTCGGTGCGCGAGTGGGGCGTGCAGGCCTCCGCGCACCAGCTCGACGTGTCCTCACCCGACGACGCGGCCCGGGTCGTGGCCGCCGTCGCCGAGCGGCACGGCGGTCTGCACACCCTGGTGCACGCGGCCGGCCCGCACGTGCCGATGCGCCACCTCTCCACGGTGGCCCCCAGCGAGCTGGCCACCCAGCTCGACGCCGACGCCGCCGGCTTCTTCAACGTCGTGCACCCGGCCCTGCCGCTGCTGCGCGCGGCGGAGGGCTCGGTGGTCGCGGTGACCACGGCCGCGACCAGCCGCTTCCCGGTGCGCGACGGGCTCTCCTCGGTGCCCAAGGCGGCGGTGGAGGCGATGGTGCGGGCGCTGGCCGTGGAGGAGGGCCGCTACGGCGTGCGGGTCAACGCGGTCGGCCCCGGCATGCTCACCGACGGGATGGCCGCGCGGCTGATCGAGTCCGGCGAGCTCGGCGAGCGCGCCCTCGCCGTGACTCGCGCCAACATCCCGCTGCGGCGCTTCGGCAACGCCGTCGACGTGGCCGAGGCCGTCTGCTTCCTGGCCAGCGACCGGGCGGCGTTCGTGTCGGGACAGAAGCTCGACGTGGACGGTGGCTACGGCGCCTGAGCGCCGCTGCTCACCGCCGGCTCACCAGTTGGGGGTCGCCCCCGCGCGCCGGGCCGGCAGCGGGTGGGCGGCGTCCCGGATCACGTAGGCGATCCCCTTCGAGCCGCCCAGCCAGGCCCGCTCGAGCTGCGCCCGGCCGTAGGTACGGCGTACGCCGGCGGCGCTGGCGGCGGCCGGGTCGTTGACTACCACGTCGCCGGACTTGGTGAACCCGACCACGACCAGCAGGTGCCCGGCGGTCGCGGAGATCGGCGCGCCGGTGAGCTGGCCGGAGGAGAACGACACCGAGATCACCACCGGGATGCCCGCCGCGACGAAGCGCTCGGCCTCGGTGAGGTCGCGCAGCCGGGTCACGAAGGCGGCGCCGGTGCGCGAGGCGGCGTAGGCGGTGGTGAAGGGCCAGTTGCCGGTGCCCCGGTAGGCGTAGTCGTAGGTCTGGCGCGCCGCGTGGTCCACGAACGGGTGCAGGTGTCCGCTGCCGACCCAGCGGTAGGCCTTCGGTCGCGGCAGGGCCCCGTAGTAGCCCAGCACCATCGACGCCGACGTCGGGGAGCACCACGCCTGCCCGCCGCCGCCCCACTGCGGCGAGTGGCCGCGGTGGACCATCTGCGAGTAGCGCGGCACGTCCAGGGTGATCCCGCGCGCGACGCCCGGCGCGGAGGTCGGCGCCTTCGACAGGTCGCCCAGGCGGGAGACCATGGCGCCGACGGTGTCCACGGCCGGGCTGGCCGACCGGGCGCCGTCGCGGCGCAGCAGCGTGATGCGCAGCTGCCACGAGGTCAGCCCCTCGGGTGCGGTGACCTGCCAGGTGTCGACGTTGACCTTGGCGCGGTCGTCGCTCTGGCCGCTGAGGGTGTCGCGGCGCTGGAAGCCGTCGCCGGCGCTCCACCGGGCGAGGGTGTCCCAGGTGGCGGGAGCGCCACTGGCGGTGCGGCCCCGGGCGTCCACCTGGATCCAGCTGTCGCGCGGGGTGGTCGCCTTCCAGGAAGCCACCATCTCGGTGAGTCCGAACCCGGTCCGCGCCCACGGCGAGACCCAGGTGCCGGCGCGATAGCTGCGCCCGGCGCGGGTGCGCAGAGCGGTGGGGGCGTCGAGCACGAGCTGGCCGCCGCTGACCCGGACGCCGCGCATCCGGCCCTTGGCCAGCTGGGCGTCGCTCGACCACTCGCGGTAGGCGACCTGCGAGTCGGCGGTGCGTACGGCGCGCGCGGCGTTGGCCGACGAGCCGCCGCGCGAGGACGCGTCGAGCGCGGCGGAGGGGGAGAGCAGGCCGAGCGGGGCGATGCTCACCGCGGCCAGCGTCCCCGCCAGCACCGCACGAGCACGCTGCTGGCGGCGGGGACGGACGGGGGACACGACGCGGGACTCGGGCACCGCCCGACGATAACTCCCACTGGTCACTGCTGTCCCGTGCGTCACGGATTCCGTCGTCGGTGCCGGCTCCGGCGATGCGGGCGCGGGTGCCGGCCACCCCTAGACTTGGCCGGGTGACGTTCAGGCTCTATGACTCCGCGACCCGCGCTGTCCACGACTTCGTGCCCCTGCAGGAGGGGAAGGTCGGCCTCTACGTCTGTGGGCTCACCGTGCAGTCCGCGCCCCACGTCGGCCACGTCCGCTCCGGCGTGAACTTCGACGTCCTCCAGCGCTGGCTGCGCGCGCGCGGCTACGAGGTGACGTTCATCCGCAACGTCACCGACATCGACGACAAGATCCTCTCCAAGTCGGCCGAGCAGGGCCGCCCCTGGTACAACCTCGCCTACGAGATGCACCGGGAGCTGAGCGCCGCCTACGCCGCGCTCAACGTGGCGCCGCCGACCTACGAGCCGGCCGCCACCGGCCACGTGCCGGAGATGATCGAGCTGATCACCGCGCTGATCGAGCGCAACCACGCCTACGCCGCCGAGGACGGGTCCGGCGACGTCTACTTCGACGTGGCCTCGTGGCCGTCGTACGGCGAGCTGACCCGCCAGGGCATCGACGACATGGAGGCGGCCGAGGACGCCGACCCGCGCGGCAAGCGCGACCCCCGCGACTTCGCCCTGTGGAAGGGACACAAGGAGTCCGAGCCGCTCACCGCCTCATGGCCCAGCCCGTGGGGCCGGGGCCGTCCCGGCTGGCACATCGAGTGCTCGGCGATGGCCGGCAAGTACCTGGGCACCGCCTTCGACATCCACGGCGGCGGCGTGGACCTGCGCTTCCCGCACCACGAGAACGAGCAGGCGCAGTCCCGGGCCGCCGGGCACCCGTTCGCGACGTACTGGATGCACAACGCCTGGATCACCACCGCCGGCGAGAAGATGAGCAAGTCGCTGGGCAACTCGCTGACGATCCCCTCCGTGCTCGAGCGCTTCCGCGGCATCGAGCTGCGCTACTACCTCGTCGCGGCGCACTACCGCAGCCACGTCGAGTTCAGCTTCGAGGCGCTGGAGGAGGCGGCCGTCGGCTTCCGCCGCATCGAGGGCTTCCTCGAGCGCGCCTCCTCGTGCGTCGAGCCGGCCGCCGCGGAGCTGCCCGACGCCTTCGTCGCCGCCATGGACGACGACCTCGGCACCCCGGCCGCCACGGCCGTGCTGCACGAGACCGTGCGCGAGGGCAACCGGCTGCTCGCCGGCGGCGCGTCCCCCGAGCTGGCCACCGCCCTCGGGCAGGTGCGCGCGATGCTCGACGTGCTCGGCCTCGACCCCGCCGCCCCCGCCTGGGGCGCCGGCGCGGGCGCAAGCAACGACGACAAGCTCACCCACGCCGTCGACGTCCTCGTCGCCGGCCTCCTCGAGCAGCGAGCCGCGGCTCGGGCGGCGAAGGACTTCGCCGCCGCAGACGCGATCCGGGATCGGATCAAGGCCGCCGGCATCGAGATCGAAGACACCCCCTCCGGACCGAAGTGGAACCTCTGATGGCAGGCAACTCCCAGCGCAAGGGCGCGATCAAGAAGACCGGCAAGGGCAATCCCACCGCCGGGTCGGGGGGCCGCGTCAAGCGCGGCCTCGAGGGCAAGGGCCCCACCCCCAAGGCCAAGGACCGGCCCTACCACCAGGCCTACCGTGACGCGAAGCGCGCGGAGCGGACCGGCCCGCGTGCGCCCAAGCGTCGCGTCACCGGCACCTCGGAGGCCGAGTGGGTCGCGGGACGCAACTCCGTGGTCGAGGTGCTGCGCGCCCAGATCCCGGTGACGGCCGTGTACGTCGCGGAGGGCGCCGAGCGTGACGGTCGCCTGCGTGAGGCGTTCGCGATGGCCGCCGAGATGGGCCTGAGCCTGCTCGAGGTGCCCCGCGGCGAGCTCGACCGGATCACCAAGGGCGCCGTGCACCAGGGCCTGGCGGCCCGCCTGCCCAGCTACGAGTACGCGCACCCCGACGACCTGATCGACCGCGCCACCGAGCTCGGCGAGAAGCCGCTGATCGTCGCGCTGGACTCGGTCACCGACCCGCGCAACCTGGGCGCGGTGATCCGCTCGGCTGCCGGCTTCGGCGCCCACGGCGTGCTGATCCCCGAGCGGCGTGCGGCCGGGATGACCGCCGCCGCGTGGAAGACCTCCGCGGGGGCCGCTGCGCGCGTGCCGGTGGCCCAGACGGTCAACCTGGTGCGCCAGCTGAAGGCCTACCAGGACGCCGGCTGCATGGTCGTCGGCCTGGCCGCCGACGGTGACGTGTCGCTGCCCGACCTCGCGCTGGCCGACGGCCCGCTGGTGGTCGTGGTCGGCTCCGAGGGCAAGGGGCTGGGCCGCCTGGTCGCGGAGACCTGCGACCAGCTGGTGTCGATCCCGATGGCCAGCGACCTGGAGTCCCTCAACGCGGGCGTGGCCGCCTCGATCGCCCTGTACGCCGTCGCCCAGGCGCGCGTCTGAGCACGGCAGCCCCGCAGGTGCGGCGCCGTTGGCCCCGGGTCGCGGCGCTGCTGGCCGTGTGGATCGTGGTCACGCTCGGGGCGAGCTGGCTGCTCTTCCTCACCGGCAGCCGGACCACCGTGCTCGCCGGTCACGAGGCGGTGGTGCGCCCCACCCGTGATTCCTTCGTGGTGCTGCGCACCGGACCCGTGCTGCCCGACGTCCGGGTGGACTCGGGGGCGCCGATCGGCGTCGACGTGACCCTGGGCAAGACGGAGTCGGAGTCCACCGACGAGCTGATCAGCCGCTACGCGTTCATCGCCAGCCAGCCCGAGGGTCAGATCGCCAAGGTGAAGGACGCCCTGAGGGACATGGCCGAGCTGGCGCTGCTGCGCGGCGCCGTCGTGGGCGCGCTGCCGGTGGGGCTGTGGCTGCTGCTGGGCTCCCGGCGCCGCCGGGAGCTCGCGCGCCGGGCGGCGACCCCGGCCGGTGCGGGCGTGGTGGTCGGCTCGCTGGTGCTGGTCACGGTGGCCTGGCAGCCGTGGGAGCGCCAGGGCGAGCCCTTGGACGCCTCGGCCGAGTGGGTCGGGCTGGGGGACTTCCTCGGCGAGGAGGTGCCGCTGCCCGGTGAGGCCGCCCAGGTGCAGATCCGCTCCGACGTGACCACCGAGCAGACCCGGCGGCTGGTCTCGAGCGCGGTGGAGACCTTCGACGAGTCCAAGACGTTCTACGCCGAGGCGGCCGAGGCGGCCGCCGAGCTCGAGCTGCGCCAGCCCGACGACGACGAGACGGTGGCGATCCTGGTCAGTGACCGCCACGACAACATCGGCATGGACCCGGTCGCCCGGGCGATCGCCGACAACGCCGGCGCCACCGCGATCCTCGACGCCGGCGACGACACCTCCACCGGCAAGGCCTGGGAGGCGTTCAGCCTGGACTCCCTCGACGCCGCCTTCCAGGATTTCGACAGGTTCGCGGTCACCGGCAACCACGACACCGGCGACTTCGTCGGCGACTACCTGGCCGAGCGCGGCTGGACGGTGCTCTCTGGCGACGTCGTGGAGGGACCCGGCGGGTCGCGGCTGATCGGCGTCCCGGACCCGCGCTCCAGCGGGCTGGGCAGTTGGCGCGACGAGAGCGGGCTGACGTTCGCCGAGGTGGAGGAGCGGCTCACCGAGGAGGTGTGCGACGCCGACGAGCGGATCGCCACCGTCCTGGTCCACGACGCCAACCTCGCCAGCGACGTCCTGGACGCGGGGTGCGCCGACCTGGTCGTGGGCGGCCACACCCACGTCCGCTCGGGGCCGGACCTGGTGCTCGGGCCCGAGGGGGAGCGGGGCTACACCTTCACCAACGGCACCACCGGCGGCGCGGCGTACGCGATCGCGGTGGGCAGCAAGCCGCGCCGGGCGGCCGAGGTCAGCCTGATCACCTACCGCGACGGCCGGCCGGTCGGGATCCAGGCGGTGGTGCTGCAGACCAACGGCCGCTTCGACGTCGGCGAGTACGACGAGCTGAGCCTGACCGAGCCGGCCGCCGAGGCCGCCGCCGCGCCCTCCTCCTGACCGTCCTCACAGACCGGGCGGAGTGGTGAGGTCCTCGTCGCGGCGCCGGGTCAGGAATCGGGTGATGTAGTCGCGGGCGGTCTCGAAGATGTCGATCTCGTGCCCGGCGCGCTCGGAGAGGTACCACCGGTGCACGAGGATCTCGTGGAAGATCTCGGCCGGCTCGAGCTTGCCGCGGGCCTGCGGCGGGACCATCGCGATGATCGGCTCGTAGACCTTCGTCAGCCACCGGTTGGCCACCACCGCACGGTCCTCGGCGCCCAGGTCGTGGTAGGCGGTGTAGGAGGCCAGGTCGTTGAGCAGACGCCGCGCCTGGTTGTCCTGGACGTCGAGCCCGGTCAGCGACTGCAGCTCCTTGCGGTGGTGCCCCAGCTCCACGACCTTCGGCTGGATCATCACCCGGTCACCGTCCCAGTCGGTGACGATGTCGAGCTCGTCCACGTCGAAGCCGAGGTCGTTGAGCCGCTCGATGCGCTGCTCGATGCGCCACATCTCGTCGGGGGAGAACTCCTCGGCTTCGGTCAGCTCGTCCCACAGAGCCTGGTAGCGCAGCTCGATGCGCTCGATGATCTCGTGCGGATCCACCTCGTCGAGTGCCTCGCTGGCCTTCAGGTCGAGGAGCTCGGCGAAGACGTTCTCGCAGCCCACGCTCACGTCGTAGGCCCGCATCTGCGCCGAGAGCGTCCGGCGCAGCTCGCCGGTCTCCGCGTCGACCAGGTACGCCGCGAACGCGCCCGCGTCGCGGCGGAAGAGCACGTTCGACAGCGACACGTCGCCCCAGAAGAAGTCGGCCAGGTGCAGCCGGACCAGCAGCACCACCAGCGCGTCCACCAGCGGGGGCAGGCTCTCCGCGGTGGCGCCGCGCGCGAAGAGGCTGCGGTAGGGCAGCGAGAAGCGCAGGTGGTCGGTGATCAGCACCGCGGGCAGCTCCACGCCGGCGTCGTCGACGCGGCCCGCGACCACCCCGCGGGGCGCGACCGCGGGCAGCTGCAGCTGCTGCAGGGCGCGCAGCAGCCGGTACTCGCGGAACGCGATCGGCTCCTGGGTCTCCTTGACCGCGTAGGTGCTGGAGCCGAGCCGGATGATGCGTACGACGTGGCGCGAGAGGCCCCGCGGCAGCGGCACGACGTAGTCGTCGGTCCACTGCGCCAACGGCGTGGACCAGGGCAGTCTCAGCAACGCCGGGTCCGGGCGCCCGGCCACGATGCGCAGCGCCATGGTCCAGCAGCCTAGACCCGAGCGGCGCCGGGGGGCAGGGTCATCGTGGGCCGGCGCAGCCGAGTTCGGGGCAGGGCACCCGGGCCCACTACGATGAGCGCGCGCCGCTGCGGCGGCCGCGCCGCGTTAGCTCAGCTGGTAGAGCATCCGTCTTGTAAACGGAAGGTCGTCGGTTCGATCCCGTCACGCGGCTCCACCCGGTCGGGACGCGATGCGCCTCAGCGGACCCGGCTCACCTCGAACTGCATCCGCGGGGTGGCGAAGGCGTCCTGCGACTCGATCAGGCGCAGCTCGCGGTCCCCGGAGTCCAGGGTGTTCTGCAGCAGGTCGAAGACCGACGAGGCGGTACGGGCCAGCGCCAGCGCCGGGTCGCCGGTCTCGCCGAGGTGCGCGCTGAACAGGGCGGCGGTCACGTCGCCGGAGCCGTTGGCCTTCATCGGCAGCAGCGGGGTCTGCACGATCCAGGCGCCCTCCCCGGTGACGGCCATCATCTCGATGGTGCCCGCGGGCCGGTCCTCGCGCTCCACGCTGGTCACCAGGATCGTGGAGGGGCCCATCGCGCGGGCCAGGTCGGCGGAGGCGAGCACGTCGTCGAGGCTCTTGGGGTCGGTGCCGGTGAGGTAGCCCAGCTCGAACTGGTTGGGGGTGATCACGTCGGCCACCGGCACCACCCGCTCGCGCAGCAGCACCGGGATCGCCGGGTTGACGAAGCACCCCGACTTGGCGTTGCCCATCACCGGGTCGCAGGTGTACGTCGCGCGCGGGTTGGCGGCCTTGACCCGGGCCACCGCGTCGATGATCACGTCGCCGATGTCCTCGCCGCCCTGGTAGCCGGACAGCACCGCGTCGACCTGGCCGAGCACGCCGCGCTCCTCGATGCCGGTGATCACCGCGCGCACGTCCTCGGCGGGCAGCATCGGCCCGCGCCAGGAGCCGTACCCGGTGTGGTTGGAGAAGTGCACGGTGAAGACCGGCCACACCTCGTGGCCCCGGCGCTGGAGGGGGAAGACGGCTGCGGAGTTGCCGACGTGGCCGTAGGCGACCGAGGACTGGATCGAGAGGAACTTCACCAGGCCATCTTGCCCGATCCGGGGGCGAGCGCGCCTGTACGTCCAAACTAGAACTTGTTACAGTGTGTCCGCGATCACATACCGAGAGTACGACTGCACCGAGCGGGGACATCCATGGGCAAGCAGCAGCTGGTGAACGAGGCCGACTACGTGGTGGCGGGAGCGGGCAGCGCCGGCTGTGCGGCCGCGGCCCGGCTGGCCGCCTCGGGCGCCTCGGTGATCCTCCTGGAGGCAGGCAAGCGCGACACCCAGTTCGTCGTCACCAAGCCCGGGATGATCGGCCCGATGCACTCGGTGCCGCAGGTCAAGAAGCCGATCGACTGGGGCTACTACACGACGCCGCAGCGCCACCTCCTCGGCCGCCGCATCCCGCAGACTCGCGGCAAGGTGCTGGGCGGCTCGAGCTCGGTGAACGGGATGCTCTGGGTGCGCGGCAACCGCGCCAACTACGACGCCTGGGCCGCCGAGGGCAACCACGGCTGGAGCGCCGGCGAGGTCAACCAGGTCTACAAGCGCGTCGAGGACTTCGAGGACGGCGAGAGCGCCTACCGCGGTGCCGGCGGGCCGATCAAGGTCACCCGCCACACGATGCGCACGGAGGCCTCCGAGCAGTTCGACCAGGCGACCGCCGACACCCTGGGCGTGAAGATCCTGCACGACTACAACGCCGCGGCGCAGGAGGGGGTCAGCCACTTCCAGCAGAGCATCCACCACGGCCTGCGCTACAGCTCCTCGCGTGGCTACGTGCACAACCAGGACCTGCCCACGCTCTCGGTGCAGACCGAGGTGCACGTCGCCCGGATCGTCCTCGAGCAGGGGCGCGCGACCGGCGTCGAGGTGATCGACAAGTCGGGGGAGCGGCGCGTGGTCCGCGCCGGCAAGGAGGTCATCCTCGCCGCCGGCGTCTTCGGCTCGCCGCAGGTGCTGATGCTCTCGGGGATCGGCCCGGCCGCGCACCTCGATGCGATGGGGCTCGCGGTCCGCGCGGACCTGCCGGTCGGCGACAACCTGCACGACCACATGTTCGTGCCGCTGTCGTTCCACATGAAGAACTCGCTGCACCGCGGCACGCCGGCGTACTTCGCCAAGGGCGTCGCCCGCGAGCTGACCCGCACCGCCTCGTCGTTCCTGGCCAACTCGGTCTTCGAGTCGACGGCGTTCGTGCGGACCTCGCAGGCCACCGACGTCCCCGATCTGCAGATCCACGTGCTGCCCTGGGCCTACCCCTCGCCCAACCAGGACGCGCCGATCCGGCACAAGGTCGACAAGCGCACCGCGCTGACGGTGATGTCGACGCTGATCTATCCCAAGAGCCGCGGCACCGTCCGGCTGGCCTCGCCCGACCCGCGCGCCGCGCCGCTGATCGACTTCAACTACCTCGCCGAGCAGTCCGACCGCGACGTCCTGGTGGAGGGGGTGGAGATCATCCGCGAGATCATGCGCAGCGCCGCCTTCGGCGACAACGTGCTCGGCGAGATCCACCCCGGCGCGGCGTACGACGCACGCGCGATGCGCGTGGAGATCCTCAACCGGGCCACCACCGTCTACCACGGGGTCGGCTCGTGCCGGATGGGCGTCGACGAGCGGGCGGTCGTCGGCCCGGACCTCAAGGTGCGCGGCGTCGAGGGCCTCCGGGTCGCCGACGCCTCGATCATGCCGTCGATCACCGGTGGCAACACCAACGCTCCCTCGATCATGATCGGCGACAAGTGCGCCGAACTCGTCCTCAACGGCTGAGACCGGAGACCTTCGATGACCCTGCAGCGCCCCGCCTCCCTGACCGACTCCTTCCTGCAGCGCCTCGTCGCGCGGGTGCCCTCCACCTCGGGAGGCACCTGGAAGCTCACCGAGGTCTACTCCGGCGAGGTCCTCGTCGAGCTGCCGCAGTCGACCCCGGCCGACATCGAGCAGGCCTTCGCCGCCTCCCGGGCCGCCCAGCGGGTCTGGTCGCAGTGGCCGCTGCGGCGCCGGCTCGCGGTGTTCAAGCGCTTCCACGCCCTGCTCCTCGAGCACAACGAGACCATCGTCGACCTGATCCAGGCCGAGAGTGGCAAGGCGCGGCGGATGGCCTTCGAGGAGACCTGCGACGTCCCGATGGTGATCAGCCACTACCTGCGCCGCGCGCCCCGGCTGCTGCGCCCGGTCAAGCGGCCCGGGCCGATCCCGCTGGTGTCGTCCTCCACCGAGATCCGTCAGCCCAAGGGGGTCGTCGGGATCATCGCGCCGTGGAACTTCCCCTTCGCCACCGGGCTCTCCGACGCGATGCCGGCGCTGATGGCCGGCAACGGCGTGGTGGTCAAGCCCGACAACAAGACCGCGCTCTCGCCGCTCTACGGCTTCGCGCTGCTCGAGGAGGCAGGCCTGCCGCCGGGGCTGCTGCAGGTGGTCTGCGGTGAGGGCCCCGCGGTCGGACCCACCCTGATCGACAACGCCAACTACGTGATGTTCACCGGCTCCACGGCGACCGGGCGCACCATCGGCGAGCGCGCCGGACGCAACCTGATCGGCTGCTGCCTGGAGCTCGGCGGGAAGAACCCGATGATCGTGCTGCCCGACGCCGACCTCGACGAGGCCGTCGAGGCGGCCGTCTTCGGCGCCTTCGGCAACACCGGCCAGATCTGCATGCACATCGAGCGGATGTACATCCACGACTCGATCTACGACGAGTTCCGCGACCGCTTCGTGGCCACCACGCGGGCGCTGCGCGTCGGGGCGGCGTACGACTTCGACCCGCAGGTCGGCTCGCTGATCTCCGTCGAGCACCGGGACCGGGTGGCCGCCCACGTCGGGGACGCGGTGGCCAAGGGAGCCACGGTGCTCGCCGGCGGCCGGGTGCGCCCCGACCTCGGCCCGGCCTTCTACGAGCCGACGATCCTCGAGGGCGTCACCACCGACATGCTGACCGGCTCGTGCGAGACGTTCGGGCCGGTGGTGGCGCTGCACCGCTATCGCACCGAGGACGAGGCGCTCCGCCTCGCCAACGACACCGACTACGGGCTGAACGCCAGCGTCTGGGGCGCCGACCTCAAGCGCGCGGTGCGGGTGGCGAAGCGGGTCGAGGCGGGCAACGTCAACGTCAACGACATCCTGGCCACCGCGTACGCCGCGAAGGCCACGCCCTCGGGCGGGGTCAAGCAGTCCGGGGTCGGAGCCCGCCACGGCGACCAGGGGCTGCTGAAGTACACCGACTGCCAGAACCTCGCGGTGCTCAAGAAGCAGGTCATGCAGACGCCCGACGACGTGCCCTTCGCGGACGCGGCGCGCAAGCAGCTGCAGGGGCTGGCGATGATGCGCAGGCTCCGGATCCGCTAGCGCCCCGGCGGGGTGGGGCCAGGGCGCTCAGGCGACCTGCAGCGAGCGCTTGGAGAGCCCCATCCAGAAGCCGTCGATGACCTGGGTGCCGGGCGTCGCGGGGTCGCTGGCCGCGCCCAGGGTCACGAACAGCGGGGAGTAGTGCTCGACCGTGGGATGCGCGTAGGGCATGCCCGGCGCCCGGTGGCGGTACGCCGCGAGCTCGTCCACATCGCCGCGCGCCAGCGCCTCGCCGGCCCACGCGTCGAACTCGCGCGACCAGCCCGGTGCGGCGGCGTCGATGCAGAACTCGCGCAGGAACGGCAGGCCGTGGGTGAGGAAGCCCGAGCCGATGATCAGCACGCCCTCCTCGCGCAGCGGCCGCAGCCGCTCGCCCAGGGCCAGCAGGCGCTCGGGGTCGTGGGTGGGCAGCGACATCTGCAGCACCGGGATGTCCGCGTCGGGGTACATGATCCGCAGCGGGACCCAGGCGCCGTGGTCGAGGCCGCGCGAGGCGTGCTGGTGGACCGGCTCGCCGGGCGGCATCATCGCCGCCACCCGCCGGGCCAGGGCGGTGGCGTCCGGGGACGGGTAGGTCATCGCGTAGTACTTGGCGTCGAAGCCGCCGAAGTCGTAGACCAGTGGTGCGCTCGAGGCGCTCAGCGAGACCGGCGCCGACTCCCAGTGCGCCGAGACGATCAGGATCGCCTTGGGGCGCGGCAGGTCGCGCGCCCAGCCGGCCAGCTCGCCCGACCACCGCGGGTCGTCGAGCAGGGGCGGGGCGCCGTGGCCCAGGAACAGGGCGGGCATGAGGGTCATGGCACCAGTGTGCGCCTGTTTAGTTAAAGATTCAACAAGACATCGGGAGGGGGCGCCAGCGGCAGTCGCCAGTCGACCGGCGTACCGCCGCTCTCCGCGAGGAGAGCGTTGACCCGGCTGAACGGCCGGGACCCGAAGAACCCCCGCCTCGCCGAGAGCGGCGAGGGATGGGCCGAGGACACCACCGGCACCTCGCCCAGCATCGGTGCCAGGGACTGGGCGTCTCGTCCCCACAGGATCGCGGCCAGCGGGCCACCGCGGCGCGCCAGCGCGCGGATCGCGCAGTCGGTGACCTCCTCCCAGCCGCGCCCGCGGTGCGAGGCGGCCTCGCCGGGGCGCACGGTGAGCACCCGGTTGAGCAGCATCACGCCCTGCTCCGACCAGGCGGTCAGGTCCCCGTGCTCGGGTCGCTCGATGCCGAGGTCGGTGCCGAGCTCGGTGTAGATGTTGGCGAGGCTGCGTGGCACGGGGCGAACGTCGGGGGCGACGGCGAAGCTCAGCCCGATCGGGTGCCCGGGGGTCGGGTAGGGGTCCTGGCCCACGATCAGCACCCGCACCTCGGCGAGCGGGCGGGCGAACGCGCGCAGGATCTGCTCACCGGCCGGCAGGTAGGGCCGCCCGGCCGCCAGCTCGGCGCGCAGGAACCGTCCCATCACCTCGATCCGGTCCTCGACCGGAGCCAGCGCCTCGGCCCAGTCGGGGGCGACGAGTCCGCGGTCCACGAGTCCAGTCAGCACGCTCACGGCCGCCATTGTGCCGTCGACGCGGCGCCCGGTGCCGGCCCGGTGCCGGGACCGGCCCGATTGCCGACTCGGATCGGTCGTGGACGCCTCCGAGGGGGGTACCGCAGTGGTATGAACGTGGGTGTGGCGCAGTACCTCCTCGGTGGGGAGGGCCTGGTCACGCGACACGGCTCTCGGGGAGGCGGGCGATGAACGATGAGATCACTCAGCGGTTCGGGGCCGGGCGGGAGAGCCGACGAGACGCCCGCCGCGCGGTGGCGGCGGCGGCGCGGCGGTTGGCCGAGGAGCGGTTGCTGATCGGCACCGCCGGCAACGTCAGCCTGCTCGTCGCCCCGAAGCTGGTGGCGATCACCGCCACCGGGGTGGTGCTCCAGGAGTGCCGGCCCGAGGACGTCTCCTTCGTCAACGCGGCCGGCAAGGTGATCGACGGCTCGCTGCGGCCGACCTCGGAGCTCGACCTGCACCTGGCCATCTATGACGGGAACCCCGGGGTCGGCGCGGTCGTGCACACCCACGCGCCGTACTCCACCGCCGTCGCCTGCGTGCTCGACGAGCTGCCGGTGATGCACTACGAGCAGCTGCTGCTCGGCGGGACGGTGCGGGTGGCGCCCTATGCCACGTTCGGGAGTCGGGAGCTGGCGCTGGCGGTGCGCGACGCGCTGTGCGGGCGCAGCGCCGCGCTGATGGCCAACCACGGGTCGGTGGCGCACGGCGAGACGCTCGGCGAGGCCATCGAGCGGGCCCTGCTCCTGGAGTGGCTGTGCCAGCTGCACCACCGGGCCTCGGCGCTCGGCATCCCGCGGGTGATCACCGAGGAGCAGCTCTCCGACGTCGTCGAGGCGGCGAAGAGGCGCAACTACGGCCGTCCCCAGCCGGACGGCTGAGCCGCCCGGGCGGGCGCGCCGCTTCCGCGGTGCGCGACAATCGGTGACCATGAAGTTCACCGAGCGCGAGATGACCGTCGCCGTCGAGGCCGTCGCCCGCCAGCTGTACGTCGCGAAGCGGGCGCCCTGGCGGCGCGGCGGCGCCGACGCGTCCTGGGAGGCGCAGGCGCCCATCGACAGGTACCACCACAAGGCCGCCGCCGGGGAGATGATCCTGCCCGCGCTGCTGGCGCTGCCGGAGCGGCCCACCGTGGGCGCGACGCCCCAGTTCAGCGCCGACGAGTACGCCGCGGCGGCCGAGGAGGCGATCCGCTCCCTGATGGACCACCGCAACCCCGGCTCCTGGGACGCGATGCCCCCGCGCCGGCGCGCGCTGCTGGTGAAGTCCACCGCCGGGCTGACCCGGAGCGCGGTCGAGGCGATGCCGGTGCGCCAGGACCCCGACGCGCTGATCGTCCCCGACCACCTCTAGCCGGCTCGCACCCGGCCGCCCGTCAGCGGGCGGGCCGGGCCAGCCGGTCGAGGAAGGCGGCGAGCAGGGCCTCGCGCATCGCCGGACTGGCCACGTCGAGCAGCGCGTTGACCTCGGCCATCCGCTCGGGCAGGGCCAGCGGGCCGGCCTCCCCGGAGGTGAGACCGGCGGCGGCGAGCAGGCCGTCGAAGTCGTCCTCGCCCAGCGACGCCGGGTCGAGCGCCTCGACGAACGCCACGATCTGCGGGTCCACCGTCACCGGCCCCGCGGCCACCGCCGCGGCCACCGAGTCACGCAGCGCGCCGAGGAGCTCCGCGACGTGCGGGTGCGTCGCGGCGCTCACCGACAGGTGGATGGTGGGCGGCTGAGCGCCGTGGGTCATCTGCGGCTGCACGAACCAGCCGCGTGCGGCCATCTCGTCGCACACCGTGAACGCATCGCAGGACCCGTCGGTGGCCAGCGCCACCAGCGTGGAGTCCGGCGCCACCACCAGCCGCAGCTCGGGGATCTCGCCCACCCCCGCCACGATCGCGTCGACCGCCGCGAACACCTCGCGCGCCAGCGACAGGTAGCCCGCGTCGCCCAGCGTCTCCACCACCGCCCACGCGCCGGCCAGCGGTCCGCCCGACTTCGTCGACTGCATCGTGGAGTTCAGCATGGTGTAGCCGGGCCAGCGCGCCGAGGCGAACAGCTGCGGACGGCGCAGCTGCGCGGTCCGGTGCAGCAGCAGCGAGGTGCCCTTGGGGGCGTAGCCGTACTTGTGCAGGTCGACGGAGATCGAGGTGACGCCCTCGACGGCGAACGTCCACCCGGGCACCGCGCGCCCCAGCCGCTCCGCGTAGGGCAGCACCCAGCCGCCGATGCACGCGTCGACGTGGCAGCGCACCCCGGCCGCCGCGGCGGACGCGGCGATCGGGGCCACCGGGTCCACCACGCCGTGCGCGTAGGACGGTGCCGAGACCACCACCAGCACGGTGTCGTCGTCGATCGCCGCCGCCATCGCCTCGGGCACGGCCCGGAAGTCCGGACCCACCGGCACCATCACCGCCTCGACGCCGAAGTAGTGGGCGGCCTTGTGGAACGCCGCGTGCGCGGTCTCGGGGATCACCATTCGCGGTCGCCGCACGTCGGGGCGGGCGTCGCGGGCGCCCTGCACCGCGAGCAGCACCGACTCGGTGCCGCCGGAGGTCACCGTGCCGACCGCGGAGGCGGGCGCGTCGAGGAGGTCGCAGGCGAAGCCGACCAGCTCGTTCTCCATCGTCAGCAGGCTCGGGAAGGCCGTCGGGTCCAGGCCGTTCGAGCCGGCGTACGCCGCGACCGCCGCACGGCCGATCCGATCCACGTCGGCCAGCCCCGAGTCGTAGACGTAGGCCAGCGTCCGCCCGCCCTGGACCGGGAGGTCGCCGCTCTGCAGCTCGTGCAGGCGGGCCAGGGCGTCACTCATGCGGGGGTCCTCTCGGAGGGCGGTGCCGCGGCGTCGAGCGCGGCCGCGTCCAGGGAGTAGCGGGCCAGCCAGCACAGGCTGAGGACGACGAGCGCGGCGGGCAGCAGCGAGAAGCCGAGCACGATCGCGGTCACCGCGGAGTCGGGCTGGACCGCGTCGCCGTCGGTGGAGGAGACGTAGCCGCCGAGCGCGAGCAGGGCGGCGAACACCCCGGGGCCCAGCGCCATCCCGAAGGTCTCTCCGGCGGTCCAGACCCCGGTGTAGACCCCGGCCCGGTTCTCGCCGGTGCGCCGCGCGTCGACGGCCGCGGCGTCGGGCAGCATCGCCATCGGGAACACCTGGCAGCCGGCGTAGCCGACGCCCACCAGGGCGGTGGCGGCGAGGACTCCCGCCGCCGGCATCCACGAGGCCATCACCAAGAGCCCGGCGCCGAGGGCCAGGAGCACCGAGGAGGCGAGGTACCCGCGCTTCTTGCCCAGCCGCTCGCCCAGTCGCGCCCACAGCGGGGTGAGCACGATCGCGGGTCCCACGAAGCACACGAACAGCAGCGTCGAGGAGCCCTGACGCCCGAGCACGTCGCCGGCGACGTAGTCGACGCCGGCCAGCATGCAGCCGACCGCCAGCGCCTGCAGCACGAAGGTGACCAGCAGCAGCCGGAAGTCGCGGGCCGCGGCGACGATGCCCAGCTGCTCACGCAGCGTGCCGGCGCCCGGGGCGCTGGCGCCGATCGGGGCGCGGCGGGTGCCGCGGTAGGCGAGCACGACGCCCAGGGCGATCAGGGCGGCCATCGCCACGCCCATCGCGCGGTAGCCCTCGCGGCCGCCGATGGCGTCGCGGATCAGCGGGGCGGAGGCGCCGGCGAGCAGGATGGTCAGCGCCAGGATCGCCACCCGCCACGTCATCAGCCGGGTCCGCTCGTCGTAGGAGTCGGTGATCTCGGCCGGCATCGCGACGAAGGGGACCTGGAAGAACGCATAGGCGGCCGCCGCGGCCAGGAAGAAGACCAGCACCCACGCCGCCTCGGCGAGCGAGGAGTCCCACGACGGCCCGGCGAAGATCAGCGCGAAGCAGACCGCGAGCACCAGGCCGGCGCGCAGCAGCCAGGGCCGGCGCGGGCCGCGCGGGTCGACGGTGCGGTCGCTGATCCGTCCGGCGACCGGGTTCAGCACCACGTCGAGGAACTTCGGCACGAAGACGATGACCCCCGCCCACAGCGCGGCGATGCCGAGGCTGTCGGTCAGGTAGGGCAGCAGCATCAAGCCGGGCACGGTGCCGAAGGCGCCGGTGGCGACCGATCCCGATCCGTAGCCCAGGCGCACCCCGCGGGGGAGGACGTCGTGTGACATGGCTGGCACCCTAGCGACGTCCGCCCCCACGCGGTGAGGATCAGCCGATGCCGCAGCCCGGGGCGCTCCAGTAGACCCGGTCCGGGCGGATGTCGACGTGGGTGTGGTCGTCGTGGCCGGGGTAGCCCGGCCCGAGGATCGTGTTGAACGCCGTGGAGCGGGCTGCCTGCGCGATCTGGCAGAACGACGGGCTGCCGTTGATGCCGGTGAAGTCCAGCGCCCGGCCGTAGGTGTGCTGGCCGGTGCCGCTGCCGCCGACGGACTTGTCGCAGGCCTTCGAGCGGAAGCCCGACGTCACCCGCAGCGGCTTGTTGCCCAGCCGCTGGCGCAGGGCCTCGGCGCGCCACATCGCGCGCTCGAGGTTCTCCTTGACCTGGGCGGCGCTCACCGAGCCCCCGCTGTAGCCCCCGGCCCCGCAGCCGCCGTCGACCTCGGCCCAGGTGAAGTGCAGCGTCGAGCAGTCGTCGTCCTGCAGGGCGTAGATCTTGGCGAACGTGGCGGGCCCGGCCAGGCCGTCGGCGCTCAGGCCGTAGGCCTTCTGGAAGTTGCGCACCGCGGTGGTGGTCGCGGGGCCGTAGCTGCCGTCGATGCCGAAGGTCGCGCCGTACCCGGCCCAGCCGGCGACGCGGACCTGCAGTTCGGTGACGTCGGCGCCGGTCGCGCCCGGGGCGAGGTTGCGGCTCCACGAGTAGCAGCCGTCGGCCATTGCCGGAGCCGCGGTCACCGACGTGACGCCGACCAGGGCGGCCATCGTCAGCAGCAGGGTGGACAGGGCGGCGAGAGCGCGTCTGCGCATGGTGGTACTCCTGAAGTTCCCGAGAACGGGCCGCGAGGGCCCCTTGGCGGCTGATAGTGCCGGTAGCCGGCCCTCCCGCGCCAGCACCCCGCCTCGACACGCCTTGGGTGGTGCGGCTAGACACGGTGCCATGAGGTGGAGGAGAACGACGGCGGCAGGCACGGCGGCACTCGGCGCGCTGGGGGTGGTGGGGGTCCACGACCTGCGTCAGAAGCGGCACGCGATCCTGCGCAACTTCCCGGTGATCGGGCACGGGCGCTTCCTGCTGGAGCGGGTCGGCCCGGAGCTGCGGCAGTACATCGTCACGTCCAACGACGAGGAGCGGCCCTTCAGCCGCGACCAGCGCAGCTGGATCTACGCCAGCTCCAAGCTGGAGAACAACTACTTCGGCTTCGGCACCGACAACAACATCGAGCACGTCGTGGGCTACCCGGTGATCAAGCACCGCACGTTCTCCGGGCAGGGCGCCTCGACGTACCCGCACACCGAGGACAGCATTGCGGTGCCCGCGGCGAAGGTGCTCGGCGGTCCTCGGGGACGGCGCCACGCCTTCCGGCCGCGCTCGGTGGTGAACATCTCGGGGATGAGCTTCGGCTCGCTCTCGCACGCGGCGATCGAGGCGCTCAACCGGGGAGCGGCGTCCGCGGGGGTCCTGCACAACACCGGCGAGGGCGCGCTCTCGCCGTACCACCGCCACGGCGGAGAGATCGTCTTCCAGATCGGCACCTCCTACTTCGGCTGCCGCGACGAGGAGGGCAACTTCGACCTCGACCAGCTGCGGCGGGTGGTGGAGTCGGCCCCGGTGCGGGCCATCGAGATCAAGCTCAGCCAGGGCGCCAAGCCCGGGCTCGGGGGGATGCTGCCGGGCGCCAAGGTGACCGACGAGATCGCCGAGATCCGGGGGATCAAGGCCGGCGTCGACTGTGCCTCGCCGAGCCGGCACCAGGTCTTCCACGACGTCGACTCGCTGCTGGACTTCGTGGAGCTGGTCGCCGACACGACGGGTCTGCCGGTCGGCATCAAGTCGGCGGTCGGCAACCTCGACTTCTGGGACGAGCTGGTCTCGATGATGCTCTCGCGCGAGCGGGGAGTCGACTTCGTCAACATCGACGGCGGCGAGGGCGGCACCGGGGCGGCGCCGATGATCTTCGCCGACGCGGTCGCCTACCCCTTCCGGGTCGGGTTCGCCGAGGTCTACAAGCGCTTCGCCGCCGCCGGACTGGCCGACGAGGTGGTGTTCATCGGCGCCGGCAAGCTGGGCATCACCGAGAACGCGGTGGTCGGCTTCGCGCTCGGCGCCGACATGGTCAACGTGGGCCGCGAGGCGATGCTCGCGATGGGGTGCATCCAGGCCCAGAAGTGCCACACCGACCGGTGCCCGGTGGGCGTGGCGACGCAGAACCCCCGCTACGTCCGCGGCCTGGACCCGGACCTGAAGAGCGAGCGGGTCGCCAACTACCTGGTCTCGCTGCGCCGCGACCTGCTCAAGGTCTCCGAGGCCGTGGGGGTGGCCCACCCCGGGCTGATCACGCCCGAGGACGTCGACCTGATGGACGGCCAGCAGGGGATGACGTCGCTGGCCGAGGTCTTCGGCTACCAGCCCGGCTGGGGGCGGCTGGGCGCCGAGCTCGCCGCGTCGGTGAGCAGGCTGATGGAGCCCCGGGTGCCGGGCTCGGAGGCCCCGCCGACGGACTGAGCCCGGCTCAGCTGCGACGGGCGGGGCGGACGACCTTGCCGTGGTCGGGGCGGGTGGCGGCGAGCTCCTCGAGGAAGCGGTTGGCCCACTTCGAGACGTCGTTCTCGCCGACCGTCTTGCGCATCGCCCTCATCCGTCGGGTGATCTCCTTGGGCGGGGCCTCGTAGGCCTCCATCAGCGCGGACTTCATCCCGTTGATGTCGTAGGGGTTGACCAGCCAGGCCTGGCGCAGCTCCTCGGCGGCCCCGGCGAACTCGGAGAGGACCAGCGCGCCGTCGTTCTCCAGGCGGGTGGCGACGTACTCCTTGGCGACCAGGTTCATCCCGTCGCGGAACGGCGTGACGACCATGATGTCGGCGGCCCGGTAGAGCGCGGCCATCTCCTCGCGCGGGTAGGACGAGTGCAGGTAGGAGATCGCGGGCGTGCCGATCCGGCCCAGGTCGCCGTTGATCCGGCCGACGAGGCGGTCGATGTCGTCGCGCAGGATGCGGTACTGCTCGACACGCTCGCGCGAGGGCGTGGCAACCTGGA
The DNA here is from genome assembly GCF_059766615.1 of Nocardioides sp. Z43_10. Classification (NCBI taxonomy): domain Bacteria; kingdom Bacillati; phylum Actinomycetota; class Actinomycetes; order Propionibacteriales; family Nocardioidaceae; genus Nocardioides; species Nocardioides sp. Z43_10. The sequence continues at coordinate 305,403 of NZ_JCBAJY010000002.1, read as the reverse complement.
CGAACACGGCGTCCTCGACGTCGAGTCGCCCCTCGGCGAGCAGCTCGCTGAAGGCGCGCAGCCGGGCGAAGATGCCCTTGGTGTAGTCGAGGCGGTCGATGCCGAGCAGGATCTTGCGCGGGTTGCCGAGGGCCTCGCGGATCTCCTGGGCGCGCTTCGCGACGCCCTCGGAGCGGGCCAGCTCCTCGAATCCCTCCACGTCGATCGAGATCGGGAACGCGTGCGCCTTCACCGAGCGGCCGTCGGGCAGGTAGACCATGTCGCGGTGCGTCTTGTGCCCGACCCGCTGGCGGACCAGGCGGACGAAGTTCTGGGCCGCGCCGGGCAGCTGGAAGCCGACCAGGTCGGCGCCCAGCAGCCCCTCGAGCAGCTGCCGGCGCCACGGGAGCTGCTGGAAGAGCTCGGCGGGCGGGAACGGGATGTGCAGGTAGAAGCCGATGCGCAGGTCCGGGCGCAGGTCGCGCAGCATCTGCGGGACCAGCTGCAGCTGATAGTCCTGGATCCACACGGTCGCGCCCTCGGAGGCGACCTCGGCCGCCTTCTCGGCGAAGCGGCGGTTGACCACGACGTAGGACTCCCACCACTCGCGGTGGAACTCCGGCTTGGCCACGACGTCGTGGTAGAGCGGCCACAGGGTGCCGTTGGAGAAGCCCTCGTAGAACTCCTCGATCTCCTGGGCGCTCAGCGCGATCGGGATCAGCGAGAGGCCGTCGTCGACGAACGGCTCGAGCTCCTCGTCGGCGCCGCCGGGCCAGCCGATCCAGGCGCCGTCGTTGGCCCGCATCACCGGCTCCAGGGCGCTCACCAGCCCGCCGGGCGAGCGGCGCCAGCCGAGGTTGCCGTCGCTGTCGGTCACCCGGTCGACGGGCAGTCGGTTGGCCACGATGACGAGGTCTGCCGAGCCGATGTGCGTCACGACAGCCACCCTAGTGCTTCGGGTCGAACGGAGGCGTGGTCCACACGCATGTGACCCACGGCGCGTCAGCGCTCGTCGGGGTAGCGGACGCCGATCTGGGCACGCAGGTCGTCGAGCTGGCGCATCAGGGTGAGGGTCTGCTCGTGGGGGACCAGCGGGCTCTCCAGGAGTCCCGCGCGCAGGCAGCGGCCCGCCTCGGCGATCTCGTTGCCGTACCCGCGTCCCAGCACCGGCTCGTCGGTGGTGATCGCGACCGGCTCGGTGTGCCCGGCCTGGTCCGCGCCCGCGGCGTCGTACGGCGTGAAGGTCACGCGGGTGGGGTGGTGGAAGTCGGCGACGTCGATGCGGCCCAGGTCGGTGGCGATCGCCGCGGCGCGCGAGGACCACGAGGTCATCGACGCCGACATCGTGGCCAGCGCTCCGCCGGGGTAGCGGCCGGTCACCACCACGTCGAGGTCGATGCCCCGGTCGGAGAGGGAGGCGGTGCCGTGCAGGTCCTCGGCCGCGCCGAGCATCAGGTGGGCGAAGGTGAGCGGGTAGATGCCCATGTCGAGCAGGGTGCTGGCGCCCAGCGCGGGGTCGAGCATCCGGTCGTCCTCGGAGGCGTCGACGCGGAACCCCAGCTCGGCGTGCAGCATCCGCGGGGTGCCGAGGCGGCCCGAGGCCAGGACCCGGCCGAGCTCGCGGACCAGCGGGTGGCAGGCGGTCCACATCGCCTCCATCAGGAACAGGCCGCGGTCGCGGGCCAGGGCGATCATCTCCTCGGCCTCGGCGACGTTGAGGGTCAGCGGCTTCTCGCAGAGCACATGCTTGCCCGCCTCCAGGGCGAGCCGGGCGTCGGCCAGGTGGCGCGCGTGCGGGGTGGCGACGTAGACCACCTCCACGTCCGGGTCGGCCACGAGGTCGGCGTACGAGCCGTGCGGGGTGACGCTCTCGGGGTCCGCGCCCACCTCGGCGATGAACTCCCGGGAGCGCTCGGCGCTTCGCGAGCCGACCGCGACCAGGCGCGCGCCGGGGGTGGCGGCCAGGTCGTCGGCGAAGCTGTGGGCGATCTTGCCGGTGGCCAGGATGCCCCAGCGCACGTCGGTGTCGGTGCTCATGCGCCGAGGCTAGTGGCACGGATCTCGCGCGGCACCTCCGCTCGCCGAGCGACGCGCGGGGATCGAATGACACCGTTGTGGTTCGTCGCCTAGAGTGGGACCTCAGCACCTCGTATCTCGTTCGCCCACGGCCGAGAGCCAGACGCACCACCGGGAGACCTTGCATGGACGCCGCAAACGCCTTCCAGGGCCACGAGGCCCCGGAGCAGAGCCTGTCCGACCGCGACCGCGAGATCCTGGAGTTCGAGCGCCAGTGGTGGAAGTACGCCGGCGCCAAGGAGCAGGCGGTCCGCGAGAAGTTCGACATGTCCTCGACGCGCTACTACCAGGTCCTCAACGCCCTCATCGACAAGCCGGCCGCCCTCGAGGCGGACCCGCTGCTGGTGCGCCGGCTGCGCCGACTGCGCGCCGCCCGCCAACGGCAGCGCTCGGCCCGCCGGCTCGGCTTCGACGTCTGAGGCCGCGGTGACTCTCCTTCCCCACACCCCCCGGCGCGACGAGCGCGGGGTCGCCCTGCCCTCCCCGCTGGTGATGCTGAGCGTGGTCGCGGTCGCGATGGCCGGGGTCGCCTTCGTCGCCACCCAGGACGACGGCTCCGGCGAGACGGTCCAGGTCGTCTCCCAGCCCGAGGCCACCACCTCGCCGACGCCCACCCCCAGCACCGCGCCGGCGCCGGCGAAGAAGAAGCCGGTGAAGAAGGCGCCCGCGGTCAAGCGCGGCGAGGTCTACGTCGAGATCTTCAACAACTCCGGCATCACCGGGCTGGCCGGGACCACGGCAGGCAAGGCCTCCGGGGCCGGTTGGAAGGTCGTCGGCTCGGACAACTGGGTCGGCACGATCCCGGCGTCCACGGTCTACTTCCCTCCGCGCCTGGAGGCGGCCGCCACCATGCTGGCGCGCGACCTGGGGATCAAGCGGCTGATGCCCGCCGTCGCGCCGATGCGCTTCGACCGGCTCACCGTGATCCTGACGGCCGACTACAGCTGAGCGGTCCGACACGGGCTGAGGCCTCAGGGCTTTGCCCAGCGCAGCCTCGCTGGCTGCGGTGGGCGTCCGGTTCCGTGATTGGCTGTCACCATGGAGTTCACGTCCCCTGAGGGCGAGCAGCGCTACGCCGCCCTGGTCCGCGTCGCCGAGTCGGTCGTGGTCGGTCTCGACTTCGACGGCACGCTGTCGCCGATCGTGGACGACCCCACCGAGGCGCACATCCACCCGGACGCCCCCGAGGTGCTGGTCGGCCTGGCCGACGTCGTGCGCGCCATCGCGGTGATCACCGGGCGGCCGGCCCGCCAGGCGCTCGCGCTCGGCGGTCTCGACGAGGTCGGCGACCAGCTCGGCGGCGCCGGTCGCGAGCTCTACCTGTTCGGCCAGTACGGCAACGAGCGCTGGTCCTCGACCAACCGCCGGGTGATCTCGCCGCGCCCCCCGCACGGGCTCTCGTCCTTCATCGCCGCCCTTCCTGCCACGCTGCGCCGCGCCGGCGCTGCCGACGCCTACATCGAGGAGAAGGGGCTCGGCGTCGCCGTGCACACACGCCGCCTGGCCGACCCCGCCGGCGCGTTCGCGCAGCTGCTCGCCCCGGTCTCGAAGCTGGCCGAGAGCTACGGTCTCGCGGTGGAGCCGGGGCGCAACGTGGTCGAGGTCCGCTCGCCGGGCATGCACAAGGGCAACGCCGTGCACCTGATCGCCGAGGAGGTCGGCGCGGGGGGCTTCCTCTTCGCCGGTGACGACCTGGGCGACGTCGAGGCCTTCCGCGCGGTCGCCGAGCTGCGCGAGGAGGGGCTCGCCACACTCCTGGTCTGCTCAGCCTCCGAGGAGCAGAGCGCCCTGGTGGAGCTCGCCGACATCGTGGTGAAGGGCCCCGACGGCGTGATGGAGCTGCTGCGCCAGCTCACCGCGGACGCGCTCAACGCGGGCGGCTGAGGGGCGGGTCTTCCGGGGCGGCCCGGGCCGGGGCGGGCCGGGGCGGGCCGGCGGGCCGGCGCCGTGCTGCGCCGTACTGGCCACACGGAACCCGTACTTTCCACACGTTGCGACACGTGGGAAGTGTGGGTTTCACGAGTTAACTCGTGGTCCCGCCGACACCGATAACCCCAACGGACTAGCCAGTCCCGCCAGCCCCATGCGCGCAGGCTCCGACCGCACGCTGGGACCCCCTCGCCCCGCTGCGCCGTACTGGCCACACGAAACCCGTACATCCCACACGTTGCAACATGTGGGAAGTGCGGGTTTCACGAGTTAACTCGTGGTTCCGCCGACACCGGCCGCCCCAGCCGGCGATCCAGCCTCACCGGTCCCACCCGCGCAGGCTCCGGCCGCGTCCCCTCTCGTCGCGGTCCGGTCACGGAAGCTCCGCCCCTCAGGGCCACAGGACTGGCAGGATGGACCCCGTGCCCAGCGACCAGCCTTCCCCGGCAACCCGACTCCGCTCAAAGCGTGCTCAAGGGTGGGACGGGACATGCAGGTGAGGGACGCAGCCGCGCCGCGCCGGGTGTCAGGAAGGTTGATCGCCACCTACCTGCTGGCCGGCCTCGCGCTGGTGGCAGTGGTCGTCTTCGTCGTCGCGACCTTCGCGTTCGCATTCGGTCAATGGCGGGCCGGCTGGGCGGTGCTGCTCTCCGCGATGCTCACGATCCTTGCCCTCGTCTTGGGGATCATCGTGTCCCCGTTTACGCGGCCCGGACAGCGGCCTGCCGCACGACCTGCCCTACCGCGGCCCTACCGCGACATCCACGTCTCCCGCAGCGGAGGCTTCTCCCTCGGTGTCGTCGCGAGCACCGGCGAGCCCTACCTCTCCATCCCGGTGAGCAACGGGGGCGTCGAGTTCGAGGTGTACTACCGGCTCACCCCAGATGAGTACGCCGCGCTCGCGGCGGACGAGGCTGCCGGGGCGCGGTTCGCCGATCGATGCCGGCGGCGCGAGCTCGACGACCGCCTCCTGCACGGCCGCGGCGAGTAGCGGAAGTCCGATCCGGAGCGGTTCAGCGCAACGCCGACGGCGCGCGCGGCCCGTCGCCCGGCTGCGCCGTACTGGCCACACGAAACCCGTACATCCCACACGTTGCAACATGTGGGAAGTGCGGGTTTCACGAGTTAACTCGTGGTCCCGCCAGCCCCCACCACCATCTCGCATGTTGGTCACGATGTGCACATCGTGAGACGGCGGCCGTAGGCTCGCGGCAGCTCATCGAGAGGGACTGAGGGAACGGCCCAGTGAAGTCCCGGCAACCGCCACGTTCTCCCTGCTTCGGCAGTCGTGGAAACGGTGCTAATTCCGCCCACGGCGAGGTACGTCGCGGGGAAGATGAGGAGGAGGTCACTCATGAGCGCTGTTGACACGTCGGTCCGAACCGAGACCGCACCGTCCGGCACACCTGTCCTGCGCGAGGGCGCGTTCGGCAACGCCACCGGCCTCGCCTGCCGCGAGTGCGGTCACGCGATCGCCCTCGGCCCGCACTACGCCTGTCCCGAGTGTTTCGGCCCCCTAGAGATCGCCTACGACTTCCCCGCCGTGACCCGCGCCGAGATCGAGGCGGGGCCGCGCAACATCTGGCGCTACAAGGCGCTGCTGCCGGTGCCCGCGGACATCGAGGAGAGCCCGAACATGGAGCCCGGGTTCACCCGGCTGCTCAAGGCCCACAACCTCGGGCGCCAGCTCGGCATCGACAACCTGTGGGTCAAGGACGACTCGACGAACCCGACGAACTCCTTCAAGGACCGGGTCGTGGCCTGCGCACTGTCCGCGGCGCGAGAGTTCCACAGCAAGGTCTTCGCCTGTCCCTCGACCGGCAACCTCGCCAACGCGGTGGCCGCTGCCGGTGCCCGGGCCGGGATCAAGACCGTGGTCTTCATCCCCTCGGACCTGGAGAAGCCCAAGCAGGTCAACTCCGCGGTCTACACCGACGCGCTGGTCGCCGTCGAGGGCAACTACGACGACGTCAACCGGCTGGCCTCCGAGATCGCGGGGGAGGAGGAGGGCTGGGCGTTCGTCAACGTCAACGTGCGGCCCTACTACGCCGAGGGCTCCAAGACCCTGGGCTACGAGATCGCCGAGCAGCTCGGCTGGCGCCTGCCCGACCAGGTCGTCATCCCGGTCGCCTCCGGCTCCCAGCTCACCAAGGTCGACAAGGCCTTCCAGGAGCTGATCGCGCTCGGCCTGGTCGAGGAGAAGCCCTACAAGATCTACGGCGCCCAGGCCACCGGGTGCTCGCCGGTGTCGGTGGCGTTCAAGGACGGCAAGAACGTGGTGCGCCCGGTGCGCCCCGACACGATCGCGAAGTCCCTGGCGATCGGCAACCCCGCCGACGGTCCCTACGTGCTCGACATCTGCCGGCGCACCGGTGGCGCGGTCGAGGACGTCAGCGACGACGAGGTACGCGAGGGCATCCTGCTGCTGGCCCGCAACGAGGGCATCTTCACCGAGACCGCCGGCGGCACCACGGTCGCGGTGCTGAAGAAGCTGGTGGAGACCGGCCAGCTGGACCCCACACTGGAGACGGTCGTGATCAACACCGGCATGGGGCTCAAGACCCTCGACGCGATCTCCGACCAGGTGGGTCCGGCGGCCACCATCGCTGCGTCGTACGCCGCGTTCTCGGCCACCGGCATCGCCTGACCCGGCGCCGCAGCCCACCCAGCACCGTCCGCCCGCACCAGAGGAGCAGCACATGGGCGTTTCCGTCCGCATCCCCACGATCCTGCGCACCTACACCGGAGGGGAGTCCGAGGTGAGCGCCCAGGGCGGCACCCTGGGCGAGGTGCTCGACGACCTGGAGAGCAGCTACGCCGGGATCCGCGCGCGGATCCTCGACGACGCGGGCCAGCTGCGCCGCTTCGTGAACGTCTACGTCGGCAACGAGGACGTCCGCTTCCTCGACGACCTGGCCACGCCGACCCCGGACGGGACCCAGATCTCGGTGATCCCGGCGGTGGCCGGCGGCTGCTGAGGGATCCGCACCAGGGGCCCGACGGCGCCTAGGCTGGCCCGGTGCCCGACGTACTGCTGGTGACGTTCCCGCTGCTGCCCGACGGCGAGCCGCAGGGCCAGCTGCTGGTGGCGGCGCTGGCCGCCCGGGGGATCGGGGCGCGCTGGGTCTGCTGGGACGACACGACGATCGACTGGGCGGCGGCTGACCTGGTGGCAGTGCGGTCGACCTGGGACTACCACCGGCGGCTGCCGGAGTTCCTGGCCTGGGCCCGGGGCGTGGAGCAGCGCACGAGACTGCTCAACGGCGCGGACGTCTTCGCGTGGAACGCCGACAAGGCCTACCTCGCCGAGCTCGCCGACGACGTCCCGGTCGTGCCCACCGCGCTGCTCGACGATTCCCACCTGCGCCCGGGGCTGCAGGCCGCGATCGAGGAGCACGGCACGGTGGTGGTCAAGGCGCGCACCGGCGCCGGTGGCGTCGGGGTGGTGGTGGCCGACAGCGCCGACGACGCGAGGCTCGCCGGTCTCAGCGCCGGCCCGTGGATCGTGCAGCCGCTGGTCGAGTCGGTGCGCAGCCGCGGTGAGAGCTCGGTCTTCGTGCTCGACGGCCGCGCGGTCTCCCAGGTCGACAAGCTGCCGGGCGGGGACGAGATCCGGGTGCACGAGGCGTACGGCGGCTCGTCGCGCCCGGTCCCGCTGGACCCGGAGCTGGCCGCAGCCGCGCAGGCGGCGCTCGCCGCGGCCGGGCGCAGGCTCGGTCGCGAGCTGCCTTACGGCCGGGTCGACCTGATGTCCTACGGCGGCCGGCCGGTCCTCAGCGAGCTGGAGCTGATCGAACCCGGCCTCTACCTCGACGTCGTGCCCGACAACGCGGAGGCGTTCGCGGCCCTGGTGGCCGCCTCGTTGCCCTGAGGGCTTTGCACTCGCCTTGCTCGAGTGCTAAACATGACGTTGGCACTCTCGTGATGAGAGTGACAGACACCGGACCGGTGAGTTGAGGTCTGCAGCGTCGGCGGGAAGGGTTCGCCGGTACGGCCAGATCGTCCGTCGCGGGCAACGACCCGGTCCGACACTCTCTAGCGTGAAGGAATCGCAGGAGACATGGCAAAGCTGATTGCTTTCAACGAGGAGGCCCGGCGCGGCCTCGAGCGTGGCATGAACACGCTCGCCGACGCCGTCAAGGTCACTCTCGGTCCCAAGGGCCGCAACGTCGTTCTCGAGAAGAAGTGGGGCGCCCCCACGATCACCAACGATGGTGTGTCCATCGCCAAGGAGATCGAGCTCGAGGACCCGTACGAGAAGATCGGCGCAGAGCTGGTCAAGGAAGTTGCCAAGAAGACCGACGACGTCGCCGGTGACGGCACGACGACCGCGACCGTGCTGGCTCAGGCCATGGTCCGCGAGGGTCTGCGCAACGTGGCCGCGGGTGCGAACCCGATGGGCCTCAAGCGCGGCATCGAGCAGGCTGTCGAGGCGGTCTCCGCCCAGCTGCTGAGCATGGCGAAGGACGTCGAGACCAAGGAGCAGATCGCCTCCACAGCCTCGATCTCCGCTGCTGACACCACGGTCGGCGAGATCATCGCCGAGGCGATGGACAAGGTCGGCAAGGAAGGCGTCATCACCGTCGAGGAGTCGAACACCTTCGGGCTCGACCTCGAGCTCACCGAGGGCATGCGCTTCGACAAGGGCTACATCTCGGCGTACTTCGTCACCGACCCCGAGCGGATGGAGACGGTCCTGGAGGACCCCTACATCCTGATCGCCAACTCGAAGGTCTCGAACGTCAAGGACCTGCTGCCGCTGCTCGAGAAGGTCATGCAGTCCGGCAAGCCGCTGGTCATCATCGCCGAGGACGTCGACGGCGAGGCTCTGTCCACGCTGGTCGTCAACAAGATCCGTGGCACGTTCAAGTCCGTCGCCGTCAAGGCTCCGGGCTTCGGCGACCGCCGCAAGGCCATGCTGCAGGACATCGCGATCCTGACCGGTGGCCAGGTCATCTCCGAGGAGGTCGGCCTCAAGCTCGAGTCGGCCGGCATCGAGCTCCTCGGTCAGGCCCGCAAGGTCGTCATCACCAAGGACGAGACCACGATCGTCGAGGGCGCCGGCGACGCCGGCCAGATCGAGGGCCGGGTCAACCAGATTCGCGCCGAGATCGAGAAGTCGGACTCCGACTACGACCGCGAGAAGCTGCAGGAGCGCCTGGCCAAGCTGGCCGGCGGTGTCGCGGTGATCAAGGTCGGCGCGGCCACCGAGGTCGAGCTCAAGGAGCGCAAGCACCGCATCGAGGACGCCGTTCGCAACGCGAAGGCCGCCGTCGAGGAGGGCATCGTCGCCGGTGGTGGCGTCGCGCTGGTCCAGGCTGCCGCGATCGTGTTCCCGAAGCTCGAGCTCGAGGGTGACGAGGCCACCGGCGCGAACATCGTGCTGAAGGCCACCGAGGCCCCGCTCAAGCAGATCGCGATCAACGCCGGCCTCGAGGGCGGCGTCGTGGCGGAGAAGGTGCGCAACCTGACCCCCGGTCACGGTCTGAACGCGGCCAACGGCGAGTACGTCGACATGATCGCCGAGGGCATCATCGACCCGGCCAAGGTGACGCGCTCCGCGCTGCTGAACGCCGCGTCGATCGCTGCGCTGTTCCTCACCACCGAGGCCGTCGTGGCCGACAAGCCGGAGAAGTCGGCGCCCATGGGCGGCGACCCGTCCGGCGGCATGGGTGGAATGGACTTCTGAGTCCAGCTCCTCCCGCACAGCACCACCAGCAGGGCCCTGGTCTTCGGACCGGGGCCCTGTTGGCGTCCCAGGGGGCCCGGGAGGCTCAGCCGGCGTCCGGCCCCGGCACGGGCGGTACGACGAGGCGACAGGCCCCGGGCTCGGCGAACGGCTCCAGCGCGCTGCCCTCCGCGCTGGCGCCGTACTCCGCCAGCACGCCGCGGACCAGGCCCAGGTGGACCGAGCACACCACCTCGGGCTGCCGGTAGGCGACCTCGAGCAGCGGGCAGCGGGTGAGCCGGACGTGTTCGGGGCGCCCCTCCTCGGGGGAGGGGTCGAAGCCGAGGTCGTCGAGGAGCTCGACGACCTGCGCACGGGCCTGCTCGGCGGGCACCGGCGAGGCTCCGCGGTCGCGGGCCAGCTGACGGCCCCAGCGCTCGCCGGCCTCGGCGGCGTCGTGCTGCGGGGCCGGGCTGTGGCGCGCGATGGTGACGGCCAGCGCGGAGGCGAGCCCGGCGTACTCCGAGCGTGCGGGGTCCTCGGCGACCGACTCGTAGAGCCAGGCCGGCCGGCCCCGCCCCGACGGTCGCGCCCGGGTGCGACGGACCAGCCCGCGGCGGACCAGCCCGTCGAGGTGCTCGCGCACGGTGTTGGGGTGCAGGCCGGTGGCGGCCACGATCGCGGCCTGGGTGGTGGGGTCCGGCTGGTCGTGCAGCTTGGCCAGGATCGCGGCCCGCGCCGGGGACAGGGGGCGCGAGGTGCCCAGCCGGGGCCCGAAGCCGGCGGGGCGATCCGCCGGGGACCACGAGACGTTTTCCACGGATCCCACAGTAGTAAAACCCCGGGAACGACGCGAGCCGCCGGCCGGATCCGGGGTGACCGGTCCAGCCAGCGGCTCGTCTCAGCTGCTTCGCGCCAGCGCGAAGCGCTGTGCGCTCAGGAGGGCTTGGGTGCCCCCGGGCGTGCGTAGCGCATCCAGGTGATCGCGATGCACATCGCCGCGAAGGCAGCGCCGATGTAGTAGAAGGTCTCGGGCGCCATGATCGTCAGGCCGATGCCGAAGAAGAACGGCCCGAAGGCGGCGATCGCCGCGGTCCAGCCGATCACTCCGCCGGCCTGGCGGCGCTCGAAGATCATCGGCATCTGCTTGAACGTCGAGGCGTTGCCGATGCCGGTGAACAGGAAGATCGCGAGCATCCCGTAGAGGAACCTGTCGAAGTCCGCGTCGAGCGCGGCCGCCGAGCTGGTGTCGGGGGTGAGGTGCATGCTCGTGTAGATGATCGAGGCGAGGATGCCGATGCCGCTCACCAGGGTCCACTTGGCGCCACCGAGCTTGTCGGTGAGCGGGCTGAACAGCACCCGGGCGCCGGCGCCGACCAGCGGGCCGAGGAACGCGAACTTCACCGGGTCCGGGATCGAGTAGCCCTCGATGAGCATCTGGGTGGTGCCGTCGGAGAGGATCGTGGCGATCTCGGTGTTGCCGGCGCCGTACAGGTTCTTGATCATCAGGCCGAACTGGCCCGACAGGCCGGCGAAGGTGCCGAAGGTCATGATGTAGAGCAGCGTCATCCACCAGGTGTCCTGGTTCTTGAAGATGTCGAACTGCTGGCGCACGTTGGCCTTGATCGGGACGCTCTTGAGCATCGTCCAGGCCAGGAACGCGCCGATCAGGACGAACGGCACGTAGACGTACGTGGCGTTCTGGTACCAGACCTCCTGCGAGGCCTTCCCGGGCACGCTCTCGAGCTGCGAGGAGCCGAGGAAGCCGACCATCGAGAAGCCGATGATCCACGGCGTCACGAACTGGACCAGCGAGACGCCGAAGTTGCCGATGCCGGCCTGCAGGCCGAGCGCGGTGCCCTGCATCCGGCGCGGGAAGAAGTACGAGGTGCTCGGCATGAAGCCGGAGAACGCACCGCCGCCGATGCCGGACATGAACGACAGGATCAGCAGCGTCGTGTACGACGTGTCCGGGTTCTGCACCGCGATCGCCCAGCCGACGAGCGGCAGCAGCAGCAACAGGGTGGTCAGCGTGACGAGCTTGCGGGTGCCGAGCATCGGCGGCAGGACCATCCAGGTCAGCCGCAGCAGACCGGCGGAGAGGCCGGGCAGCGCGACCAGCCAGTAGAGCTGGTCCTTGGTCAGGTCGAAGCCGAGGTTGCTCAGCTTCGGGGCCAGCGCGCTGGCGATGAACCAGGAGGCGAAGGCGAGGGTGAGGGTGAACGTGGTGATCGACAGGGTCCGCCAGGCGAGCGCCTTGTCCCAGGTCTCCTCGTTCTCCGGGTCCCAGGCCTGCAGCCATTCCTTGCCGCTGCGAGCGGCGTCGGGGGCGGACGGGGGGGAAGTGGTCATCAGACTCGTGCCTCCATGGCATTGGGCTTCTCGAAGTGACCTGCCAACTCAGGGGACTCGTTGTGCAGCATGTGCACCACGGTCCAGTGCATCCAGATCGCACAGACCAGAGTGAGCAGGAAGAGGACGAAGAACGTGGCGGACGGCAGGCCGGTCCACGACGTGGTGTAGGCGAACAGCGGCGGGAGGAAGAACCCACCCAGCGCGCCCAGCATCCCGACCAGGCCGCCGACGGAGCCGACCTCGCCGGGGAAGTACTCGGGGATGTGCTTGTAGACCGCGGCCTTGCCGATGCCCATCGAGCAGCCGAGCAGGAAGACGAGCCCGACGAAGGGCCACAGGCCGATCGAGTAGGGCAGCACCTCGGCGATGCCGGAGGGGTCGGTCTTCTCGGAGACCTCCACGACCACGTGGCCGTTGGGCATCATCAGCAGGAACGTCGAGACCAGCATGATCGCGAAGGTCCAGTACATCACCCGGCGCGCGCCGAGCTTGTCGGAGAACCAGCCGCCCAGCGGGCGCAGCAGGCTGGCCGGGAAGATGAACGTCGCGGTGAGCAGCGCGGCCTTGGTCAGCGAGATGTCGAAGTTGTCGACGTAGTACTTCGGCAGCCACGAGGACAGCGCGACGTACGCGCCGAAGACGGCGACGTAGTAGAGGCTGAAGCGCCACACCCGCAGCTGCTTGAGCGGCACGAGCTGCTCGCGGATCGGGCGGCCCGCGCCGGGCTTGCGGTCCTGGCGGGGGGTGCCCACCCACAGCGCCACCGCGATGACCAGCAGCAGCACGGCGTAGATGACCGGGATCATCCGCCAGCCGCCCTCGACGAAGCCGAAGTAGGTGCCACCGGCGGTGGCGGTGATCAGCACCGGGCCGATGAACTTGGTGACCGAGGCGCCCACGTTGCCGGCGCCGAAGACGCCGAGCGCGAAGCCCTGGCGCTGGCGCGGGAACCACGCCGAGTTCCAGGCGATGCCGGCGGTGAAGGCGTTGCCGGCGAAACCGACCGCGAAGGCGAGCAGCAGGAGCATCCCGTAGCTGCCGGCCTGGGCGACCAGGTAGGAGAAGAGCGCGGTGGCCAACAGCAGGCCGATGAACACGACCCGGCCGCCGAAGCGGTCGGCGGCGATGCCGGCGGGCAGCCGCCACAGCGAGCCGTTGAGGATGGCCACGGCGGAAAGCCACGAGAGCTGGACGTCGGAGAGACCGAACTCGTCGCGGATCGGGATACCGAGGATGCCGAACATCATCCAGGCCGCGAACATCAAGGTGAACGCGATCGTGGAGAGGCTCAGCACGCGACCGGCGCCCGGGGGGACGGGCGCCGGAGCTGTTGCAGTTGGTGCTTGTGAGACGGGTGGGGCTGACACTGGATTCTCCGGTCTGCTTGCATGGGGGTCGGCAAGGTAAAGCGGACGTCGCTAAGCATCGGGGTACTCAGCTCCGTGGATATAGGGACATTCGGCCCGTTCTGGCCAGGATAGGGTCCCTATCCAGGCTGGCAGAAGGGCCCTCAAAGGCCCGCAGGCGAGGGGAGAGAAACGTGAGCACTGAGGTCCAGCCCGAGGGAAAGCGGAGCAAGCAGGCGGGAATGGACGGCGGGTTCTCCGACGCCATGGTGCGCAGCCGGCGGTTCTTCACCAAGGCCAAGGTCAGCGCGGACCTGCGCACCCTGCACCGCACGGGTGGGCGGGGGGCCGACGACTTCTACCGCGACCGCTGGAGCCACGACAAGGTCGTCCGCTCCACGCACGGGGTCAACTGCACCGGCTCCTGCTCGTGGAAGGTCTACGTCAAGGACGGGATCATCACCTGGGAGACCCAGCAGACCGACTACCCCTCGGTCGGCCCGGACTCGCCGGAGTACGAGCCGCGCGGATGCCCCCGCGGCGCGGCGTTCTCCTGGTACACCTACTCGCCGACCCGGGTGCGCTACCCCTACGTCCGCGGCGTGCTCCAGCAGATGTACCGCGAGGCCAAGTCCCAGCACGGCGGCGACCCGGTCAAGGCGTGGGCGCACATCGTCGACAACCCCCAGCGCGCGAAGGCCTACAAGTCGGCCCGCGGCAAGGGCGGCCTGGTCCGGGCGAGCTGGGAGGAGGCCACCGAGATGGTGGCGGCCGCCTACGTGCACACGATCCGCAAGTGGGGCCCCGACCGCGTGGCCGGCTTCTCGCCGATCCCCGCGATGTCGATGGTCTCGCACGCCTCGGGCGCCCGCTTCACCTCGATGATCGGCGGCTCGATGCTGTCGTTCTACGACTGGTACGCCGACCTGCCGGTGGCCTCGCCGCAGGTCTTCGGCGACCAGACCGACGTGCCGGAGTCCGGCGACTGGTGGGACGCCGGCTACCTGATCATGTGGGGCTCCAACGTCCCGGTCACCCGCACCCCCGACGCGCACTGGATGACCGAGGCGCGCTACCGCGGCCAGAAGGTCGTCGTGGTGGCCCCCGACTACGCCGACAACGTGAAGTTCGCCGACGAGTGGCTCGCGATCGCGCCCGGCACCGACGGCGCCCTGGCGATGTCGATGGCGCACGTGATCCTCAAGGAGTTCTTCGTCGACCGGCAGACGCCGTACTTCACCGAGTACACGAAGAAGTACACCGACCTGCCCTACCTGGTCGCCCTCGACGAGGTCGCCGGAGAGGGCGCCGGCGTGTTCCGCCCCGGCAAGTTCCTCACCGCCTCGGACCTGCCCGAGCACGCCGGCGAGGAGAACGCCCACTTCAAGACCGTGCTCGTCGACGCCCGCACCGGGCAGCCGGTGGTCCCCGGCGGGTCGCTGGGGCACCGCTTCGGCGAGAGCGGAGCCGGACACTGGAACCTCGAGCTCGGTGACGTCGACCCGCAGCTGAGCCTGCTCGAGCCCGGCGCCGAGACGGTGCTGGCCGAGCTGCCCCGCTTCGACAACGTCGACGGCACGCCGGGCTCGCTGACCCGCGCGGTGCCGGTACGGCGCGTGGCCGGCCGGCTGGTCACCACGGTCTTCGACCTGATGCTGGCCCAGTTCGGCGTCGGGCGTGAGGGGCTGGCCGGCGACTACGCGACGTCCTACGACGACGCCAGCGCGCCGTACACCCCGGCCTGGCAGGAGACCGTCACCGGCGTCTCGGCCTCGGCCGCGGCGCGGATCGCGCGGGAGTTCGCGCAGAACGCCGAGGAGTCCAAGGGTCGCTCGATGATCCTGATGGGCGCCGGCACCAACCACTGGTTCCACTCCGACACGATCTACCGGGGCTTCCTCGCGCTGACCACGCTGACCGGCTGCCAGGGCGTCAACGGCGGCGGCTGGGCCCACTACGTCGGGCAGGAGAAGTGCCGTCCGGTCACCGGCTGGGCGCAGCTGGCGTTCGGGCTGGACTGGATGCGCCCGCCGCGGCAGATGATCCACACCGCGTACTGGTACCTGCACACCAACCAGTTCCGCTACGACCACTTCGCCGCCGACGTGCTCTCGGCGAAGACCGGCAGCGGGAAGCTGGCCGGGATGAGCACCGCCGACGTGATCGCGAAGAGCGCGCGGATGGGTTGGATGCCGTCCTACCCGACGTTCAACCGCAACCCGATCGAGGTCTC
Organism: Nocardioides sp. Z43_10; assembly: GCF_059766615.1. NCBI lineage: Bacteria > Bacillati > Actinomycetota > Actinomycetes > Propionibacteriales > Nocardioidaceae > Nocardioides > Nocardioides sp. Z43_10. The sequence continues at coordinate 289,817 of NZ_JCBAJY010000002.1, read as the reverse complement.
CGCGGAGGCCGCCGCCGCCGGCCGGCCGGTGGCCGAGCACGTGGTCGAGCAGCTCAAGAGCGGCGAGCTGCGCTTCGCCGCGGAGGACCCCGACTCCCCGGAGAACTTCCCGCGGATCCTGTCGATCTGGCGCGCCAACCTGCTCGGCTCCTCGGGCAAGGGCAACGAGTACTTCCTCAAGCACCTGCTCGGCACCGACAACTCGCTGCGCGCCACCGAGGCGGCGCCGAGCCAGCGGCCCACCGAGGTCGACTGGCACGAGGAGGCCCCCGAGGGCAAGCTCGACCTGCTGCTGACCCTCGACTTCCGCCAGACCAGCACGACGATCTTCTCCGACGTCGTGCTGCCGGCCGCGACGTGGTACGAGAAGCACGACCTCAACACCACCGACATGCACCCGTTCATCCACTCGTTCAACCCGGCGATCGCGCCGCCGTGGCAGACCCGCACCGACTGGGACGCCTGGCAGGTGATCGCCGACAAGTTCAGCGAGCTCGCGGCCACCCACCTGGGCACCCGCAAGGACGTCGTGGCGGTGCCGCTGCTGCACGACACCCCGGACGCGATGGCCAACCCGCACGGCGTGGTGGCGGACTGGAAGCACGGCGAGTGCGAGCCGGTGCCGGGCGTGACGATGCCCAAGATCGTCGAGGTGGAGCGCGACTACGCCGCGATCGGCGCGCAGATGAAGGCGCTCGGTCCGCTGCTGGACAAGCTCGGCACGACCACCAAGGGCGTCACCTACGACGTCACCAAGTCCATCGAGTACCTCAAGCACAAGAACGGCACCGTGCGTGGCGGCCCGGCCGACGGGCGCCCGTCGCTCAAGCGTGACGTGCACGCCTGCGAGGCGATCCTCGCGCTGTCGGGCACCACCAACGGCCACCTCGCCACCCAGGGGTTCAAGACCCTGGAGAAGCGCACCGGCACGCTGCTGCACGACCTGGCGGCCGAGCACGAGGGCAAGCAGATCACCTTCGCCGACACCCAGGCGGCGCCGGTGCCGGTGATCACCTCGCCGGAGTGGTCGGGCTCGGAGACCGGCGGGCGGCGCTACTCGCCGTTCACGATCAACGTGGAGCGGCTCAAGCCCTGGCACACGCTCACCGGGCGTCAGCACTTCTACCTCGACCACGACTGGATGACCGAGCTGGGCGAGTCGCTGCCGGTCTACCGGCCGCCGCTGAACATGGGGGCGCTGTTCAGCGAGCCCGCCATCGGCGAGATGGGGGAGTCGCACGGCCAGCTCAGCGTGACCGTGCGCTACCTGACCCCGCACAACAAGTGGTCGATCCACTCCGAGTACCAGGACAACCTGTTCATGCTCTCCCTCTCGCGGGGCGGGCAGACGATCTGGATGAGCGACAAGGACGCCGAGAAGGTCGGCGTCGAGGACAACGACTGGATCGAGGCGGTGAACCGCAACGGCGTCGTCGTCGCGCGGGCGATCGTCTCGCACCGGATGCCGGAGGGCACCGTCTACATGCACCACGCACAGGACCGGCTGATCGACGTACCGCTCGCGGAGACGTCGGGCAAGCGCGGCGGCATCCACAACTCGCTGACCCGGATCCTGGTCAAGCCCAGCCACCTGATCGGCGGGTACGCCCAGCTGGCGTTCGCCTTCAACTACCTCGGCCCCACGGGCAACCAGCGCGACGAGGTCACGGTCATCCGCAAGCGCTCGCAGGAGGTGACCTACTGATGAAGGTCATGGCTCAGATGGCGATGGTGATGAACCTCGACAAGTGCATCGGGTGCCACACCTGCTCGGTCACCTGCAAGCAGGCGTGGACCAACCGCGCCGGCACCGAGTACGTCTGGTTCAACAACGTGGAGACCCGGCCCGGCCAGGGCTACCCCCGCACCTACGAGGACCAGGAGGAGTGGAAGGGCGGCTGGGAGCTCAACAAGCGCGGCCGGCTCAAGCTCAAGGCCGGCGGCCGGATGAAGAAGCTGGCCACGATCTTCTCCAACCCCAAGATGCCCTCGATCCAGGACTACTACGAGCCCTGGACCTACGACTACGCCACGCTCACCGACGCCCCGGCGCAGGAGCACACCCCGGTGGCGCGGCCCAAGTCGCTGCTCACCGGCAAGAACATGAAGATCGAGTGGTCCTCGAACTGGGACGACAACCTCGGCGGCTCCAAGGCCACCGAGAAGCACGACCCGATGCTGGCGAAGATCGCCGACAAGGTGAAGTTCGAGTTCGAGCAGACCTTCATGTTCTACCTGCCGCGGATCTGCGAGCACTGCCTCAACCCGTCGTGCGCCGCGTCGTGCCCGAGCGGGGCGATCTACAAGCGCTCCGAGGACGGCATCGTGCTCGTCGACCAGGACAAGTGCCGCGGCTGGCGGATGTGCGTGTCGGGCTGCCCCTACAAGAAGATCTACTTCAACCACCGCACCGGCAAGGCCGAGAAGTGCACGTTCTGCTTCCCGCGCATCGAGGTCGGCCTGCCCACGGTGTGCTCGGAGACCTGCGTGGGCCGGCTGCGCTACATCGGCCTGGTGCTCTACGACGCCGACCGCGTGCTGGAGGCGGCCTCGGTCGAGGACGACCATGAGCTCTACGAGGCACAGCGCTCGGTGCTGCTCGACCCCAACGACCCCGAGGTGATCCGGGCCGCCGAGCGCGAGGGCATCCCGCGCGACTGGATCGACGCCGCCCAGCGCTCGCCGATCCACGCGCTGATCAACACCTTCAAGGTGGCGCTGCCGCTGCACCCGGAGTACCGGACGATGCCGATGGTCTGGTACATCCCGCCGCTCTCGCCGGTCATCGACGTGGTCAAGGAGACCGGCGAGGACGCCGAGGACACCGACAACCTGTTCGCGGCCATCGACGCCCTGCGGATCCCGATCGAGTACCTCGCCGAGCTCTTCACCGCCGGTGACGTGGCGCCGGTCGACCGGGTGCTGAAGAAGCTCGCGGCGATGCGCTCCTACATGCGCGACATCAACATGGGCCGCGAGCCGAACGCGGCGATCCCGGCCGCGGTCGGGATGAGCGAGGAGGAGATGTACGACATGTACCGCCTCCTGGCGATCGCGAAGTACGACGAGCGCTACGTCATCCCGGCGGCGCACGCCGAGCAGGCGCACTCGCTGGAGGAGCTGGCCACCGAGTGCTCGCTGGACTACGACGGCGGGCCGGGGATGGGCGGCTCGGGTCCGTTCGGGGAGGGGTCGGGGGCGCCCACGCCGATCGCGGTGGAGAACTTCCAGATGCTGCGCGATCGCCAGACCGCCGACTCGTTCGCCGCGCCGGACAACAAGAGCGCCCGGGTCAACCTGCTCAACTGGGACGGCAAGGGGGCGCCCACGGGGCTGTTCCCGCCCAAGCCGGACAGTGAGGGCGGGGCGCGATGAGGACCCGGCTGCGGCCCCGCCCACGGGCGGGACGCCGCGCGCTGACCTCCGAGGAGCTGACGCTGGCCTGGCAGTCGGCCTCGCTGCTGCTGGACTACCCCGGCGACGAGCAGGACCTCGACGTCGTACGCCGGGCGGTGCCGCACCTGCCGGCGAGCGTCGGGGAGCCGCTGGCCCGGTTCCTGGCCCACCGCGACGCCACCGACCTGCGCCAGCTGCAGCAGGACTATGTGGAGACCTTCGACTCGCGGCGACGCTGCAACCTGTTCCTCACCTACTTCGCGCACGGGGACACCCGCAAGCGGGGGATGGCGCTGCTGCGCTTCAAGCAGGCCTACCAGGCCTCGGGCGTCGAGCTCGACGACTCCGAGCTGCCCGACCACCTGTGCGTGGTGCTCGAGTACGCCGCGTGCGTGGACCAGGAGCAGGGCCGCCAGCTGATGCTCGACCACCGCGCCGGCCTGGAGCTGCTGCGGATCGCGCTGAGCGACCTGGGCTCGCCCTGGGCCGAGGTGATGGAGGCGGTGTCCGCGACGCTGCCGCCCCTGGAGGGCGAGGAGCGCGAGGCCGTGCGCCGGCTCGCCGCCGAGGGGCCTCCCGAGGAGGAGGTCGGCCTCACGCCGTACGGAACGCCGCAGTTCGACGCGGCGCTGAGTGACCGGATGGGGGGCCGACGGATGCCCCCGCCGACCGGCGGGGTCGTGGACCTGCCGATGCCCTCCCTGCCGACCCGACGAGGAGCCTGACATGGACCAGTTCCTGTGGGTGGTCTTTCCCTACCTGTGCCTGGCGACCTTCGTGGTCGGCCACTTCTGGCGCTACCGCTACGACAAGTTCGGCTGGACCACCCGGTCCTCCCAGCTCTACGAGGACCGGATGCTGCGCCTGGGCTCGCCGCTGTTCCACTTCGGGATGCTCGGCGTCGTCGGCGGTCACGTGATCGGCCTGCTGATCCCGCGCTCGTGGACCGAGGCGGTCGGCATCGACGACCACCTCTACCACTATCTGGCGGTCGGCGGCGGCCTCGTCGCCGGCATCGCGGCCACGGTCGGGATGGTCATCCTGATCTACCGCCGGCGCACCGTGGGGCCGGTGTTCTCGGCGACCACGCGGATGGACAAGGTCATGTACGCCTTCCTCGGGGTGGTGATCTTCCTCGGGATGTGGAACACCATCGCGGGCTCGATCTTCACCCTGGGCGGGGAGTACAACTACCGGGAGGGGGTGTCGGTCTGGTACCGCTCCTTCCTGGCGTTCACGCCCGACGCCGCACTGATGGCCGAGGCGCCGATCGGCTTCCAGCTGCACGCGCTGACCGCGTTCATGCTGTTCGCGCTGTGGCCCTTCACCCGGCTGGTGCACGTCTTCAGCGCTCCGGTGGGCTACCTGACCCGGCCCTACATCGTCTACCGCAGCCGTGACGACCAGCTCGGCAGCCACCGCCCTCGCCGAGGCTGGGACAAGGTCGGCTGACGAGTCGGCGTGAGCTCGCGTCGTACGGCGGTCGAGTCGGCGCGAGCTCGCGTCGTACGGCGGTCGAGTCGGCGCGAGCTCGCGTCGCACGGGGGGCGAGTCGGCGTGAGCTCGCGTCGGCCGCTCGGCTCAGAGGCCGTGCTCGTCGAGCTCCGCGGCCTGGAGGCGCGTTCGCCAGGCGAGCAGGAACGTCGGCGTCGCGGCGGTGAGCAGCAGCGCCGCCAGAACGAGCGGCCCGAGCTGGTCGAGCAGCTCGGTGCGCCCGCGCTCGGCCAGCCGGTCGGCGGTCACGGCGAGCGGGTACAGCACGGTCAGCGAGCCCAGCGCCACGGCGTAGCCGGCGTTGCGGGCCAGGTTGCGTTGGGCGAGCTCGTACTCGTCCACCTCGTCGACTCGGCGCTCGGCGATGTCGCCGATCAGCTTGCGGCAGCCCAACCAGCAACCGCCCAGCACCAGGAGACTGGCGCCCCCCGCCCAGCCGTAGGGCTGCTGCTGGGCCGCGATGAGGGCGACGAACACCAGCCAGGCGGCCGTGCCGACCAGAGCGGTCGTGGGGGCCAGCGAATGGCGACGGGTCGGGGTCAGCGTCTGCTTGGTCATGTCGGCTCCTCCTGAGAGTTCTGGGGGCTCTGGGTTCGGTAGCCCGCGGTGATCGACGGGAACGGCTCCCGGCTGAAGATCGCCTCGATCGGTACGCCGAACACCTCGCAGATGCTCATCGCCAGGTGAAGGCTGGGGGAGTGGTCCCCGCGTTCGAGGGCACCGATCGTCTGCGGGTTGACGCCGACTCGCTCGGCCAGTGCGGCCCGCGAGAGGGCCCGCTCTGCGCGCAGCACCGCCACGCGGTTGTGGATCGGTCTCGCGTCCTTGCGCCTACGCCCTGTCACGCGTCGAACTTAGGTGGAGAAACATTAGGCCGTCAACACATATCGTCGGAAAAACAGAACGAAATGTTGCGTAAACCCAACGCTGTGGATTCCCGGCCACCCTGAGGTGGCCGGGCTGTGTGAGGCTTGGCCGGTGACCACCGGACTACTCCTCGCAGCCGGAGCCGGGCGTCGGATGGGGACTCCCAAGGCGCTCGTGCGCGACGCGGACGGTACGTCGTGGCTGCTGCGCAGCATCGCGGCGCTGCGCCTGGGGGGATGCGCCGGCCTCACGGTGGTGCTCGGCGCAGCCGCCGCCGACGCCCGCGCCCTGCTGGACGAGGCCGGTGAGGACGTCGACGTGGTTCTCGCCCACGACTGGGCCGAGGGAATGGGCGCCTCCCTGTGCGCCGGCCTCGCCTCGCTGGGGTCCGCAGAGGACGTCGCCCTCGTCTCCCTCGTGGACCTGCCCGACGTCGGACCCGAGGTCGTCGCCCGCCTGCTCGCCGCGGGGCCGGCTCCTGGGCCCACGACCCTGCGGCGCGCGTCGTACGCCGGCGTGCCCGGGCACCCCGTGCTCCTCGGCCGTGCGCACTGGGCCGGCATCACGTCCAGCGCCACCGGGGACCGCGGGGCGCGGGAGTACCTGGCCGCCCGCGAGGTGAGCCTCGTGGAGTGCGCCGACCTGGCCACCGGGCGCGACGTGGACACCCCCGGCCACGCCTGAGCGCCGACTCGGCGCCCCTACGTCGCGAGTTCACGCCGACTCGGCGCCTGTACGGCGCGAGTTCACGCCGACTCGGCCCGGATACGTCGCGAGTTCACGCCGACTCGGCGCCTGTACGGCGCGAGTTCGCCGACTGGGTGGGGTGGGGTTCGTCAAGTGCTGCCAACCGGGATCCAACGTGCGGCTGAGTAGCCTTGCCGGATGCAGTCCCCGTCACACTCCTCCGGTCCGGTCGCGCCTCCCGTGGAGCCGGTGCGCCCGGCCGGCTCGGCCCACCCTCTCGGCGCCGCGTCCGCCGCCACCGCGTCCGCCACCCCGGCGTCCGCCGCCTCGATGCCCCCGGCGGCCTCGGCGTCCTTCGCCGACCCCGCCGACGTCGCGCAGCGGCTCTCGGCCACCGGCTACGTCACCGACGAGTCGCTGGCGACGGTGCTCTTCCTGGCGCTGCGGATGGAGCGTCCGCTGCTGCTGGAGGGCGAGCCCGGGACGGGCAAGACCGCGCTGGCCGAGGCGCTGGCGCAGGTGCTCGGGGTGCCGCTGATCCGGCTGCAGTGCTACGAGGGGATCGACGCCACCCAGGCGCTCTACGACTGGGACTTCCCCCGCCAGATCCTGCACCTGCGGGCCCTGGAGGCGACCGGCGCCGCCGGCCACGGGGTGGAGGAGGCCGAGAAGACCCTCTTCAGCGAGCGGTTCCTGCTGGCGCGCCCGGTGCTGGCCGCCCTGCAGGCCAGCCCGGCGGTGCTGCTGGTGGACGAGGTGGACCGCGCCGACGACGAGTTCGAGGCGTTCCTGCTCGAGGTGCTCTCCACCTACCAGGTGACGATCCCCGAGATCGGCACCGTGAAGGCCGCGACCCCGCCCATCGTCGTGCTCACCTCCAACCGCACCCGCGAGCTGCACGACGCGCTCAAGCGGCGCTGCCTCTACCACTGGATCGACCACCCCGGCCTGGAGCGTGAGGTGGAGATCCTGCGCACCCGCTCCCCGGAGGTCTCCGAGACGCTGGCCCGCCAGGTGGTCGTCGCCGTTCAGCAGCTGCGCGAGGGCCACGACCTGCTCAAGCCGCCCGGGGTCGCCGAGACCCTCGACTGGGCCCGCGCCCTGACCATGCTGGGCGCCGAGGACCTCGACCTCGCCACCGCCTCGGCGACGCTCGGCGCGCTGGTCAAGTACCGCGAGGACCACGACCGGGTCCGCGCCGCGCTCGATCGGATGCTGGCCGGGTGACGAGCGCCGCGCAGGCCGGCACCGTCGGCGGCGCCGACGCGATCCTGCTCGGGTTCTCCCGGGCGCTGCGGGCGGCCGGGGTCGCCGTCACCCAGGACCGTGCGCACGCCTTCCTCGACGCGGTCGCCCTGCTCGGACTCGGCGACCGGCCCGCGACCTACCGCGCCGGGCGCGCCACCCTGTGCGGCAGCCCCGAGGACCTCGAGCGCTACGACCAGGTCTTCGAGGCCTGGTTCAACCCCCGCGACGCCCTGCCGCGCCCGCGCAGCTCCGACGACCCACCGGCGCTCTCCTTCGCCTCCCTGCCCGAGCGTGAGCCCGAGGGCGGCGAGGACGGCGACGGCGAGGAGCCCGACGCGGTGCGCGCCGCCGCCAGCGCCGTCGAGATCCTGCGCCACCGCGACGTGGCCACGCTCTCGGTCGCCGAGCGGCAGCGCCTCACCGCGCTCTTCGCGCGGCTGCACCCGCGGGCCCCGACCCGTCGTACCGCCCGGCACCGCACCTGGCGCCGCGGCGACATCGACGCCTCACGGACCCTGCGTGCCAGCCTGCGCCGGATGGGCGAGCCCGCCGAGGTGGTCCGGCGTCGGCGCGGGCTGCGCGCGCGTCGGGTGGTGCTGCTGATCGACGTCTCCGGGTCGATGGAGGCGTACGCCGACGCGCTGCTGCGCCTCGCGCACCGCTTCGCCTGCGCCCAGAGCACGACCCGCGGGGGGCGCGTCACCCGCGGCGGGGTCGAGGTCTTCACCATCGGCACCCGGCTCACCCGGATCACCGAGGCGCTGCGCCTGCGCGACCCCGAGCGAGCGCTGGTGGCCGCCGGTGCCACCGTGCCCGACTGGTCGGGCGGGACCCGGCTCGGGGAGTCGCTGAAGGTCTTCCTGGACCGCTGGGGCGCGCGGGGGATGGCCCGCGGAGCCGTGGTGGTCGTGCTCAGCGACGGCTGGGAGCGCGGCGACACCACGCTGCTGGCCGAGCAGATGGCGCGGCTGCACCGGCTGGCGCACCGGGTGGTGTGGGTCAACCCGCACCGCGGCAAGGCCGGCTACGAGCCGGTGCAGCAGGGCGTGGTGGCGGTGCTGCCCCACGTCGACGACTTCCTCGCGGGCCACTCGCTCGCGACGTACACGGAGCTGGTGGAGGTGGTCGCACGTGCGTGAGGTGCTACCGGAGCTGATGGGCTGGTGGGAGGCCGGCGAGACGGTCGGGATGGGCACCGTGGTGGCCACCTTCCGCTCGGCGCCGCGCCCGCCCGGCGCGTCGATGCTGGTCGGGCCGGACGGGACGGCCGTCGGCTCGGTCTCCGGGGGCTGCGTCGAGGGCGCGGTCTACGAGGCCGCCCAGCAGGTCGCCGCGGACGGGACACCGCTCCTGGAGCGCTACGGCGTCTCCGACGACGACGCGTTCGCGGTCGGGCTGACCTGCGGCGGCATCCTCGACGTGTACGTCGAGAAGGTGAGCCGCGAGACCTTCCCCGAGCTCGCCGAGATCGCCGCCGACGTCGAGGCCGGCCGTCCGGTCGCCGTCGCCACCGTCGTGGACCACCCGGACCCCGCGTGGGTCGGTCGGCGGATGCTGGTGCGCCCCGAGGACTCCACCAGCCAGGTCGTGGAGCGCAGCGGCTCCCTGGGCAGCCCGCGCGCGGATGCGGCCGTACACGACGACGCGCTCGGCCTGCTCGCCTCCGGGCACAGCGAGGTGCTGGGCTACGGGCCGGACGGGGAACGCCGCGGCGAGGGCATGCGGGTCTTCGTGTGGGCCTTCGCGCCCAAGCCCCGGATGCTGGTCTTCGGCGCGATCGACTTCGCCGCGGCGGTGGCCCGGGTGGGCAGCTTCCTGGGCCACCACGTGACCGTCTGCGACGCCCGGCCGGTGTTCGCCACCAACAGCCGCTTCCCGCACGCCGACGAGGTGGTCGTGGACTGGCCGCACCGCTACCTCGAGGCGGAGGTCGAGGCCGGGCGCATCGACGGGCGCACGGTGATCTGCGTGCTCACCCACGACCCCAAGTTCGACGTGCCGCTGCTCGAGGTGGCGCTGCGCCTGCCCGACGTGGCCTACGTCGGGGCGATGGGGTCGCGACGCACCCACGAGGACCGGCTGGCCCGGCTGCGCGAGATCGGACTGGGCGAGGTCGAGCTGGCCCGGCTGTCCTCGCCGATCGGACTCGACCTCGGCGCGCGCACCCCGGAGGAGACCGCGGTGAGCATCGCCGCCGAGATCATCGCCCGGCGCTGGGGCGGCTCGGGTGAGCCGCTGGCTGCGACGCGGGGGCGCATCCACGGCGAGTGAGCGCAGGCCTGCGATCGGCGGACGGGGCCCCGCCGGGCCCGGCTCAGCCGGTGCGCCCGCGCAGTGCCCGATGCGCCCCCGCGGCGGTGGCGAGGGTGACGACGAGGGCGATCACGGCGGTGGCGGTGACCCCGGCGTCGAAGGCGTGCCGCGCGGAGTCGAGCAGAGCCCCGCCGGCCCCGGCGGGCAGCTCCGCGGCCACCTCGCTCGCGCCGCCGAGCGTCGCCCGGGCCTGCTCGGCCTGCGCCGCGCTCAGGTCCGCGGGCACGCGCACCCCGGTGCTGTAGGCGACGTTGAGGATGCTGCCCAGGACCGCGGTGCCGAGCACCGCCCCGATCTCGTAGGCCGTCTCCGAGATCGCCGACGCGGCGCCCGACTTGGTCGCCGGGACCGCGGAGAGGGCCAGGTCGTTGGCGACGGTCTCGGCCAGGCCGACGCCGATCCCGAGCAGGCAGAACGCCGCCATCAGCACCACCGCGGAGCCGGTGTGCCCGGCCGCGGCCACCACGGCGTACGCCGACGCGCTCGAGCCCAGGCCGACCACGGCGATCGTCGCCGGCGCGAACCGGCGCGCCAGCGGCACCACGGCCAGGCCGGCCACCACGGTCAGGCCGAGCCCGGGCAGCAACCACACGCCCGCCTCGACGGGCCCCATCCCGGCGACCAGCTGCAGGTGCTGGGCGAGGAAGTACAGGAAGCCGACGAACGCGAACAGGCTGAACATGTTCACCGCGAGCGCGCCGGAGAAGACCGGGTTGGCGAAGAGTCGCACGTCGAGCATCGGGGTGGCGCGCGCCAGCTGGCGCCGGACGAACACCACGCCGGCGCCGATGCCGGCCGCCACCAGCAGGGCCGGGCCGAGCCACTCGCCCGAGGCCGCGGCGTGCTTGACGGCGTAGACGATCGGGAGCATCGCCGCCACCACCAGCACGATGCTGACCGGGTCGACGGGGCCGGGCGCGGGGTCGCGTGACTCGGGCACCAGCAGCGGTGCGGCGACGAGCAGCGGCACCAGCATCACCACCGCGAGCAGGAAGATCGAGCCCCACCAGAAGTGCTCGAGCAGCCAGCCGCCGAGGATCGGCCCGAGCGCGGCGCCGGCCGAGAACCCGGTCGCCCAGATCGCGATCGCGGTACGCCGCTCGCCGGGGTCGGTGAAGACGTTGCGCAGCAGCGCCAGCGTCGCCGGCATCAGCATCGCGCCGAAGACGCCGAGCAGCGCGCGGGCGGCGACCAGGGCGCCGGCCGTGGGCGCGAACGCCGCCGCCGCCGACGTCGCCGCGAAGCCCACCGCGCCCAGCAGCAGCAGCCGGCGCCGGCCGATCCGGTCGCCGAGGCTGCCCATCGGGATCAGCAGCGCCGCCAGCACCAGTGGGTAGACGTCGATGATCCACAGCACCTGGGTGCTCGAGGGCCCCAGGGCCCGGGTGATCGCGGGCACCGCGAAGCTCAGCACGGTGTTGTCCACCGAGACCAACAGCACCGGCAGCATCAGCACCGCGAGCGCCGCCCACCGGCGGCCGGCCCCGGGTCGGTGGGGGCCGGACCGGTCGCTGGAGGCCGTCCGGGTGGGCCTCACGGAGCGAGCGGGACGGGCGGGGGACAAATCGCGCAGCGCGACGTCGAGCATGGTCATGGCGGGGCGGTCCTGCGACTTTCGGGGGATGGGTGCAACCCATAACTGTACCGTCTGGACGGTTTACTAAGGAATCGGGACCGGCGCTCTCCGCACGGGGATAGGGTCCTGGCATGTCCCGCCCGCCCCACGCCCGGCTCAAGGTGCTCGACGCGTACGCCGCACTGCTGTGCGAGGAGGGCGACCGGGGCGCCACCCTCGAGGCGACCGCGGCGCGCGCGGGGGTCTCCAAGGGCGGCCTGCTCTACCACTTCCCGTCCAAGGAGGCGCTCGCCGACGCCGTCCTGGTGCGGCTGCGCGAGGTCGTCGAGGAGGACCTCGCGGCGATGGCGTCCGCGGAGGAGGGGCCGGCTCGCCACTACGTCCGCACGTCCTGCCTGACCGGCACCGATCTCGACACCTACTTCGGCGCCGTGCTGCGCCTGGCCCAGGCCGGACACGCCTCCGCGGTGGAGGCGCTCGACGAGGTGCACCGCGACTGGCTGGAGCTGATCCGCAGCGAGGTCGGCGACACCTACGCGGCCGAGGCGATCATGCTGATCGGCGAGGGGCTCTACTACCACACGACGCTGCCCGGGTCCTGGTCACGCGGGACGTTCGTGGCCTCCCTGGACCAGCTGCTGCTGCAGGTCGACCGGATCCGGGACAGCGCGCTACCGTGACCGGGGTCACACGCCCCGGGAGGCCTCACGGTGGACACGCGCAGCGAGCTCCTCGCCCGTCGGCGCGCTGCGGTGCGCGCCTGGTCCGACTTCGTCGCAGGCGCTGACGCGGGCTCGGCTTCGGGATCGGACTCGGGCTCGCGCTCGCGCAGGCCCGGCGCACCGACGCCGGTGCGCCCGGAGATCCTGAGCAGCTGGCGTCGCTCGGGCAGCGCGCTGCCCGCCGAGGTCCGCCAGGCCCCGATGGTCGACGAGGGGGAGCTGGCCGAGCGCTGGCGCGGCTCCCCGCTGCAGCGCGCGGTCGCCCGGGTCGAGGACGAGCTGCGCCGTACCGCCGAGGACGGCGACCTGGTGCTCGCGGTCACCGACGCCCGGACCCGCATCCTGTGGACGTACGGCGGGCGGGTGATGCGCCGCAAGGCCGAGAGCGTCAACTTCGTCGCCGGCGGACGCTGGGACGAGGCGAGCGTGGGCACCAACGCCCTGGACCTGGCCCAGCGCCACGACGCGCCGGCGATGGTCTTCAGCGCCGAGCACTACGCCCCGATCGTGCACAACTGGGTGTGCTGGGCGGCGCCGCTGCACGACCCGGTCACCGGCGCCACGCTCGGCGTGGTGGACCTCTCCACGACCTGGGACCGGACCCACCCGATCGGGCTGGCCACCGCCCGGGTGCTGGCCCGGCTGATCGAGACCGCGATGCCCCAGCCCGAGCGCCCCGCGCGGCAGCCGGTGAGTGCGCACGAGGCCGGCGCCGGACTCGAGCTGCACCTGCTGGGCCGGGCCGAGGCGTCCTTGGACGGGGTCCGGCTGCTGCTCAACCGGCGCCAGAGCGAGATCCTGGCGCTGCTCGCGCTGCACCCGGAGGGGGTCTCGCTCGAGCAGCTGCACGCGCTGGTCTACGGCGACTCCCCGGTGACGCTGTCCACGCTCAAGGCCGAGGTGTCGCACCTGCGTCAGGCGCTCGGCGGCCGGCTGGCCTCGCGGCCCTACCGGCTGCTGATGCCGGTGGCCACCGACGTCGACGAGGTGCTGCGCTGCGTGCGCCAGGGGCGGATCGCGGACGCGGTCGAGGCCTATCGCGGCGACCTGCTGCCCGGCACCGCCTCGCCCGCGCTCAGCGAGCTGGCCGACTACGTCGCCGTCGCCGTGCGCGAGGGGCTGCTGGCCGACCCCGAGCCCGGCGCGGTGCTGCGCTACGCCGAGCGAGCGCCGTACGACGTGGAGGTCGTGGAGGCCGCGCTGGCCGCGCTCGGCGACAGCCCGCACCCGGCCCGGCCGCTGCTGAGGGGGCGGCTCGCGGCCGCTCGCCGCTGAGCCAACCTTCGGCCAACCTCGCGGGTCTAGCCTGCCCAGCGTGTGAGCGCGATCACAGCCCCGCGCTCACCGCTGCTCGTCACCGCGCGTTCCCGCCGGCCCGTTCACCCAGGAGTCGCTCATGGCCAGGATCAACCTCACCGTCGACGGCGCCCGCGTCAGCGACGACGTCGAGCCCCGCATGCTGCTCGTGCACTACCTGCGCGAGAAGCTCGGCAAGACCGGCACCGTGATCGGGTGCGACACCAGCAACTGCGGCGCCTGCACGGTGCACCTCGACGGACGCAGCGTGAAGTCGTGCAACGTCCTCGCCGTCCAGGCCGACGAGGCCGAGGTGCTGACCATCGAGGGTCTGGCCGTCGACGGGCAGCTGCACCCGGTGCAGGAGGCCTTCCGTGAGTGCCACGGACTGCAGTGCGGCTACTGCACGCCGGGGATGATCATGCAGAGCGTCGACCTGCTCAACGAGAACCCCCACCCCAGCGAGCAGGAGATCCGCGAGGGCATCGAGGGGAACCTCTGCCGGTGCACCGGCTACCACAACATCGTCCGGGCGGTGCAGCACGCCGCCGCTCAGGGCGCACCCGAGGGTGCCCCCGCCGGGGCCGGCGCGGGGGAGGCCCGATGACCCTCACCGACGAGCCCCAGGTCGCCGCGGTCCCCGAGATCGGGCGCGACCGGCGCCGCAAGGAGGACCAGCGGCTGATCACCGGGCGGACCCGCTGGACCGACAACCTCCAGCTCACCGGGATGCTGCACCTGGCGATGGTGCGCAGCCCCTACGCCCACGCCCGGATCCTCAACATCGAGACCGCCGACGCCAAGGCGGCGCCCAACGTGGTCACCGTGGTCACCGGCCGCGACGTCGCCGACGTGCAGGGCTCGCTGCCCAACGCCTGGCCGATCACCCCCGACCAGGTCGCCCCCGAGCACCCGCCGGTCGCGGTCGACCGGGTCAGCTTCGCCGGCGAGATCGTCGCGGTGGTGGTGGCCCGTACGGCGGCCGAGGCGCGCGACGCGGCCGAGCTGGTGGACGTCGACTACGAGGAGCTGCCCGCCGCGCTCGAGCTCAAGGCCGCGGCCGCGGCGACCCCCGAGAACGGCGGCGCGCTGGCCCACCCCGACCTCGGCACGAACAGGTCCGCGCTGTGGGTCTTCGACTCCGCCGAGGCCGGCACCGGCAGCTCCGCCGACGCGGCCATCGACCGGGCCCGCACCGACGGCATCGTGCTCGAGCGCGAGTACCGCCAGCAGCGGCTGATCCCGGCCTTCATGGAGCCCCGCTCGGTCGTGGTGGACCCGACCGGCGAGCAGACCACGATGTGGTCGGCGACCCAGATTCCGCACATCCTGCGCTACCTGCTGGCCGCGGTGACCGGGGTGTCGGAGGCCAAGATCCGGGTGATCGCCCCCGACGTCGGCGGCGGCTTCGGCGGCAAGCTGCAGGCCACCCCGGAGGAGTTCATCACCTTCGTGCTGGCCCGCCGGCTGGGCCGGCCGCTGAAGTACACCGAGACCCGCTCGGAGTCGCTGATGGCCGGGCACCACGGCCGCGACCAGTGGCAGAAGATCACCCTCGCCGCCGAGAAGGACGGCACCGTCACTGGCCTCAAGGTCGAGCTGCTCGCCGACCTCGGCTCGCACGTCTCGCTGGTCGGCGGCGGCGTGCCGGTGCTCGGCGCGTTCATGTTCAACGCGATCTACAAGTTCCCCGCCTATCACTTCTCGGTGCAGACGGTGCTGACCAACAAGACCTGGACCGACGCCTACCGCGGCGCCGGGCGCCCGGAGGCGACGTTCGCCATCGAGCGGATCATGACCGAGCTCGCCGACGAGCTGGGCGTGGACCCGCTGGAGATCCGGGAGAAGAACTGGATCCGCCACGAGGAGTTCCCCTTCACCACCGTCGCCGGGCTCGAGTACGACTCCGGCAACTACGAGAAGGCCACCGCGCTGGCCAAGGAGCACTTCGGCTACGACGAGCTGCGCGCCGAGCAGCAGCGCCGCCGCGAGACCAAGGACCCGATCCAGCTCGGCATCGGCGTCTCGACGTTCACCGAGATGTGCGGGCTGGCGCCCTCGCGGGTGCTCGGCTCGCTCGACTACGGCGCCGGCGGCTGGGAGCACGCCTCGGTGCGGATGCTGCCGACCGGCAAGGTCGAGGTGACCACCGGCGCCTCCGCGCACGGGCAGGGCCACGAGACCGCCTTCAGCCAGATCGTCGCGGACCGGCTCGGCGTCGCCTTCGAGGACGTCGAGGTGCTGCACGGCGACACCATGGTCGCGCACAAGGGGCTCGACACCTACGGCTCACGCTCCCTGGTGGTCGGCGGCGAGGCGCTGGTCCGGGCCGCCGACAAGGTGATCGACAAGGCCAGGCCGATCGCGGCGCACCTGCTCGAGGCCGCGGTGGACGACATCGAGTTCAGGGACGGCCGGCTGTCGGTGCGCGGCACCGACAACGGGCTGGCGCTGGCCGAGGTCGCGCTCGCCACGTTCGCCGCGCACAACCTGCCCGACGGAGTCGAGGCCTCGCTGGACTCCGACGCCACGTTCGACCCGGTGAACTTCAACTACCCGCACGGCACCCACCTGTGCGCGATGGAGGTCGACACTGAGACCGGCGCGGTGAAGATGCGCAAGTACACCTGCGTCGACGACATCGGCACCATCGTCAACCCGCTGATCGTCGAGGGCCAGGTGCACGGCGGGCTGGTGCAGGGCATCGCCCAGGCGCTGTGGGAGGAGGCGGTGCACGACGAGGCCGGCACGCTGGTCTCCGCATCGTTCGTCGACTACCTGGTGCCCACCGCCGCGGACACGATCAGCTTCGACGTGGACCACACCACCACCCCGGCGCTGACCAACACGCTCGGCACCAAGGGGGTGGGTGAGGCCGGCACCATCGCCTCCACGCCCGCCGTGGTCAACGCGGTCGTCGACGCCCTCAAGCCGTACGGCGTGCGCGACATCCGGATGCCGTGCACCCCCGAGCGGGTCTGGCGCGCGATCCAGCAGGGCTCCGCGGGCGCCCACGAGCCCACCACCGAGGCAGCCGCACCGCACTTCGACACCGGGACCGGCATGTCCGGGACCGCCGACCGCACGGACGGAGCAGGCCAGTGATCCCCGCCCAGTTCGACTACGTCGCGCCCACCACCGTCGAGGAGGCCCTCGGCCTGCTCGCCGCGCACGGCGACGACGCCAAGATCATCGCCGGCGGGCAGAGCCTGCTGCCGGTGCTGCGGATGCGGCTCAACGCACCCGAGATGGTGATCGACCTGCGCCGCATCGACGCCCTGCGCGGGATCCGCGACGACGGCGACGCCCTCGTCGTCGGCGCGATGACCACCCACGACCAGGTCGGCAAGGACCCGCTGGTGGCCCAGCACGCCGCGCTGGTGACCCGCGCGATCGGGCACCTGGCCGACGCCCAGATCCGCCACCGCGGCACGTTCGGCGGTGCGCTCGCGCACGCGGACCCCGCCGGAGACCTGGGGGCTCCGGCGCTGGCGCTGGGCGCGCAGTTCGTGATCGCGAGCGGCGCCGGCTCCCGCACCGTGGCGGCCGACGACTTCTTCGAGGACTTCATGACCACCGCGATCGCCGACGACGAGATCCTCACCGAGATCCGGCTGCCCAAGCACACCGGCTGGGGGGCGCACTACGAGAAGTTCGTCCGGGTCGCGCACCAGTGGCCGATCGTGGCGGTCGCGGCGACCGTGCGCGCCGAGGGCGGAACCATCGCCGAGGCCCGGGTGGGGCTGACCAACATGGGCTCCACGCCGTTGCGGGCCCGCGCGGTGGAGGAGGCGCTGGTCGGCCAGCCCGCCACCGACGACGCCGTACGGCGTGCGGCGGCCGCGGTGACCGAGGGCACCAACCCGCCCTCGGACCTCAACGGCGACGCCGACTACCGCCG
The DNA here is from genome assembly GCF_059766615.1 of Nocardioides sp. Z43_10. Taxonomy (NCBI): domain Bacteria; kingdom Bacillati; phylum Actinomycetota; class Actinomycetes; order Propionibacteriales; family Nocardioidaceae; genus Nocardioides; species Nocardioides sp. Z43_10. Next base: position 272,317 of record NZ_JCBAJY010000002.1, on the reverse strand, counting down.
CCACCTCGCCACCGTGCTCACTCGGCGGGCCGTGCTCGCCGCCGCGGGGGCCTGAGGCGGATGGAGCTGACCCACGAGTTCACGGTGCCGGCCTCGGTCGAGGAGACCTGGGCCGCGCTCAACGACATCGAGTCGGTGGCCGGCTGCTTCCCCGGGGCGGTGGTGTCCTCGGTGGAGGGGGACAGCTTCCACGGCTCGGTCAAGGTCAAGCTGGGTCCGATCGCGCTGGTCTACAACGGCACCGGCACCTTCGTCGACAAGGACGAGGGCGCCCACGTCATGAAGATCGCCGCCAAGGGCAAGGACAAGCGCGGCAACGGCACGGCCGGCGCGGACGTGGTCGCCTCGATGACGGCCGAGGCGACGGGCACCCGGGTCACGGTGGTCACCGACCTGGCGATCACCGGCAAGCCCGCGCAGTTCGGGCGCGGGGTGATCCAGGAGGTCAGCGAGAAGCTGCTGCACCAGTTCGTGGACTGCCTGCAGCAGCGGGTGGGCGCGTCGCAGGAGATGGCTGCGGGGGACGACGCCGCCGAGGAGGCCGCGGAGGTGGCTCCGGCGGCGCCTGCTCCGCCTGGTCCGGCAGTCGCTGCGCCCGCGCCCGCCGCTCCGGCTCCCGCGGCGGCGCCCTCGGCGCGGGCGGTGGATCCCGGGCCGGCCTCGGACCGGGTCGGCGGCGGGCCCCAGGGCGAGGCGCTCGACCTCGGCGCGGCGGTGCTGCCGGTGCTGGTGAAGAGCTACGCCAAGCCGGCCCTGGCCGGGCTGGCCGGTGCGGTGCTGTTCTACTGGCTGGGTCGGCGCCGGGGGCGCCGCGGCTGCGACTGCCGGAGCTGAGCCGGGTCTGGCGACGGCGGCCCGGTGTGGCCGCCCGTGCCTCAGAACCGCCCGTGCCTCAGAAGACGTGGCGCGGGCGGAACTGCACCGACAGTCGCGGCCCGGCGTGGGCGACCTTGGGCACCGCGTGCTCCCAGGTGCGCTGGCACGATCCGCCCATCACCAGCAGGTCGCCGTGGCCCATCGTGAAGCCCGTCGAGCCGCCCCCGCCGCCACGCGGCCGGAGGGCCAGCCGGCGCGGGTCGCCCACCGAGATGATCGCGACCATCGTGTCCTGGGTCCGCCCGCGGCCGAACGTGTCGCCGTGCCAGGCCACCGAGTCGCGCCCGTCGCGGTAGTAGCAGCACCCGGCGGTCAGGAACGGCTCGCCGAGCTCGGGGCGGTAATACTCCGAGAGCGCGTCGCGCGCCTGCTCGAGGACCGGATGCGGCAGCGGCGCCCCGATCCCGTAGGTGTACACCAGCCGCGGCACGTCCACGACCCGGTCGTACATCTCGCGTCGCTCGGCGCGCCACGGCACCTCGCTGACCAGCGCCTCGAAGAGCTCGTCGGCGCCGGCGACCCAGTCGCGCCGTACGTCGACCCACGCGCCGCGGCTCAGCGCCGTACGCTCGACCGCACCGGACAGCGGCAGCACCTGGGCCCGTCCGCCGCCCAGGGTCTGCGGGTCGGCGGCGAAGAGCGTCCCTTGGAAGTCCATCGCGCCAGCGTAGCGCGGATCGAACGCTTGTTCGAGGAGGCTTGGCGTGTCGGTTTCCCCGGTCGGCCGGGTATCGCTGAACTGGGCGGGCGAAGTTTCGGCCGACAAGTTCAGGCTTCCCCGGTCGGCCGGGGAAACCGGCAGCCCCCGGCCCCGTCCGAGCCCCTCAGGGATGCCCCGGGGAGAATCCCGGTTGGCGAGCGGGCCTGGGGTTGGGATGGTTGACCCATGACCCTCAGCTCGGCGCCGATCCAGCGCATCCCTGCCGCACGCGTGCAGAACCTCACCAAGACGTACGGCTCCGGGCAGGCGCTGGTCCGCGCCCTCGACGACGTCACGCTCGACCTCTACGAGGGTGAGTTCACCGCCGTGATGGGGCCCAGCGGGTCGGGCAAGTCCACGCTGATGCACTGCTGCGCCGCTCTGGACACGGGTACGTCGGGGTCGGTGTTCGTGGGCGAGCAGGACCTGAGCCGGCTCAAGGACAAGGCGCTGACCCGGCTGCGCCGCGACGAGGTCGGGTTCGTCTTCCAGTCGTTCAACCTGGTCCCGACGCTGACCGCGGGGGAGAACATCGCCCTGCCGCTGGCGATCGCGGGCCGCAAGCCCGACCCCGAGTGGCACCGGACGGTGATCAACACGGTCGGCCTCGCGGACCGCCTGCACCACAAGCCCAACGAGCTCTCCGGCGGCCAGCAGCAGCGGGTCGCGGTGGCCCGTGCGCTGGTGAGCAGGCCCCGGATCGTCTTCGCCGACGAGCCGACCGGCAACCTGGACTCCCGCTCGGGGGCCGAGGTGCTCGAGCTGCTGCGGCGCAGCGTCACCGACTACGGCCAGACGGTCGTGATGGTCACCCACGACCCGGTCGCCGCGGCGTACACCGACCGGGTGGTGTTCCTCGCCGACGGCCACGTCGTCGACGAGCTGCGCGACCCCACCCGTGAGCAGGTGCTCGCGGTGATGACGCAGATGAGCGACCCGGCCGGCGCCGCCTCGCACGGCCGGGGCGAGGACGAGCAGACCCCCCACGAGCAGACGCCCCACGACCAGGTGCCGCTGATGCAGGATCGGGACGCCTGACCATGTGGAGAGCCGCCCTCAAGAGCCTGCTCGGCCGCAAGATCCGGCTGCTGCTGAGCACCTTCGCCATCGTCCTGGGCATCGCGTTCGTGGCCGGGACCCTGGTCTTCACCGACACCCTGGAACGCAGCTTCACCGCCCTGTTCGCCTCCACCGTCGGCGACGTCGTGGTCCGCCCCGACGGCGGGGACCTCGGCGAGGGGATCTCGACGCGGACCCTGCCCGCCGAGCTCGTCGAGGACCTGCGCGACACCCCCGGCGCAGCCCGCGCCGACGGCAACGTCAGCGTCAACGGCGTCTTCGTGGTCGACACCGAGGACAAGGTGATCGGCGGGCAGGGCGCCCCCGGCCTCGGCCTGAACTGGAACGACGCCCCGGCCGGCCACGGCCTGGAGGGGCTCACCATCGTCGAGGGTGAGGAGCCCAGCGCGGCCGGCGAGATCGCCCTCGACGCGGACACCGCGGACAAGTCCGGCTACGAGATCGGCGACGAGGTCCTGCTCAACACCGTCGGCGCCGAGCCGGTGCTGCGCAAGGAGCTGGTCGGAGTCGCCGACTTCGCCGACGGCGGGTCGCTCAACGGCGCCACCCTGACCCTCTTCGACACCCCCACCGCCCAGCAGCTCTTCCACGAGGGCCGCGATGTCTACAACGACATCTGGGTCACCGCGGAGGACGGCGTCTCCCAGGAGGAGCTGCGCGATGCGGTGGCCGCCCAGCTGCCCGACGGGGTGGAGGCCGTCACCGGCGACGAGGCCGCCGACGAGTCCGCCTCGCAGCTGCTCCAGGCCATCTCGTTCCTGAGCACCTTCCTGCTGATCTTCGCCGGCATCTCGCTGATCGTCGGCGCCTTCCTGATCGTGAACACGTTCTCGATCCTGGTCGCCCAGCGCAGCCGCGAGCTGGCCCTGCTGCGGGCCCTGGGCGCCTCGCAGGGACAGGTCACCCGCTCGGTGCTGCTCGAGGCGCTGGTGCTCGGGCTGCTGGGCTCCACCCTCGGGCTCGGGCTGGGCGTGCTGCTGGCGATGGCGCTGCGGTGGTTCTTCTCGACCTTCGTCGGCCTGGAGATCGCCGGCCAGTCGCTGGTGTTCCAGCCCAGCACCGTGATCACGGCGTACGTCGTGGGCGTGGCCGTGACGATGGCGGCGGCCTGGCTGCCGGCGCGCCACACCAGCCGGATCGCGCCGGTCCAGGCGATGCGCGACGACGTCGCCCTGCCCGAGACCTCGATCCGGCGGCGCCTGATCGCCGGCATCGCGCTGATCGTCGCGGGCCTGGCGATGATGGCGGCCGCGCTGCTGGGCGACGTGCCCCGCGCGGGCTGGGTGCTGGGGGCCGGCATGCTCGCGGTCCTGCTCGGGGTCGCCGGCGCGAGCCCGGTGCTCAGCCAGCCGTTCCTGGTGGCCGCCGGGTGGCTCTCCTCGCGCGCGTTCGGCACGGTCGGGCGACTGGCCGGGCAGAACAGCCTGCGCAACCCGCGCCGTACCACCGCCACCGCCTCGGCGCTGATGATCGGGCTCGCCCTGGCCGGGACGATGTCGATCGTCGGGGCCTCGGCGAAGGCCAGCATCGACCAGATCGTCGCGGACAACTTCCGCGGCGACTTCGTGGTCAGCAACGCCATCGGCGAGGAGTTCTCCTCGTCGCTGGGCGACCAGATCGCCGAGGTGGACGGCGTCGAGTCGGTGGCGGCGCTGCGCTACGCGTTCGGCTCCATCGACGGTGACGGCCAGGGCATCAGCGCCGGCGACCCCCGTCAGCTCGAGCAGGTGATGGGGCTGAACCTGGTCGAGGGTGACGCCGCCGACGTCCGCGACGGCACGGTCGTGGTCTCCGAGGACGTCGCCGACGAGGGCACGAAGGTGGGGGACACGATCCGCTACGAGCTGTTCGGCACCGAGCACGAGCTGGAGGTGGTCGGCGTGTTCGAGGACAACCCGCTGATCGGCTTCCCCTACGTGACCACCGTGCAGACCCTGATCGACGTCGGGGTGCCCGACAACGACCGGATGCTGGTGGTGGACGCCGAGGACGGCGCCGCACTCGACCGGGTCCAGGACGGCATCGACGCGCAGGTCGCCGACCTGCGGATGGTGACCGTCAAGGACCAGGGCGAGTTCGCCGCCGAGCAGCGCGCACCGATCGACCAGCTGGTGCTGATGATCTTCGCGCTGCTCGGTCTGGCGCTGCTGATCGCCGTGCTGGGCATCGTCAACACTCTCGCGCTGTCGATCATCGAGCGCACCCGCGAGGTCGGGCTGCTGCGCGCCATCGGACTGAGCCGACGCCAGCTGCGCCGGATGGTCACCCTGGAGTCGGTGGTGATCGCCATCCTCGGCGCCAGCCTGGGCGTGCTGCTGGGCATCTTCTTCGGCGTCGCGCTGGCCGGCTCCCTGCGCAGCGAGGGGCTGGAGGTCACCGCGGTGCCCTGGCTGCAGCTGGCGGTGTTCCTCGGTGTCGCGGTGGTGGTCGGGGTGCTGGCGGCGGTCCTGCCGGCGCGTCGGGCGGCCAAGCTCAACGTGCTCGCCGCGATCGCGACGGACTGAGCACGTCTGGCTTTTCTTGCCCGATGTCCGGTAGCAAAGATCCCCGATTCGCAGGACAGGGGGTCTAGACCGCGCCTAGAGTTCACTGCGTGACGCAGACCACGACGCAGCAGCTCTCGGCCGGACGGCCCGCCCTCAAGCACGTCCAGGTCCGCGAATATGTTCGCGCCCTGGTCGAGGGCGCGGCGCCCGGCACCCCGGCCCCCTCCGAGCGCGAGCTCGTGCAGCGCTTCGGCGTGGCCCGGATGACGGTGCGCCAGGCGATGGACGCGCTCGTCAGCGAGGGGCTGCTGGAGCGGATGCCCGGACGTGGCACGTTCGTGGCCAAGCCGCGCAACGACGTCGGTCGGCTGACCAGCTACACCGAGGAGATGGCCCGACGCGGGCTGCTCGCCGAGTCGCAGACCCTGCTCGCGCGCCGTGAGCAGGCCGGGCCGGGGGTGGCCCGGGCCCTCGACATCACCGCCGGCGACGCGGTCATCCACTGGAAGCGCCTGCGTCGCGCCGACGCCGTTCCGATGTGCGTCGAGGACGCCTACCTCAACGAGATCCTGCTGCCGGGCTTCCTGCAGAGCGGCATGCCGACCAGCCTGTACGACGCGCTCGCCTCGCGCGGGCTGCGGCCCAGCTGGTCGGAGGACTCGATCTCCGCCGACCTGGCCGGCCCCGAGGAGGCGGCCGCGCTCGAGATCGCGCCGGGCTCCCCGGTGCTGCGGGTGGCGCGGCGAGCGGTGTGCGGCGACAAGGTCGTGGAGGTCTCGCGCTCGGTCTACCGCGCGGACCGCTTCACGATGTACGTGCAGTTCAGCGACGAGGGCTGAGCAGGCCCAAGGCGGCCACCGTCGTCCCGCTCTCCTCGCAGACCCAGACCGGGTCGGGTCCGCCCAGCTCGGGGTGGATGTAGAGCGGATGTGCCGGGGCGTCCCCGCATGCGTCGCAGACCGGCCAGCGCCCGATGCTCTCGAACAGCGCGTCCTGGACGTCCTGGGCGATCAGCCCGGCGATGTACTGGGCGCCCTCGGGCCACTGCTCGACCCACCACCGGCGCGCGGAGACCGACTCCTCCAGCGCCGAGACGGCGACGGGGGTGGCCAGCTGGCGGGCTTCGAGGTCGGCGAGGACCCGGGCACGCGACTCGAGCAGCACTGCGTCGTCCATGGGGTCCATTGTCATGACCAGGCAAAGTCGGGGCGCGGGCGGGCCGTCATGTCCGGCGCGAAGTACGTGCTCGCGGCCTTAGAGTGCCAGACATGACCGACGAGGGCCTGCTCGAGGTGAGTGTCCTGCACCAGCGCGATGTCGCCGGCGCGCAGGAGGGTGGCGCGGACCGACTGCACCTGAGCGCGCGCACCGAGCTCGGTGGGTTCTCACCCGAGCTGGCGACCGCGCTGGCGGTGTGCCGGGAGAGCGACCTGCCGGTGCGGGTCCAGCTCCGGCTCAACGACACCTGGACCACCACCGGGGGCGAGCTCAGCCGATTGGTCGGCCTGGCCGAGGACTACCTCGGGCGGGGAGCCGAGGGCGTGGTGCTGGGCTTCCTCGACGCCGACCTCGAGGTGGACGTGCAGGTGTGCCGGCACCTGGTCGATGCGCTGCCGGAGGTGCCGTGGACCTTCCACGGCGCCATCGACGCCGCGCTCGATCCGCACCGCTCGTGGCGTCGGCTGCTGGAGCTGCCGCGGCTCACGGCCGTCTGCTCGGCCGGCTCGCCGCGCGGGCTCGAGACCGGCTACGACGACCTGCTGGACATCGCCGCCACCGACCCCGCGATCGCGGCGCTGCTGATGCCCGGGGCGGGGCTGCTGCCCGAGCACGTGTGGTGGCTGGCCCGCGCCGGCGTGCGCCAGTTCCAGCTGGGGCCCCAAGCCCGGCCCGGCGGCACGGACCGGGTCCACGTGGACGCCGCGCTGGTCCGGTCCTGGCGCCTGCTGATCGACGACGCCGTGGAGCGCGCCAGTCGATGAGCGTGCTGATCGACCCCCCGAACGCCGCCGGGCACGGACGGCTGTGGTCGCACCTGGCCAGCGACGCGTCGTACGACGAGCTGCACGCCTTCGCCCGCGGCCTGGGCATCCCCGAGCGCGGCTTCGACCGGGACCACTACGACGTGCCGGCGGAGTGGTACGAGCGCGTCCTGCGGGCCGGGGCGCGTCCGGTCTCCTCGCGTGAGCTGATCGACCGGCTGGTGCGGGCCGGGCTGCGTCGCCGCAAGAGCGAGACCCCGGGCCCGCGTGCGCCGGGGGCGCGGCTGGTGCGGGCGCCCCGGCTGCGGCCCGGGGACACCGTCGCGGTGGTGACGCCGGCCGGCGGCGTCGACGAGCGACGGCTGGCCGCGGGGATCGAGGTGCTGCGCGGCTGGGGGCTGGAGGTACGCGACCTGACCCGACGCCCCGACCGGACGTCGTTCGGCTGGCTGGCCGGCAGCGACGAGCAGCGCGCCGCGGCGCTGAGCGAGGCCTGGACGGACCCCGAGGTGCGGGCGCTGTGGTGCGCGCGGGGCGGCTTCGGCTCGCACCGGGTGCTCGACCTGCTCGACTGGCCGCGGCTGGCGCAAGCGGGGCCGCGGCTGCTGGTCGGCTTCTCCGACGTGACCGCCCTGCACCAGGCGGTGGCCGCGCGGCTGGGGCTGGTCAGCGTGCACGGACCGGGCGTCGCCGGGCTCGGTGACCGGAACGGGCCCGGGGACGACGCGAGCCGGGAGGCGGCGGCCTCGCTGGTGCTGGACGGCGTGGCGGTGCCGCTGCGCGGGGTGCCGGGGGTGCCCGGCGGCGCGCGGGCTGTGCTCGTCGGCGGCAACGTCACGGTGCTGGCCGGGTGCGTGGGCACGGCCCACCTGCGTCCCGCGGAGGGCGGCATCGCGCTGCTCGAGGACGTGGGGGAGCGGCCCTACCGCCTGGACCGGGCGCTGACCCAGCTGCTGCGCTCGGGCTGGTTCCACGGCGTGCGCGGGGTGGTCTGCGGGTCGTTCACCGACTGCGGGCCGCCGCACGAGGTCCGCGAGCTGCTCGCCGCCCGGCTCGGCCCGCTCGGCGTCCCGGTCGTCTACGACGTCGAGGTCGGACACGGCGAGCGGAACCTGGCCGTCCCCCTGGGCGCCACCGCGGTCCTGGACGCCGACGCCGGCACCCTCACCGTCCCCACCCCCGCCCTCCGCTGACCCCACCCCAGGCAGCCCCACCCCCACCCCCCAGCCCACCCCAGCCCACCCCAGCCCAAGCCCCACCCCAAGTGCGCCGACCCGTCACTCCCTCGACGTCTTTCGCGGCGTGTCGCGGAGCCAATGACGGCTCAGTGAGCGTCGGTCAACCGGCTGAGCTCGCGGGTGACGTTGGCGCGCGCGCTGCGCTCCCACTGCTCCCGGGCGTACGCCGTGTGGAACAGCGTCGGCTTGGCCAGCAGGTCCGCCAGCACGGCCGCGCGCCCGGCCCGGAAGTCCTCGTCGGGCACCGCGGCGTACTCCCGGCGGACGTCGTCGGCGTACTGCGCGTAGCGCTCGGCGGGGGCGGCGAGGATGGCCAGGTCGGCGTCGCTCAGCACGCACCCGGCCACGTCGTTGGGCTCGGGGCGATGGGTCTCGGTCAGCCGCACCAGTCGGGCGACCTCGTCGACCAGCCCGGCCGGGAGGCGGCACCCCGCCAGGGCGTCGAGGGCCCACTGCGCCGAGCGCTCCTCGGCGCCCGGCAGCGCGTCGTGCACGGCGTCGTGGAACCAGGCCGCCAGCAACACCGTGGGCAGGTCGAAGAGCTCGCCCGCCTCGGCCAGCTCCTCGACGCGGGCCAGTACCTCGCCGAGATGGCGAGTGTCGTGGTAACCGCGACTGGGTGCGCCGTACGCCGCGAGCAGGGCGTCGCGCAGGTCCCCGGCCCCGGGGAGCGGCCAGGCGTCGTGCAGGGACGGCGTCCCGACCTCCACCTCAGGGCTCCGGCGGGGGACTGGGCGGGGTCAGCGCCCAGCGGATCGTGGCGGTGGCCAGGGTGCCGAGCCCGCGGGTGAGCTGCTGCTCGGCGAGCGGCACCGTCGGCAGGCCGAGCGGCTCGCGGGTCCAGCGGGGCATCATCCCGACCGCCGCGGCCACCAGCATCAGGTACGGCCCACGCGCGGGCAGCGGCAGCGGCGGGCGGCGCAGCAGCAGGTCGAGCGCCTCGCGGGCGTGCTCGGTGCCGGCGAGCTCGGGCTCGTACGACGCCAGGATCCGGGCCAGCTCCGCCTCGCTGCGCGGCGCGGCGACGACGCCGAGCTTCTCGGCGACCAGCGCGGTCTGGGCGACGTACTCGTCGCGCCCGGCCTGGTCGAGGGGGCGGGCGCCGTAGGTCTGGTGCGCGCGCAGGAAGCTGTCGACCTCCGCGACGTGCACCCACATCAGCAGGTGCGGGTCGGAGGCGATGTACGGCGTGCCGTCGGGCATCGTGCCGGTGATCTTGTCGTGGATGCGCCGCACCAGGTCGACCGCCGCCTGGGCGTCGTCATCGGCCGCGAAGGTGGTCGTGGCCAGGAAGGTGCTGGTGCGCGCCAGCCGCCCCCACATGTCGCCGCGGAAACCGGAGTGCTCCGAGACGGCCGTCATCGCGACCGGGTGGAGCGCCTGCAGCATCAGCGCACGCAGCCCGCCCACGAACATCGAGGCGTCGCCGTGCACCCGCCCGATGGGGCTGTCCGGGGCGAACCAGCGCGGGCCCGGCGTGCCGTGGATCCGCTGCCGGTTGGCGGGGCCGTCGGGGCCCGCCACGCGCAGGAAGAGAGCCTCGCCGAGGCGGTCGCGCGCGCCTCGTACGACGGAGGTGACGGGCATGGCCATGCCTCCCATCGTGACGGGTGACGCAAGCCCGCGGGCGCGAGTCGGCGTGAACTCGCGTCGTACGGCGGGTGAGTCGGCGCGAGCTCGCGTCGTACGGCGGGTGAGTCGGCGCGAGTTCACGCCGACTCGGCGCCGTCAGCCTGCGAGTTCGCGCCGACTCGGCGCGTTGACGGTGCGAGTTCACGCCGACTCGGCGCGTTGACGGTGCGAGCTCACGCCGACTCGGCGCCGTCAGCGTGCGAGTTCACGCCGACTCGGCGCCGTCGGCGTGCTGTTCAGGCGGGGAGGGCGCGGATGCGGCGGGTGTGGGGGATGGCGTGCAGGCGCTGCAGGGCGGCGGCGCCGAGGGGGGCCGAGACGTCGGTGATCACGTAGCCCTGCTGGCCACGGGTGGCCAGCGACTGCGCGACGACGTTCTCGGACTCCTCGGCGAGGATGTGGTTGATCTCCGCGATCACGCCGGGCACGTTGTCGTGCAGGTGCGCGACCCGGTAGGTGCCGGGCGCGCGGGGGGCGGTGACCTCGGGGAAGTTCACCGACAGCTCGGTGTTCCCCTCGTGCGCGTACGACGCGAGCTTGCCCGCGACGAAGTGGCCGATGCCCTCCTGCGCCTCCTGGGTGGAGCCGCCGACGTGCGGGGTCAGGATCACGTTGTCCAGGCCGCGCAGCGGCGACTGGAACGGGTCGCCCTGTGCCTTGGGCTCGACCGGGAACACGTCGAGCGCGGCGCCGGCGATGTGGCCCGACAGGATCCGCTCGCGCAGCGCCTCGGTGTCCACGACCATCCCGCGCGAGGCGTTGATGAACAGCGAGCGCGGCTTCATCCGGTCGAAGTGCTCGGCCCCGAACATCCCGGCGTTGCCCGGGCGCCCGTCCACGTGCAGCGAGACGACGTCGGCCTCGGCGAGCAGCTCCTCGAGGGTGGCCATCCGGCGCGCGTTGCCGTGCGCCAGCCGGTCGGCGATGTCGTAGAAGATCACCCGCAGCCCCATCGCCTCGGCGACCACGGAGAGCTGCGAGCCGATGTTGCCGTAGCCGACGATGCCCAGCGTGCGTCCGCGCACCTCGTGGCTGCCGGCGGCGGACTTGTCCCAGATCCCGTCGTGCATCCGCATGGTCTTCTCCACCAGGCGGCGCGCGAGCATGATGATCTCGCCGATCACCAGCTCCACGACGGAGCGGGTGTTGGAGTGCGGCGCGTTGAAGCAGGCGACCGAGCGGTTCGCGGCCTCGGTCAGGTCGATCTGGTTGGTGCCGATGCAGAAGGCGCCGACCGCGACCAGGTCGGGGCACTTCTCCAGCACCCGTGCGGTGACGTTGGTGTTCGAGCGCACCCCGAGCAGCTGGACGCCGGCGAGGGTGTGGACGAGCTCCTCCTCCGACATCGCCGCCTTGCGGAGGTCGACCTCGAAGCCGGCGTCCTCCAGCCGGGCGACGGCGGCAGGGTGGATGTTCTCCAGGAGCAGGGCTTTCATGGGGTGGGCAGGTCCTCCGCGTCGACGATTCGGTAGGCGTATCCCTGTTCGGCCAGGAAACGCTGGCGATTCTGGGCAAATTCTGCGTCCACGGTGTCACGCGAGACGACGGTGTAGAACCGCGCCCCCCGGCCGTCGGACTTGGGGCGCAGCAGGCGGCCGAGGCGCTGGGCCTCCTCCTGGCGGGAGCCGAACGATCCGGAGACCTGGATGGCCACCTCCGCGGAGGGCAGGTCGATGGAGAAGTTCGCGACCTTGGAGACCACGAGCAGCCCGATCTCGCCGGTGCGGAACGCCTGGAAGAGCCGCTGGCGCTCCTTGACGGTGGTCTCGCCCTTGATCAGCGGCGCGTCCAGCTCGGCGGCGAGCTCGTCGAGCTGGTCGATGTACTGCCCGATCACCAGCGTCGGCTGCCCCGCGTGCTGGGCGACGAGGTCACGCACCACGCCGGTCTTGCGCGAGGTGCACGAGGCGAGCCGGTAGCGCTCCTCGGGCTCGGCGGTCGCGTAGACCAGCCGCTCGGACTCGGGCAGGGTGACCCGCACCTCGACGCAGTCGGCCGGCGCGATCCAACCCTGGGCCTCGATGTCCTTCCACGGCGCGTCGTAGCGCTTGGGCCCGATCAACGAGAACACGTCTCCCTCGCGCCCGTCCTCGCGCACCAGGGTGGCGGTCAGGCCGATCCGGCGCCGCGCCTGCAGGTCGGCGCTCATCCGGAAGATCGGGGCGGGCAGCAGGTGCACCTCGTCGTACACGATCAGGCCCCAGTCGCGCGCGTCGAGCAGCTCGAGGTGCGGGTAGACGCCCTTGCGGCGCGTGGTGAGCACCTGGTACGTCGCGATGGTGACGGGCCGGATCTCCTTGACCGCGCCGCTGTACTCGCCGATCTCGTCCTCGGTGAGCGAGGTCCGCTTGACCAGCTCGTCCTTCCACTGCCGTGCCGAGACGGTGTTGGTGACCAGGATCAGCGTGGTGGCCTGGGCGTGCGCCATCGCGGAGGCGCCGACGATGGTCTTGCCCGCGCCGCAGGGCAGGACGACGACGCCGGAGCCGCCGTGCCAGAAGGAGTCGGCGGCGTCGCGCTGGTAGTCGCGCAGCTGCCACCCGTCCTCGACCAGCGAGATCGCGTGGGCCTCGCCGTCGACGTAGCCGGCGTAGTCCTCCGCGGGCCAGCCCAGCTTGAGCAGGGCCTGCTTGAGGTTGCCGCGCTCGGAGGCGTGCACCACCACGGTGTCCTCGCCCAGGCGCTCGCCGAGCATGCCCTTGACCTTCTTGGCGCGCAGCACCTCCTCGAGCACCGGGCGGTCGCTGGAGGAGAGCACGAGGCCGTGCACCGGGTGCTTCTCCAGGCGCAGCCGGCCGTAGCGGGCCATCGTCTCGGCGACGTCGACCAGCAGCGAGTGCGGGACCGCGTAGCGCGAGTAGGTGAGCAGCGTGTCGACGACCTGCTCGGCGTCGTGGCCGGCGGCGCGCGCGTTCCACAGCCCCAGCGGCGTCAGCCGGTAGGTGTGGATGTGCTCGGGGGAGCGCTCCAGCTCGGCGAACGGCGCGATCGCCTTGCGGCAGTCCTGGGCCAGCTCGTGGTCGATCTCGAGGAGCAGGGTCTTGTCGGACTGGACGATGAGGGGGCCGTCGTTCATCCCCGGACCTCGGAGGGGGCGAGCGCCTTCTGGCGGGCCCGGTAGGCAGCGACGTTGGCGCGCGAGGAGCAGCGGTCCGAGCAGTAGCGACGCGACCGGTTGGGCGAGGTGTCGACGTAGACCTGGGTGCACGGCGCGGCGCTGCACACGCCGAGCCGGCCGGGGCCGAGGTCGCAGACCAGCGTGGCCAGGCCGAGCAGCGACTCCGAGATCAGCAGCTCGGCGATCCCGGCGTTGCGGTGCGCCACGTGCAGGTGCAGCCGCTGCGGGTCGTGGTCGGAGATGCGCGGGGTGAGCGGGTAGCGCTCCAGCAGCGTGTTGATGCCCGCGACGACGGCCTCGGTGTCGCCGGCCTCGGAGGCCTCGAAGACCGGGCGCAGCTCGTGCTGGAAGCGGCGCAGGGTGCTCAGGTCCTTCTCGCTGACCCGCGCCAGCAGCCACTCACGGTCGCCCAGGTGCTCGCTCAGCGCCCCCACGTCGGGGAGCTCGGCGTTGAGCAGGCTCGCCGATCCCTCGGCATAGGCGATGAAGTCCACCCCCCAACTCTACGGGTCCCGCTCAGGTCCGGTCTGCGACGCCGCGCACACCCGAGATGCGGTGCACCGCGAACGTGCGGGTGTCGTCGGAGCGGTGGTCGTACGCCGTGAGCTGGCCGCCCTCGACGCGCAGCGGGTCGACGACCCGCGCGGTGGAGGTGCCGTGGTTGTCGAGGTAGTCGATCCACACGGTCGCCCCGGCCTCGACGGCCTCGCGCAGCGCCGCCAGCGCGCCGCTGGGGGTGGAGGCCGTCATCATGCTGCCGAGCCGGTCGGCGCCGGCCCGGTCCCCGGCGCGCAGCGCGGTGAGCACCGACGCCAGGTGCGCGCTCTCCCGGGCCAGCGCGATCGCGTCGGCGCGCGCGTCGCGGCGGGCCTCGCGCGGGGTGCGCGCGCGCAGCAGGTCGCGCCGCGCCACGCGCACGGTGCCGTCGGCCGCCTCCACCACCGGTGCCGCGCCGAGGTCGCGCAGCCGGGGCAGCAGCACGTCCAGCGGGGTCTGGCTGACCAGCACGGTCGGCGCGATCCGGCGCAGCCCCAGGCTGTCGGCCTGCGGATGGTGCAGCAGCTCGGTGAGCGCGGACTCGTCGTCGGCGCGCAGGAACGCCTCGGCGTGGCCGACCCGGATGGTGCCGAAGGTGCGTGCGCTGTCGTCGATCAGGTAGCTCAACGGCTGCGGGACCGGCGTGCGGGAGACGGAGGCGACGAACTCGTGCACCTCCGCGGCGGACCAGCCGGCGTCCAGGGCACGGCGCACCGACCCGGGGGTGAAGCGGTAGACCGTCGCGCCGCCGCGCGACTCGATGTCGGCGACGAGCTGGAGGCGCCGGGCGATGCCCGACTCCAGCGGGCCGGGGGCCACCGCGGTCAGGTCGGCCTGCAGGAGCACGTGGTCGATCGGCTGGGGCAGCAGCCGCTCGAGGGCCTCGACCGCCGCGGTGGTGTCGCCGGCCAGCAGCAGCCGGGCGTGCGTGGCGACCGCGCCGAGCCCGGTCACCCCGAGCACCGCGGCCTCGTCGACCGACCAGACGACCATCTCGGCGCGCACCCGCGGCCGGCGTGGGCGCAGCCAGGCCAGCCGCTGCACCAGCGAAGGGGTGCCGGTGCCGGCGGCCAGGGCCTCGCCCGGGGCGAGCGCGGCGAGGACCTCCAGCGTCAGCCGGCGCGTCTCGGGCACGAGCATGCTCGACAGCTCGGGGGCCAGCGCGTTCCAGGTCTTCCCCGCCTGGTCGCGGGTGCCGACCAGGGCGATGGTCCGGGGGCTGGCCAGCCAGGTGGTGGCCAGGGTCAGCCACCGTGCGGCGATCGGCTTCTGCACCCAGGCGTCGAAGGTGTCGGTCGGCAGCCACGACGGCGTGCCGTGGGAGTCGGACCCGGAGGCGAGCAGTCCCGCGGCGGCGGCCACCTCGACCAGCAGGGCCGCGGTCGGCTCGTCGACGTGCAGGTGCAGCGCGGTGGCCCGCAGGTCGCGCACGCCCAGCCCGCCGCCGCGCAGCACGCCGGGCGGCTGCGTCCCCCAGTGGTCGAGGAGCAGCTCGACGCGCCGTACCAGCTCGAACGCGGCGCCGGCCGCGGTGCGGTCGACCAGCGCCTCGCTGCGCATGGAGGTGAGCAGCTCGGGCACCTCGTCGACGGGCTTCGCGGTGGTGCACCCGCCACGCAGGGCGAGCCCGACCTCGCCGGGCACCTGCATCAGCCCGCCGTCGCGGGGCAGCAGCAGCCGGTGCGCGAGCAGCTCCTCGACCGGCGTGGTGGCGTCCTGGGGCAGCACGGTGGTGCGCGCGGAGCCCGTCGTGCCCTCGCCGCCGCTGTCGGTGACGTGCTCGAGCAGGGCCCGGGCCGCCGGCGAGAGCGCCTCGATGCGTCGGCGCACCACCTCGGCGGTGGGGGCGCCGGCGGAGACCTGGCGCAGACCGCTGACCCCGGGTGCGCCGGGTGCGCCGAGCACCTCCGCGACGCCGGAGAGCGGACGCAGCCCGCCGGTGGACGACCAGATCAGGACCAGGTCCAGGAGGTGGTCCACGGCCTCCTCGACACGGCGCGGGTCGGCGTGCACGCTGGCGACGAGCGCCGCCCGGGTGGTTTGACCCTGAACCACCTGGGCATCAAGGACGGAGAGCTCGAGCTGGGTCAGCTGGTCGAGGGCTCGCGTCAGAGAAGAACGGGTGGCGGCCCTGGACGCCAGCTGTGCGGAGTCGTGGGGAGCTGGAGTGGCGAGATCGGGACGTGCGCGCAGCAGCCGGGCAAGACGATCGTCCGGCCAGCCGCGGAGCTGGTCGGCGAGGGTCCTGGCGGGGGCGTCGCCGGTGAGGTCGTCGCTCGCGCCCTGCTCGTGCTCGGAACTGGCCATCGCCTCCAAACTACTGCTGCCGGTCGCGGCCTCCGCACCCCGCACTCCGGCAGGGGGGCGCGGGTGAGCCGCGTCGACCTGCACCACGGGGCCGCCACGGACGTCGGGCGGGTCCGCGAGGTCAACGAGGACTCGTTCCTGGCCGCCCCGCCGGTGTTCGTCGTCGCGGACGGGATGGGCGGGCACGCCGGGGGCGACGTCGCCAGCCGGATCGTGGTCGAGCAGTTCGCGCGGCTGGCCGACGAGGGCTACGACTCGCGCCGCGGCGCGGAGGTGGTGGCGCAGACACTGCGGGCCTGCCAGCAGGAGATCCACGCCTACAGCGCCCGCCAGCGTGAGGGGGGAGACCCCCAGTGGTACGCCGGGACGACGGCGGTGGTCGCGCTGCTGGTCGAGGACGAGGAGGGCCCCAAGTGGCTGTTGGCCAACCTCGGCGACTCGCGCGTCTACCGGGTCGTCGACCAGCGCCTCGAGCAGGTGAGCGTGGACCACTCGCTGGTGCAGGAGCTGGTCGACGCGGGCGTGATCACCCCCGAGGACGCCGCCGTGCATCCCGAGCGCCACGTCGTCACCCGAGCCCTGGGCGGCCCCAGGCTGGACGAGGCCGACTACTTCCTGTTCCCGCTCTCGGGCGCCGAGCGCCTGGTGCTGGTCTCCGACGGCGTCAGCGGCATGCTCGAGCACGCCCGGATGGAGGAGATCCTGGTCGGCGCCCCCGACCCCCGCGACGCCGCCGACCGGACCGTCTCGGCCGCGGTCGAGGCCGGAGGCAAGGACAACGCCACCGCAGTGGTGGTGGATGTGGTGGGATTGGCGCGGCACGACGACTCCTATGACTCCGAGCGCCTGCGCGAGAGTCTGGAAAAGAAACTGGGGGCACTTCCATGAGCCACGACCACCTGGGTGACGAGCCGGCCGCTCGCCGTACGCCGCGGGCGTTCCGTCCGGGGACCTGGTTCGGGATCCTGGGCGAGCACGCGAGCGTGCTGCTGCCGCCCACGCAGCGACACCGGGTGGCCGGGCTGTGGGAGCTGGTCGACGCGGGCGCCGACTTCGCCGAGCTCCTCGACACGCTGGTCGCCGCCGGGCTGCGCGAGCTGCCGGCGTTCGTGCTGTGGGCGCCCACCGAGGACGGTCTGCGGGTGCTGTTGCGCGGCGAGGCCCGGGTGAGCGCGGTGACCGGTGACGGTGCCGTGGTGCTGGACGGCTCGGGAAGCGCCACCTGGACCGAGCGGACCCTCACCGACGTCAGCGTCTTCACGGTGCTGCTCGACGCGGACGCGGACATGGACGAGGCCGACCTGGTCGTCGACGCGGGCCTGGTCCGCCTGGGCGGCCTGCGGGAGCCGGCCCGGCCGGTCGCCTCGCCGGTGAGCCCGGACCCGGTCCCGGACGAGGCCGTGCTGGAGGGCGCCGTTGCGCAGGAGGCCGCCCACGAGGCGCCCGAGCCGGAGGAGCCCGTGCGGCACGACCCCGTGCCCGAGGTGCCCGAGGTGATCGAGGTGCTCGCCCCGGAGGAGCCCGCCGGGGAGGAGGTCGCCCCGGAGGAGCCCGCCGGGGAGGAGATCGCCCCGGAGGAGGCCGAGCCGGAGCAGCCGGTGCTCGCGGCCGTCCCCGACCTCGACCCGCTGCCGGAGCCGATCGAGGACTCCCGGCCCACCGAGCCGATCCAGACCCTCCCCCCGGAGGTGGCCCGCGAGATCCTGGCGCCCTCCGACCCGTTCGCGCCGCCGCCGCCGCTGCCCGCGAGCCCGCCGCCGAGCCCGCCCGGCGGTTACCCGTCGCCGCCCCCCGGGTTCGGCCCGCCGGTGGCCGGCGACGCCGACCATGACGGCATGACGCGCGCCGGTGGCTGGGAGCCCGGCCAGTTCGCGCGCCAGCACCCGGGCCTGCCCGGTCAGCCTCCGCCGCCGAGCGTGGTCTCGCGCCCGGTGGCGCGGTTGACGATCTCGAGCGGGGACACCGTCGAGGTGGACCGGGTGATCCTGGTGGGCCGCGCGCCGGAGGCACGTCGCTTCACCTCGACCGAGCAGCCGCGCCTGGTGACGGTGCCGAGCCCGCAGAAGGAGATCTCCTCCACCCACCTGGAGATCCGGCCAGGCTCGGGCGCCGACCACGGCACCGCGGTCGTCACCGACATGGGCTCGACCAACGGCACGGTGCTGGTCCAGCCGGGGCTTCCTCCCGAGGACCTGCGACCCGGCGTGGCCGTCCAGCTCATCCCTGGCGCCGTGCTCGACCTCGGTGACAGCGTCACCATCCAGGTCACCCAGCCATGAGCCTCGCGTCCGTGCGCCGCCGGCACAGGACCGCCCCGCGGCCGCTCGCCCGATGAGCGCGCCGGCTCCGGCCGTCGTCGCCCCCGTCGCACCGACGTTCCCCGCCGCCGGCCTGGACCGTCGCTTCTACGCCTTCGCCGTCGACCGCCTCCTGGCCTGGTCGGCGTACGCCGCCGCGGGCTGGGCGGCCTGGTACTTCCTGATGGAGCGCGACCGGCTCTGGCCCGGCATCGGCGCCGTGGTCGCCGCCGTGCTCCTACTCAGCCTGCTCTTCGCCGTGGTGCAGGGCCTCACCGGCGCGTCGCCGGGCAAGGCGCTGCTCGGGGTGCGGGTCGTCCACCACGGCACCGGCACGCCGATCGGCGTGGGCCGCGCCCTCCTGCGCGGGCTGGTGCTGGGTGTCTCCACCCTGCCGACGTTCGGGCTGGGGGTGGCGACGCTGGCCTGGACGGCGCTGATGGACCGCGGCCGGCAGCGGCGAGGGCTGCACGACCGGCTCGCCCACTCGATCGTGGTCGACGTCCGCCCGCCGCCGCCCGAGGTGGACCAGGAGGAGGACCGCGGCCCGCGCCACATCGTCAACCTCACGGCGATGCGACTGGTGCCGGCGGCGGCGCCGGAGCAGCCCGCGTTCCAGCCCCCCGCCGCTCAGCCCCCGGCCGCTCAGCTGCCGCCCGTCCAGCCCCCGGCCGTCCAGCCGCCGGCGGCGCCGCCCGTCGCGGAGCCGGTCCCGGTGTCGCCGCCTCCGGTCGCACCGGCCCCGGTGTCGTCGACCCCGGTCGCGCCGCCCCTGATCGCGCCGGCCATTCCGTCGTACCCGCCCGCCCCCGCCCAGCCGATCGCCCAGCCGCCCGCCCAGCCCATCGACCAGCCAGCCGGGGGACGCACCGTGCTCCGCCCCGGCTCACCGGTCCTCGGCGCCCGCTGGCGGGTCACCTTCGACACCGGCACCAGCTTCGTGGTCGAAGGGCTCGGCCTGGTCGGGCGGCGCCCCGAGGGGCGGGCCGGCGAGCCGGTGCGGCACCTGGTGCCCCTGCCCTCGGCGGACATGTCGCTGTCCAAGACGCACGCGCAGTTCCACCTCAGCGACGGCGTCCTGGTGGTGATGGACCGCGGGTCGACCAACGGATCCATGCTGCGCCGCCAGGGTGTCAACCGGGAGCTCACCGCCGGCAAGCCCGCGACGCTGCTGGCCGGCGACGTGGTCCTGTTCGGCGACCGGGAGATGAGCGTGGCCCGGGATTCCTGAGCACTGTGACCGGGGTCACTAGGGTGCAGGCATGGAGTCCTACGCCGTCGGTGAGACCAGCCCGCCCCTCCTGGAGGAGACGATCGGGGAGAGTTTCGCGCGCACCGTCGCGTCGTACCCGCTCGGCGAGGCCCTGGTCGAGGTGGCGACCGGTCGGCGCTGGACCTGGCGCGAGCTCGACCGTGACGTGGAGGCGCTGGCGCGGGGGCTGATCGGTGCCGGGATCGCGGTCGGCGACCGGGTGGGCATCTGGGCCCCCAACTGCGCGGAGTGGACCATCGTCCAAGTCGCCGCGGCCAGGGTCGGCGCGATCCTGGTCAACCTCAACCCCGCGTACCGCTCACACGAGCTGGCCTACGCCCTGCGGCAGAGCGGGCTGCGGCTGCTGCTGTGCGCGAGCAGCTTCAAGACCAGCGACTACGCCGCGATGGTGGCGCAGGTGCGCGACGACTGCCCGGACCTCGAGCGGGTGGTGCTGCTCGACACCGGGGACTGGGCCGCGCTGGTGGCGCAGGGCGCGGACCTGCCGGCCGGGGCACTCGCCGAGCGCGCGACCGGGCTGAGCCCGGACGATCCGATCAACATCCAGTACACCTCCGGCACCACCGGCAACCCGAAGGGCGCCACCCTCTCGCACCGCAACATCCTCAACAACGGCTTCTTCACCACCGAGCTGATCGGCTTCACCGCCGAGGACCGGCTGTGCATCCCGGTGCCCTTCTACCACTGCTTCGGGATGGTGATGGCCAACCTCGGCTGCCTCACCCACGGCGCCACGATGGTGATCCCGGGCCCCGGCTTCGACCCCGAGACCACGCTGCGCACCGTCGCGGAGGAGCGCTGCACCGCGCTGTACGGCGTGCCGACGATGTTCATCGCGATGCAGAGCCACCCGACGTTCGCCAGCCACGACCTCTCCACCCTGCGCACCGGCGTGATGGCCGGGTCCATCTGCCCGGTCGAGGTGATGCGTCGCTGCATCGAGGAGATGCACATGGCCGAGGTGGCGATCGCCTACGGGATGACCGAGACGTCCCCGGTGAGCTGCCAGACCCGCGCCGACGACGACCTCGACCGGCGCACGGCGACCATCGGGCGGGTGCATCCCCACGTCGAGGTCAAGGTCGTCGACCCGAGCACCGGCAGCACCCTGCCTCGGGGCGAGACCGGGGAGCTGTGCACGCGCGGCTACAGCGTCATGCTCGGCTACTTCAACGACGAGCAGCGCACCCGCGAGGCGATCGACGCCGAGGGCTGGATGCACACCGGGGACCTGGCGGTGATGCGCGAGGACGGCTACTGCACGATCGTCGGGCGGATCAAGGACATGGTGATCCGCGGTGGCGAGAACATCTACCCCCGCGAGATCGAGGAGCTCCTCTACGCCCACCCCGACATCGAGGACGTCCAGGTGGTGGGGGTGCCCGACCAGCGGTACGGCGAGGAGCTGTGTGCCTGGGTCCGGGCCCGGCCCGGTGCCCGCGTCGACGCCGAGCAGGTGCGCGACTTCGCCCGCGACCGGCTGGCGCACTACAAGGTCCCGCGCTACGTGCTGTTCGTCGAGGAGTTCCCGATGACGGTCACCGGCAAGATCCGCAAGGTGGCGATGCGCGAGGAGTCGACCCGGACCCTGGGGCTGTGAGGGGGTCGGGGCTCAAGGACTCACGAGCACGGGGATGGTGACCCGCGAGCCGTCGGCGCCTCGCCACACCACGTGCCCGTCGTCGCGGCGCCCGGCGGAGGCCGGCCGGTCCAGGCGCACCCGGAAGGTGGCCGACTCGCCGGGGGCCAGGCGCAGGGCGGCCGGGGTCACGCTCACCCCGTAGCGCGCGAAGCCGCGGGCACCGGAGGAGAAGTAGAGCGCCCGTCCGCGTGCGTTGGTGACCCGTCGGGTGGCCTGGCGCTGCCCGGGAGCCACGGTGATCTCGGGGAGGTTCAGGGCGTCCGTGGCCAGCCCCCGCTCCAGCCAGGCGCGGTAGTCGGGCAGCCGGGTGGCCAGCACCAGGCCAGGCCGCGCGGCGCGCAGCGACCGGAGTGCGCCCGAGCCCTGCTCGGCGACCGGCGCTGCGGGCAGCGGCCGGGCCGAGGTGACCAGCGCGGAGCGGACCTCGGCGGACGAGAGCCCGCCGGAGAGCAGCGCCGCGGCCGTGCCGCTGACGTGCGCCGCCGCGGCCGACGTGCCGGTGAGGAAGTCCCAACGGGCCCCGGAGCCGGTGGGCGGCACCGCGCCCAGCACTCCCACGCCCGGCGCGACCAGGTCGGGGCCGCCGGCGGCGGCGGACGGGGAGGAGGGCGCCACCCGCAGCGGACCGCGATCGGCCGGCAGCGGGGCGAGGGCGACCCGGGCGTCGTCGTGACGCGCCAGCCATGCCTTCAGCCGGCGACCGGCCGGTGCGGTGAGGTGGACGGTGGGGACGCTGTGGAAGTCGGCGGCGACGTCGCGTCCGCGCGGGTTGACCAGCACCATCGCGATGCCGTCGGCGCGCTGGACCGCCAGCGACTTGTCGACGCGGCCCAGAGCGCCGCGGGCGCAGAGCACCACCGCGCCGGAGACCTGGGCGGCGTCCAGCGACCCGGGCCGGCAGACCCGGGCGTCGGCCCGGCGGGCGCCGGGGGCGACCGCGTCCGCGGCGCGCACCAGGGGGGCGGGCTGGGTGCGCCGGCGCGAGAGCATGGCTCCGCTCAGGCGCGGACCGCCGGCGACGCGGACCTCGCCGCGCCGTACCGAGGCGGTGGTGGCCCCGGCGGAGACGACCCAGGGCGGCGCCGCCGACTGCGCGGCGCCGGTGCCGGCCGCGGCGCTGACCACCACCCCGGCCTCGGCGGCGCCCAGCAGTGCCCGCGAGACCGTGTCGCGGGCGCCACCGCCGGAGACCGAGAGGTTCAGGACGTCGACCCGGTCCCGGGTGGCGCGGTCGATCGCGGTGACCAGGTCGGCGGTCGCGCAACCGTCGTCGGCCGGGTCGGGAGCGGTCCAGCAGGCCTTGTAGACCGCGAGCGCGGCCTCGGGTGCCACCCCGGAGTAGGCGCCCATCGACTCCCCGGCGGCGTTGACCGAGACCCCGGCGTTGCCCACCGCGATCGAGGCGACCTGGGTGCCGTGGCCGGTGTCGTCGAGCGGGGACAGCGAGGAGGTCGTCCGCACGGCGTCGGCGCCGAAGCCGGCCACGAACCAGCGCGCCCCGACCAGCTTGGCGTCGCAGCCGTCGGTGGGCCACTCGTCGCCGGCGGTGCACGCGCCCCGGAACCGGCGGCTGATCGGCTCGCCGGTGTGTCCGGTGAACAGCGGGCTCTCGGGCCAGATCCCGGTGTCGACCACGCCGACGACGGTGCCCGCGCCGCCACCTCGGATCGACGTCGCCGCGGGGGAGCGGGCGCCGTCGCGGGCCCCGGCCAGGCGACGTACGGAGTTGGGCTCCACCGAGGCGACGCCGGGCGTGGCGCGAAGCTCGTCGGCCTGGCTGGGGGTGAGCGCGACCGCCATGCCGTTGAGGGCCGTGGTCCACCGGTAGACGGGGGCGACGGCTGCGACGCCGGCCAGCGCGTCGCGCTGCCGCTCGAGCAGGCGCAGGCGGTAGTCGGCGGTACGCAGCGAGCCGCGGTAGCCGGCGGTCCCCGGGCCCTCGAGGGCGACGAGGTGCAGTGAGCGGGTGGGTCCGGTCGAGCCCGTCGAGTCCGGCTCGGTGGGCGCGGCGGCGCTACCCGGGGTCACACCGGTCGCGGCGCCGAGGGCGAGGACTGTGACGAGGGCCGAGACGAGGGCAGGACGAAGCCCCGCGACCGGCGAGCGCCGGCGCGGGCGGGGGAGTCGACCGTGCGAACCCACGTCTCTCTTCCGTCCCAGCTGTCTCGGAGGCCCATTCTTGCGTAGACGAGCGATGATGACAGGCGCACGCCGAGGAAGCCAGGGGACGTGCGCCACACCGTCCCCAGCGCGACCCCGGCCCCCTCTTCCACCGGTCATCGCGGTGGCAGCGCGGCGTTCTCGCCCCTAGGCTGTGCCTTCGCCGGGGCACAGGGTCGCGGCGCAGGACTACGGAAGAGGTCGGCCCCGTGCCCAGTGGCAAGGTCAAGTGGTACGACGCGGAGAAGGGCTTCGGCTTCCTCTCGCAGGACGACGGGCCCGATGTCTACGTGCGCTCCGATGCGCTGCCCAACGGCGTCGCCACGCTGAAGGCCGGGACGCGGGTCGAGTTCGGCATCGTCCAGGGCCGTCGCGGCGAGCAGGCGCTGCAGGTGCGGGTGCTGGAGGCGCCGACCTCGGTGGCCCGCAACCAGTCGCGCGCGCAGCGCAAGTCGCCCGAGCAGATGGCCACCATCGTGGAGGACCTGATCAAGCTCCTCGACGGTGTGGGCGAGGGCTACCGGCACGGGCGTCACCCCGACACCCGCACCTCGGCCCCCACCGCGAAGCTGCTGCGGGCGCTGGCCGACGAGCTCGAGCTCAGCTGATCCGCACCGCGGGATGCTGGACGCGCGCCGCGAGCACGTAGATCGCCCAGGCGGCCAGCACCCCGCAGGCGACGCCCAGGCCGAGCCGGGGCAGCAGCGGCATCGCGATGCCGACGAAGCCGCCGACCACCCAGGCTAGCTGCAGCGTGGTGTCGGAGCGGGCGAAGGCGCTGGACTGCACCCGCTCGTGGACGTCGCGCTGGATGGTCGCGTCCAGGGACAGCTTGGCCAGCGACTGCGCCAGGCCGGCGGTCAGCCCCAGCGCGGCCAGGGGCAGTACGCCGTAGAACAGCGCGGCGACCAGGGCCATCGCGACGTCGGCGAGCAGGGCCAGCACCACGGTGGTGGCCGGGTTCACCCGGCGCAGCAGTGAGCCGATCGCGATCCCGATGACGTTGCCGGCCCCCGCGGCGCCGATCACCACGGCGAGCAGCAGCTCGGTGCTCCAGCCCGCGATCGGGTTCTCGCGCAGCAGGAACGCCATGAAGATCGTCAGGAAGCCCATCATCCAGCGCGGCCCGGCGTTGGCGCGCAGCGCGAAGGCCACGGTGGGCGGCATCCGCACGCTCGGCCCGCGCCGGCGCCGGCGGCTCGTGCGGGTCCCCGGCTCCTCCCCGCTCGCCGCGCTCACGCCGCCCGCGCCGTACGTCGCCCGGTCCGAGGTGGAGCCGGGCAGCAGCGCCAGCCTGATCTCGCCGTGGCTGGAGTCCACCTTGGCGGGCAGCAGGATCGACAGGACCGTCGCCACCACGAAGAGCACGAACGCGTAGCGCAGCGACCACTGCGCGCCGAAGGTCGCGGCCAGTGCGGCGATCGGGGCGGAGACCGACGCGCCCACCACCCCGGACAGGGAGATGCGGGCGTTGGCCTTGACCAGGGTGAACTCGCGCGGCACGAGCCGGGGCACCGCGGAGGCCCGGGTCACGCCGTACGCCTTGGACGCGACGAGCACGCCCAGCGCGGCGGGGAAGAGCCAGGCGGACTCGGTGACGACCGCGGAGGCCAACACCCAGCACAGGAACGCCCGCAGCGCCATCGTCGACCCGATCGCCCACCGGCGCCCGTGGCTGAACCGGTCCAGGAAGGGCCCGATCAGCGGAGCGACGATGGCGAAGGGCAGCATCGTCAGGCCGAGGAAGAGCACCACCTGGTCGCGGGCCTCGCCGGTCGGCACCTGGAAGAACAGGCTGCCCGCCAGCGAGATCGCCACCGCGGCGTCGCCGGCGGTGTTGAAGGCGTGCATCTCGATCAGCCGGGACAGCCCCGAGTCGCCCGCCCCCTCGGCGTGCGAGGCGCGCCGCGCCTGGCGCAGCGTGAACCGGCCGGCCCGTCCGCTCACCCGGGCCGCCCCGCGCAGCGCGCCGGCGGTGGCGCGGGCGCCGGTGTGCACCGCGGAGCCGACGCGTCGCGCGGTGGTGGGGCGCTCCTGCGTGGGGTCGGGGTCGGCGGTCATGGGGACATCCTGCCGCGCCCGGGGCGTTCGCGGAGCGGTGTCCGCGCAGCTGGTCGGTCGTGTCTCGCCGGTCCGGCCGGTAGGGCCGCAGTGGCACTCGGGGGAGCCGTTCGCGAGACGGATCTCGGGCCGGGGCGACAGAGGAGGGGGGCATGCGTCATGATTTCGCGTGTGATGGCCACCCTTCGTTCCAAGCCCGACGCCGCTGCGGCAGCCGCGGTCGACGTCGCCCGCGCGGCCCTGCTCGACCTCGTCGACGCTGCCGATGTGGGTGAACACCTCGCCCTGCAGGCCGAGGGGGAGCGCGTCGTCACCCATCTCTTCGACTGCCTGCGCCCGGGCTACCGCGGCTGGCACTGGTCGGTCACGGTGGCGCGCGCCTCGCGCCAGAAGAAGATCACCGTGGACGAGGTGGTGCTGGTGCCCGGCGAGGAGGCGATCGTCGCCCCGCCGTGGCTGCCGTGGAGGGAGCGCGTCCGCCCGGGCGACCTCTCACCCGGCGACCTGCTCCCGGTCGAGGACGACGACCCGCGCCTGGTCCCGACGTACTCGTTCGGCGACGACCCCCTCGACGCCGACGACAAGGCTCAGATCCGCCAGGTCGCCACGGACCTCGGGCTCGGTCGGGTGCGCACCCTCTCGGTCGAGGGTCGTGACCTGGCCGCTCAGCGCTGGTACGACGGGGACGGCGGCCCGACCTCCCCGGTCGCCCAGGCGGCCCCCGAGCCGTGCACGACGTGCGGGTTCCTGATGCGCATCGCCGGCCCGCTCTCGGAGATGTTCGGGGTCTGCGCGAACGGCAGCGCCAACGACGACGGCCGGATCGTGTCCTTCGACCACGGCTGCGGTGCCCACTCCGAGGTCCAGCTGGCCCGCAAGCACCAGCCGCTGCCGCCGCTCGAGCCGGTGGTGGACACGATCAACCCCGACGACATGGAGTCGTTCTAGCCCTGGCTGGGCCTACCGGCTGACTCTCCCGGCTAGCCCTCCGTGCGGGCCTGGCGGCGCCGGCGGCAGTACTCCACGCCGAACAGCCCCAGGCCGAAGCCGGCCAGGCATGTCCACAGCCACCACTCGCGGCCGCTCTCGTTCAGCTCGCCGTAGAACGGCAGCAGGGCCACGAACGCGACCAGCCACAGCGCGGTGCCGACCGTGACCGTGCGGACGCCGTCGACGTCGAGCGGCTCGACGTCGGCGACGAGGTAGGTGCGGTTGCCGATCTCGTGCGTCATCGGCTGCTCGTCGCGGTTCTCCACGCCTCCACGCTAGACGATGGGCGGGCCGACGCGGCGGCGCGGCTGCGTGGTCGCACGGTGTGACGAAGATCCAAGTCCGCATTCGTCTCATCCAGGCATCGATGGCTCGGATGGGGCTCCCGGATCTGACACAGTTGTCATCTGTGGACAAGCAGACGACACGAACCGCCCCCGAGTCCGTAGGCGCACTCGACTCCTGGTTCAAGATCTCCCAGCGAGGATCGACCGTCGGACGCGAGGTGCGCGGCGGCATCGTCACCTTCCTGACGATGGCCTACATCCTGGTGCTCAACCCGATCATCCTCACCGGTGGCACCGACGTGAACGGCGACCAGCTCGCCGGCGGCGACGTGGCTGCCATCGCGGCCGCGACGGCGCTGGTGGCGGGTCTGCTGACGCTGGTGATGGGCGTGGTCGCCAACTTCCCGATGGCACTGGCCGCGGGACTGGGGCTGAACGCCTTCGTCACCTACTCGATCGCCAACCAGATGACCTGGGCCGACGCGATGGGCCTGGTGGTGATGGAGGGCCTGATCATCCTGGTCCTCGTGCTCACCGGCTTCCGCGAGGCGGTGTTCAAGGCCGTTCCCGGGCAGCTGAAGGTGGCCATCTCGGTCGGCATCGGTCTGTTCATCACCCTGATCGGCCTGGTCGACGCGGGGTTCGTGCGCAAGACCGCCTCCTCGGTGCCGGTGGAGATGGGCATCGGCGGGCAGCTGCAGGGCTGGCCGGTGCTGGTGTTCGTGATCGGCCTGGCGCTGCTGATCGGCCTCTACGTCAATCAGGTGCGCGGCGCGATCCTGATCTCGATCCTGACCACCACCGTGATCGCCATCATCGTGGAGAAGATCGCGGACGTGGGCCCGACGTTCCGCGCGGACGGCACGGTCAACCCCAAGGGCTGGAACCTCAACGTCCCGGACTGGCCGGACAAGATCGTCCAGATGCCCGACTTCGGCCTGGTCGGCGAGTTCAACCTGCTCGGCTCGTGGGAGAACGCCGGCGTGGTCACCGTCGCGCTGCTGATCTTCACCCTGCTGCTGGCCGACTTCTTCGACACCATGGGCACGATGACCGCGATCGGGGCCGAGGGGCGCCTGCTCGACGAGGACGGCAACCCGCCGAACACCAAGCGGATCCTCATCGTCGACTCGCTCGCCGCCGCGGCGGGTGGAGCCGCCAGCGTCTCGTCCAACACGTCGTACATCGAGTCGACCTCCGGGGTCGCCGAGGGCGCCCGTACCGGTCTGGCCTCCGTGGTCACCGGCGTGCTGTTCCTGCTGGCGACGTTCCTGGCTCCGCTGGTGCGTGTGGTGCCGAACGAGGCCGCGGTGCCGGCGCTGGTGCTGGTCGGCTTCCTGATGATGCAGCAGGTGCGCGGCATCGACTGGGACGACCTCGAGATCGCCATCCCGGCGTTCCTGACGATCGTGGTGATGCCGTTCACCTACTCGATCTCGGCCGGCATCGGCGCGGGCTTCCTGGCCTACGTCCTGATCAAGGTGGTGCGCGGCAAGGTCGGCGAGGTGCACGGGCTGATGTGGGTGGTGGCCGTGCTGTTCGCGGTGTACTTCGCGATCAACCCGATCTCGAACTGGGTGGGCTGAGCCTCAGGCGATCGCTGAACTTGTCGGGCGAAACTTCGGCCGACAAGTACAGCGTTCCCCGGCCGACCGGGGAAACCACCGGCCCCCGGACCACCGCCGGGCCCCCGGAGCGACTGTGGCGCGCATCACTCGAAACTGCTGGAATAGTTAGCAACGGTAACGAGTTGGGGAGAGGTGTGCCCATCCCTCAGCCCGCCTCGCGCACCGACGCCGGCCTCGCCGCCGAGCTTCGCCTGTCCGTGATGCGGCTGCGCCGACGTCTGGCCGCCGAGCGGCACCCCGACAACGAGCTGAGCTCGGGGGCGATGGCGGTCCTCGGGACGCTGCTGCGCCAGGGGGAGTGCCCCCTCGGTGAGCTCGCCGCGATCGAGCGGGTCCAGCCGCCGTCGATGACCCGGACCGTGAACGCCCTCGTGGACCGTGGCCTGGTCGTTCGCCGCCCCCACGACACCGACGGCCGTCAGGTGCTGGTCGCGCTGTCGGAGCCGGGCCGGCAGGTCGTGCTGGCCGATCGTCGCCGTCACGACGCGTGGCTGGCCCGCCGGCTGGCCGAGCTCGAGCCCGAGGAGCGCGAGGTGCTGCGCCGGGCCACCCCCATCCTGCAAGCACTGGCCCGGAAGGACTGAACCACCACGTCTCCCACGTTCAAGGCGCTCGCCAACGCCAACTACCGTCTCTACGCCGCAGGCGGTGTCGTCTCCAACGTCGGCACCTGGATGCAGCGCGTCGCCCAGGACTGGCTGGTCCTGCAGCTGGCCACCAGCGGCGGCACCGCGCTGGGCATCACCACCGGACTGCAGTTCCTGCCGATCCTGCTGCTCTCGCCCTACGCCGGGCTGGTCGCCGACCGGGTCTCCAAGCGGACCCTGCTGCAGGTCACCCAGGTGATGATGGCGCTGCCCGCCCTCGTCCTCGGTCTCCTCGCGGTGACCGGGGTCGCCGAGGTGTGGCACGTTTACGTGCTGGCCTTCGTCTTCGGCATCGGCACCGCCTTCGACGGTCCCGCCCGGCAGTCGTTCGTCAGCGAGATCGTCACCCGCGAGGACCTGAGCAACGCCGTCGGCCTCAACTCCGCCTCGTTCAACGCCGCGCGTCTCGTCGGACCCGCCATCGCCGGCCTGCTGATCGCCGCGCTCGGCGGGGGAGCGGTGGCCACCGGCTGGGTGATCATCATCAACGCCTTCACCTACGCCGCCCCGATCGTCGCCCTGCGCGGGATGAACCCCGCGCTGCTGGCCACCCCCGAGCCACTGCGCAAGGGAGCCGGAGGCGTGCGCGAGGGCATCCGCTACGTGCGCGGCCGCCCGGACCTGCTGCTGATCCTGACGATCGTGTTCTTCGCGGGCACCTTCGGGCTGAACTTCCAGATGACCTCCGCGCTGATGGCCACCGAGGTCTTCGACAAGGGGCCCACCGAGTACGGCCTGCTGGGCTCGGTGATGGCGGTCGGCTCGCTCGCCGGCGCCCTGCTCGCGGCCCGGCGCACGCACGTCGGTCAGCGCCTGGTGGTGCTCGCCGCGCTGGCCTTCGGGGCCTCCGAGGTGGTGGCGGGGCTGCTGCCGCACTACTGGTCGTTCGCGCTGTGGATGCCGGTGCTCGGGGTCAGCGCGCTGACCATGATCACGGCCGCCAACACCGTCATCCAGATGTCGGTGGAGCCGGCCCTGCGGGGGCGGGTGATGGCGCTGTACATGATGATCTTCATGGGCGGGACCCCGCTGGGCGCTCCCGTGGTCGGCTGGATCGGCGAGGTCTTCGGAGCCCGCTGGACGCTGCTCGGGGGAGGGGCGATGACGATGGTCGGCGTGCTGCTCGCGGTGGCCCTGTTCGGGCCCGGTCGCCGCGTTTTGACCGGCATTGTGCGGCCGAGTAGTCTTTTCCCTCGTGTCTGGAACAACCAGGCCGTTGCGCGTGCTCGGAAGTAGTCGGCGGGTCGAAACCGCCGGTGACGGGCACGGATCCCGGCGCAAGTTACCCGTGTGGTGACTATCGGGGAAGGGCGACACGCCCGACCGCGGGGGTTGTAGCGGTTCAGGTTCGCCGAGCACCACCAGTACACAGAGCAGCATCATCGTGCCCAGCAGAGCGCCGGGTACTGAGAGAGAAAACGAAGGGGAACCACCAGGTGCCCACGATTAACCAGCTGGTCCGCAAGGGCCGCCAGGACAAGGTGTCCAAGAGCAAGACGCCTGCCCTCAAGGGTTCGCCCCAGCGCCGCGGTGTCTGCACCCGCGTCTACACGACCACCCCGAAGAAGCCGAACTCCGCCCTGCGCAAGGTTGCCCGCGTGCGCCTGTCCAGCGGCGTCGAGGTCACGGCGTACATCCCCGGTGTGGGTCACAACCTTCAGGAGCACTCGATCGTGCTCGTTCGCGGCGGCCGGGTGAAGGACCTCCCCGGTGTCCGCTACAAGATCATCCGCGGCTCGCTCGACACCCAGGGTGTCAAGAACCGCAAGCAGGCCCGCAGCCGTTACGGCGCGAAGAAGGAGAAGAGCTAATGCCGCGTAAGGGTCCCGCCCCGAAGCGCCCGCTCGACGTCGACCCGGTCTACGGTTCGCAGGTCGTCACCCAGCTGGTCAGCAAGGTCCTGCAGGACGGCAAGAAGCAGGTTGCGCAGCGCATCGTCTACACGGCGCTCGAGGGCTGCCGCGAGAAGACCGGCACCGACCCGGTCGTCACGCTCAAGCGTGCGCTCGACAACGTGAAGCCGGCTATCGAGGTCAAGTCCCGCCGCGTCGGCGGTGCGACCTACCAGGTCCCGATCGAGGTCAAGCCCAACCGCAGCACGACGCTGGCCCTGCGCTGGCTCGTCGGCTATGCCCAGGCCCGTCGCGAGAAGACGATGTCGGAGCGGCTGATGAACGAGATCCTCGACGCGAGCAACGGCCTCGGCGCCGCGGTGAAGAAGCGTGAGGACACCCACAAGATGGCCGAGTCCAACAAGGCCTTCGCGCACTACCGCTGGTGACATCGGTCCGATCGGACCGATCCACCTCCCGACTTCTCCGAGGGGACGACACTTAAGTGGCTGTCGACATCACCACGGACCTCAACCAGGTCCGCAACATCGGCATCATGGCGCACATCGACGCCGGCAAGACCACCACCACCGAGCGGATCCTGTTCTACACGGGCATCACGTACAAGATCGGTGAGGTCCACGAGGGCGCCGCCACGATGGACTGGATGGAGCAGGAGCAGGAGCGCGGCATCACCATCACGTCCGCCGCGACGACCTGCTGGTGGAAGAAGCACCAGATCAACATCATCGATACCCCCGGACACGTCGACTTCACGGTCGAGGTCGAGCGTTCGCTGCGCGTCCTCGACGGTGCCGTCGCGGTGTTCGACGGTGTTGCCGGTGTCGAGCCGCAGACGATGACGGTGTGGCGCCAGGCCAACAAGTACTCCGTGCCCCGGATGTGCTTCGTGAACAAGCTGGACCGCACCGGCGCGGACTTCTTCCGCTGCGTCGACATGATCATCGAGCGGCTGAACTCCACCCCGCTGGTCCTGCAGCTCCCGATCGGCGCCGAGGGCGACTTCATCGGTGTCGTGGACCTCGTCGGCATGCGTGCCCTGACCTGGCGTGGCGAGACCACGATCGGTGAGGACTACGAGGTCGAGGAGATCCCCGCCGAGCTCGCCGAGCAGGCCGCGGAGTACCGCGTGAAGCTCCTCGAGACGATCGCGGACGCCGACGACGCCATCATGGAGAAGTACCTGGAGGGTGAGGAGTTCACCGTCGAGGAGCTCGAGGCGGCCATCCGTCGCGCCACGCTGGCCGACAAGGTCAACCCGATCCTGTGCGGCACCGCGTTCAAGAACAAGGGCGTCCAGCCCCTGCTCGACGCGGTCGTCAAGTACCTGCCCTCGCCGCTCGACATCGAGGCCGTCGAGGGTCACAAGGTCAACGACGAGGAGACGATCATCAAGCGTCGTCCCGCCGACGACGAGCCGTTCGCCGGCCTGGCGTTCAAGATCGCCTCCGACCCGCACCTGGGCAAGCTGACCTTCGTCCGCGTCTACTCGGGCAAGCTCGAGGCGGGCGCGACCGTGCTCAACTCGGTCAAGGGCCGCAAGGAGCGGATCGGCAAGGTCTACCAGATGCACGCCAACAAGCGTGAGGAGATCGCCTCGGTCGGCGCCGGCCAGATCGTCGCGGTGATGGGTCTCAAGGACACCACCACCGGCGAGACGCTCTGCGACGTGCAGAAGCCGGTCGTCCTGGAGTCGATGACGTTCCCGGCCCCGGTGATCGAGGTCGCGATCGAGCCCAAGACCAAGAGCGACCAGGAGAAGCTGGGCACGGCCATCCAGCGGCTGTCGGAGGAGGACCCCACCTTCACCGTCAAGACCGACGAGGAGACCGGCCAGACGATCATCGCCGGCATGGGCGAGCTGCACCTCGACGTGCTGGTCGACCGCATGCGTCGCGAGTTCCGCGTCGAGGCGACCGTCGGCAAGCCGCAGGTGGCCTACCGCGAGACGATCCGCCGCAAGGTCTCGAACCACAGCTACACCCACAAGAAGCAGACCGGTGGCTCGGGTCAGTTCGCCAAGATCGTCATCTCGATCGAGCCGAACACCGACCCCGAGACCGGTCACGGTGCCGGCTACGAGTTCGCCAACAACGTGTCCGGTGGTCGCATCCCGCGGGAGTACATCCCCTCGGTCGACCACGGTGCCCAGGAGGCCATGGAGTTCGGCGTCCTCGCCGGCTACCCGATGGTCGACGTGAAGGTCTCGCTCGAGGACGGCGCCTACCACGACGTCGACTCCTCCGAGCTCGCCTTCAAGATCGCCGGCATCGCGGCCTTCAAGGAGGCCGCACGGATGGCGAAGCCGGTCCTGCTCGAGCCCGTGTTCGCGGTCGAGGTCACCACTCCCGACTCCTTCCTTGGAGACGTGATCGGTGACATCAACTCGCGGCGCGGCCAGGTCAGCAGCATGGAGGACCGTCACGGCGACCGCGTCGTCAACGCCCTTGTGCCGCTGTCAGAGATGTTCGGGTACGTTGGCGACCTGAGGTCCAAGACCTCCGGCCAGGCTTCGTACTCGATGGAGTTCGACTCGTACGCCGAGGTTCCTCAGAACGTCGCCGACGAGATCATCAAGAAGGTTCGCGGCGAGTAATCTCGTCCGGACCTCGGCATCACCCCAGTACGAGTCAAGTAACAACCCACACCAGGAGGAGCCCCAGTGGCTAAGGCGAAGTTCGAGCGGACCAAGCCGCACGTCAACATCGGCACCATCGGTCACATCGACCACGGTAAGACGACGCTGACCGCGGCGATTACCAAGGTGCTGCACGACGCGTACCCGAACCTGAACGCCGCTTCGGCGTTCGACGAGATCGACAAGGCTCCCGAGGAGCGTCAGCGCGGCATCACGATCTCGATCGCGCACGTGGAGTACCAGACGGAGAGCCGTCACTACGCGCACGTCGACTGCCCCGGTCACGCCGACTACATCAAGAACATGATCACCGGCGCGGCGCAGATGGACGGCGCCATCCTGGTGGTCGCGGCCACCGACGGCCCCATGCCGCAGACCCGCGAGCACGTCCTGCTCGCCCGCCAGGTCGGCGTTCCCGCCCTGGTTGTCGCCCTGAACAAGTGCGACATGGTCGACGACGAGGAGCTCATCGAGCTCGTCGAGATGGAGGTGCGCGAGCTCCTCTCCGAGTACGAGTACGACGGCGACGACATCCCCGTGGTCCGCGTGGCTGCCTTCCCGGCGCTGCAGGGCGACGAGAAGTGGGGCAAGTCGATCCTCGAGCTCATGGCGGCGGTCGACGAGGCCATCCCGACCCCCGAGCGTGAGACCGAGAAGCCCTTCCTCATGCCCGTCGAGGACGTCTTCACGATCACCGGTCGCGGCACGGTCATCACCGGCCGTATCGAGCGCGGCATCATCAAGGTCAACGAGGAGGTCGAGATCGTCGGCATCCGCGAGGGCGCGATGAAGTCGACCGTCACCGGTGTCGAGATGTTCCGCAAGCTGCTCGACGAGGGCCAGGCCGGTGAGAACGTCGGTCTGCTGCTTCGTGGCACCAAGCGCGAGGACGTCGAGCGCGGCATGGTCGTCATCAAGCCGGGCACCACGACGCCGCACACCAACTTCGACGCGTCGGTCTACATCCTCTCGAAGGAGGAGGGCGGCCGTCACACGCCGTTCTTCAACAACTACCGCCCGCAGTTCTACTTCCGTACCACGGACGTTACGGGCGTCGTGACCCTTCCCGAGGGCACCGAGATGGTCATGCCGGGTGACAACACCGAGATGTCGGTCGAGCTCATCCAGCCCATCGCGATGGACGAGGGCCTGAAGTTCGCGATCCGCGAGGGTGGCCGCACCGTCGGCGCCGGCCGGGTCACCAAGATCACCAAGTGATCTAGCCTCACCAGCAGCACCGAACGGCCCCGGACCTCGCGGTCCGGGGCCGTTCGCCTTTTTTCAGCCAGTCCTTTCCTCCCGTCTCCCCCTGACCCGCGCAGGAGAACGCCGTGCCCCTCTCGCCCGAGACCTCCGGCCCGCCCGCCGAGCCTCCCGCCGTCCCGCAGTCCGGCGACGACGCGGACCAGCGCGGCGTACGCCCGGCGCGCCCGCACCACCGGCTCACCGAGGACGGACGCCGGGTGCGCGAGGTGCTGACCTACTCGCGGCGCGGCAGCCGGTTCACCGACCGCCAGCGCGAGGCCTGGGAGGCGCACGCGGGGGAGTGGGTGATCCCCGACGAGGCGGTCGACGACCCGGGCTTCACCCTGGCGGGGAGCTTCGCGCGCCCGGCGCCGCTGGTGGTGGAGATCGGCTCGGGGGTCGGCGAGGCGACCGCCGCCCTGGCCGCGGCGCGACCCGACGTTAACGTGCTGGCCTTCGAGGTGTGGCGCCCCGGAGTGGCCGAGGGCCTGGGCCGGGTCGCCGAGGCGGGCGCCACGAACGTGCGGTTCTGCTCGGTGGACGCGGTCTGGTCCCTGGAGCACCTGCTCGCCCCCGGCGCGCTGGCTGAGCTGTGGACCTTCTTCCCCGACCCGTGGCACAAGAAGCGTCACCACAAGCGGCGCCTGGTCAACCCGGAATTCGTCGCGCGGGCGGCCTCGCGGCTCACGCCCGGGGCGGTGTGGCGCCTGGCCACGGACTGGGCGGAGTACGCCGAGCAGATGGTGGAGGTCCTCGACGCCGAGCCCCGCCTGGTCGGCGGCGTGGTCGAGCGCTGGGCGCCGCGCCCGGTCACCAGGTTCGAGCGTAAAGGCCTGGCCGCCGGCCGCTCGATCACCGATCTGGCCTACCGACGTACCGACTGAGCCGGGACGGGCCCCAGCCCCCTCCCGGCGGGGCGGGCGGGTTTTGGCATAGTGGCGGCCATGGACAGCGACGCCGTGCTCGCACTGCTGCAGGAGGTCGCCGCGGAGCTCGTCGAGCCGCGCTTCCGCGCCCTGGCCGAGCACGAGGTGATGGAGAAGAACCCCGGTGACCTGGTCACCGTCGCCGACCGCGAGGCCGAGGTGGCCATCACCCGGCGGCTGCAGGCGGCCTACCCCGACGCGCTGATCGTCGGCGAGGAGGCGGTCTCGGCGGACCCCTCGCTGCTGCACGGGCTCGACCGCGTGGAGCACTGGTTCTGCGTGGACCCGATCGACGGGACCAAGAACTTCGTGCACGGCTCGCCCGACCACGCCGTGATGGTCGGTGAGGTCCGCGGTGGGGAGATCGTGCGCAGCTGGATCTGGCAGCCCGCGCACGCGCGCGCCTACGTCGCCGAGCGTGGCGCCGGGGCCTGGGCCGACGGAGTGCGGCTTCGCCAGCCGACGCCCGCGGATCCGCGGCGTCCGCGCGGGGTGACCTCGATGCGGGGCCGGGTCGGCACCTCGCTGGGCGCCCTGGACCCGATGGAGCTGTCCTGGGTGTGCTGCGGGGTGGACTTCCCCCAGCTGGTCACCGGCGCCACCGACTACGTGCTCTACGGGATGACGAAGCCCTGGGACCACGTGCCCGGCACCCTGCTCACCCGCGAGGTCGGCGGCAGCGTGACCCATCCCGACGGCTCCGACTACCTGCCCACCGACATCGACCTGCCGGTGCTGGTCTGCGCCGACGAGAGGGTCCGCGACACGGTGCTGCCGCTGCTGTGAGGACGGCGGGCGCCGTCAGTGGTGGCCGGGCCGTCAGGGGTTGCCGGGCGCCGTCAGGGGTGGCCGGGCGCCGTGTCCGGTGAGCGGGTGCCCTGGTGGAAGCGCAGCCGCCAGCCCTCGGGCGCCTCGTCGACCCACACGGAGCTGCGCAACGAGCCGGACGAGCCGGAGATCCGGTAGGTCACCAGGACCACTCCGGGGCCCAGCGGGACCGCCGTGAAGCCCTCCGCCTGTCCGGACACCTCGGCGTCGGTGCTCAGCGCGGCGATCAGGGTCTCGCGGTCCCACACGCGCCCGGACGCGCCGTACTCGACGAAGTCGGGGTGCAGCAGGCGCTCGAGGTCCTCGCGGCACACCCGCAGGGTGGGGTCGAGCAGCAGCCGCTCACGGCGGACGACCTCGGCGAGATCGGCGGACGTGCTCATCGGCGGCGCCCGACGCCGAGCCGGCGCCGCAGCTGCTCCTCGCGTCGCAGACGGGCCGCGTCGCGCTCGCGGCGCCCGGCGATCACCGCGGCGAGGTAGGGCTCGGGCGGGGTGCCGGGCGGCGGGGCGGGCGCGACGTACTGGCTGACCTCGACGGCCAGACGCACGCCCAGATCGTGGCGCGAGCGGGGATCGAGGTGGGGGGCGCGGGAGAGGAACTGGCGCACGCCCAGCGCGAGCGGGACGGGCAGGCTCGCGATGTCGGCGGTGGCCGCCCAACTGGCCAGCGGAGGCGGCATCGGCGGCGGCGGCGCCAGGCGCAGGGGCATCCGGTCCCGGACGACGTAGGTGCCGGCCGCGTAGTCGCCGAGCCGCTTGCCCTTGCTGCTGAGCAGGGCGGAGAAGAAGGCGGGCGCCCCGGTGAAGGCGTAGAT
Source organism: Nocardioides sp. Z43_10 (assembly GCF_059766615.1). Classification (NCBI taxonomy): domain Bacteria; kingdom Bacillati; phylum Actinomycetota; class Actinomycetes; order Propionibacteriales; family Nocardioidaceae; genus Nocardioides; species Nocardioides sp. Z43_10. Next base: position 235,069 of record NZ_JCBAJY010000002.1, on the reverse strand, counting down.
CTCCACGAACCCGACCAGCGCCCGCACGAACGCGTGCTGGAACGTGATCGGGCCGGCGTCGTCGCGCACCGTGCGCAGCCCGAGCGCGAGCTTGCCCAGGGAGCGGCCGCGGGTCAGCGTCTCGATGGCGGTCGGCCAGACCAGGAACGCGGTGATCATCGTGGCGATGTAGGCGACCCACAGCAGCGCCTCGTCGGTGTCGAGGGCCGCGACCAGCGCGACCAACATCATTGCGATCAGCAGGACGAGGGTGGCGGCGACGTCGATGAGTCCGGAGGCGATCCGGGTGCCCAGGCCCGCCGGGGGCAGGTCGAGGGCGACGGCCTCGCCGGTGACCAGGTCGTCTTCGGTGAGGGTGGCGAACTCCGGGGCGCGCGCGGACGTGGAGGACATCGCCGCCAGCATAGGGGTCAGCGCCTAGGCTCGGGGCGTGGATCTGGACGCCTACGTGCTCGCGCACCACCTGGAGTGGCGACGCCTCGAGGAACTGACCCGGCGGCGCCGGCTGAGCGGGGCCGAGAGCGATGAGCTCGTGGAGCTCTACCAGCGCGCCGCCACACACCTCTCGGTGGTGCGTACCTCGGCTCCCGACGCGTCGGTGGTCGCCTACCTGTCCTCGGTGCTGGCGCGGGCGCGCACCCGCTCCTCCGGCAGCCGGGTGACCACCTGGGGCGCCGTCGCGTCGTTCGTGACCGAGCGCTTCCCCGCCGCCCTGTACCGGCTGCGCTGGTGGTGGCTGGCCACGATGGGCGCCAACGTGGTGGTGGCGGCGGTGATGATCTGGTGGCTGCTCGGGCACGGCGAGGTCGAGCAGACGCTGCTGTCGGCCGACGAGGTCGACCAGCTGGTGGAGGAGGACTTCGAGGGCTACTACAGCGAGCACGCCGCCTCGCACTTCGCCGCCCAGGTCTGGGTCAACAACGCCTGGGTGACGGCCCTCTGCCTGGGACTGGGCATCCTCGGGGTGCCGGTCGTCTACCTGCTCTTCACCAACATCGCCAACCTCGCGATCATCGGGTCGATCATGATCCGGCACGACCACGGCGCCCACTTCTTCGGCCTGCTGCTCCCGCACGGGTTGCTCGAGCTCACCGCCGTCTTCGTGGCCGCGGGCGTCGGGTTCCGGCTCTTCTGGTCCTGGGTCGAACCGGGCGCGCTGAGCCGCTCGCAGTCGGTGGCCCGCGAGGGGCGCACCGCCGGCACCGTGGCGTTGGGCCTGGTCGGGGTGCTCTTCGTGAGCGGGCTCATCGAGGCCTTCGTGACCCCGTCAGGGCTGCCCACCTGGGCCCGGCTCGGCATCGGCATCCTGGCAGAGGCGGTGTTCTTCGGCTACGTGTTCGTGCTCGGCCGCGCGGCGTACCTGCGCGGGCACACCGGCGACGTCGACGCGTCCCTGCTGGAGGACCGCGCCGCTACTGCCGCCTGACGTCGGCTGTCGCGGGGCGGCGGTGGTCGGGTCGGCGGTGGTGCGTCGGGGCGGCGGGGGGCGGGGCGGCGGGGTGCGCCGAATGGTCAGAGACGGCATGTTCTGACGCCGTTTGGCATCCGTTGGGGACCAAACGGTGGGGGTATGGGCGCGGTTCGGCGGGGGAGGGCGTGGGTGGTGCGTCGATTGGTCAGAGACGGCATGTTCTGACGCCGTTTCGCGTCCGTTGGGGACCAAACGGTGGGGGTATGGGCGCGGTTCGGCGGGGGAGGGCGCGGGTGGTGCGTCGATTGGTCAGAGACGGCATGTTCTGGCGCCGTTTTGCGTCCGTTGGGGACCAAACGGCGGGGGTGGGACGGCGTACGGCGGGGGCGGGGGCGTCAGAGCAGCCCGCGCGCCTTGAGGGCCAGGTAGTGGTCGGCCAGGGCCGGGGGGAGGTCGTCGGCGTCTGCGTCGAGGACGTCGACGCCGAGGGTCTGGAGCAGGTCGGCGGTGTGGCGTCGGCGGAGCAGGGCCTGCTCGGCGGCCGCGGCGGCGTAGACGTCGCCGATGCCGTCGCGGGCGTGGGCCATGCGCTCGAGGGCCGGGTCCTTGACCGAGGCGAGGACGACCCGGTGGTGGCGCACCAGGGAGGCCAGGACGGGGAGCAGGCCCTCCTCGACCGCGGCCGGCTCCAGTGGCGTGAGCAGTACGACGAGCGCGCGCTGGCGTCCCAGGCCGGTGACGGCGCCGGCGATGCTCGCCCAGTCCGCCTCGGCGATGACCGGCGCCAGATCGGCCATTGCGTCCTGCATCCGGGCGGCGACGTCGCGCCGGCCCGAGAAGCGCATCCGGGTGCGCACCCGCCGGTCCGCGGCGACGAAGTCGACCCGGTCCCCGGCCCGTGAGGCCAGCGCCGCCAGCAGGAGGGCGGCGTCCATCGCGGAGTCGAGGCGGGGCACGTCCTCGACGCGCCCGGCCGAGGTACGCGAGGTGTCCAGCACGATCACCACGCGACGGTCCCGCTCGGGCTGCCAGGTGCGCACGACGACGTTGCGGTTGCGCGCGGAGGCCCGCCAGTCGATGGCGCGCACGTCGTCCCCGCGCACGTACTCGCGCAGCGAGTCGAACTCGGTGCCCTGGCCGCGCACCCGCACGGCCGCGCGGCCGTCCAGCTCGCGCAGGCGGGCCAGGCGGCTGGGCAGGTGCCGGCGCGACTCGAACGCAGGCAGGGCCCGCACGGTGCCGGGTACGTCGAGGGTCCGCTGCCGCCCGGCCAACCCCAGCGGGCCGTAGCTGCGCACGGTCACCCCGGCGGCGTGCAGGTCGCCGCGCCGGCGCGGGTGGAGGCTGGTGTCGAGCAGGAGCCGGTCGCCGGGGGAGAGGTGCACGCGGTGCCGGTTGGCCCCGGCCCCGGCGCTCGGCTGCCAGGCGTCGCGCACCCAGGCCCGGACGGTGCGTGAGGAGGGGTTGCCCACCACCAGGAGGCTCTGCGCCGACTCCCCGAGCCGGACGGACCCGGGCTCGCGGCGTACGACGTCGAGGCGAGCCGGACGCGGCGCCAGCAGCCAGTCCGCCGCCACCAGCAGCAGGACCGCGAGCAGCCACAGCCACACGGTGCCCGCGACCGGACGCAGTACCACCGGGACCAGGCCCAGCAGGACCAGCAGCGGGACCCGGCCGGTGAGCGCCATCAGCGCGGGACCGGCACCGAGGCGAGTGCCGAGCCCAGCACCTGGGCGACGTCGACCCCCTCGAGCTCGGCCTCGGGGCGCAGCCCGAGGCGGTGCACCAGGGTCGCGTGGGCGAGCGCCTTGACGTCGTCCGGGGTGACGAAGTCGCGGTCGTTGAGCCAGGCCCAGGCGCGGGCGGCGTGCATCAGCGCGGTCGCCCCGCGCGGGCTGACACCCAGGCTCAGCGACGGCGACTCCCGGGTGGCGCGCGCGACGTCGACGATGTAGCCGGCCACCTCGGGAGCGACCTGGACCCGGCGCACGGCGCGCTGCCCGGCGGCGATGTCCTCGGGGCCGGCCACCGCGCGCACCCCGGCGCCGGCGACGTCGCGCGGGTCGAAGCCCGCGGCGTGACGGCGCAGGATCTCCAGCTCCGCGTCGCGATCGGGGACCGGCAGCACGACCTTGAGCAGGAACCGGTCGAGCTGCGCCTCGGGCAGTGGATAGGTGCCCTCGTACTCGACCGGGTTCTGGGTGGCGGCCACCAGGAAGGGGCGCGGCAGCAGGTGCGAGACGCCGTCGACCGACACCTGGCCCTCCTCCATCGCCTCCAGCAGCGCGGACTGGGTCTTGGGTGGCGTCCGGTTGATCTCGTCGGCGAGCAGCAGGTGGGTGAAGACGGGGCCCTCGCGGAAGCTGAGCTCGCCGCGGTGACTGTCGATCACCATCGATCCGGTGATGTCGCCGGGCATCAGGTCGGGCGTGAACTGCACCCGCCGCGAGTCGATGGACAGCGCCGCCGCGAGGGTCCGCACCAGCAGCGTCTTGGCGACCCCGGGCACGCCCTCCATCAGCACGTGCCCGCCGCACAGCAGGGCGACCAGGAGCCCCGACACCGCGGCGTCCTGGCCGACGACGCCCTTCGCCACCTCCTCACGCACCGCCGCGAGGCGTGCCCGGGCCTGCGCCGCGGAGTCCGCCTCTGCCGGGTTCGGGGAGGCAACCGGGAACGTCGCGCCGTCCGGTCCGGTGTCCGGCGCAGACCCCTCCTTCCGGAACGGGTCGCGAAGATCCCGGCGGTGCTGTGCGTCGTCGCTCATCGGCGGCGTACCTCTTCCTCGAGTGCGGCCAGGTCGCTGGCCAGGGTGAGCAGGGCGTGGTCATCGGTCGGTGCGGGAGCCTCCGGGCTCAGCAGCGCCCACACCTCGGTGGGAGGCCGGCGCAGGTGGCGCGCCACCTCCTCGACGAGTACGGCGGGCGGGGTGGTGGCAGGGAGCCGGAGCCGCTCGGCGGCGCGGCGTCGGCTGGCGCGGCGCAGCACCCGCGCCGCGTGGCCCCGGTCGCCGGCCTTGCGGTAGAGCAGGCCCCGGCTCTGCGTGGTCTCCACGGCCCTGACCACCACCGGCAGCGGCTCGGTGACCAGCGCGCCGAGCCGTCGTCCGCGCCACAGCAGCAGGCCGACCACGGCGAGGCTGACGATCGCCAGCCCGGGGCCGAGCCAGCGGGGGAGCAGGTCGGGCAGGTCGACCGCGTCCCCGGCGACGAGGTCCTCGGCGTCGGGGACGTACCAGACCAGCCGCCGGTCCTGGCCCAGCAGCCGCAGCGCCACCGCGGCGTTGTCGGCGCGGAGCACCTGGTCGTTGGACAGCGCCTCGCCCGCGCCGAGCACGAGGAGACCCGGGCGGGGCTGCACCAGCAGGGAGCCGCCGTCGGCGGAGAAGCAGCCTGTCTCGCCGTAGGCACGGGCCCGGTCGACCTCGAGCGACAGCTCGCCGGGGACCAGGGCGTCGAGCTCGCCGGCGCACGACGCCGAGCGCGCCAACCCGACGGAGACCGACGCGACGGTGGCGTCGATCCCCAGGGAGTCGAGGGCGAGCGGGTCCGGCTCGACCACGATCAGCCGGCTCGCGTCCTGCTCGAGGAGGCGGCGCGAGGTGCTCGGCCCGAGCTGGTCGGTGGAGGTCACCACCACCGAGGTCGAGGTGTCGACCTCGGCGTCGTCCAGGGCGTCGGCGCCGCGGGCCACGCTGACCTGCACGCCCTCCTCGGACAGCACCCGGGCGAGGGCCTGCGCGCCGCTGCGCCGCGGGTTCTCCGGGTCCAGGGCGCCCCCGTGCGTCTGCGGCGAGCCGCCGAGCAGGACGGTCGCGGCGAGCGCCGCCAGCACGGTCCCCCCGACGACCAGGGCGGAGCGGCGCCCACGCCAGCGGGTCACCGGACACCCGCCAGCTCGTCGTCCAGGGACAGCATCGTCCGCGCCTGCGCCGCCGTGGCCGCACGGCCTCCGTAGAGCACCCGGTCGAAGCTGTCGGCGGCGTCGTGCAGGGCGCCCTCGGCGCGTGGGTGGGCCTGCGCCGCGACCAGGGCGACCTCGTGCGCGGTGGCTCCCGGCGCGTCGAGCACCACCCCACGCTCGACCTGGTGGGCGGTGAGGGCGCGGAAGGCCTCGACGAGGGCGAGCGCGTGGTCGCCCCGCTCGAGGGCGTCCTGCGCGCGCTCGCGCAGCTGCGCGGCGCTGAGCGGCTCCCCGGTGAGCACCGGGCCGGCCGGGCGGCCGGCTGCCGGGTCGCGCCGGGCCCGGGAGAGCAGCCAGCCCAGGGCCAGCAGCAGAGCCAGACCGAGCGCCATCGCGGCGAAGGTGGTCAGCGCGGGTGAGTCGGTCGCGACCGCGGCGCCCTGCTCGAAGCGGCGGCGGATCCAGGTGAGCAGCCGGTCGAGGATCTCGCTGTCCTGGTACTCCGGGCCGAGGAGCTCGCGGCGCAGCCGGGCGCGGCCCTCCTCCCCGTCCGGGTGCAGGGGCGGCTCGAGCCTCACCGCAGGAACCCGCCGGTGCGTGCGACCAGCTCCACGTCGTACGCCTCCTTGCGGATGCGCTGGTCCAGGTACTGCAGGGCCGCGACGGTGCTGGTGAACGGCGTGGTGAACGCGTACTGGATCGTGGTGCTGGCGGCGAAGACGAGCAGCGTGACGAGCAGGACGGCCTCGGGGGAGTCGAGGAGGAACGTGAAGACCTGACCGACGAGGCTGACCGGCGTCGTGAGCACGCTGCCGGCGATCCCGGTCACCAGGGCGGTGAGCAGGGCGATCCCGAGCGTGCGCCAGAACTGGCCGCGGCTCAGCGCCAGCGAGCGGCGCAGCGCCCCGAGGACCCCCACCGGCTCGAGCATCAGCGCGGGGACCGCGTAGTACTGCACCCGCACCCAGCCCCACACCAGCAAGGCCGCCAGCACGGGCAGGCTGACCAGCAGGTAGCCGACGACGGCGAGCGTGTCGCCGTACGCCGCCACCGGGACCCAGCTGAGCGCGTAGCCGGCCAGGACGACCAGCACGGCCGTGCTCAGCAGCGCGGCCAGTCCCAGCAGCCGCCAGCGCTTCCCGCGCGTCGCCGCCCAGGCCTGGCTCAGCGTCAGCCGCCCTCCGAGCGCCGCCGCCATCGTCACGTGCGCGACCATCCCGGTGACCAGCACGATGCCGGCCGCCTGCAGCGCCAGGCCGACGAGCAGGGACACGGCCGTCAGCACCAGCCCGGCCACCTCGCCGGCCGTCGCGGGATCGTCGGACCCGGGCGCCGGGTCGGCGAGCAGGTCCTCGAACAGGAAGGACTGCGAGACCATGCTCAGGTCGAGGATCTGGGTGAGCACCGCGACCACCAGCACCGGGATCGCCAGCGTCAGCGCCGAGACGAAGGTGGCCGAGCCGACGGTCGCGCCGGGGTTGCGTCGGATGATCTTGAAGGCGCCGTCGTAGATGTCACTCAGGCGCAAGGGCCGCAGCGGGATGGCACCCGGCTTGTGGGCGGCGGCCAGCGCAGGCAGACCGGGGCCGCCGGGGCCCAGCGGTCCGGGTCCGGGGCCGAGGGGTCCGGGGCCGGCCGCCGGCCAGGGGTACGCCGGGGGAGGGGGCGGCGTGTAGCGCGCGGGGCCGGGCGCAACCGCCGCGTAGCCCGGCGGCGGGGCGGGCCAGGCGCCCCCCGCGGACTGGTCGCCGTTGTCGGGCGCCATCGTTCCCCCCTGTATGGTGCTGAGTGGCAGTAGCTTGTCGGTCCGGGAGAGTGCGAGAGCCCCTTCCCGCGGCCATCTTGTCAGGCTCCTGTTCCGGCGCTGCGCCGGTCCGTTCGGCTGGTCCGTGCGGCGGGTGGCAGAGCCGGTGGCGGACCCCTCGCGCGGATTTTGTTTCCGTGTGGGACTCTGCCAAGATAGTCCGGTTGCTCCGGCGGGTCGCCGGGGTGCGTGTCACACACCTTGATTACTGAATCGCGTCTCCCTGTGGATCGATCGGTGCTCTGGCGTGCGGCCGCACCGATCTGGGGACCCGATCAGCCCGACGAACCCGTCGGGCGCCACTGAATACAGCGAGACCCCGGTCTCGTGTCGCGAGAAGAGTGCGCGACACGCCCGACCGCGGGGGTCGGCGGATCAGGTGGTGGAGCACGGGCGGGACGGCCTCACCCGAGGTTGTGTCGTGACCAGCACGCGGTACCGAAGATAAGGACGAGAGAGACCTATGGCGGGACAGAAGATCCGCATCAGGCTCAAGGCCTATGACCACGAGGTGATCGACACCTCGGCGCGCAAGATCGTGGACACCGTCACCCGTACGGGTGCCAAGGTCGCCGGCCCGGTGCCGCTGCCGACCGAGAAGAACGTGTACTGCGTCATCCGCTCGCCCCACAAGTACAAGGACTCCCGCGAGCACTTCGAGATGCGCACGCACAAGCGCCTCATCGACATCATCGACCCGACGCCGAAGACGGTCGACTCGCTGATGCGCCTCGATCTGCCTGCTGGTGTCGACATCGAGATCAAGCTCTGAGGTCTGCCGAGATGACTTTCGAACGAAACGTGAAGGGCCTGCTGGGCACGAAGCTCGGCATGACCCAGACCTGGGACGAGAACAACCGCATCGTCCCCCTGACTGTGATCGCCGCGAGCACCAACGTGGTCACCCAGGTCCGCCAGCCCGCCACCGATGGCTACAACGCCATCCAGGTCGGCTTCGGCGAGATCGAGGGCCGCAAGGTCAACAAGCCGCAGGCCGGTCACTTCGACAAGGCCGGGGTGACCCCGCGTCGCCACCTGGTCGAGATCCGCACCGCTGATGCCGCGTCGTACAACGTCGGGCAGGAGCTCTCTCCCGAGCTCTTCGCCGCCGGCGAGCAGATCGACGTCACCGGCACCAGCAAGGGCAAGGGCTTCGCCGGCACGATGAAGCGTCACGGCTTCCACGGTGTCGGGGCCTCCCACGGTGCGCACAAGAACCACCGCAAGCCGGGATCGATCGGCGCCTGCGCCACCCCGGGTCGCGTCTTCAAGGGCACCCGCATGTCCGGCCGGATGGGTCACGACGCCGTCACCACCCAGAACGTCACCGTTCACGGTGTGGACGTCGAGCGCGGCCTGATCCTGCTCAAGGGTGCGGTCCCCGGTCCGAAGGGTGGCCTCGTGGTCCTCCGCTCGGCAGCCAAGAGTGAGGGAGTTGCTCAGTGAGCACCGAAGTGAAGAAGGCCAAGGTCGACCTCCCGGCCGAGATCTTCGACGTCCAGGTCAACATCCCCCTGATCCACCAGGTGGTCGTGGCCCAGCAGGCCGCTGCCCGTCAGGGCACGCACTCCACCAAGCGTCGCGGCGAGGTTCGCGGTGGTGGCCGCAAGCCGCACAAGCAGAAGGGCACCGGCCGCGCCCGTCAGGGCTCGACCCGCGCACCGCAGTTCACCGGTGGTGGCGTGGTGCACGGCCCCAAGCCGCGCGACTACGACCAGCGGACCCCCAAGAAGATGAAGGCCGCCGCTCTTCGTGGCGCCCTCTCCGACCGGGCCCGCAACGACCGCGTGCACGTCGTCGACGCCCTGGTCTCCGGCGACAAGCCGTCGACCAAGGCCGCGCTCGCCGCGATCGCCCAGGTCAGCAACCGTCGCCGCGCGCTCGTCGTGCTGGAGCGCAACGACACCCTCACCTGGCTCTCGCTGCGTAACGCCCCCGACGTGCACATCGTCGCGGTCGACCAGCTCAACACCTACGACGTGCTGGCCAGCGACGACGTGATCTTCAGCCGCGGCGCGTACGACGCGCTCGTGGCGGGTGCGCCGAAGGGCAAGTCCGCCAAGGCCGTCGCCACCTCCGCCGAGGCCGCCGCCGAGACCGAGGAGGCCTCCAAGTGAGCACCCTGCAGAAGGACCCGCGCGACATCCTGATCGCACCGGTCGTGTCCGAGAAGAGCTACAGCCTCCTCGACGCGAACAAGTACACGTTCATCGTGCGGCCGGACGCCAACAAGACCGAGATCAAGATCGCGGTCGAGAAGGTGTTCAACGTCAAGGTCACGTCGGTCAACACGATCAACCGTCAGGGCAAGACGCGTCGCACCCGCTTCGGCATGGGCAAGCGCGCCAACACGAAGCGGGCGATCGTCAGCCTCGCCGAGGGCCACCGCATCGACATCTTCGGAGGTCCGGTCTCCTGACCGGGCTCCCAAGAGACAGAGCAACGAGGACATCTGACTAATGGCTATCCGTAAGTACAAGCCGACTACCCCGGGCCGTCGTGGCTCGTCGGTCGCCGACTTCGTCGAGATCACCCGGACCACGCCGGAGAAGTCGCTGACGCGTCCGCTGCCCAAGAAGGGCGGCCGCAACAACCAGGGCCGGATCACCACGCGGCACCAGGGTGGCGGCCACAAGCGCGCCTACCGCATCATCGACTTCCGCCGCTACGACAAGGACGGCGTGCCGGCCAAGGTCGCTCACATCGAGTACGACCCCAACCGCACCGCCCGTATCGCGCTGCTGCACTACATCGACGGTGAGAAGCGCTACATCATCGCGCCGAAGGACCTGACCCAGGGCACCGCCGTGGAGTCCGGCCCCAACGCCGACATCAAGCCCGGCAACAACCTGCCGCTGCGCAACATCCCGGTCGGTACGACGATCCACTGCGTGGAGCTGCGTCCCGGCGGCGGTGCCAAGATGGCCCGCTCCGCCGGTATCAGCGCCCAGCTGGTTGCCCGTGAGGGTAGCCGCGCCACGCTGCGTCTGCCGTCGGGCGAGATGCGCTTCGTCGACGTGCGCTGCCGCGCCACCATCGGCGAGGTCGGCAACGCCGAGCAGTCCAACATCAACTGGGGCAAGGCCGGCCGCATGCGCTGGAAGGGCAAGCGCCCGACCGTCCGCGGTGTCGTCATGAACCCGGTCGACCACCCGCACGGTGGCGGTGAGGGCAAGACCTCCGGTGGTCGCCACCCGGTCTCGCCCTGGGGCAAGGCCGAGGGCCGTACGCGCAAGCGCAAGGCCAGCGACTCGCAGATCATCCGTCGCCGCAAGTCCGGCAAGAAGCGCTGAGAAGGGACCTGAGAGATGCCTCGCAGCCTGAAGAAGGGTCCCTTCGTGGACGGCCACCTCATGAAGAAGGTGGATGCCGAGAACGACAAGGGCTCGCACAACGTCATCAAGACGTGGTCGCGTCGCTCCATGATCGTGCCGGACATGATCGGTCACACGATCGCCGTGCACGACGGGCGTAAGCACGTCCCCGTCTTCGTGACCGACTCGATGGTCGGCCACAAGCTGGGCGAGTTCGCCCCCACCCGCACCTACCGCGGGCACGTGAAGGAAGACCGGAAGGGTCGCCGCCGCTGACGCGGTGGGACCAGAAACTGGAGATTACGAGCAATGAGCGTTACTGAGCGCAGGCGCACCAGCGCCCGCCGCGAGTCGCTGCTCGGCGACCAGCCGGGCTCCTTCGCGAGCGCCCGCTTCGTGCGGATCACGCCGATGAAGGCCCGCCGTGTCGTCGACATGGTCCGCGGTCTGCCCGTCGAGGACGCCCTCGCGCTGCTGCAGTTCGCACCGCAGGCCGCGTCCGAGACCGTCTACAAGGTGCTGGAGAGCGCCGTTGCCAACGCCGAGACCACTGAGGGTCTCGACGCCGGCAACCTGGTCGTCTCCGTCGCCCGCGTCGACGAGGGCCCGACGATGAAGCGCTGGCGCCCGCGTGCGCAGGGCCGCGCCACGCGGATCAACAAGCGCACGAGCCACATCACGCTGGCGGTTCAGCCGGCCGATGTGCTCGCGGTGAACAAGCAGGCGAAGAAGAAGGGACGGACTGCCTGATGGGGCAGAAGATCAACCCGAACGGCTTCCGCCTCGGTATCTCTACCGACCACAAGAGCCGCTGGTACGCCGAGAAGCTGTACAAGGCCTACGTCGGCGAGGACGTGGCGATCCGCAAGCTCCTGTCCAAGGGCATGGAGCGCGCCGGCATCGCCAAGGTCGAGATCGAGCGCACCCGTGACCGCGTCCGTGTGGACATCCACACCGCGCGTCCCGGCATCGTGATCGGTCGCCGTGGCGCCGAGGCCGACCGGATCCGTGGCGAGCTCGAGAAGCTCACCGGCAAGCAGGTGCAGCTGAACATCCTCGAGGTCAAGAACCCCGAGGTCGACGCGCAGCTGGTCGCCCAGGGCGTCGCCGAGCAGCTCTCTGGTCGCGTGCAGTTCCGTCGTGCGATGAAGAAGGCCATCCAGACCTCGATGCGCTCGGGTGCCAAGGGCATCCGGATCCAGTGCTCGGGTCGTCTGAACGGCGCCGAGATGTCGCGCACGGAGTTCTACCGCGAGGGTCGCGTCCCGCTGCACACCCTGCGTGCGGACATCGACTACGGCTTCTACGAGGCCAAGACGACCTTCGGCCGCATCGGCGTGAAGGTCTGGATCTACAAGGGCGAGGTTGCGGGCACCCGCGCCGAGCGCGAGGCCCAGGCTGCTGCCCGGGCCGGTGCGCCCGGCCGTGGCCGTCCGCCGGCCCGCGGCGGCGAGCGTCCGAACCGCGGTTCGCGCGCCGACCGTCCGACCCGTTCGGGTCGCGACGGCGCCCCCGCCGAGAGCACCGCGGCACCCGAGGCTGCGGCCCCGGTTGCTGCTGAGACCCCGGCACCCGCCGGGCAGGAGGGCTGACCGTCATGCTGATGCCCCGTCGTGTCAAGCACCGCAAGCAGCACCACCCCAAGCGGACCGGTGCGGCCAAGGGTGGCACGAAGATCGCCTTCGGCGACTTCGGCATCCAGGCGGTCGAGGGCCACTACGTGACCAACCGCCAGATCGAGTCGGCGCGTATCGCGATGACCCGCCACATCAAGCGAGGCGGAAAGGTGTGGATCAACATCTACCCTGACCGTCCGCTGACCAAGAAGCCCGCCGAGACCCGCATGGGTTCGGGTAAGGGCTCCCCGGAGTGGTGGATCGCCAACGTGAAGCCCGGCCGCGTCATGTTCGAACTTTCCGGTGTTTCGGAGGAAGTCGCCCGCGAGGCCATGCGCCGCGCGATGCACAAGCTCCCGATGAAGTGCCGCTTCGTCTCCCGCGAGGCAGGTGAATTCTGATGGCTACAACCGCACACGAACTCGACGAGCTTACGAACGTCGACCTCGAGGCCAAGCTGCGTGAGGCCAAGGAGGAGCTGTTCAACCTGCGCTTCCAGGCCGCCACCGGCCAGCTGGAGAGCAACGGCCGTCTGCGGACGGTCAAGAAGGACATCGCCCGGATCTACACCGTGGTGCGTGAGCGCGAGCTCGGCATCCGGTCCACCCCGGGCACCAGCACGGATGCCCAGGAAGGCGGCGCCGCATGAGCGAGCAGACCGAGATCACCACCAGCGAGCGCTCGGCCCGCAAGGTCCGCGAGGGCCTCGTCGTCAGCGACAAGATGGACAAGACCGTCGTCGTCTCCGTCGAGGACCGTGTCAAGCACGCCCTCTACGGCAAGGTGCTGCGTCGCAGCAGCAAGCTCAAGGCGCACGACGAGCAGAACCAGTGCGGCATCGGCGACCGGGTCCTGATCATGGAGACCCGTCCGCTCTCGGCCACCAAGCGCTGGCGTGTCATCGAGATCCTCGAAAAGGCTAAGTAAACCCACTAGTTCGGCCAGGCTCGCGCTCCGCTGAGAGCGCGAGAACCGGTGCGACAACCAGGAGAAACTGATGATCCAGCAGGAGTCGCGACTCAAGGTCGCCGACAACACCGGTGCGAAGGAAATCCTTTGCATCCGTGTTCTCGGTGGCTCGGGTCGGCGCTACGCCGGTATCGGCGACGTCATCGTTGCCACCGTCAAGGACGCGATCCCCGGCGGCAACGTGAAGAAGGGTGACGTCGTCAAGGCCGTTATCGTGCGCACCGTCAAGGAGCGTCGCCGTCCGGACGGTTCGTACATCCGCTTCGACGAGAACGCCGCCGTCATCCTCAAGAACGACGGCGAGCCCCGAGGCACCCGCATCTTCGGCCCCGTGGGCCGCGAGCTGCGCGAGAAGAAGTTCATGAAGATCATCTCTCTCGCGCCGGAGGTGCTCTGAGTCATGGGTAAGAACATGAACATCAAGAAGGGCGACACCGTCAAGGTGATCGCTGGCAAGGACAAGGGCGCCGAGGGCAAGGTCATCGCGGTCTTCCGCGACGAGGACCGCGTCATCGTCGAGGGTGTCAACCGGATCAAGAAGCACACCAAGGTCGTGAACCAGGGTGCGGGCAACACCGGCGGCATCATCACCACCGAGGCTCCGATCCACGTGTCGAACGTGATGCTGGTCGAGGGCGACGGCGTGACCCGGATCGGCTTCCGCCGTGACGAGGTCACCAAGCGTCGTCCCGACGGGTCCACCTACACCGCCCAGCGCAGTGTGCGCATCTCGCGCAAGACCGGTGAGGAGATCTGATGACGACGAACACCACCGAGGCTCCGTCGATGCCCCGTCTGAAGGTCCGCTACCGCGAGGAGATCCTCCCCGCGCTGCAGTCCGAGTTCGACATCAAGAACGTCATGCAGGTTCCCGGCCTCACCAAGGTGGTCGTGAACATGGGTGTCGGCGAGGCGGCCCGCGACTCGAAGCTGATCGAGGGCGCCATCAAGGACCTGACCGCGATCACCGGTCAGAAGCCGCAGGTCACCAAGGCTCGCAAGTCCATCGCGCAGTTCAAGCTGCGCGAGGGCATGCCGATCGGTGCGCACGTCACGCTGCGCGGCGACCGGATGTGGGAGTTCCTGGACCGTCTGCTGTCCCTGGCCCTGCCGCGCATCCGCGACTTCCGCGGTCTGAGCGGCACCCAGTTCGACGGCCGTGGCAACTACACCTTCGGTCTCACCGAGCAGGTCATGTTCCACGAGATCGACCAGGACAAGGTCGACCGGTCGCGCGGTATGGACATCACCGTCGTGACCACGGCCACCAACGACGCCGAGGGCCGCGCGCTGCTCAAGCAGCTCGGCTTCCCGTTCAAGGAGAACTGACATGGCGAAGACTTCCCTGAAGGTCAAGGCCGCCCGCAAGCCGAAGTTCGCTGTCCGCGGTTACACCCGCTGCCAGCGTTGCGGCCGACCGAAGGCGGTTTACCGCAAGTTCGGTCTGTGCCGTATCTGCCTGCGGGAGATGGCGCACCGCGGCGAGCTGCCGGGCGTCACCAAGTCCTCCTGGTAATGACCTCTTCGAGCCGGCTGAGTCAACTCGACAGGCTCGATCACCGAACAACACAACGATCGCTGAAGGTCGTTCCCGGCACGCGGGACGAAACCACGGTGGAGAAAGGGCCTATCCGGCCATGACGATGACTGACCCGATCGCAGACATGCTCACGCGTCTGCGCAACGCCAACCAGGCGTACCACGATGTGGTGTCGATGCCGTACAGCAAGCTCAAGCAGGGTGTCGCTGACATCCTGCAGCAGGAGGGCTACATCACGTCGTACGACGTGACGGAGCCCGCCGAGGGCGAGGTCGGCAAGACGCTCACCATCACCCTCAAGTACGGCCGGAACCGGGAGCGCTCCATCGCGGGCGTTCGCCGGATCAGCAAGCCCGGGCTCCGGGTCTACGCCAAGCACACGGGTCTCCCGAAGGTGCTGGGCGGCCTGGGCGTCGCGATCATCTCGACGAGCCAGGGCCTGCTGACCGACCGCCAGGCCAACAAGAAGGGCGTGGGTGGGGAAGTCCTCGCCTACGTCTGGTAACGACGAGACCGAGAAGGAGACGTACAGCATGTCGCGTATTGGCAGGCTCCCCATCACGGTCCCGTCGGGTGTCGACGTCGCAATCGACGCTGGCCCGCACCAGACCGTGACCGTCAAGGGCCCGAAGGGCACCTTGTCGCACACCGTGGCCGCCCCGATCGTCGTGGAGCGCAACGAGGACAGCGTCCTCGAGGTCAAGCGCCCCAACGACGACCGCGAGAGCCGCTCGCTGCACGGCCTGACCCGCACGCTGATCGCCAACATGGTGACCGGCGTGACCGAGGGCTACGAGAAGAAGCTCGAGATCGTGGGCGTGGGTTACCGCGTCCTGTCCAAGGGTCCGACCCAGCTGGAGTTCCAGCTCGGTTACTCGCACTCGATCACCTTCGACGCTCCGCAGGGCATCACCTTCACGGTGGAGTCGCCCACGAAGCTCGGGGTCCAGGGCATCGACAAGCAGCTCGTCGGTGAGGTCGCCGCGAACATTCGCAAGCTCCGCAAGCCCGAGCCCTACAAGGGCAAGGGCGTGCGTTACGCCGGCGAGCAGATCCGCCGCAAGGTCGGAAAGGCTGGTAAGTGATCATGGCGATCTCACTGAAGAACAACAAGCACACCGCTTCGCGGGTCCGCTCGCGCCTGCGTCGACAGGTTCGTGGACGCAAGAAGATCTCCGGTACCGCCGAGCGTCCGCGTCTCGTCGTCACCCGGTCGTCGAAGCACATCACCGTCCAGGTCGTCGACGACCTGGTCGGCAAGACGCTGGTCTCGGCCTCGACGATGGAGGCCGACCTGCGCTCCCTCGACGGGGACAAGACGGCCAAGGCCAAGCGGGTGGGCGAGCTCGTCGCCGCGCGGGCCAAGGCCAACGGCGTGGAGTCGGTGGTCTTCGACCGGGCCGGCAACAAGTACCACGGACGCATCGCGGCCCTGGCAGACGGGGCCCGCGAGGGCGGCCTGTCCTTCTGATCGCGAAGACAGCAAGAGAGAGAAGAGGAACAGTCTCATGAGCGGACCCCAGCGCGGACGCGCCGGTGGCGAGCGGCGTGGCAATCGCGACGACCGTCGCGGCCAGGCTGCCGACAAGACCGCCTACATCGAGCGAGTCGTCGCGATCAACCGTGTCGCCAAGGTCGTCAAGGGTGGTCGTCGCTTCAGCTTCACCGCCCTGGTGATCGTGGGCGATGGCGATGGACTCGTCGGCGTCGGCTACGGCAAGGCGAAGGAAGTTCCCGCGGCGATCGCCAAGGGTGTCGAGGAGGCGAAGAAGAGCTTCTTCCGCGTCCCCCGCATCCAGGGCACCATCCCGCACCCCGTCCAGGGTGAGAAGGCCGCGGGTGTCGTCCTGCTCCGTCCCGCCGCTCCCGGTACCGGTGTCATTGCCGGTGGCCCGGTGCGTGCGGTGCTCGAGTGCGCCGGCATCCACGACGTCCTGAGCAAGTCGCTCGGCTCGTCCAACCAGATCAACATCGTCCACGCGACGGTCGAGGCCCTCAAGATGCTCGAGGAGCCCGAGGCGGTGGCCGCACGTCGCGGCCTGCGTGTCGAGGACGTCGCCCCGGCCGCGCTGCTCAAGGCGCGCGCCGAGGGCGTGGCGGGGGTGACCAGCTGATGGCACGCCTGAAGGTCGAGCAGAAGAAGTCCAAGATCGGCTGCAAGGCCAACCAGCGCGAGACCCTGCGCACGCTCGGTCTCAAGCGGATTGGCGACGTGGTCGTCAAGGAGGACCGTCCGGAGATCCGGGGCATGGTCCACACCGTCCGTCACCTTGTGACGGTCGAGGAGGTCGACTGATGACGCTGAAGCTGCACCACCTGCGTCCTGCCCCCGGGGCCAAGACCGCCAAGACCCGCGTGGGTCGTGGTGAGGGCTCGAAGGGCAAGACCTCAGGACGAGGCACCAAGGGCTCCAAGGCCCGCTACCAGGTGCCGGCCGCCTTCGAGGGTGGCCAGATGCCGCTGCACATGCGGCTGCCGAAGCTCAAGGGCTTCAAGAACCCGTTCAAGGTCGAGTTCCAGGTGGTCAACCTCGACCGCCTCACGGAGCTCTTCCCCGAGGGTGGCGCCGTCACCGTCGAGGACCTCGTGGCCCGGGGCGCCGTGCGCTCCGGTCACCCCGTCAAGGTTCTCGGCCAGGGCGACATCGATGTGGCCGTCCAGGTGAGCGCTCAGGCGTTCTCCGCCTCGGCCAAGCAGAAGATCGAGGCTGCTGGCGGCACCACCACGGTGCTCTGAGGAGCTTGCACTTCACCAGCGCCGGGGCGCAGCGGGACCGTCCGACAGGACGGCCCGCTGCGCCCCGGCGTGCATGGTGGGCCATGCGGGCCAGCCTGTTAGGCTTCCGCGGGCCCAGCGGCGTATTGCTGGAGCCACACTTCGCCTGGAGAAAGAGGATCTCGTGCTAGGCGCGTTCGCCAACGCTTTCAGAACCCCGGACCTGCGGCGCAAGCTGCTGTTCGTCCTTGGGGTCATCGTGATCTTCCGACTCGGCTCCCAGGTCCCGGCCCCGGGCGTGCACGTGCGCAACGTGCAGACCTGCCTGGACAACACCAGTAGCGAGGGTGTCTACGGGCTGATCAACCTGTTCTCCGGTGGGGCGCTCCTGCAGCTGACGATCTTCGCGCTCGGGATCATGCCCTACATCACCGCCAGCATCATCCTGCAGCTGCTCGTCGTGGTGATTCCACGACTCGAAGCGCTGAAGAAGGAGGGGCAGTCGGGGCAGACGGCGATCACCCAGTACACCCGGTACCTGACGCTGGCCCTGGCCGTCCTCCAGGCCACCGGCATCGTCGCGCTGGCCCGCTCCAACCAGCTCCTGCCGTGCGAGCAGCCGCTGCTGCACGACGACGGCACCCAGACTTTTCTGGTCATGGTGATCACCATGACCGCCGGCACCGCGGTGATCATGTGGCTCGGTGAGCAGATCACCGAGCGCGGCATCGGCAACGGCATGTCGATCCTGATCTTCACCCAGGTCGTGGCGACCTTCCCGTCCTCGCTGTGGGCGGTCCAGAAGGGCCAGGGCTGGTTCACGTTCATCGCCGTCATGGTGATCGGGCTGATCCTCATCGCCGCCGTCATCTTCATCGAGCAGGCCCAGCGCCGGATCCCGGTGCAGTACGCCCGGCGGATGGTGGGCCGCAAGATGTTCGGTGGGAACTCCACCTACATCCCACTGAAGGTGAACCAGGCCGGCATCATCCCCGTCATCTTCGCCTCGTCGCTGCTCTACCTGCCCTCGATGGCGGTGCAGTTCAACGACTCCAGCACCTCCCCGGTGGTGACCTGGCTGAAGGACAACTTCGTCAACGGCGACTCCCCGTACTACATGGCGGTCTACTTCGCCCTCATCATCTTCTTCACCTACTTCTACGTCTCGATCACCTTCAACCCCACGGAGGTCGCAGACAACATGAAGAAGTACGGCGGCTTCATCCCCGGGATCCGGGCGGGGAAGCCGACCGAGGACTACCTGTCCTACGTCCTGTCCCGGATCACGCTGCCGGGAGCCCTGTACCTCGGTCTGATCTCGTTGGTCCCGCTGATCGCACTCGTGCTGATCGAGGCCAACGCCAACTTCCCGTTCGGCGGCACCTCGATCCTGATCATGGTCGGCGTCGCCCTGGACACGGTGAAGCAGATCGAGAGCCAGCTCCAGCAGCGCAACTACGAAGGGTTCCTCCGCTGATGCGTCTGATCATCATGGGCCCGCCTGGTGCCGGCAAGGGCACGCAGGCGAAGATCATCGCCGGTCGCTACGGCATCCCCGCCATCTCCACCGGCGACATCTTCCGTGCCAACGTCACGGAGGGGACGCCGCTGGGCGTCGAGGCCAAGCGCTACATGGACGCCGGCGACTACGTGCCCGACGAGGTCACCAACGCGATGGTGCGCGCCCGACTGGACGAGGACGACACCAAGCCGGGCTTCCTGCTCGACGGCTACCCGCGCACGCTGTCGCAGGTCGACGAGCTGGACGGCATGCTCAGCGCCGCCGGCGTCGAGCTCGACGCGGTCCTGGTGCTGACCGTCGACGACGAGCACCTCGTGCAGCGGCTGCTGCAGCGCGCCCACATCGAGGGGCGTGCGGACGACACCGAGGAGGTCGTGCGCCACCGGCAGGCGATCTACCAGAAGCAGACCGCCCCCCTGATCGAGGTCTACGACGCGCGCGGGCTGCTGGTCCGTGTGGACGGGATCGGCGAGGTCGACGACGTCACCGGCCGCATCTTCGCCTCGCTCGACGCGCTCGGCTCCTAGGGCGCTGGCGGCGATGGGCTTCCGCGACCGCGGGGTGGAGATCAAGAGCGCCGAGCAGATCGACGTGATGCGTCGCGCCGGCCTCGTGGTGGGGGAGACCCTCGAGCTGATGCGTCGCTCGGCGAAGGCGGGGGTCAGCACCGCAGAGCTCGACGCCATCGCCGAGGACAACATCCGCTCGTCGGGTGCGACGCCGTCGTTCAAGGGCTACCACGGGTTCCCCGCATCGATCTGCACCTCGGTCAACGACGTGGTCGTGCACGGCATCCCGGACGCCCGGGTGCTGGCCGAGGGCGACGTGATCTCCATCGACTGCGGCGCCATCGTCGACGGCTGGCACGGTGACGCCGCGATCACGGTGGCGGTGGGGGAGGTCGGCCCCGAGGTGATCGAGCTGATGGAGGTCACCGAGCAGGCACTGTGGCGCGGCATCGCCGCGGCCAGGCTGGGCGGACGGGTCACCGACATCTCCCACGCCGTCGAGTCCCACGTGCGCTCGCGCGGCAGCTACGGGATCCTGGAGGACTACGTCGGGCACGGCATCGGCTCCGAGATGCACCTGCCGCCGAACGTCCCGAACTACGGGCGCCCCGGGCGCGGCCCCAAGCTCGTCGAGGGACTGGCTCTCGCCGTGGAGCCGATGATCACCCTCGGCACCAACGAGACGGACCTGCTCGACGACGACTGGACGGTCGTCACCACCGACGGCTCGTGGGCCGCGCACTTCGAGCACACCATGACCCTCACCCCCACCGGCACCTGGGTGCTGACTGCGTTGGACGGCGGCGAGGAGATGCTCGGATCGCTCGGCGTGCCTTTCGGTGGGCGGTAGGGTTTCCCCGGCGCAGGGTCTCGTGGACCTGCGCGCCCCCTCTCTCGTCACTGACAAGGAATGCAGTTGATCCTCAAGACCTTTGGCTGGTCGTTCGGCATCACGATCGTCGGCCTCGCCGCTGCCTTCTGGTACGGCGGCCTCACCGGCATGGCCATTGCCACCATCCTGATCGTCCTCGAGGTCTCGCTCTCCTTCGACAACGCGGTGATCAACGCCAAGGTGCTGGCGAAGATGTCGCCGTTCTGGCAGAAGATGTTCCTCACCGTCGGCATCGTGATCGCCGTCTTCGGCATGCGGTTGGTGTTCCCGTTCGTGGTGGTCTGGGCCACCGCCGGCCTGGCGCCACTGGAGGCCTGGGACCTGGCCATGCAGGGCGAGGACGTCGCCCCGGGGCAGGAGACCTACGCCCACATCCTGCATGAGGCGCACCCGATGATCGCCGCCTTCGGCGGGATGTTCCTGATGATGATCTTCCTGGACTTCTTCTTCGACCAGGAGAAGGACCACCACTGGCTGGAGCCGATCGAGCGCCGGATGACGAGCCTCGGCTCGCTCGAGGGTGCCGCGGTGATCCTGTCGCTGGGTCTGCTGCTGCTGATCGGCTGGGGCTTCGACGTCAAGGACCTCGGCAGCGTGCTGGCCGCGGGCATCCTCGGCCTGCTCACCTACCTGGTGGTCAAGGGACTCGGCGACCTGTTCGCGGCGAGCTCCGGGCTGATGGAGGAGGACGAGGACGGGACCGCTGCGCCCGTCGCGAACGGCTCCGCGGGCAGCCTGGTGCTGGCCACCGGCAAGGCCGCGTTCTTCATGTTCCTCTACCTCGAGGTGCTCGACGCGAGCTTCTCCTTCGACGGCGTGATCGGCGCGTTCGCGATCACCTCCGACCCGATCATCATCGCGCTGGGCCTCGGTGTCGGTGCCATGTACGTCCGGTCGCTGACGGTGTTCCTGGTCCGCAAGGGCACCCTGTCGGAGTTCCGCTACCTGGAGCACGGCGCGCACTGGGCCATCGGCGCCCTGGCGGTGCTGCTCTTCGTGACGATGAAGTACGAGATCCCCGAGATCATCACCGGCCTGATCGGCGTCGCCTTCATCCTGGCCTCCCTGGGGTGGAGCATCCGGGCCAACAAGCGACACCCCGAAGAGATCCACAAGGTCGGCGTCTGAGCGGTCCGCCCGTCCCTTTCGACCCGGAGGTGTGAAGCGCATGGCAGTCACGTTGCAGAAGGGTGGCAACGTCTCCCTGGCCAAGGAGTCCGGCGGAGTCGTGCTGCGCCGGCTCGCGGTCGGCCTCGGCTGGGACGTGCGCTCGACCACGGGGGCCGACTACGACCTCGACGCCTCCGCCCTGCTGGTGGGCGCGGACGGCAAGGTGCTCAGCGACGGACACTTCGTCTTCTACAACAACCTCACCTCACCGGACCAGAGCGTGCGCCACACCGGCGACAACCTGACCGGTGAGGGCGAGGGTGACGACGAGGTCGTCGAGGTGGACCTCGAGCAGCTGCCCGACTCGGTGCAGCGGATCGTGTTCTGCGTGTCCATCCACGAGGCCGACGCCCGGCGTCAGAGCTTCGGGCAGGTGGTCAACGCCTTCATCCGCGTGGTGAACGCCGAGGACTCGCGCGAGCTGGCCCGCTACGACCTCACCGAGGACGCCTCGCTGGAGACCGCGATGGTCTTCGGCGAGCTCTACCGGCGCAACGGCGAGTGGAAGTTCCGCGCGGTCGGGCAGGGTTACGCCAGCGGACTCGCGGGCATCGCCCGCGACTACGGCGTCAACATCGGCTGAGTCTGCCGGGTACTGAGCGCAGGAGCGGGCGCCGACATCCCCAGTGCTTCCGTACGATGAGCGCCATGGGCAACGAGTGGACGCGGAGACAGGGATCGCGGCGTCTCCCGCCCACTCCGCTCGCGGCGGCCCAGGAGGCGCGCGCGCAACTGCAGGAGCAGTTCTACCGCGTCGACCAGCTGCAGCGTGACATCGGCACGACCGTGAAGTCCTACGCCGCGCTCCTCCCGGACCGGGCGCGGACGACCGGGGTCGTCCCGGGCTGGGAGCGCCTCGACGAGGAGGCGCACGCGGGGATCCTGGCCTACCTCGAGGCCCTCGACCGGTTCGACCCCCTCGAGGAGTCGCTGCTGCCGCAGATCCAGCAGGCGGCGCGGGCGTTCGGTGAGCTCACGCCCCGTCTGGGCCACCTCGCCGACGAGCTCGAGGGCTACCTGGAGCGGTTCGGGCCCGAGCTGCGCCGCCTGGGCGAGACCCGGGCGCAGGTCCGCCGCAGAGTCGACGAGGCGGTCGCGGCGGCCGGACGGGCGGAGACGGCCTGGCGGGCGATGCGCGAGGCCGGCCACGACTTCGCGGTCGCCGACGAGGCCCTGGCCCGCGCGGCGCTCGCCGCGCGCAAGCTCTCCGAGATCGCCGAGCACCTCACCCCCGAGCGGGCCGAGGAGCCGGCGCGCACCGTCGAGCGGCTCGCCGCCGAGGCCGAGCGGCTCGCCACCGACCTGCCGCAGCGGGCCGCGACGCTGCCCACCCGGATCCCTTCGCTCGCCACCCGGATCGAGGCGCTGGGCAACCGGGCCGCCTCGGTGCCCGACGCGATGGGCCACCTGCGCCGCGAGTTCTCGCTGGGCAACTGGCAGGACATCGCCGACCAGGAGCGCGAGGTCGAGGGCGGGCTCGCCAGCGCTCGCGAGCAGCTGCGGGAGCTGAGTCGCCTGCACCGCGCCGGGGAGCTCACCGCGGCGTTGGAGGCGCTCTCCCGGCTGGAGGAGACCCTGGAGCAGACGCAGGCGCTCGTCGACGGACCGCGCGAGCGGCTGGAGCTGCTGCGCTCGGTGCGCAAGGATCCCCAGGCCGTCTTCGAGCGGGCCCGGTTCAGCGTGCGCGATGCCCGCTACCTGGTGATGCGCGGGCGCCAGGTGGCGCCCCAGCCCTGGGGCGACCGGCTCGACGCGATCGCCCGGGAGCTGATCGCCATGGAGTCGCTGCTGGAGCCGACCCACCCCGACTACCTCGCGCTGCACCGCCGCGCGGAGCAGCTGCAGGAGCGCGTCCGGCGCCTGGTGGACGACTTCCGCTCCTCGCAGTGACCCCGCCCCGGCCCGGGCCGGGGGAGCACGGGGCGTGACGCGGGGCACTGCGCGCCGGACACGTTCGCGCCAGGGCCTGCGCGGTTGGACGGACGAACGTATTCTCGTCGAACGGCCGGAACCCCGACGCCGTATGCACTGGACAGGGAGACCCCCGCTTGCGCCACTTCGACTTCCTTGATCAGAACACGGCGCAGCGCCTGTTCCACCTCGCTCCCGAAGAGTTCAGCCGCGACACCGAGCGCGATCTTCTGGCTGTCGCCCTGGGGGCCACGCTCTACTCGCCGGCCACCCGCCCGACCATCGAGCAGGACCTGCCGACCGCCTACCACCGGGGGGTGGTCTCGGTGGTGCTGTGCCTCGAGGACGCCATCGCCGACGCGGACGTCGAGGTCGCCGAGAAGAACCTGGCCCAGCAGCTGGTCAGCCTCTTCGCCTCAGGCCGCGAGCGCCCGCTGGTCTTCGTGCGCGTCCGCGAGCCCGGCCAGGTCGAGCGCCTGGTCGCCGCACTGGGCGACCTGGCCTGGCACCTGGACGGGATCGTCATCCCCAAGTTCACCGCCGGCACCGGGGCGCCCTTCCTCACCGCCGTCGCCGCCGCCTCGCAGGTGATCGGTCGCCCGCTGCGGGTGATGCCGGTGATCGAGTCCCCGGAGGTCTTCCACCTCGAGACCCGCGTCGCCGCGCTGCAGGGCATCCGCGAGGCGCTCGCGGCCTCGCCCGCCGAGGTGCTGGCGGTCCGCATCGGCGCCACCGACCTCAGCTCCCTGCTCGGCCTGCGCCGCCAGCCCGACATCACCGTGTACGACGTGGTGCCGGTGGCCGCGGTGATCGGTGACATCGTGAACATGCTGGGGCGGCGCGACGGGACCGGGCACATCATCACCGGCCCGGTCTGGGAGCACTTCGACAACCGCGAGCGGCTCTTCAAGCCCCAGCTGCGCGAGACGCCGTTCACGGCGCACGCCGTGCGGGTGCTGCGCCGCAACCTGATCAGCAAGGGCCTGGACGGGCTGATGCGCGAGGTCGCGCTCGACCAGGCCAACGCGATCACCGGCAAGACCGTGATCCACCCGACCCACGTGCCCGCGGTGCACGCGCTCTCGGTGGTCAGCCACGAGGACTACGTGGACGCGCTCGACGTGGTGGCCGCCACCCGTGCCGGCGGCGTCTCCGCGTCGCAGTACGGCAACAAGATGAACGAGGCGAGCCCGCACTCGGCCTGGGCCGAGCGCATCGCGCTGCGGGCACGCGCGTTCGGGGTGGCCCGCGAGGACGTCACCTTCGTCGACCTGCTGGAAGCGAGCGTGACCCTGTGAGCTGGACCGGTGACTGGGTGCAGGAGCGGGTGGGCGTGCGGGTGCACGACGCCGGGCTGCTGCCGGGGCTGACGGCGCAGGATCTGGTGGGGCTCGCGCTGCGGGTCAACCCCAAGCGGCCGCATCTGCTGGTCTCGCGGGTGCTGGCCAAGCACGTGCCCACCGACCCGCGGGTGGTCCGGGCAGCCGGCCTGCTGCTGGGGCTGCGCGCCGCCCGCGTCCTGGGGCGTGGCGCCGACGTCGACGACGCGCTGCCCGGCCTGCTGGGCGACGTCCTGCGCGGGCAGGGCGACGTCGTCAAGCTCGCGGCGGCGGTCGAGGCTGCCGCGGGTGAGGTCGACGCCGAGCCCGACCCCGCCGCAGCGGTGCCCGAGCCGGGGCTGGTGTTCGGCTACGCCGAGACCGCCACCGGGCTGGGGCACCTGGTGGCCCGGGCGCTGCGGCTGCCGGTGATCCACTCCACCCGTCGCCACGTCACCGGCCACCTGCCGGCGCTGGACTTCGAGGAGGCGCACTCCCACGCCACCGAGCACCTGGTGCTGCCCGACGACCCGCAGCTGCTGCGGTCCGCCGGGCCGGTGATCCTCGTCGACGACGAGCTGTCCACGGGGAGCACCGCCCTCAACACGATCCGGGCCCTGCACGCCCTCCACCCGCGCGGGGCCTACCTGATCGCCGCGCTGGTCGACGTGCGCCGCGAGGCCGACCGCGAGCGGATGGCGGCCGTCGCCGGCGAGCTCGGGGTCAGCATCGACGTGGTCGCGCTGGCCTCGGGGGAGGTCGTGGTGCCCGGCGACGCCGTCGAGCGGGTCGCGCAGCTGCCGGTGTCCGGCGCTGCCGTGCCGGCCCCCGGCGTCGCCGCGGAGCCCCGCCCGCCCGCCGCGCCCGCCCTGCGCGGCTGGCCGGTCGGTGTGCGCGAAGGCGGCCGGCACGGCTTCACCCCCCGCGACGAGGCGGCCCTGGAGTCGGCGGCCGACACGGTGGCCGGCGAGCTGGCGGCCCTGGTGGGGGAGCGGGTGCTGGTGCTCGGCACCGAGGAGCTGATGCACGCCCCGCTGATGATCGCCGACGCCCTCCAGCGCCACCGGGAGACGGCGAGCGTCCGGTTCTCCAGCACCACCCGCTCGCCGGTCCAGGTGCGTGACGAGGACGGGTACGCGGTGCGGTCGGGGATCGCGTTCGGCGCCCACGACCGCGACGCCGAGACCGGCGCCCGGTTCGCCTACAACGTGGCCGACCAGCCCTGGAGCGACATCGTCGTCGTGCTCGACGCGCCCACCTGGTCGGCCGGCGTCGCCGGGTTGCTCGCGGAGCTCGCGCCGTACGCGCGTGCCGTGCGGCCAGTGGTGCTGCCGGTGCTGACCGGCCGCCCGCGCGAGCTGCACGGCCCGGAGTTCGGCTCCTACCCGCCCGAGGAGGTGACCTGGCTGCTCACCGACCTCTCCCACGTCCGGCTCGAGGCCGATCTCGCGACCCGGGAACGGGCCATCCAGGCCGGGGAGGCCCACTACGCCGAGTCGCTGCCGGTGGAGTACCAGCCCGAGGAGTCCTACCGCAGCCTCTTCCACCAGCAGCTCGACGAGGTCGCGGCGCGGGTCGCCACGGCCGTCGGCGTGGTCAGCGAGCTGGCGGTCGCCACCCGCGGGCGCGAGGACCTGGTGCTGGTGTCGCTGGCGCGCGCGGGCACCCCGATCGGCGTGCTGATGCGCCGCTGGGCCGCGCGCCGCGGGCTGGACTGGCCGCACTACACGATCAGCATCGTGCGCGACCGCGGCATCGACCTGGTCGCGATGCGTCACCTCGCCGACCGCTATGACCCCGCGCGGATCCTGTTCGTCGACGGGTGGACCGGCAAGGGCGCCATCACCCGGGAGTTCGCCGAGGCGGTGCAGACCGCCAACGCCGAGCTCGGGCTGGGCGGCGCCGGGGAGGGCGGCGGCTTCCACAGCGACCTCGCCGTGCTCGCCGACCCCGGCGAGTGCGTGGAGCTCTACGGCACCCGCGAGGACTTCCTGATCCCCTCGGCGTGCCTGAACTCGACGGTCTCGGGGCTCGTCTCCCGCACGGTGCTCAACCGTGACCTGATCGGCCCCGAGGACTTCCACGGGGCGAAGTTCTACGCCGAGCTGGCCGACCAGGACGTCTCCGGGCTCTACCTGGACCGGGTCAGCGCGGAGTACGACGCGGTCGCCGAGGAGGTCGCCGCGCAGACGAGCCGGCTGCTCGACACCGACCGGACGCCGACCTGGGTGGGCTGGCAGGCCGCCGAGCGGATCCGCGCCGAGCACGGGCTGCCGCACATCAACCTGGTCAAGCCCGGGGTCGGCGAGACCACCCGGGTGCTGCTGCGCCGGGTGCCGTGGAAGGTCGTGGTCAACCCCGAGCGGCGCGCCGACCTGCGCCACGTCGAGATGCTGGCCGCCGAGCGCGGGGTGGAGGTGGTCCCCGTCGAGGGGCTGCCCTACAGCTGCGTCGGCCTGATCCGTCCCACCGAGAAGGACTCCTCGTGAGCACCCCCACCCCCACCCCCGGAACCGGCTCCGTCCTGGTCGCCTCCGACCTCGACCGCACGCTGATCTACTCGGCCAGCGCGATGGCGCTGGGCGAGCCGTCGGCCGACCCGGTCTGTGTGGAGGTCTTCGAGGGCGCGCCGATCAGCTTCATGAGCGCCGGCGCGGTCGCCGAGCTCGCCGAGCTGAGTCGCACCGCCGTCTTCGTCCCGGTCACCACCCGCACCCAGGCGCAGTACTCCCGGATCCGGATCCCCGGGGTCCAGGCGCGCCACGCCGTCACCACCAACGGGGCGGTGATCCTCGACGAGGGACGCCCCTGCCCGCGGTGGGAGGCCCAGGTGGCGGCCAACCTCGCCGCCGACGCCTCGTTCGCGCAGGCGGCGGCGGCCCTCGGACCGGTCCTGGACCGGCCCTGGGTGCGCAAGATCCGCGACGCCGAGCAGCGCTTCGTCTACGCCGTCTTCGAGCCCGCCGAGGTCGAGGTGGCCTGGTACGCCGAGCTGGCGGCCGTCGCCGAGCAGCTCGGCTGGGTGGTGTCGGTCCAGGGACGCAAGGCCTACGCCATCCCGCGCGGGCTCACCAAGGAGGCCGCGCTCGCCGAGCTGGCACGCCGTACCGGCGCCACCACGGTGCTCGCGGCGGGCGACTCGCTGCTCGACCGCGGCATCCTCGGCTTCGCCGACCGGGCCATCCGGCCGGCTCACGGGGAGCTGCACGAGCAGGGCTGGGCGCCGCACGGGCTGTCGGTGACCAGACACGCCGGAGTCCGCGCCGGCGAGGAGATCGTGAGCTGGCTGAGCGGGTCGACTACGGTGACGCGCAACAACGATCTCTGAGAGCTGTCACGGGGGACCATGACGACGCACCAGCCGCCCGTCGCGCCTAGGCTGCGGGTCTCGCACGCGCAGACGACGCGCGAGTTCGACACGATCACGGTGATGGTGGGGCGCGACCCGGCCGCAGACGTGGTGGTGTCGCACGACGACGTCTCGCGGCGCCACCTCGAGCTGCGCCGCAGCGGCACCGGCTGGTTCGTCGTCGACCTGGACAGCACCAACGGCACCTTCGTGGCCGGGCGCCGGATCACCCACGAGCAGCTCGTGCCGGGCCGCCCGGTGCAGCTCGGGCTGGGCGCCGCCGGCGGTCCCGAGCTGTCGGTGGAGGTGCTCGCCGCACCGCGCACCCCACCCGGCCAGCTCGCCCACGGGCAGACGGTGATGCCGGCCGAGGGGCCGGCGGGGCGGGTGCTCACCATCGGGCGCACCCGCACCAGCGACATCGTCGTGGACGACCCGCTCGTCTCCCGGCGTCACGCCACCCTCGAGCTGGGGCCGCGGGTGATCCTGCGCGACCTCGGCAGCTTCAACGGCACCTTCGTCAACGGCAACCGGGTGGTGGGCGCGGTCGAGCTGCTGCCCGGGGCCGAGGTGATCCTGGGCAACCAGACCTTCGACTGGGACGGGCGCCAGCTCATCGCCCGGTTCACCCGCCACGACATGACGCTCTTCGTGGACGGGCTGACGACCACCGTCGGGGGCAACCGCCGCCTGCTCGACTCCGTGTCCTTCCAGCTCGAGCCCTCGACGCTGACGGCCGTGATCGGCCCGTCGGGAGCGGGGAAGTCGACCCTGCTCGGAGCGCTCACCGGCCTCACCCCCGCCACCCACGGCCACGTGGTGTGGCAGGGCCACGACCTCTACACCCACTACGACCAGCTGCGCTTCCAGATCGGGCTGGTGCCCCAGCAGGACATCCAGCACCCGCAGCTGACCGTGCGCCAGGGGCTCACCTACGCGGCGATGCTGCGCCTGCCCCCGGACACGACCGCCGCCGAGCGCGCCCACCGGGTGCAGCAGGTGGTGGGACAGATGCAGCTCGAGCGCCAGGTCGACAACCGGATCGGCACGCAGCTGTCCGGGGGGCAGAAGAAGCGGGTCTCGATCGCCACCGAGCTGCTCACCGCGCCGCCGCTGCTCTTCCTCGACGAGCCCACGTCGGGACTCGACCCCGGCCTCGACCGCGACGTGATGCACCAGCTGCGCACGCTCGCCGACGAGGGACGGGTGGTCATGGTGGTCACCCACTCCGTGCTGGCCCTCGACGTCTGCGACAACGTGGTCGTGCTCGCCCCCGGCGGCCGGGTCGCCTACTTCGGCCCGCCGTCGGGGGTCCTCGCGCACTTCGGGTGCCGGGACTACCCCCAGGTCTTCGACCTGCTCGACGAGCCCGACCTCTGGCAGCGCATCCCGCCCCCGCCCCGCGGGTCCTGGGCGGGCGAGACCGGGATGGGGGCGCCGCAGGCCAACCGGCCGGTGGCACCGCCCCCGCGCCAGTCCTACGTGCGCCAGCTGATGACGCTGGTGCGCCGGACCCTCGCGGTCACGGTGGCCGACCGGCTGCTGCTGACGATGCTGCTCGCGATGCCGCTGGTGCTCGGCGCCCTCAGCCGGGTGGTGCAGGGCGGCGCCGGCCTCTCCCTGCTGGAGACCGTCGGCGCCGACGGGTTCCTCGACGCCCGCGAGGCGGGCCAGCGGCTGACCATCCTGATCGTGGCCGCCTCGCTGATGGGCACCGCCGTCACGATCCGCGAGCTGGTCAAGGAACGCGCGATCTTCCAGCGCGAGTACGCCGTCGGGCTGTCGCCGGGCGCCTACCTGCTGAGCAAGATCCTGGTCCTCGGCACCGCCTGCTTCGGCCAGGGCGTGCTGGTCACCGCGCTGGCGCTGGTCGGGCTGCCCGGACCGGACGACGGGGGAGCGCTCGGGCTCGGCGGCCTGGAGATCGCCCTCGCCATCGGCGCGCTGGCGCTGACCATGGCCGTGGTCGGGCTGGCCGTCTCCGCCGTGGTCACCAGCTCGGAGCAGACGATGCCCGCCCTGGTCGGCCTGGTGATGGTCCAGCTGGTGCTCTCCGGGGCCCTGGTGCAGATCGCCGGGCGACCGGTGCTCGAGCAGCTGTCCTGGCTGGCTCCGGCTCGCTGGGCGTACGCCGCGTGCGCGGCGACCGCGGACCTGGGACGCCCCGACGAGGCCGTCCCCGGGGCCACCGTGGACCAGCTGTGGAGCGCCTCGGCCAGCCAGTGGCTCGCGAACATGACCGTGCTGGGCGTGCTCTGCGCGCTGTCCGCGCTGCTGGCCTACCTGCTGGTGCGCCGCAGCGCCCGCGCGTGAGCCGGGGCGGCCCGCCCCCGGGGACGGAATAGCCGGCGCCGGCAGCTGGTTCGAAGATCGTGAGCGAACCGAAGCTGGCCCTGTCCGTCCTCGACCTGGTGCCCGTTCGCGGTGACCAGAGCACGGGTGACGCCCTCGCCGCGACCCTGTCGCTGGCCCGCGTCGCGGACTCGCACGGGTTCCGCCGCTACTGGCTGGCCGAGCACCACAACATGCCCTCGGTCGCCGCCACCAACCCGCCGCTGCTGATCGGCCTGGTCGCGGGCGGCACCGCGCAGATCCGGGTCGGGTCGGGCGGGGTGATGCTGCCCAACCATGCGCCGCTGGTCGTCGCCGAGCAGTTCGCGCTGCTCGAGGCCGCCTACCCCGGTCGCATCGACCTCGGCATCGGCCGGGCCCCGGGCACCGACCCGGTCACCGGCTACGCCCTGCGCCACGGCGCCGGCGGGGTCAGCGACGAGGCGGTCGCCAGGTTCCCCGAGTACCTGGACAACGTGGTCGCGATGATGGACAGCGGCGGGGTGGGGATCACCGTGGCCGGCCGCACCCACGCCCTGCGGGCGACGCCGCGGGCCACGTCGGTGCCGCCGGTCTGGCTGCTGGGCTCCTCGGACTACTCCGCCCGGCTGGCCGCCTCGCGCGGGCTGCCCTACGTCTTCGCCCACCACTTCAGCGGCAAGGGCACCGCCGAGTCGCTGGAGCTGTACCGGACCGGCTTCCAGCCCTCGCCGGAGCTCCCCGAGCCGCGCACGTTCCTCACCGCGAACGTGGTCGTGGCGGCGACCCAGGAGGAGGCCGAGCTGTTGGCGCTGCCGCAGCTGCTCGCGATGCTGGCCCTGCAGACCGGGGGAGCGATGCTGCCTCAGCGCCTGGTCGAGGAGGCCGAGAAGGTCGAGCTCTCGCAGGGGCACCGCCGGCTGCTCGAGGCGATGCGGGGACGCTGGGTGATCGGCACCCCCGACCGGGCCGCCGCCGAGCTGCGTGCCCTCGCCGCGACGTACGGCGTGGACGAGGTGATGGTGCACCCGGTGGCCGGCGCCCGGTCCGGGACCGCGGCCCCCGCCTCGCCCGCGCGCGAGGAGACCCTCCGGCTGCTCGCCGAGGCGCTGGCCTGAGACGGTGGCTCGAGACGCGGGCCCGAGGTGCTCGGGCCGGGCGGTGCGGCAGGCGCCCCCACCCCCTGGCGGCTCGCGAGTTGGGGTTTGGTAGGGGCTGCGACTAGACTGGACCGTCGGCCCAACGTGGGTCTGTTTCGTGGTGCCTCGCGGCTGCCCGGACCACCAGCAGAAGTGCTCGAGAGAGCAGGCCTGTGACGTGCCCGGGAAGAGGACCACGCAGCGGCTTCGCGAGGTCCACCCGCACCCGTGCGGGAGGTTCCCGGTCCGGCCGTCCGGTGGCTCGTCCACCGGTCGGAGCAACACGGTAGACACATTTCCCGAACCCACTGAGAGATTGCGGAGGACATGCCGAAGAAAGAAGGCGTGATCGAGCTCGAGGGCACCATCACCGAGGCTCTGCCGAACGCGATGTTCCGCGTGGAGCTGAGCAACGGCCACAAGGTCCTCGCCCACATCAGCGGCAAGATGCGACAGCACTACATCCGGATCCTCCCCGAGGACCGCGTGGTGGTGGAGCTGTCGCCGTACGACCTCACCCGGGGACGGATCGTCTACCGCTACAAGTGACAGCAGCCGATTACTGAAAGGACCTCCTCGTGAAGGTCAAGCCCAGCGTCAAGAAGATCTGTGACAAGTGCAAGGTGATCCGTCGCCACGGCCGAGTCATGGTGATCTGCGAGAACCCGCGCCACAAGCAGCGCCAGGGCTGAGTCCCGGGCTCCGCGCCGGCGCGTCCGGCGTCGCGGCCACAACTGAATAATTTCCACGTGCTCGCTTGCCCGTGCCGGCCCTCTGGGCCAGTCGGGCGAAACCACCTCCGGAACAGAGGCCGGAGCCCGGGCTCCCCGCCCGGGACGCGACACGACCAGAGACCTCTGTGAACAACCGAAGGGACACCGCCAGACATGGCACGCCTCGTTGGTGTTGACCTCCCGCGTGACAAGCGCATCGAGATCGCACTCACCTACATCTACGGCATTGGCCGTACCCGCGCCCAGCAGGTCCTCGCGGCCACCGGCGTCGACCCCAACACCCGGGTCCACGCGCTGGGGGACGAGGAGCTGGTCAAGCTCCGCGACGAGATCGAAGGCAACTTCAAGATCGAGGGTGACCTCCGTCGTGAGGTCCAGGCCGACATCCGTCGCAAGATCGAGATCGGCAGCTACCAGGGTCGCCGCCACCGCATGGGCCTGCCCGTGCGTGGACAGCGCACCAAGACCAACGCCCGCACCCGCAAGGGTCCCAAGCGCACGGTCGCCGGCAAGAAGAAGGCCAAGTGACGCGTTGTCCCTGACCAGGGACACGGCGTCCACGCCGACTTCACTCGAACTCACAGCTTCCAGCAACCTCAGGAGAAACTGAATGCCTCCCAAGAGCCGCAGCGCGGCCGGCGCCAAGAAGGTGCGTCGCAAGGAGAAGAAGAACATCGCTCAGGGCGAAGCCCACATCAAGAGCACGTTCAACAACACCATCGTCACCATCACCGACCCCACCGGTGCGGTGATCTCGTGGGCCTCCGCCGGCACCGTCGGCTTCAAGGGCTCGCGCAAGTCCACCCCGTTCGCCGCGCAGATGGCAGCCGAGGCTGCTGGTCGTCGGGCGCAGGAGCACGGCATGAAGAAGATCGACGTCTTCGTGAAGGGCCCGGGCTCGGGCCGCGAGACGGCGATCCGCTCGCTGGGTGCCATCGGCCTCGAGGTCGGGACCATCCAGGACGTCACGCCCACGCCCCACAACGGATGCCGGCCGCCCAAGCGCCGTCGCGTCTGAGCCCCGACACCCCGACCAGACAGACTTAAGGAGTCATTGAGTTATGGCCCGTTACACCGGCCCCATGACCAAGAAGTCGCGCCGTCTCGGTGTCGACCTCGTTGGTGGAGACGCGGCGTTCGAGCGTCGCCCTTACCCGCCCGGCCAGCACGGCCGCGCGCGCGTCAAGGAGAGCGAGTTCCGTACGCAGCTGCACGAGAAGCAGAAGGCGCGCATCACCTACGGCATTCTCGAGAAGCAGTTCCACAACTACTACGTCGAGGCTTCGCGGCGCGCCGGCAAGACCGGTGACAACCTGCTGCAGCTGCTCGAGTGCCGCCTCGACAACGTGGTCTACCGCGCCGGGTTCGCCCGCACGCGTCGCCACGCACGTCAGCTCGTCAACCACGGGCACTTCAAGGTCAACGGCAAGAAGGTCAACATCCCCTCCTTCCAGGTGACCGCCCACGACGTCATCGACGTCCGGGAGAAGAGCCTCGAGATGACGCCCTTCATCGTGGCTCGCGAGACCCACGGCGAGCGCGTCGTCCCGGCGTGGCTCGAGGCGCTCCCCACCCGGATGCGCATCCTCGTGCACCAGCTCCCGACCCGGGCCCAGATCGACCTCCCGGTCCAGGAGCAGCTGATCGTGGAGTTCTACTCCAAGAAGTGATCCACACACGGGGGGTCCTCGGACCCCCCGTGTGCCCCTTTCCCAGTCGCTCTGTGCACAGTTCGGGCCCGTCAAATGGTGGGTGGGCCCGGAAAGGAAGAAATAAGTGCTAATCGCCCAGCGCCCGACTCTGTCGGAAGAGGTCGTCGACGAGTTCCGTTCGCGGTTCGTGATCGAGCCCCTCGAGCCCGGTTTTGGCTACACGCTCGGCAACAGCCTGCGTCGTACGCTCCTCTCGTCGATCCCCGGTGCGGCGGTCACGAGCATCAAGGTGGACAGCGTCCTCCACGAGTTCTCCACGGTGGAAGGCGTCAAGGAGGACCTCACCGAGGTCATCCTCAACCTCAAGCACCTCGTCGTCTCCTCCGAGCACGACGAGCCCGTGACCATGTACCTGCGCAAGTCGGGTGCCGGTGACGTGACCGCGGCCGACATCGCGCCGCCGGCCGGCGTCGAGGTGCACAACCCCGACCTGAAGCTCGCGACGCTGTCCGACAAGGGCAAGCTCGAGATGGAGCTGGTCGTCGAGCGTGGCCGCGGCTACGTGAGCGCGGTGCAGAACAAGGGTGCCGACAACGAGATCGGCCGGATCCCGGTCGACTCCATCTACAGCCCCGTGCTGAAGGTGACCTACAAGGTCGAGGCCACCCGTGTCGAGCAGCGCACCGACTTCGACAAGCTGGTCATCGACGTCGAGACCAAGCCGTCGATCCGTCCTCGTGACGCGATCGCCTCGGCGGGCAAGACGCTGGTCGAGCTCTTCGGCCTGGCGCGCGAGCTCAACGTGGAGGCCGAGGGCATCGACATCGGTCCCTCGCCCGTCGACGAGCAGCTGGCTGCCGACCTCGCCCTCCCGGTCGAGGACCTGCAGCTGACCGTGCGCTCGTACAACTGCCTCAAGCGTGAGGGCATCCACACCGTGGGTGAGCTCATCTCGCGCTCGGAGCAGGACCTGCTCGACATCCGCAACTTCGGCGCCAAGTCGATCGACGAGGTCAAGGCCAAGCTGGTCGAGATGGGCCTGTCCCTCAAGGACAGCGCGCCCGGCTTCGACCCGGCCACCGCCCTCGCCGCGTACGGCGACGACGACGACGATGCCTTCGTCGAGGACGAGCAGTACTGATCTGATCCCGTTCGGGCCCGGCGCAGCCGCGTCGGGCCCGACATCGGCACCACCCCGTCTACTCGAGTACCTGGTACGGCTCGGGAGAAATGAGAAGAAGCTATGCCTACCCCCAAGAAGGGTTATCGCCTCGGCGGCAGCCCGGCTCACCAGCGCCTGATCATCGCGAACCTGGCCACGCAGCTGTTCGAGCACGGTCGGATCACCACCACCGAGGCCAAGGCCCGCGTGCTGCGTCCGCACGCGGAGAAGCTGATCACCAAGGCCAAGAGGGGTGACCTGCACAACCGTCGCGAGGTCCTCAAGACCATCCGCGACAAGTCGGTCGTGCACCACCTCTTCACCGAGATCGGCCCCAGCTTCGCCGAGCGTCCGGGTGGCTACACCCGGATCACCAAGATCGGTCCCCGCAAGGGCGACAACGCGCCGATGGCCGTGATCGAGCTCGTCACCGAGCCCTACGTGGCCAAGGCCCAGACGGTCAAGACCGAGAAGGCCCCCGCGGCCGCCCCGGTCCCCGCCGAGGTCGAGGCCGAGGTCGAGGAGGGTCGCACCGAGGTGATCGACACCGAGCTCACCGACGTGGAGACCGCCGAGGCCGAGACCACCGACGCGGCCGAGGTGAACGCCGCCGACGAGGCTCCCACCGAGGACCCCGCCGAGGGCGAGAACAAGGCCTGATCCAGGCCACCTGCCGCACCGTGCAAGGCCCGCCACCCCGCAGGGGGTGGCGGGCCTTCGCGCTTCTCCGGTCAGTCCTCAGGAGCCGGAGCGCAACGCGGGCCGCCGCCCGGGGCCGACCCGCTGGCCCCCCAGGTCGGCCCGCTCCCCGGCGGCCCACCCCTGCGCGGCGCCCGAGCCGGACAGCGTGCGCGGCCGGGCGGTGCGCAGGTGCGGGTAGGACTCAGCCACGGCGGCACTCACCTGCGCGGAGCGGTCGGCCAGGACCAGCCCTGTCGAGGTGCCGGCGGCCGCGAAGCGGGCCTCGGCGTCCTGCTCGGCCCGGTGCTCGGCCGCGCTGAGCCGGCGGGTCACCGCCATCCGGAACCCGGCCAGCCAGGAGCGGCGGAACGCCGCCTTGTGCTCGCCGGGCGGCACCGGTGTGCGCAGCAGTTGGGTGCCGGCCTGCAGCAGGAGGCTGGTGTAGAGGACCTCCACCCGAGCGAGGTCGCTGGAGTGCCCGAACAGGTGCACCGAGCGCTCCTTGGCTCCGGCCACCCACCGGGTGCGCGCGATCGCGGTGCAGCGCATCTGCTGCGCCACCGCCGCGACCAGGTCGACCTTGTCGCTCGCGTAGGGGTTGTCCACGAGCACCACGCAGTCGCCGACCGGGTCCGTGGCCGGGTCGCCCTGCGCGAGCAGGGCCCGGTCGATGCCGTAGTCGGCGATCAGCTGGGCGGCCTTGGCGGTGTAGATCTCCGACTCGTGCGCGGTGGCGGCCGGGTCCTCGGCCTTGGCGAGCAGCTTGCGGACCTTCGCGAGCATCGGGTCCTGGTCGGTGGTGGTGCGGGGCTCGGTCATGGGCTCTCCGGGGGCGGGGGGTGGCGTCGGGGACCAGCGTGACAGCCACCGGGGACAGTGCGACGTGGCAACGGCCCGCTCCTGCACAGGCGGGCGCCGCTCGTCAGGCGCCCCAGCCCTCCTCGACCAGCCGGACGGCCTCGGTCATCGCGAGCCCGGCGCCCCGGGCGGTCCGCACGAAGTCTGCGCAGGCGTCCTGAACGTCCCGGGAGTCGGCCGCCGGGCTGGAGCGAACGAACGTGCCGCGTCGCCCCTCGGTGACCACGACGCCGTCGGCCTCCAGCTCCCGGTAGACCCGGGCGACCGTGTTGGCGGCCAGACCCAGCTCCTGGGCGAGCGAGCGGACCGGGGGCAGCCGGGTGCCCGGCGCCAGGTCGCCCTCGCGAACCCGCCGGGCGATCTGGGTGCGCAGCTGCTCGAAGGGCGGCACCGCCGAGGCAGGGTCGGGTGGCTGCAGGTGCATGGGAGGACCCTAGCCCCAGCCGTCGCGCTGCGGCCCGCGCCGTAGACTGGCGTGCCGATCGACCCCGAGCAGGAGGCAGCAGGTGAGCGCGCAGTGAGCGTGCCCGAGGCCCGAACGACGGTCCGGCTACGGATCGACCTCGGCTACGACGGGACCGACTTCAAGGGTTGGGCCACCCAGCCCGGGCTGCGCACGGTCCAGGGGGAGCTGGAGCAGGCCCTGGCCACCGTGCTGAGGGTTCCCGGCACCGCGGTGACCTGCGCCGGGCGCACCGACGCCGGTGTCCACGCCCGCGGCCAGGTGGTCCACCTCGACGTCGCGCCGGCGCTGCTGGAGGCCTCCACCGGCCGCTCGAGCGACCCGCCGCTGCCCGCCCTGCGCCGGCGGCTCAACGGGATCCTGCCGCCCGACGTCCGGGTGCGCCGGGTCGAGGCGGCCCCGGACGGCTTCGACGCGCGCTTCTCCGCGATCTGGCGCCGCTACGCCTACCGGATCGCCGACCTCCCCGAGGCGGTCGACCCGCTGACCCGCGCGCACGTGCTGGCCTGGTCGCGGCCCCTCGACGTGGAGGCGATGAACGAGGCGGCGGCCCTGCTGCTCGGCGAGCACGACTTCGCGGCCTTCTGCAAGAAGCGCGAGGGTGCCACCACGATCCGGACGCTGCTGGACCTGCACTGGCGGCGTGAGGCCTCCGGGCTGCTCGTCGCGACCGTGCGCGCCGACGCCTTCTGCCACAACATGGTGCGCGCGCTGGTCGGTGCGATGGTCGCGGTGGGGGAGCGCCGCCACGAGCCCGCGTGGGCCCACGCCGTCCTGCGGGCGGGTGTGCGCGACTCCGGTGTGACGGTGGTGCGCCCGCACGGCCTCACGCTCGAGGAGGTCGGCTACCCGGCCGAGGGCCAGCTGGCCCGTCAGGCCACCGATGCGAGGAGGATCCGGACCCTTGATCCCGCCGTCTGACCCGGTCCAGGCGGACCAGCCCGAGGAGCACTACTTCTCCGCGGACCCCTCGGTCCCGTTCAAGCGGATGCCGGTGCGCGCCCACGTCTGGGGAGTCGACCTGGAGCTGACCAGCGGCTCCGGGGTCTTCGCCCAGGGCCGTCTCGACATCGGCACCGCCATCCTCTTCCGGGAGACCGCTCCGCCCTCGGCCGGCCGGATCCTCGACCTCGGCTGCGGGTACGGCGTGATCGGGCTGGCCGTGGCGGCCTGCGTGCCCGAGGCGGTGGTGACCGCCGTCGACGTCAACGAGCGCGCGCTCCTGCTCGCCCGGGAGAACGCCGCTGCGCTCGGTGTCGCCGACCGCTACCGCGCGGCCACCCCGGACGCGGTGGACGACGCGGCGACGTACGACGAGATCTGGTCGAACCCGCCGATCCGGATCGGCAAGGCGGCCCTGCACGAGCTGCTGCTGACCTGGCTGCCGCGGCTGGCCCCGCGAGGCCGCGCGGTGATGGTGGTCGGCAAGAACCTGGGTGCCGACTCCCTGCAGCGCTGGCTCGGCGAGCAGGGCTTCCCGACCGTGCGGCTGGCCAGCGCCAAGGGGTTCCGCGTGCTGGAGTCCCGGCGCGCCGGCGACGAGCACGCTGTCGGCTGAGCAGAGCCCGCGCCGAAGGCTTCGGCTGGCCCCAGGGGGGCAGGGTGGGGAGATGGAACGCCAACGACT
The DNA here is from genome assembly GCF_059766615.1 of Nocardioides sp. Z43_10. Taxonomy (NCBI): domain Bacteria; kingdom Bacillati; phylum Actinomycetota; class Actinomycetes; order Propionibacteriales; family Nocardioidaceae; genus Nocardioides; species Nocardioides sp. Z43_10. The sequence continues at coordinate 196,499 of NZ_JCBAJY010000002.1, read as the reverse complement.
CGTCGTCATCGGAGCCGACGCCGCCGGAATGAGCGCGGCACACCAGGCGCTGCGCACCGCACGCACCCGGGACACCCGGCTCGAGGTGGTGGCGCTCGAGCGGACCCGCGACACGTCGTACTCGGCGTGCGGCCTCCCGTACTGGCTCGCCGGTGACGTACGCCGGCGCGCCGACCTGGTGGCCCGCACCCCCGAGCAGCACCGCGCCGCGGGCATCGACCTGCGCACCGGGGTGAGCGCCCACGGGCTCGACCTCGACGCCCGCACCGTCGACTGTCGATCGGCCGACGGGGTGGAGTCGAGGCTCGAGTTCGACCAGCTGATGCTCGCCACCGGAGCGCGCCCGGTGCTGCCGGCCTGGGCCAGCGACGAGAGCGGAGCGGCGTACGGCGGGATCGGGCCGGTCAAGGACCTCGACGACGGCCAGCTCTGGCTGGACCGGATGGCGCGCGAGCACCGCACGGCGACCGGCGGGTCACGTGGCTCGGTGGTCGTGGCCGGCGCGGGCTACATCGGGGTGGAGATGGCCGAGGCGGCCCTGCGCCGAGGCTTCCACGTCACCGTGCTGACCCGCTCCACGGTGATGAGCAGCCTCGACCCCGACATGGGCGCGCGGATCGCGGAGCGGCTGCGTGCCTGCGGGGTGGAGGTGGTGGAGGACGACGCCGTGGAGGGCGTGCACGTGGGCGAGGACGGCTGGGTGCGCCAGGCCGAGACCGTCGACGGCAGGTGCTTCCCGTGCGATCTGCTGGTGGTCGCCTTCGGGGTCGCCCCGGCGACCGGCTTCGTGAAGGCCGCCGGCCTGGCGGTGGGCGCCGCCGGAGGGCTGCTCCCGGACCCCTCGGGGTCCGTCGCCGACGGGGTCTGGGCGGCCGGCGACTGCTGCGAGCAGGTGCACCGCCTGACCGGCGAGCGGACCTACCTGCCGCTGGGGACCCATGCCAACAAGCAGGGCCGGGTCGCCGGCACCAACATCGGTGGCGGGCGCGCGGAGTTCGCCGGCGTGCTCGGCACCGCGATCACCCGGTTCCTGCACGCGGACCAGCACGTCGAGATCTCGCGCACCGGGCTGAGCGAGGCCCAGGCGCGCAGCGCTGGGCTGCCCACCTGTGGTCTCGTCACCGAGGGCAGCACCGCCAGCGGCTACATGCCCGAGGCCGCCCCGATCGCGGTCAAGGTGCTCGCCGAGACGGGCACCCGCCGGCTGCTCGGGGTTCAGATCGTCGGCGGCCCCGGCGCGGGCAAGCGCATCGACTCCGCGGCGTCGGCGCTGTGGGGTGAGATGAGCGTGGACGACCTCGCCTGGATGGACCTGTCCTACGCGCCTCCCTTCGCCACCGCCTGGGAGATCGTGCAGGTGGCCGCGCGCCGCCTCGCCGAGCGCCTGGACCGCGGCTGAGCCGGCGCCGCGCGGGCCGGCCTCGCGCATGCCGCAGGCGCGGCGGGGGTACACATCTGGGTCGGGGCCGGGTCAGGTCTCGTCGAGAGCCGGGCCCTCAGCCAACGTGAAGGATCGGTACGTACGGTGGACGGGTGGACGCATTGACGCAGAACGGTGGATCGGTGCCCGACCTGGCGACCGACGACTTCGACCTCGAGGAGATGCTCGAGCTGCGTGGGGAGTTCACCCGCTTCATGATGGAGTTCAAGTTCGGCATGGAGGAGGTCGCGACCAAGATCTCGATCCTGCAGGAGGAGTTCGCCCACCTGCACGACTACAACCCCATCGAGCACGTCCAGCAGCGGCTGAAGACGCCGCAGAGCCTGCTCGCCAAGGTGCGCCGCCGCGGGGTCGAGCCGTCCCTGGAGGCCATCCGCGCCGAGATCACCGACATCGCCGGGATCCGGGTGACGTGCAGCTTCACCTCCGACGTCTACCAGGTCTTCGACCTGCTCGGCAGCCAGTCGGACCTGCGCATCGTCCAGGTCGAGGACTACATCATCGAGCCGAAGCCCAACGGCTACCGCAGTCTGCACGTGCTGGTCGAGGTGCCCGTGCACCTCTCCGACCGAGTGGTGCCGGTGGTGGTCGAGGTGCAGTTCCGCACGGTCGCGATGGACTTCTGGGCCAGCCTCGAGCACAAGATCTACTACAAGTACCGGGCCGCGGTCCCCGGTGAGCTGGCGCGCCAGCTGCGGGAGGCCGCCGAGAGCGCGGCGGACCTCGACGCCCGGATGGAGCAGCTGCATATCCGCGCGCGCAACGGCGCGGACGACGACGCGGCTCAGCGGCCGCGGCTCAGCTCCCAGCGGCGGCACGCCGCCAACGTCGCGAGCGCGAGCGCGGCCCCGGCCACGATGTCGATCACGTAGTGCTCGGCGTAGTACACCAGCGCCAGCGACATCACCAGCGGGTAGGCCAGCACCAGCCACCGCAGCGGGCTGCGCAGCCGCTGGATCGCGTAGAGGGCGACCAGGAAGGCGATGCCCGCGTGCAGTGAGGGCATCGCCGCCACCGGGTTGCCGACCCCCTGCAGCACCAGGTGGAAGCGCTCCAGCCCGACGTCGGCCCAGCCCCGCCCGGTGAGGCGCGGGAGGTCGACGGCGATGTAGCCGTCGCGCGCGGCCATCCACGGCGGCGCCATCGGGTAGAGGATGTAGATGACCAGGGCGCCGAAGTTGATGGCCAGGTAGCGCCGCATCCACATCAGCCACTCGCCGCGGTTGCGCAGCCAGAGCACCACCGCGAGGGTGAGCCCCACCACGAAGTGCGAGGTGTAGACGCTGGTGAACAGCAGGTCGTACCAGCGCGGGTCGCTCGAGGCGAGGCACGGGTCGCCGCACAGCACGTCCTGGAGCCGCTCGGTGGGCAGGGTTCCGCCGCCCAGCCACAGGTCGACGTCGATGGGCATCTGGATGTGCGGGGCGAACCCCAGCTCGTCGGCGAGGCCGCGGCTGTAGAAGTAGACGATCAGTCCCACCAGCGGGACCCACCAGTCGCGCAGGAAGCCGAGGTGCTGGCGGGGCGGGGCCTCGATCTGCCAGGCGATGGTGCCCAGCCACAGCCACACGAACACCTGGACGGTGTCGCTGGGGATGCCGAAGGCGAACGTCCACAGCAGCAGCGCGACCGCGTAGACACCCAGCGCCAGGGCGCGGGCCCAGGGCCGCGTCTGGGGGCTCGCCTCTGCGTCGGATCGGGACAGGGAGAGCTCTTCGGGGGCGCTGGTCATCGTGGGCGAGTCTATGGGCTTATCGGTTTCGCGGCGCGCGCGCCGTGCGCGAGAATCGCGGCGTGGGTCATGTGGATGTCGCCGGGGTGCGCTACGAGCTGCCGGACGGGCGGGTGCTGCTCGACGACGTCTCGTTCCGGGTCGGCGAGGGGGCCAAGGTGGCCCTGGTCGGGGCCAACGGGGCCGGGAAGACGACGCTGCTGCGCATCGTCGTCGGCGACCTGGTCCCGCACGCCGGTGCGGTCACCCGCTCGGGTGGCCTCGGCGTGATGCGACAGTTCGTCGGCCACGGGATCGTGGACCCGGCCGCGGCGCGGCCCGAGGAGGGCGCGGACGAGGCGCCGACGGTGGCCGACCTGCTCCTCTCGGTGGCCCCGCAGCGGGTCCGGGCGGCGGCCGCCGCGGTGGACCGCTGCGAGCGGGCGCTGATGGACTCCGACGACGAGGCGACCCAGATGCGCTACGCCACGGCGCTGGCCGAGTTCGCCGACGCCGGCGGGTACGACGTCGAGGTGCTGTGGGACGTCTGCACGACCGCGGCGATGGGCACGTCCTTCGACCGGGCGAAGTACCGCGAGCTCAGCTCGCTGTCCGGGGGCGAGCAGAAGCGGCTCGTGCTGGAGTACCTGCTGCGCGGCCCGGACGAGGTCCTGCTGCTCGACGAGCCCGACAACTACCTCGACGTGCCCGGCAAGATCTGGCTGGAGCAGCGGATCCGCGAGTCGGCCAAGACGATCCTGTTCATCTCCCACGACCGCGAGCTCCTCGACAACACCGCGACACGGGTGGTCACCCTCGAGCTGGGCGCGGCCGGCAACTCGGTCTGGACGCACGTCGGCGGCTTCACGTCGTACCACCAGGCGCGCCGGGACCGCTTCGCGCGGCTCGAGGAGCTGCGTCGGCGCTGGGACGAGGAGCACGCCAAGCTCAAGGCGCTGGTGCTGCGCTACCGGATCAAGTCGGAGTTCAACGACGGCATGGCCTCGCAGTACCGCGCCGCGCAGACCCGGCTGCGCAAGTTCGAGGAGGCAGGCCCGCCCACCGAGCAGCCACGCGAGCAGCAGGTGACGATGCGGCTGCGCGGCGGGCGCACCGGCAAGCGGGCGGTGGTCTGCGAGCAGCTCGAGCTGAGCGGGCTGATGCGGCCCTTCGACCTCGAGGTCTGGTACGGCGAGCGGGTGGCGGTGCTCGGGTCGAACGGCTCGGGCAAGTCGCACTTCCTGCGGCTGCTCGCGGCCGGCGGCAGCGATCCGGACGTCGAGCACCGCCCGGTCGGCGAGGTGCCGCCGGAGCCGGTGCGCCACCTCGGTCGGGCCCGGCTCGGGGCGCGGGTGCGGCCGGGCTGGTTCGTGCAGACCCACGAGCACCCCGAGCTGGTCGGGCGGACCCTGCTGGAGATCCTGCACCGCGGCGACGAGCACCGGCGCGGGATGGGGCGCGAGCAGGCGGCCCGGGTGCTGGACCGCTACGAGCTCGCGCACGCCGGGGAGCAGCGCTTCGAGACCCTCTCCGGCGGTCAGCAGGCCCGCTTCCAGATCCTGCTCCTGGAGCTCTCCGGCGCGACGCTGCTGCTGCTGGACGAGCCCACCGACAACCTCGACGTGCAGTCGGCCGAGGCGCTGGAGGAGGCCCTGGAGGCGTTCGAGGGCACGGTCGTCGCGGTGACCCACGACCGGTGGTTCGCGCGCGGCTTCGACCGGTTCCTGGTCTACGGCGCCGACGGCGAGGTCTACGAGTCCGACGGCCCGGTCTGGGACGAGGAGCGGGTGCGCCGCCCCCGGTGAGTCCGCCGGGTCCCGTCCCCGGGATCGGCGCCTTGCCGGACGGTGTGGCCTAGGTCACAATCACCGCACCAGCGCGCCGCTCCCAGGGAGGGACCCCCATGACCGCCACCACGCCGACCGCCGCCACCTCCACGCCTCCTGCTCCGGTCTTCATCGACGACCGCCTCTCCTGGTGGGCCGAGCACCTGCCCGAGGGGGAGGCGATGACCTACGGCGGGCGGACCTGGACCTGGGCGCAGTGGGACCACCGGGTGCGCCGCGCCGCGGGCGGCCTGCACGCGCTCGGCGTACGACGTGGCGACGTGGTCGGGTTCCTCGACAAGAACCACCCCGCCTGCGTCGAGATCAGCCTCGCGGCCGGCTCGCTGGGCGCGGCGAACGCGATCGTGAACTGGCGCCTGGCGGGGGAGGAGGTCGACTACGCGGTCAACGACTCGGGCGCGAAGGTGCTGGTGGTCGGCTCCGAGCTGAGGGCGACGATCGAGGCGATCCGCGACCGCATCCCGGGGGTGGAGAGGATCATCGAGGTCACCCCCGAGGGCGAGGAGGGCGACGAGTACGAGGCGTGGCTGGCCGACTCGCAGCCGTTGGCCCGTCCGGGCGAGACCGAGCCGGGCGACGTCTGCCTGGTGATGTACTCCTCGGGCACCACCGGGCTGCCCAAGGGGGTGATGCTCACCCACGCCAACATGGTCTCGCACACCGTCCTGGCTCACGACGGCTGGGACTTCGAGCCCGGTGACAAGTCGATGGTGGCGATGCCGCTGTTCCACGTCGGGGGGTCGTCCTACGTGCTGTTCGGGATCCACGACGGGATCGCCAGCGTGATGACGCGCGAGCCCGACGCCGCCTCGCTGGCGGGCGCGATCATGGCCGGAGCCAACCGCACGTTCCTGGTGCCGGCGGTGCTCGCCCAGGTGCTCCAGTCCGGACCGGACGCGGTGCGCCTCTTCGGGGCCCTGAAGACCTACACCTACGGCGCCGCCCCGATGCCGCTGCCGCTGCTGCGCGCGGCGATGGAGGCCTGGCCCGAGACCGACTTCATCCAGGTCTACGGGCTCACCGAGGTGGCCGGTGTGGCCACCCACCTGCTCGCCGAGGCCCACCGCGACGCCGAGCACCCCGAGCGGCTGGTCTCGGCGGGCGTGCCGCTGCCGCAGTGCGAGGTGCGCATCGTAGACCCGGCCACCCTCCGTGACCTGCCCGCGGACGAGCACGGGGAGATCTGGCTGCGCACCCCGCAGCTGATGAAGGGCTACCTGGGCAAGCCCGAGGAGACGGCCAAGGTGATCACTGCCGACGGGTGGTTCCGCACCGGCGACATGGGCAAGGTCGACGAGGACGGCTACGTCTACGTCCAGGACCGGATCAAGGACATGATCATCTCCGGCGGGGAGAACATCTACTCGCCCGAGATCGAGCGGGTCCTGGCCGAGCACCCGGCGGTGATGGAGGTGGCGATCATCGGCATCCCCGACGAGACCTGGGGGGAGTCGGTCAAGGCGGTCGTGGCGCTGAAGCCGGGAGCCGCCGCCGACGAGGCCGAGCTGATCGACTACTGCCGCGGACGGCTCGCGCACTACAAGTGCCCCAAGTCCGTCGACGTCCTCGAGGCGCTGCCGCGCAACCCCACCGGCAAGATCCTCAAGCGCGACCTGCGCGCGCCGTACTGGGAGGGCCGGGACCGCAAGATCGTCTGAGCTGTGGTGGGGACCACAGACCCTGTTGGACCGAACACGCTGCGGGACAGGATGACGCCATGACCAAGTACGTGTACGCCTTCGCGGAGGGCGGCAAGGACCAGAAGGACCTGCTCGGTGGCAAGGGGGCGAACCTCGCGGAGATGACGAGGCTCGGTCTGCCGGTGCCTCCGGGGTTCATCATCAGCACCGACGCGTGCCGCGCCTTCCTCAAGCAGGGTCGCTCGCCCGACGGCCTCGCCGAGGAGGTGAGCGAGCACCTGGCCATGCTGGAGGCGCTGCGCGGCAAGCGTCTGGGCGACCCGGAGGACCCGCTGCTGGTCTCGGTGCGCTCGGGGGCGAAGTTCTCCATGCCCGGGATGATGGAGACGGTCCTCAACGTGGGGCTCAACGACCGCTCGGTCGAGGGCCTGGCCGCGACGGCCGGGGGCGACGAGCGCTTCGCCTACGACTCCTACCGCCGGCTGCTGCAGATGTTCGGCAGCACGGTCCTGGGCATCGAGGCGGCGGTCTTCCACGACGCGCTGGACGCCCTCAAGGCCGAGCGGGGCACCACCGACGACCTCGGGCTCACCGCCGCGGACCTGCGCGGACTGGTGGAGACCTTCAAGGGCCTGGTCCTCGAGCACAGCGGCCGGGAGTTCCCCCAGGACCCGCGCACCCAGCTCGACATGGCCGTGCTGGCCGTCTTCGAGTCCTGGAACACCGAGCGCGCCGCGCTCTACCGACGCCAGGAGCAGATCCCGCACGACCTGGGCACGGCGGTGAACATCTGCTCGATGGTCTTCGGCAACGGCGGCGACGACTCCGGGACCGGGGTCGCCTTCACCCGCGACCCCGCCACCGGGGCACAGGGCGTGTACGGCGACTACCTCGAGAACGCGCAGGGCGAGGACGTGGTCGCGGGCATCCGCAACACCATCGGCCTGGCCGACCTCGAGCGGATCGACAAGGGCGCCTTCGACGAGCTGCTCGAGATCATGAAGCGTCTGGAGGGGCACTACCGCGACCTGTGCGACATCGAGTTCACCGTCGAGCAGGGCAAGCTGTGGATGCTGCAGACCCGGGTCGGCAAGCGCACCGCGGAGGCGGCGTTCCGGATCGCGTGCGAGCTGGTGGACCAGGGCCTGATCACCCTCGACGAGGCTGTCGAGAGGGTCACCGGCGCGCAGCTGGCCCAGCTGATGTTCCCCCGCTTCGACGCCGACGCCGAGCGGCAGCTGATCGGCAGGGGCATGAACGCCTCGCCCGGGGCGGCCGTGGGCAAGGTGGTCTTCGACTCGCGCCGGGCCGCCGAGTGGGCCGAGCGCGGCGAGGACGTCATCCTGGTCCGTCGCGAGACCAACCCCGACGACCTGGTCGGCATGGTCGCCGCCAAGGGCATTCTGACCAGCCGCGGCGGCAAGACCTCGCACGCCGCGGTCGTGGCGCGCGGCATGGGCCGCACCTGCGTGTGCGGTGCCGACGAGCTGCTGGTGGACCCGGTGCGGCGCCAGTTCACCGGCCGTGACGACATGGTGGTCCGGGAGGGGGACGTGATCTCGATCGACGGGTCGACCGGGGAGGTCTTCGCCGGCGCCGTGCCGGTGGTGGACTCGCTCGTGGTGCGCCACTTCGAGGGCGATCCCTCCGGCGCCGACGACGTCATCGTCCGCGCGGTCGACCGGATCATGAAGCAGGCCGACGGGCTGCGCCGCCTCCAGGTGCGCGCCAACGCCGACACCCCCGAGGACGCCGCCCGTGCCCGCCGCTTCGGCGCCCAGGGGATCGGGCTGTGCCGTACCGAGCACATGTTCCTCGGGGATCGCCGTGAGCTGGTCGAGCACCTCATCATCGCCGAGAACGACGAGGAGCAGGCCGTCGCGCTGAACGCCCTGCTGCCGATGCAGCGCGACGACTTCGTCGGCATCCTCGAGGCGATGGACGGGCTGCCGGTGACGATCCGCCTCATCGACCCGCCGCTGCACGAGTTCCTCCCCGACATCACCGACCTGTCGGTCCAGGTGGCGATCGAGGACGACCACGGCAAGCAGAACACCAAGCACCACAAGCTGCTCGACGCCGTCCGGCGCCTGCACGAGCAGAACCCGATGCTCGGTCTGCGCGGGGTGCGCCTGGGCATCGTGATCCCGGGCCTGTTCACCATGCAGGCGCGGGCGATCCTGGAGGCCGCGGCCCTGCGCAGGAAGGCCGGCGGGGACCCACGCCCGGAGATCATGATCCCGCTGGTGGCCACCGCCCAGGAGCTGGAGCTGGTCAAGGCGGAGATCGTCAAGGTGGCCGAGGACATCGCCGCCGAGACCGGGATCGCGCCGGACTACAAGGTCGGCACGATGATCGAGCTGCCGCGCGCGGCGCTGGCCTCCGGCGAGATCGCGAAGGCGGCGGAGTTCTTCTCCTTCGGCACCAACGACCTCACCCAGATGACCTGGGGCTTCTCACGCGACGACGTCGAGGCGTCGTTCTTCGGGACCTACCTCGACAAGGGCATCTTCGGGGTCTCGCCCTTCGAGAGCCTCGACGTCGAGGGTGTGGGGCAGTTGGTGCGGATGTCGGTGGAGCGGGGCCGGGCGACCCGGCCCGACCTGCACCTGGGGGTCTGTGGCGAGCACGGGGGAGACCCGGCCTCGATCCACTTCTTCGACGAGGTGGGCCTGGACTACGTGTCCTGCTCGCCGTACCGCGTCCCGGTCGCCCTGCTGGAGGCCGGACGCTCGGCCGCGTCGGGCAACGACACCGCCTGAGGTCGTACGGCGCGGCGCCCGGCCGCGCCGTACTCCCCACGCAAAACCCCCGCTTCCCACGTGTTCCTTCGTGTGGGAAGCGGGGGTTTCACGAGTTAACTCGTGAAAGCCGCAGGGCGGCGAGTCACGCCCAACGCTCGGAGGCCGGGACGAAGTCCAGGGTCCGGTCGCCGGTGTAGATCTGCTTGGGACGCGCGATCTTCTGCTCCTTGTCCTGGACCAGCTCGAGCCACTGGGCCAGCCAGCCGGGGGTGCGGCCGATCGCGAACAGCACCGTGAACATCTCCGGCGGGAACTGGAAGGCCTCGTAGATCAGGCCGGAGTAGAAGTCCACGTTGGGGTAGAGCTTCCGCTTGACGAAGTACTCGTCCTCCAGCGCGATCTTCTCGAGCTCCTGGGCGATCTCGAGGAGCGGGTTGACCCCGGTCACCTCGAACACGTCGTCGCAGGCCTTCTTGATGATCCGGGCGCGCGGGTCGTGGCTCTTGTAGACCCGGTGACCGAAGCCCATCAGGCGCTCGTTGCCGTTCTTCACGCCCTCGATGAAGGCGGGGATGTTCGACTTGGAGCCGATGCGGCGCAGCATCCGCAGGACGGCCTCGTTGGCGCCGCCGTGCAGCGGGCCGAAGAGGGCGCCGACGCCGGCGGCGACCGCGGAGTAGGGGTCGACCTGCGACGAGCCCACCGAGCGCACGGCGTTGGTCGAGCAGTTCTGCTCGTGGTCGGCGTGCAGGATGAAGAGCACGTCGAGAGCCTTGACCAGGCGGGGGTCCGCCTCGAACTTCTGCTCGCTCATCTTGAAGAGCATCGAGAGGAAGTTCGCGGTGTAGCCGAGGTCGTTGTCCGGGTACACGTAGGGCTTGCCCTGCGCGTGCCGGAAGGCCCAGGCCCCCAGGGTCGGCATCTTGGCGATCATCCGGACCATCTGCATGTGCCGGTTCTCGGGGTTGTTGATGTCGCGCGCGTCCGGGTAGAAGGTCGACAGTGCGCCGACCGAGGCCATCAGCATGCCCATCGGGTGCGCGTCGTAGCGGAACCCCTGCATGAAGCTCTTCACGTTCTCGTGGACGAACGTGTGGTACGTGATCTCGTGCACCCAGTTGTCGTACTCCTCCTTGGAGGGGAGTGCGCCATGGATGAGGAGGTATGCGACCTCGAGGAAGTTGGACTTCTCAGCCAACTGCTCGATCGGGTACCCGCGGTACTCCAGGATCCCCTTCTCGCCGTCGATGTACGTGATCGCACTCCGACACGACGCAGTGTTGACGAAGCCGGGGTCGTAGACAGCCAGACCCGGGGTGTCGTCCTGCGTCTTGATCTTGCCCAGGTCGGCGGCCTTGATGGTGCCGTCGACGATCGGGACGTCGTACTCCTGACCGGTGCGGTTGTCCCGCACGGTGAGCGACTCGTCGGTCACGTCGGCTCCTCGGTACTGTGAATTTTGGTCGCCCCTAACCTAGACTGACGAGGTTCCGGGGCCCAACCCCGGGTCCGTTTTGACCTGTGTTCACCGGCCCGCGTATTCTCATGGGTCGCGGCTTGAATTAAGCCCCCGTGGTCCTCGAGGCCCGAGGGAACAGCCGACAGAGCAGACCGACGACGGGGATCCCCCCGACCCGATCACGACCGACTGAAGAAGGTTTCACCGTGCGTACGTACAGCCCGAAGCCCGCTGACATCCAGCGTGAGTGGCACGTCATCGACGCCACCGACGTGGTGCTGGGCCGCCTCGCTGTCCAGACCGCCAACCTGCTGCGCGGCAAGCACAAGGCGATGTTCGCCCCGCACGTTGACACCGGTGACTTCGTCATCATCGTGAACGCGGAGAAGGTTGCCCTGTCCGGCGACAAGAAGACCACCAAGATGGCGTACCGCCACTCCGGCTACCCCGGCGGCCTCTCGGCCACGCCGATCGGCGAGCTGCTCGAGAAGGACGCCCGCAAGGCGCTCGAGAACGCCGTGTGGGGCATGCTCCCGAAGAACCGCCTGGGTCGCCAGATGCTCAAGAAGCTGAAGGTGTACTCCGGTCCGGAGCACCCGCACACGGCCCAGCAGGCCAAGCCCTTCGAGATCACGCAGATCTCCCAGTAATCGTTTTGTCCCGAACGCAAGGATCGAGTGAGGAACACCGTGGCTGAGACCACCGAGAACACCGAGGTCGAAGAGACCTACGAGGCGAACGAGCAGGGCGTCGCCTACAGCTCGGAGAGCGCTCCGTCCGCGGACGCTCCCGCGCGCCCGGCCACCATCGCCCCCGCAGCGGCCACCGGTCGCCGCAAGGAGGCCGTGGCCCGGGTCCGCCTCGTGCCCGGCACGGGTCAGTGGACGGTCAACGGTCGCACCCTCGACTCCTACTTCCCCAACAAGCTGCACCAGCAGGTGATCAACGAGCCGTTCGCGAACCTGCAGCTCGAGGGTCGCTTCGACGTGATCGCCCGCATCCACGGCGGCGGCATCACCGGCCAGGCCGGCGCGCTGCGCCTCGGGGTGGCTCGCTGCCTCAACGCCATCGACGTCGAGACCAACCGCCCCTCGCTCAAGAAGGCCGGGCTGCTCACGCGTGACGCCCGCGTCATCGAGCGCAAGAAGGCCGGTCTCAAGAAGGCGCGCAAGGCGCCGCAGTTCAGCAAGCGCTGACCGGCAGCGTCAGGTTTCGATGACGCGCCTCTTCGGCACGGACGGGGTCCGGGGCCTGGCCAACGGTCGATTGACCGCGGAGCTGGCCCTGGACCTTTCCGTTGCTGCGGCCCACGTCCTGGCCGACCGCGGGGACTTCGCCGGCCACCGCCCCGTCGCGGTGGTCGGTCGCGACACCCGGATCTCCGGGCAGTTCCTGGAGGCGGCCGTGGTGGCCGGACTCGCCTCGGCCGGGGTCGACGTGCTGCTGCTCGGCGTGCTGCCGACTCCAGGCGTCGCCCACCTCACCGACGCGCTCGGCGCGGACCTCGGCGTGATGCTGTCCGCCTCGCACAACCCGATGCCCGACAACGGCATCAAGTTCCTGGCCCGGGGCGGGGTCAAGCTCGACGATGCCGCCGAGGCGGCGATCGAGCAGCGGATGCGTGAGCCTTGGGAGCGTCCCACCGGCGGCGGCGTCGGTCGGGTGACGCCCTACCCCGACGCCGTGGCGCAGTACTCCGCGCACCTGGTGCGCACCACCCGCAAGCCGCTGGCCGGGCTGCGCGTCGTGCTCGACTGCGCCGAGGGGGCGGCCTCCGAGGTCGGCCCCCAGGCCCTGCGCGACGCCGGCGCCGACGTCACCGCCATCCACGCCCAGCCCGACGGGCTGAACATCAACGACGGCTGCGGCTCCACCCACCTGGCGAACCTGCAGGCTGCGGTCGTCAAGGACGGCGCCGACATCGGCTTCGCCCTCGACGGCGACGCCGACCGGTGCCTGGCCGTCGATCACGAGGGCACCGTCGTGGACGGCGACCAGATCCTCGCCATCCTGGCCCTCGGCATGCGTGACGCGGGACGCCTCGTCGGCGACACCGTCGTGGGCACCGTGATGAGCAACCTCGGCTTCGTGCAGGCGCTGCGCGCGGAGGGCATCGAGGTGCGCCAGACCAAGGTCGGCGACCGCTACGTGCTCGAGGAGCTGAACGCCCACGGCTTCTCGCTGGGCGGCGAGCAGTCGGGCCACGTGATCATGACCGACTACGCCACCACCGGCGACGGCATCCTCACCGCCCTGCACGTGCTCGAGCGGATGGCGGAGACCGGCGAGAGCGTGCAGAAGCTCGCCGCCGTGATGACCCGGCTCCCGCAGGTGCTGGTCAACGTCTCCGGCGTGGACAAGGACGCGGCCGACTCCGATCCCGAGGTGCTCGCCGCCGTCGCCGCGGAGAACGAGGCGCTGGCCGGCGAGGGTCGCGTGCTGCTGCGCCCCTCGGGCACCGAGCCGCTGGTGCGGGTGATGGTCGAGGCGGCCAGCGCCGAGCACGCCCAGGCCGTCGCCGACCGTCTGGCCGCGGTCGTGCACGACCGCCTCGCGCTCTAGCCGCTCGCGCTCTAGCCGCTCGCCCCCTGACCGCTCGCGCTCTGACTGCTGCGCTGATGGTGCGGCCGGCCGGGGTCGTCGTACGCCGGGGCGTGCCGGCCGGCGCGGTAGGCCTCCAGCTGGGCGCACACCGCGGCGCCGAAGAACAGCGCCACCGAGGTCAGCAGCGCCCACATCAGCAGCGCGAACACTCCGGCCAACGGTCCGTAGACCGAGCCGAAGGACCCGCTCAGGTGCACGTAGGCCGCCAGCGCGGCGGTGGCCAGCAGGGTCAGCGCGACGGAGACGACCGCTCCCAGGGCCAGCCACGACAGCGACGGCTGGCGCCGGCGCGGCGCATGGTCGAACAGGACGGACACCGCGAGTACCACCAACGCGATGCCCGCCGGCCAGCGCAGCACGTTCCACCATCGTTGCGTGGCCGCCGACCAGCCGTAGTCGGCGGCCATCGCGTCGGCGAAGGCGCCCCCGGCCACCAGCAGCAGGAAGCCCACCCCCACCGGTAGCGCGAGCAGGGCGGTGAGCACCGCCGCCCGCCCGTACTTCGCCGGGGCGGCCCGGTCGCGGCGGATCCCGTAGATCCGGTTCGTGCCGCGCTCCACCTGCGCCATCGCCGTGGTCATCGAGACCAGGGCGAAGCCGAGGCCGAGGACCAGCGCGACCTCGCCGGCCTCCTCGCTGCTGTCCGCGCCGGTGACGGCGCTCGTCAGCGCGTCCTGTTCCCCGGAGCCGGGCGAGACCGCCTCGATCGTGCGCGCGATCACCCGCGCCGGCCGCTCCTCGTCGAGGTCGGCGGCGAGCCCGGTCAGCGCGAGCAGGAACGGCACCAGGGCCAGGCAGGCCTGCAGCGCCAGGGCGCGGCTGTTGGTGAAGCCGTCGCCGTAGCGGAAGCGCACCAGCGAGTCGAGCACCAGGCGGCGCAGGCCGTGGCGGCGCACCAGGTGCCAGGCGTCCTCGGCGTCGAGTTCGTCACCGTCCATCTCGGTGGTGACCGGGACGGTGCGCGCAGTCGTCATGGGCACAGCCGCGCAGTCGTCATGGGGACAGCGTAGGGACGCAGCGGCGCACCCCGATCGCCACCGTAGGCTGCGCCCCGTGAAGAGTCTGAACATCGTGTGGGTGGACCCGTCCGAGCCTGGGTTCGGCGAGCAGCTGGACGCCTGGCACCGGACCTACGCCGAGGCGGCGCGGCACCGACGCGAGCACACCGCCTCGCCGTGGAGCCGCGAGGAGCTGCGCGCGGCCCTGGAGAGCCGGGGGCGTCGCCGCTGGCTGGGCCTGTACCTCGGCCGGTGCGGCACCGAGCCGGTCGTCGCCGGAACCCTGGAGCTGCCGCTGCTCGACAACCTCGAGCACGCCCGGATCGAGGTGCACACCGCGCCGGCGCGGCGGCGCCGCGGTCACGGCTCCGCGATGCTGGCGCACCTGGAGCGGGTCGCCCGGGAGCGCGGGCGCACCGTGCTCGACGCGGAGGCCGCCTGGCCCTATGCGGCGCCCGCCGACGGTGCGGGCACGCCCGGCGCCGACTTCGCGGCCCGGCACGGCTTCGCCCTCGCCCTCGGCGACGTGCAGCGGCGCCTGGACCTGCCCGTCGACCAGGCGCTGCTGGACCGGCTGAGCGGCCAGGCGGCGCCGCATCACGCGTCGTACACGCTGCGCTCCTGGGTCGGGCCGGTCCCCGAGGCGCTGGCGCAGGGCTGGGTGGAGCTGAGCGCCACCCTGCTCACCGAGGCCCCGGTCGGTGAGCGCGACGTGGAGCCGGAGGCCGCCGAGGTGGCGGCGATGCGCGAGCAGGAGGCGCTGATCGCGCGGCAGGGACGCACGAAGCTCAACACCGCGGCACTGGACCCCAGCGGCGCCGTGGTCGCCTACACCGACCTGGTCTGCCTGCCGCGGCGAGAGGCCGCGGAGCGCGGCCAGCCGCTCGCCGAGACGGCCCGCGGCTACCAGTGGGGCACGCTGGTGCACCGCGACCACCGGGGGCACCGGCTCGGGCTGGCGGTGAAGGTCGCCAACCTGCGCCTCCTGCACCGCGAACGCCCCGACCTCACCCACGTGGTCACCTGGAACGCGGAGGTCAACAGCCACATGGTCGCGGTCAACGAGGCGCTCGGCTTCCGCGCGGTCGAGCGGCTCGGGGAGTTCCACAAGCGCCTCCGCTAGGTTCGGGGGGTCGACACCCCACCGAGGAGACCGCTGCACCGTGATCCAGCTGACCAAGGGCGGCAACGCCCCGCTCGACCAGACCGACCTGACCGTCACCGTCGACGTGGCCGCGGCCGCGGACCTCTCCGCGCTGCTGGTCACGGAGGCGGGCAAGGTCCGCTCCGACGCCGACTTCGTCTTCTACAACCAGCCGAAGGGCCCGGGCGTGACCTGCGTCCCGCCTGCCGCGGGCCAGCCGTGGCAGGTGCGCGTCGACCTGACCCAGGTGCCCTCCGACGTGCACGCCGTCCGGCTGGTCACCTCGCTCGACGACCAGGGCCGGGTGTTCGGCCAGGTGGGCCAGCCGGTCGCCCGGCTGAGTGGGCCGCAGGGGCCGGTCGCCGAGTTCGCGATGACCGGCCTGGACCGGGAGACGATCGTGGTCGCGCTCGAGCTGTACCGACGCGGCGGCGCGTGGAAGGTCCGTGCCGTCGGCCGCGGGTACGACGGCGGGCTGGGCGACCTGATCGCCGACCACGGCGTGTCCGTCGACGACGCCCCCGCTGCGCCGGCCCCGCCGGCTCCGGTGCCGACGCCTGCCCCGGCTCCCGCGCCGACGCCGGCCGCGCCGTCCTACGCCCCGCCGTCGCCGTCGGCGCCGCCGGCCTACGCCCCGCCGTCGTACCCGACGCCCGGCGCGCAGCCGCCCGCGGCACCCCAGCCGGGGTTCGCCGCACCCCAGCCGGGCTTCGCGGGCGCGCAGCCGGGCTCGGCCTCCTCCTCCGGCGAGGTCAGCCTGACCAAGGGCCGGCCGGTGTCGCTGTCCAAGGGGCAGAAGGTGCAGCTCACCAAGGACGGCGGCCAGGCGCTGAGCATGATCCGGATGGGGCTGGGCTGGGACCCGATCAAGAAGGGCGGCTTCCTCAAGAGCAAGGAGGTCGACATCGACCTCGACGCCTCGGCGGTGCTGTTCTCGCGCGGCCAGGCCGTCGACATCGCCTTCTACAACAGCCTGCGCAGCAAGGACGGCTCGGTGCACCACCAGGGCGACAACCGCACCGGTGAGGGTGCCGGCGACGACGAGGTCATCGTCGTCGACCTGCCGCGGGTGCCCGCCCAGGTGGACAACATCGTCCTGCTCGTCACCAGCTACACGGGGCAGACCTTCGAGCAGGTGCAGAACGCCTACTGCCGCCTGGTGGACCAGACCGACGGCGAGCTGGCGCGCTACTCGCTCACCGGCGGGATGCCGTTCACCGGGCTGGCGATGGCGCGCCTGTACCGCGACGGCGGGCAGTGGAAGATGCAGGCCATCGGCGAGGGGCTGCACGCCAAGGTGCCCAGCGAGGCCCTGCCGCAGCTGGTCAAGTACCTGGGCTGATACCTGGGCGGAGCCTCCGCCGGGGGCCTGTGGAGGAGCGCTGCGGGTGGCGCCCGGCCCGTCTAGCGTGGCTGCCGTGGGGGATACGCGCAGCAGGCTGGAGCGGGCTACCGCCGTCCTGGGCGTGCTGGCCGCGATGACCGTGGCCGGCACGCTCGCGGCGGCGCTGACCCGGTACGCCGCGCCGCCGGACCGCGACGACGCCGTCGACCCGGGCGCTGCGACGCTGCGCCAGGTCGTCCGCGACGTCTCGCACCCGCCCGGGTTGCGCCTGCTGCTCGAGCTCCCCGACAGCGCCTGGAGCGCCGGCCGGCCGGAGGCGCTGGCCGGGTACCGGCGCCCGGGCGGACGCCGCACGGTGGTCGCCGGACCGGTCTACTTCCGGCGGGGCTGGTGCGCCGAGGACCCCCGCTGGAGCAGCCGCGCCTTCGCCGGTGTGGTGCCGCGGGTCCGGGCGGCGTCGCCGCGCCGGGCGGGCCAGCGGATCTCCCTCGGCTGGGCGCGCGCCATGGCCGCCGCCCTGGATGACCGGGCGGCCCGGGCCGCGCCGCCGGCGCGGGCCTCACCGGTGCGGATCGCGGACCGGGCAGGCTGGCTGACCACCCGCTCGCTGACGCTGCGCGGCACGGGGGCGTGCCTGCCCCCACGGGTGGCGGTGGACGCGCTCACCCTCGCGGTCGACGGCGAGGTCGTCGCCGTGGTGCTGGTGCGCGACGCCGGCGTCCCCGAGGCGCTCACCGCGGCCGGGTCGGCGGCGTTCCTGACCCGGACCCGGGTGCTGGCTCAGAGCTTGCGCAGCCGCACGTAGCGCACCGAGTGGTCGCGATCCTTGCGCAGCACCAGGGTGGCCCGCGAGCGGGTGGGCAGCACGTTGTCGCTCAGGTTGGGGCCGTTGATGGTGTCCCAGATCCGCTCCGCCTCGGCGGTCGCCTCCTCGGTGGTGAGCGAGGCGTAGCGCGCGAAGTAGGAGCCCGGGTCCCGGAAGGCCGTCTCGCGCAGCCGCAGGAAGCGCTCGACGTACCACCGACGGATGTCACTGGTGCCGGCATCGACGTAGACGCTGAAGTCGAAGAAGTCGCTGACCGCCAGGCTGGTGCGTCCGTCGTCGCGCACGCGGGCCGGCTGCAGGACGTTGAGCCCTTCGATGATGACGATGTCGGGGCGCCGGATCACCACCTTCTGGCCGGGGACGACGTCGTAGATGAGGTGGTCGTAGGTGGGCGCCTCCACCTCCTCGCGGCCGGACTTGATGTCGACGACGAACTTCAGCAGCGCCCGCCGGTCGTAGGACTCCGGGAAGCCCTTGCGCTGGAGCAGCCCGCGCCGGTCGAGCTCGGCGTTGGGCAGCAGGAAGCCGTCGGTGGTCACCAGCGCCACGTTGGGGTGCTCGGGCCAGTGCGCCAGCATCTGCTGCAGCACCCGGGCGGTGGTGGACTTGCCGACGGCCACCGAGCCGGCCAGCCCGATCACGAACGGCGTGCGCGGGGGCTGGGCGCGCTGGAGGAACTCCTGCTGCTTGCGGTGCAGCTGCCCGGCGGCCTCGACGTAGGTGCTCAGCAGCCGCGACAGCGGCAGGTAGACCTGGCGGACCTCGTCGAGGTCGAGGGACTCGCCCAGGCCGCGCAGCTGGTGGATCTCCTCGTGGGTGAGCGGGTCCTCGGACTGGGACTGACCCAGGGCGGCCCAGGCGGCCCGGTCCAGCTCCACGTACGGCGAGGTCTCGCGGGCGTGGTCCGGGTGCTGCTCGGGGGTGCGTCCGGGAGCAGGGTCCGGAGCGGGGCCGCGAACCGACCCGGTGGCAGACATGTCCGGCATTGTTGCAGGAGAGCGCCCCGAGAGCGCGAGGCGGCGCCCCGGTGGACGCCCCGCGCCCCTAAACTGTTGGCCCATGTGCGGAATCGTGGGCTACATCGGTCATCAGCAGGCGCAGGGCGTTGTCGTCGAGGGCCTGCGGCGTCTGGAGTACCGCGGCTACGACTCGGCGGGCATCGCGCTGTTGCACGGCGGGGCGATCCGCGCCGAGAAGCAGGCCGGCAAGCTCGCCAACCTCGAGAAGGCGCTCGCCGACTCCCCGCTCCCGCAGGCGCAGGTCGGCATCGGGCACACCCGCTGGGCGACCCACGGGGCCCCCACCGACGTCAACGCCCACCCGCACCTGGGCGCCGCCGGCCGGGTGGCGCTGGTGCACAACGGGATCATCGAGAACTTCGCCGAGCTGCGCACCGAGCTCGAGGGCCGCGGGCACGTGCTGACCTCGGAGACCGACACCGAGGTCGCCGCGCACCTGCTCGAGCTGCAGCTCGACGCCGGCTGCGACCTGACCACCGCGATGCAGCAGACCTGCCGTCAGCTCGAGGGGGCCTTCACCCTGGTGGCCGTGGACGCCCGCGACACCGGGCGGGTGGTCGCCGCCCGGCGCAACTCGCCGCTGGTGGTCGGCCTGGGCGAGGGCGAGAACTTCCTCGGCTCCGACGTCTCGGCGTTCATCGAGCACACCCGCGAGGCCCTCGAGCTGGGCCAGGACCAGGTCGTGACGATCACCGCCGACGAGGTGAGCGTGACCACCTTCGACGGCGCGGTCGCCGAGGGGCGCCCCTACCACGTGGACTGGGACCTGTCGGCGGCCGAGAAGGACGGCCACGACTGGTTCATGCGCAAGGAGATCTTCGAGCAGCCGCGGGCGGTCGCGGACTCGCTGCTCGGCCGCCGTACGCCGGACGGGCTGCTGCACCTCGACGAGGTGCGTCTCGACGACGACGAGCTGCGCGAGATCGACAAGATCATCATCATCGCCTGCGGCACCTCGTTCTATGCCGGGATGGTCGCGAAGTACGCCATCGAGCACTGGACGCGGATCCCGGTCGAGGTCGAGCTGGCCTCGGAGTTCCGCTACCGCGACCCGATCCTCGACCACTCGACGCTGGTGGTGGCGATCAGCCAGTCCGGGGAGACCGCCGACACCCTGCAGGCGATCCGGCACGCCCGGGTGCAGCGCTCCAAGGTGCTCGCGATCTGCAACACCAACGGCTCGACGATCCCGCGCGAGTCGGACGCGGTGATCTACACCCACGCCGGCCCCGAGATCGGCGTCGCCTCGACCAAGGGGTTCCTCACCCAGCTGGTCGCCTGCTACCTGCTGGCGCTCTACCTCGCCCAGGTCAAGGGCACCCGCTACGGCGACGAGATCACCGAGGTGCTCGACCAGCTCGAGACGATGCCCGGGCACATCCAGCGTGTGCTCGACGAGGCGGAGGCCGTCTACGCGCTGGCCGCCGAGCACGTGACCAGCCGCTCGGTGCTGTTCCTGGGGCGCCACGCCGGCTACCCGGTGGCGCTGGAGGGCGCGCTCAAGCTCAAGGAGCTGGCCTACCTGCACGCCGAGGGGTTCGCGGCCGGCGAGCTCAAGCACGGGCCGATCGCGCTGATCGAGCCGGGGATGCCGGTGCTGTGCGTCGTACCGCCGCGGGGACGCGACCAGCTGCACGGCAAGATGCTCAGCGGCATCCAGGAGGTCCGGGCGCGCGGCGCCCGCACCATCTGCCTGGCCGAGGAGGGCGACACCACGATCGAGCCCTACGCCGACGTGCTGATCCGGCTGCCCCGGGTGCCGGTGCTGCTGCAGCCGCTGGTGGCGGTCGTGCCGCTGCAGCTGTTCGCCTGCGAGCTGGCCACGGTGATGGGGCACGACGTCGACCAGCCGCGCAACCTCGCCAAGTCCGTCACGGTCGAGTAGGACCGGCGCGTGGCAGTCATCGGTGTCGGCATCGACGTGGCCGACATCGGCAGGTTCGAGGAGTCGCTCACGCGCACGCCCGGGCTGCGCGCCCGGCTGTTCACCGGCGACGAGGTGGGCCGGCCCGTGGCCAGCCTGGCGGCGCGGTTCGCGGCCAAGGAGGCGCTGGCCAAGGCGCTCGGCGCCCCGGTCGGGATGGCCTGGCACGACGCCGAGGTGGTCTCGGAGTCCACCGGCAACCCGCAGTTCGTGCTCCGGGGGACCGTGGCGGCCCGCGCCGCGCGGCTCGGGGTCAACCACGTGCACCTGTCGCTGTCGCACGACGCCGGCATCGCCTCGGCCGTGGTGGTCCTGGAGTCCTGAGGGGCCCGGGGGGCGGCGTCGGCCGTTGTCGGGTCGTGTCGGCTGGCGTCGGGTCGTCGGCTGGCGTCGGGTCGTGTGCCTGGGCACGCGCTGGGGCGCGCCCTCAGGCACACGACCCGGGATCTGCCGTTGCTCCGCGGCGCGAGGGCGGGGTCGTGTGGCTGGGCACGCGCTGGGGTGCGTCAGGAGGCACACGACCCAGGGGAGAGGCGGGGCACGCCGAGCGCCGCGAGGTCGTCGGCGATGGTCGCGTCGTCGTGGCGGAGCTCCTCGGCGGTGCACCGTACGACGAGTCGCGTGGGCGTGGTCAGGGCCCGCTGGCGGCGCACGTCGTCGGCGTACTGGGCGACGTCGAGGTGGAAGGCTCCGTCGACCTCCAAGATCAGCGTCAGCCCGCCCGGCAGCCGCCACTCGCAGTCGGTCCAGCGGCGCCGGCCGACCCGGTCGGTGCGCGAGCGCTGGCTGCTCGGCAGGGCCAGGCCCCGGCGCCGGCACATGCGGCGTACGTCGAGCTCGGCCGCCGAGTGGGCCCCGGAGCCGACCTCGCCCAGCACCGTACGGAAGGACTTCGCCCGGCGCAGCGGGTGCAGCTGATCCACCCACTCGACCAGCCGGTCGGCGCTGGTCAGCCTCTGCTGGACGGTCGCGGCCAGGCAGCCGTGGGCGGTGCGGGGCGCCGCTTGGTAGGCGGCGAAGAGCAGAACGGCCGGCTCGAGGCGGGCCCGGGGGATGCCCGGACCGGGGTGGAGAAGCACGGGGAAGGGGCGGCGGGTACGGAAGAACCGGACCCCCGCCACGGGCTCGAAGGCGAGCTCGTCGTCGACCAGGACCGTGACCTCCTCGCGCGCCCAGCCGGCCAGGCCATGCAGCTCGGCCGCGCTGAGTCCGCCCAGCATGGCCCGCGGCCCGGCGTGCAGGACGGCGAGCCAGCGCCGCTGCTCGGGGGTCAGCGGTCCGGTCGTCGTGGCGACCACTCGCGGTGAGCGCATGCACCAGCGGCCCGCCGCCACCTGGTTGCGGACCCGGTCGGAGTCGAGGCCGAGGGCGTTCAGCTGCCGCCGAGCCACCAGCCCGGCCTGCTGCTCGACGAGCTCGGCGAGCGGATCGGTCACCGGACCAGGGTGGCCCACTCCGACGCCGTACGCAGGCGTCCTCCACAGCCCCGCACCACCCACCAGCGACCACCCCGGCCGCACCCCGGCCGCACCCCGGCCGAGTCCCTCCCGCCGTGCCCCGGTCGTGTGCCTGAGCCCGCGCTCGGGCGCGTCCTCGAGCACACGACCCACCCGGGGGGCGCCGCAGCGGGGGCTAGGTTGAGGCCATGAGGACGGCGCACACGGTCGAGCAGGTGCGGGCGGCGGAGGCCCGGCTGATGGCGACGCTGCCCGAGGGCGCGCTCATGCAGCGGGCGGCGGCCGGCCTGGCCCACGCCGTGCTCGACCTGCTGGGCAGGGCGTACGGGCGCCGGGTGGCCCTGCTGGTCGGCAGCGGCGACAACGGTGGCGACGCGCTGTTCGCCGGCGCGATGCTGGCCCGCCGCGGCTGCGCGGTGGAGGCGGTGCTGCTCTCCGAGGGGGTGCACGCGGGCGGGCTGGCGGCGCTGAGGGCCGCCGGCGGCCGGGTCGTGGGCCCCCCGACGCGGCCCGGCGCGCCCTCGGGCACACGACCCGATGCGGGGCCCGAGGCGGGGGCCGGCACGGTGGGGGCGCACGCCGAGCGCCGGCGAGTGGACGTGGTGGTGGACGGGATCGTCGGGATCGGGGGGCGCCCCCCGTTGCGGGCCGAGGCGGCCGCCGCCCTGGCGGCGTACGACGGGGCGCGCGTGGTCGCCGTCGACGTCCCCTCCGGGGTGGACGTGGACACCGGGCAGGTGGACGGGGCGCATGTGCGCGCCGACCTGACCGTCACCTTCGGCACCCACAAGGTCGCCCACCTCGTCGACCCCGCGGCCGCGGCGTGCGGGTCGGTCCAGCTCGTCGACCTCGGCCTGGACCTGCCGCCGGCCGACGTCGAGTCGCTGCAGCCGGGCGACGTCACCCGGCTGCTGCCGCGCCCGGCCCCCGACGCGCACAAGTACACCCGCGGGGTGGTGGGGGTCCGGGCCGGCTCCGCGCGCTACCCGGGTGCGGCGCTGCTCTGCGTCGCCGGCGCCGCGAGCGGGCTGGCCGGCATGGTCCGCTTCGTCGGCGACGACGCCGTCGCCGAGCGGATCCGCGACGCCCACCCCGAGGTGGTCGGCGCCGGGCGGGTCCAGGCATGGACGCTCGGCTCCGGGGGCGATGAGGCGGCCGCCGCGCACCTGGCCGAGGCGCTCGCCGACGGGGTGCCGGTGGTGGTGGACGCCGACGCGCTGCAGCACGTGCGCGACCCGTTGCCGGTGCCGGCGATCCTGACCCCGCACGCCGGCGAGCTGGCCCGGATGACCGGGCTCGCACGCGCCGAGATCGAGGCCGCCCCCCTGCGCCACGCCCGGGCCGCGGCCGAGCGGTTCGGCGCCGTGGTCGTGCTCAAGGGGCGGCGCACGGTGGTGGCCGCCCCCGACGGCCGGGTCCGGGTGACCACCACCGGCCTGCCGTGGCTGGCCACCGCCGGCGCCGGCGACGTGCTGGCCGGCCTCACCGGCGCGCTGCTGGCCGCCGGCCTCACGCCGTACGACGCGGCCTCGGTGGGCTCCTGGCTGCACGGCGCGGCCGCCACCCTGGCCTCGACCGGCGGGGGCGGCACCCCGGCCCCGATCGTGGCGCTCGACGTGGCCCGGGCGATCCCGGCGGCGGTGCGCGGCCTGCCGCCGTGCTCGACGACCGACCGCACCTGAGAGAATGAAGGCCATGAGCCCTCGTCCGCCTGCTCGCGCGGAGATCGTCGTGGACCTCGCCGCGATCCGCCACAACGTGCGCCGCCTGCGTGAGCTGGTCGCGCCCGCGCTGATGATGACGGTGGTGAAGGCCGACGGCTACGGGCACGGCCTGCTGCCCAGTGCCCGGGCCGCGCGCGCGGCCGGCGCCGACTGGCTGGGGGTGGCGACGCTCGATGAGGCGCTCGCGCTGCGCGCCGGCGGGGACACCGGGCCGGTGTTGTGCTGGCTGGGCGCACCGGGGGAGGACTACGCCGCGGCGGTCGCCCACGACGTCGACGTGACCGCCTACACGCCGGCCGAGCTCGACGAGATCGTCGGCGCCGCCCAGGCCGCCGGCAGGCCGGCGCGCGTCCAGCTCAAGATCGACACCGGCCTGTCCCGGGGCGGCTCGACGTTCGAGGACTGGCCCGCCCTGGTGCGCGCCGCCCGCGGCTGCGAGGAGGCCGGCGCGCTGCGCGTCACCGGCATCTGGTCGCACTTCGTCGCCAGCGACGAGCCGGACCACCCGGCCAACGACGCCCAGGAGGAGGTCTTCCGCGCCGCCCTCGAGATCGCGCAGCAGGCCGGCCTGAACCCCGAGGTGCGCCACCTGGCCAACTCGGCCGCGGCCATCCTGCGGCCCTCGGCCCGCTTCGACATGGTCCGCTGCGGCATCGCTAGCTACGGGCTCGACCCCGCGCCCGGCATCACCCCCGACCTGGGTCTGGTCCCGGCGATGACCGTGCAGGGCCGGCTGGTGCTGGTCAAGTCGGTGGCCGAGGGGGCCGGGGTCTCCTACGGCCACACCTGGCACGCCGAACGCCCGACCACCCTGGGTCTGGTCCCGGCCGGGTACGGCGACGGCATCCCGCGCCACGCCGGCTCCCGCGCCGAGGTGTACGCCGCCGGCCGGCGCCGACCGGTGCGCGGCCGGATCTGCATGGACCAGTTCGTGGTCGAGCTCGACGGCGACCTGCCCGCCGTCGGGGACCCGGTCGTGCTGTTTGGGACCGGGGCGCGGGGGGAACCCACCGCGCAGGACTGGGCCGAGGCGTGCGACACCATCAACTACGAGATCGTCACCCGCATCGGCGGCCGCCTGAGCAGGCGCTACGTCGAGGGCGGGGAGGAGGCGGGGCGATGACGGTCAAGGGCAGAGTCTTCGGCATCGCAGCGGGGGCCGCCGGGGTCGCGTTGGCCGGGACCGCCTACGGGGTGGCCCGGCACCGGCGGGTCGTGGCCCGGCGCGGCGCGGGCGAGGAGACCCCGTTCGGCACGCTGCGCTCGGATCCGCTCACCGTGGTGGCCGACGACGGGGTGCCGCTGCACGTCGAGGTCGACGAATACGCCCCCACCGACGACGACCGGCTCACCCTGCGCCGCACCGACGACCCCGGCCCACCGCTCACGGTCGTCTTCGCGCACGGCTACGCGCTGAACCTGGACTGCTGGCACTTCCAGCGCGCCGGGTACCGCGGGCTGGTCCGCACCGTCTTCTACGACCAGCGCTCCCACGGCCGCTCGGGACGCTCCACCGAGGCCCACGCGACCATCGAGCAGCTCGGCAGGGACCTGGCCCGCGTCATCGACGAGGTGGCGCCCGGCCCGGTGGTGCTGGTCGGGCACTCGATGGGCGGGATGACGATCTCCGCGCTCGCCGAGGAGCGCCCCGAGCTGTTCGGCGACAAGATCGTCGGGGTGGCGCTGATCTCCACCACCGCCGGCGGACTGGACCCGCACCGGGTGCTGCTGCCGATGCTGCCGCGCACGCTCGGCACCCAGCTGACCACCCGCGCGGTGGCGTTCCTGGCGCACGGGCACCGCACCGTCGACTGGGCGCGGGGACTGGCGAAGCGGATCGCGACGCTGACCACCGACGCGTTCGCGTTCGGCGACGACGTCCCCGACAGCTACGTCCGCTTCGTCGACGAGATGCTCGCCGCCACCCCGTTCGAGGTGCTCGCGGAGTTCTTCCCCAACTTCGGCAGCCTCGACAAGTTCGAGACCGTGCACGCCCTGTCGGTGGTGCCCACCACGATCATCTGCGGGACCCGCGACAAGATGACCTCGATCGGGCACAGCCGCAAGCTGCACTCGCGCATCGACAGCTCCGTGCTGGTCGAGTGCGAGGGGGCCGGGCACATGGTGATCCTGGAGCGTCACGAGCAGGTCAACGCCGCGCTCGACCAGCTCTTCGCCGAGGCCGCGAAGGTCGCCTCGCGGTGACCGCCACCGACGCGGGGCTCGCGGTGAGCGTGCGGCAGGTCGGCGCCGAGGAGACCGACGCCGTGCTGCAGGTGGTGCGCGCCGCGTTCGGCGCCCGCGCCCCGCTCGACCCGCCCGCCGACGCGCTGGCGGAGACCCACGAGTCGCTGGCGCGGGCGCTGGCCGCGCACGGCGGGATGCTGGCCGAGGTCGGCGGCCAGGTCGCCGGGTCGCTGATCTTCGACCGGGTCGCCGACGTGGTGTTCCTGCGCCGCTTCGGGGTGCTCCCGGCCAGCCAGCACCGGGGCGTGGCGACCGCGCTGGTCGAGTCCGCCGCGGTCGTGGCCGCCGGGGACGGGGCGCGCTCCCTGGCCGTGCTGGCCCGCGAGGAGCTGCCGCGCACGGTCGGCTTCTGGGCGGCGCACGGCTTCGTGGAGCGCACCCGCCGCCCGCCGTACGTCGAGCTGGAGCGGGTGCTGGGCGAGGTGACCCGGTGAGCGGGCCCGACACGTCGTACGACG
Source organism: Nocardioides sp. Z43_10 (assembly GCF_059766615.1). NCBI lineage: Bacteria > Bacillati > Actinomycetota > Actinomycetes > Propionibacteriales > Nocardioidaceae > Nocardioides > Nocardioides sp. Z43_10. Next base: position 169,911 of record NZ_JCBAJY010000002.1, on the reverse strand, counting down.
TGCCCGACGCGGAGACGATGCGGGGCCTCGGGACGCAGCTCGGCCGGCTGCTTCGCGCCGGGGACGTGCTGGTGCTCAGCGGGGGGCTGGGGGCCGGCAAGACCACGTTCACCCAGGGTCTCGGCGAGGGCCTCGGGGTGCGCGGCCAGGTCACCTCCCCGACGTTCGTGATCGCCCGGGTCCACCCCTCGCTGGGCGCCGGGCCGGACCTGGTCCATGTCGACGCCTACCGGCTGGGCGGCGTGGCCGAGCTCGACGACCTCGACCTCGACACCTCCCTGGACGAGGCCGTCACCGTCGTCGAGTGGGGTGAGGGGCTTGCGGAGGTGCTGGCCGCGGACCGGCTCGAGATCCGCATCCACCGGGCCACCGGTGCCGGCGCGGACCCGCTCGACGCGGACGCGCCGGACCCGCGCCGGGTGGAGCTGCACCCGGTGGGACGGCGCTGGGACGACGTCGCCTGGCCCGCTGGCGTCGGGACCGAGCGGCACAGTCAGTAACCTCGTGCCCGTGCTGCTCGCCTTCGACACCGCCACCCCGCTCGTCACCGTCGCCGTCCACGACGGCCAGGACGTGGTCGCCGAGCGCTCCTCCGAGCGCCCGATGAAGCACGGCGAGCAGTTGGCGCCGCTGATCGAGGCGGTCCTCGCCGACGCCGGGCTGGTCCGCCAGGACCTCACCGCGCTCGCCGTCGGCGTCGGTCCGGGCCCGTTCACCGGACTGCGGGTGGGGCTGGTCACCGCCCGCACGCTGGCCCTGGTCCTGGAGGTCCCCGTGTACGGCGTGTGCTCCCTGGACGTGCTCGCCGTCGAGGCGGTCGCGACCGGCACCGTGGACGGGCCGTTCGTGGTGGCCACCGACGCCCGGCGCAAGGAGGTCTACCTGGCCTCCTACGACGCGCAGGGCGCCCGCCTCGACGAGCCGCAGGTGCTGCGTCCCGCCGATGCCGCCACCGACCTGCCGTGCGTGGGGGAGGGCGCCGTGCTCTACCCCGAGGCGTTCGGTCGCCCGGTCGCACCGGTGCGCCCCTCGGCGGGCTGGCTGGCCCGCGCCGTCGCCGAGGAGCTCGTCGAGCTGCGCGACCCCGAGCCGCTCTACCTGCGCCGCCCGGACGCCGTGGAGATGGCCGCGCGCAAGCCGGTCTCGTGATCCGGCTCGCCGTACCCGCCGACGCCTGCGCGGTCGCCGCGCTCGAGACCGAGCTGTTCGGCGTGCAGGCGTGGAGCCTCGAGGAGGTCCGCGACGAGCTCGGCGCGACGACGCGGCGCGCCTTCGTCGAGGAGCGCGACGGCGCCGTGGTCGGGTACGTGGTGGTGATGGTGCTCGGGGACGTCGCCGACCTGCAGCGGATCGGGGTGCGCCCCGACCTGCAGCGCGGCGGGCTCGCGGGCTCGCTGCTGGAGGCGGGGCTGGACGCGGCCCGCCAGCTGGGCGCCCAGCGGATGCTGCTCGAGGTGAGCGAGGCCAACGAGGGTGCCCGGGCGTTCTACGCCGCGCACGGGTTCAGCGAGCTCGACCGGCGCCGGCGCTACTACCGCGACGGGTCGGACGCCCTGGTGCTGTCACGGACGCTGGGCTGCGCGTAGCCTGCGCGCGTGGGGAAGAGGCGGACGGGGGAGCTGCGCTGGCATCGCGGCCGATGGCAGGCGTGGACCGGCCGACGCTGGGCCCACGCGGCGTACGCGCTGCGCCCCGAGCGGCTGGAGTCGCCGACCCCGTTCGGTGAGGACCCCCAGCTCACACCCGCGCAGCGCGCGGTGGTGCTGGGCAAGGCGATCGACGACCTGGTGCTCAAGGGGGCGGTGGTGCTGCGCCAGGATGAGGAGTCGGCGATCGTGGCCACCCGCCGGTCGGTGGCGCACGTGTTGCATGCCGTCCTGACGCTGCTCACCGGCGTGTGGGGCATCGTCTGGATCGTCAGCGTGCTCACCCGCTCCGAGGATCGCCGGAGGCTGCGGGTCGACCTGTGGGGCAACGTCTGGACCTCGGTCGCCGCCTGAGGGCAACCGGCGGGGGCGGACACGATCCCGCCCGAGCCCAGGAGGGGGCGGCTCAGCCGTCCTCGGTCGTCCGGACCTCCGGAACCCCGGCGACCGCCGCGGCGGCCTCGGCCGCGGGCAGCGCCGCGCGCACGCCCCACTCGAAGAGCACCAGCGCGAAGGCGGCGACCAGCACCATGTCGACGCCGAACGGCAGCAGCTCGAGCCCGCCACCGAAGCGGCCGACGAGGGTCAGCACCAGCAGTCCGACGTAGTAGGGGCCGAGCCAGACCAACGAGCCCAGCGCCAGCGAGCGGCCCAGCTCCGGGTCCCGGACGACGCGCCACACCAGCACCGCGACGCCCACGGCGATCGGGATGGTCAGCTTGATCATCGTCTCCCACCCGGTCCAGTAGATGATCAGGCTGACCACGATGAAGGCGACCCGCGCGAGCACCGGCAGCCCCGGCAGCCGGAACGGCCTGGCCCGGTCGGGGACCTGGCGGCGCAGCGCGACGACGGTGACCGGGCCCAGGCACATCGACAGCACGATGGCGCCGGAGTTGAAGGAGAGCAGCTCCGACCAGCCGTCGCGGAAGGCGAGCAGCAGCACCATCCCCACCGCCAGGTTCAACACCATCGCCCGCAACGGGACCCCGTGGCGCGAGAAGACGGTCACGGCGCGCGGGAACAGGCCGTTCTGGGCCACCGCCACCGCGAGCCGTCCGGTGGAGGCCGTGGAGACCAGCCCCGCGCCGAACGGCCCGAGCACGGCGTCGGCCACCACCAGCTTGGCCAGCATGGCCATCCCCAGGCCGGTGAGCAGGGCGGCCAGCGGTCCGTTCGCCCCGCCCCGGTCGAGACCGGCCCAGCCGAGGTCGAGGTCAGCCGGGTCCACCGCCCCGATGAAGCCGAGCTGGAGGACGGTGAAGAGCGCCGTGCAGATGAGGATGCCGCCGACGAGCGCGACGGGGATGGTCCGCTGCGGGCGCTTCGCCTCGCCGGCGAGGTCGAGCGCGTGCCGGAAGCCCAGGAAGGCGAAGGCGACCCCGCCGGTGGTGATGGCGTTGAGCACCCCGCTCATCCCATCGGGAGCGAACCCCGTCTCGCGGATCGGGGCGGTGGAGAACTGGGTGAGCAGCGCGACGGCGATCGCCACCGGGATGATCAGCTTCACCCAGGTCAGCACGTTGTTGACCCGGGTGAACAGCGCCACCCCGAACGCGTTGAGCGCGGTGAAGGCGACCAGGACGACGGCGGCGGCCGCGATCCCCGGCAGGCTCAGCGCGCTCTGCCCGCTCGAGGACGCCTCGGCGACGAAGAGCCAGTCGAAGGCCCGCTCGTTGCTGGCGTACTCGAGCATGGCCTGGGTCTCGATCGGTGCGGCCGTCACGTAGCCGACCCAGGCCACCCACCCGATCGCGATGCCGACCCCCTGCCCGTGGCTGAAGGTGGGCAGCAGCCCCAGCCCGCCGACGACCGGCAGCATGGCGGAGATCTCCGCGAACACCAGGGCGACCGTGACGAGCATCAGCCCGGCGATCGGCCACGCGAGGATGGCGGCCGGGCCGGCCTGCTGCGCCGCGAACAGCGGGGCGAACAACACTCCGGAGCCGACCACGCCGCCGACTGCGACGAAGGTCAACCCGAGAGTGCCAACCGAGCGGTTGGCCGTATGCATCTCAGCCATCATGATGACGATAGGCCGAGCCCGCGGTGTACGCCATGCATCCGCCGTGGTCGACCACTTCGCCCGCCGCGGTGACGCGCCGCTACCGAGGCGCGTCACGCCCCCTCGCCGGGGCGGTGCGAGCACTCGGCACAATGGGGACATGCCCGCCATCGACCAGCCGCTCGTCCTCGGCATCGAGACCTCCTGCGACGAGACCGGCGTCGGCATCGTCCGCGGCCACACGCTGTTGGCCGACGCGGTGGCGAGCAGCGTCGAGGAGCACGCCCGCTTCGGTGGCGTCGTACCCGAGGTGGCCAGCCGGGCGCACCTCGAGGCGATGGTGCCGACCATCGAGCGGGCCTGCGAGACCGCCGGCGTCCGGCTGCGCGACGTGGACGCGATCGCCGTGACCAGCGGCCCCGGGCTCGCCGGCGCCCTGCTGGTCGGCGTCGCCGCGGCGAAGGCGCTGGCGCTGGGCCTGGGCAAGCCGATCTACGGCGTCAACCACCTGGCCGCGCACGTCGCGGTCGACCAGCTCGAGCACGGTGCGCTGCCCGAGCCCTGCCTGGCGATGCTGGTCTCCGGGGGCCACTCCAGCCTGCTGCGCGTCGAGGACGTCACCGTCGGCGTCGAGCCGATGGGCGCCACCATCGACGACGCGGCCGGCGAGGCGTTCGACAAGGTCGCCCGCCTGCTGGGCCTGCCGTTCCCCGGCGGACCGCACATCGACCGGGTCGCCCGCGACGGCGACAGCGTCTTCGTCGACTTCCCCCGCGGCCTCACCGCGCGGCGCGACCTGGAGCGGCACCGCTTCGACTTCTCGTTCTCCGGCCTCAAGACCGCCGTCGCCCGCTGGGTCGAGGCGCGCGAGCGCTCCGGTGAGCCGGTCCCGGTCGCCGACGTCGCCGCCTCCTTCCAGGAGGCCGTGTGCGACGTACTGGTCCGCAAGGCCCTGGACGCCGCCACCAGCGAGGGCATCGAGGACATCCTGATCGGTGGCGGCGTCGCCGCGAACTCCCGGCTGCGCGCGATGGCCGAGGAGCGCGCCGCCGCGAAGGGAATCCGGGTCCGGGTGCCGCGCCCCGGCCTGTGCACCGACAACGGCGCCATGGTCGCCGCCCTGGGCGCCGAGCTGGTCACCCGCGGCCGCGCCCCCTCGGCCCTCGACCTGCCCGCGGACTCCTCGCAGCCGATCACCACCGTGGTGGCGTAGCCCTTCCTCGCAGGCTCGGGGCTGCCGTTTGGTCCCCAACGGCGGTCATTTCCCGGATCGGCATGCCGTTTCTGCCCAATCGGCGACGTCTCTGCGGGTTCCGGAGGCGGAGTACGCCGTTGGGGACCAAACGGCGACGATCCCCGGCCGAGGCCCGCCGTCTCTGCCCAATCGGCGACCTCCAGCCCGTACGCCGTGCGCTGGACGCCCGTCGGGCCGGCCGGCGCGGCATCAGCCGTTGCGCCGAGGGCCCCCGCGTCCACCGCTCCCGCCGCCTGCGTCAGCCGTCCCCGCGCCGGGCCGCAGCGCGGCCCAGCTGGTCGAGGTGGTGCTCCAGGACAGCCGCGAGGCGTGCGGGGGTGGTCGAACCGGGACGCGTGGTGGCAGGGACGGCCGGGCCGTCGATGAGCGCGAGCGACGGTGCGCACCGAGGCCCCTTCCACACCTTCGCGGCGGATCGGCCAGCAGGTCGACGTCTCCTAGCATCCGCTCGCCGGGCGCGACGCGCCCGGGCAGCACCGGGGCGCATTGTGTCCGCTCACTAGCGTGGGGGCACACGACTTCCGAAGGAGACAGCATGCACAAGGTCAAGGGCGTCGTCGCGCGCGCCAAGGGACAGCCGGTCAGCCTCGAGACGATCCTGGTGCCGGACCCGGGCCCGGGCGAGGCGCTGGTGCAGGTCCAGGCGTGCGGCGTGTGCCACACCGACCTGCACTACCGCGAGGGCGGCATCAACGACGAGTTCCCCTTCCTGCTCGGCCACGAGGCCGCGGGCATCGTGGAGGCGGTCGGCGAGGGTGTCACCGGGGTGGCACCGGGTGACTTCGTGGTCCTCAACTGGCGCGCGGTGTGCGGTGAGTGCCGCGCCTGCAAGCGCGGTGAGCTGCAGTACTGCTTCAACACCCACAACGCCACCCAGAAGATGACGCTCGAGGACGGCACCGAGCTGTCCCCGGCGCTGGGCATCGGCGCGTTCGCGGAGAAGACGCTGGTCGCCGCCGGACAGTGCACCAAGGTCGACCCGGCCGCCCGTCCCGCGGCGGTCGGACTGCTCGGCTGCGGCGTGATGGCCGGCGTCGGCGCCGCGATCAACACCGGCGCGGTCACCCGCGGCAAGTCGGTCGCGGTGATCGGCTGCGGCGGCGTGGGGGTGGCGGCGATCGCCGGCTCGGCGCTCGCCGGCGCCAGCCCGATCATCGCCGTCGACATCGACCCCAAGAAGCTCGCCAAGGCCAAGGAGATGGGCGCCACCCACACCGTGGACTCCTCGCAGGTCGACCCGGTCGAGGAGATCAAGCGGATCGCCGCGCAGACCTACGAGGGCGCGGACGGCGCCGACGTGGTGATCGAGGCGGTCGGTCGCCCCGAGACCTGGAAGCAGGCGTTCTACGCGCGCGACCTGGCCGGCACCGTCGTCCTCGTCGGCGTGCCCACGCCCGAGATGATGACCCCCGAGATCCCGCTGGGCGACGTGTTCGGTCGCGGCGGGGCGCTGAAGTCGAGCTGGTACGGCGACTGCCTGCCCAGCCGCGACTTCCCGATGCTGGTGGACCTCTACCAGCAGGGCCGCCTCGACCTGGACACGTTCGTCACCGAGGAGATCGCCCTGGACGCCGTCGAGGCGGCCTTCGAGCGGATGCACCGCGGCGACGTGCTGCGCTCGGTGGTGATCCTCTGATGAGCGGCTCGCTGCGTGTCGACCACGCGGTGGTCTCGGGCACGTTCAGCCTGGACGGGGAGACCTTCGACGTCGACAACAACATCTGGGTGGTCGGCGACGACAACGAGTGCGTGGTGATCGACGCCCCGCACGACGTGGAGGCGATCCTCGCCGTGGTGGGGGAGCGACGCGTCCGCGCCATCGTGTGCACCCACGCCCACGACGACCACGTCCGGGTCGCGCCCGCGCTGCGCGAGCGGGTGGTGGCGCCGATCCTGCTGCACCCCGACGACCGGGTGCTGTGGGAGCTGACCCACCCCGACGAGCTCTGGGACGTCGACATCGCCGACGGCCAGGACCTCGAGGTGGCCGGCACCACGCTGCGGGTGCTGCACACCCCGGGCCACGCCCCCGGCGCGGTCTGCCTCTACGCCCCCGAGCTCGACTGCGTCTTCACCGGCGACACGCTGTTCCAGGGCGGCCCGGGCGCCACCGGGCGCAGCCACTCCGACCGCTCCACCCTGGAGTCCTCGATCCGGGCCAAGCTCTACGCGCTGCCCGACGAGACCGTGGTGCACACCGGTCACGGCGACGACACCACGATCGGCGCGGAGAAGGCGCTCCTGGGCTGAGTCGGGCCCTCGCCGCACGCGAGCCCAGGGCTCCCGCACACCGCGGGATCGCCCTGGGCTCGCGTCCGCTTGCGTGCGCTCCGAGCGGCGCAGCCCCGACCCCCGCCGGATCGCCGCACCCACCCTCCGGCTGGCACCATGGACGGCGATGCTGTCTTCTCGCACCGGCCTGTCCCTCGCTGCGGCGCTCCTCGTCGTCGGCTGCTCCGCCACCCCCGTCGAGCGGGACGCCGAGGCACCCGCCCCAGCCTCCCCGGCCCCCGCGGAGTCCGCGTCGACCCCGGCCGAGTCCGCGCCGACGCCCGCCCCCGACCCTGCCGGCTCGAGCGACGGCGCCGCGGCCGGGCTGGGCCTGCGTCCCGGCTGGGGGCCCAGCGCCGCCCAGCTCGACCGCGCCGCGCGCGACGTACGCCGCCTGCCGCTGCCGGCGCTGGCCGGCCAGCTGGTGGTGGCCCGCTACGACGGGACCGGGGCGCCGGTGGACCTGGTCCGCCGCCTGCACCTGGGCGGGGTGGTCGCCTTCGAGGAGAACGTGGACTCCGCCGCCGGCATCCGCGCGGCCAACGCCGCCCTGCGCCGCGCCACACGCTCGCGCGGCTGGCCGCTGTTCATCGCCGTCGACCAGGAGGGCGGACTGGTGGCCCGCCTGCGGCACGGGGTCACCGAGCTGCCGTCGTTCATGTCGACCGGGGCGGCCGACCGGGCGCCGCTGACCCGGGCCACCCACCGGCACCTGGGCCGCGAGCTGCGCCGGCTCGGCTTCACCGTCGACCTGGCGCCGGTCGCCGACGTCACCAGCGGGCCGCAGGACCCCACGATCGGGTCCCGGGCGGCCGGCTCCGACCCGCGGTTGGTGGCGCGCCAGGTGCTCGCCGGTGTCGCGGGGCTGGCCGAGGCGGGCGTCCTCCCGGTGGCCAAGCACTTCCCCGGGCACGGCTCGGTCGCCGAGGACAGCCACCGCACGCTGCCGGTCCAGCGGCGCTCGCTGAGGCAGCTCGGGGCCGTCGACCTGCTGCCCTTCCGGCGCCTGGTGCAGGCGGGCGCGTCGGCGCTGATGGTCGCCCACCTCGACGTGCGGGCGGTCGACCCGGGGGTGCCCTCGTCGCTGTCGCGACCGGTGATCACCGGTCTGCTGCGTCAGCGGATGGGGTTCGAGGGGCTGGTCGTCACCGACGCCCTGGACATGGCCGGGATCAGCGCCACCCACGACTCCGCGTCGGCCGCGGTCGCCGCGGTCCGCGCCGGCGCCGACGTGGTGCTCACACCGCCCGATCCCGCCGCCGCCCGCGCCGGGCTGATCCGCGCCGTCCGTGCCGGTGAGCTGCCGCGCCGGCGCCTGGAGCAGGCGGCCGCCCGGCAGATCGCGCTGCTGCGCCACCAGGCGACCGGGTCGTCCGGGCGGCGACGCGCACCCGACGCGGGCGCGTCCGCCGCGCTGTCCCGGGCCGCCGTCACCGTCGTGCGGGGACGGTGCCGGGCCCGCCACGTCGGCGCCACCGTGACCCCGACCGGGGACCCCCAGGGGCGCACGCAGCTGACCCGAGCCGCCCGCCGGGCGGGACTGCGGGTGGGTCCGGGCGGGACCCGCGTCGACGTGCTCGGGTACGGCGACCGGCCGCGCGCCGGCAGCGACGTCACGGTCGCCACCGACACGCCGTACGTGCTGGCCAGCTCGGATGCACCGGTCCGGCTGGCCACCTACGGCGCCACTCCCGGCGCGATGCGGGCGCTCGTCGGGGTGCTCAGCGGCCGGGATCGGGCGACCGGTCGGGTCCCGGTACCGGTCGCCGGACTGCGCCCGCCCCGCTGCTGACGCGGGCACTGTCCCGCCCTCCAGGGTCTTTCGGTCCGTCGGTCACGGGACCTTCGGGCCCATCTTGTCCCGGGTAAGGGGGGCCTTGCAGCCACTCCTGTTCGGACCCGAAGCCCCTGAGAGCGCTGCTCGGGTGCACCTAGCGTTCAAGTCATCACCGGCAGGGACATTGGGTTCCCTGCACCTCGCAAAGGAGAACCCCGTGCGCTCTGCACTCGACAAGCTGATCTCGTGGACCGGCATCCTGCTGGCCGTCGTCCTTCTCGCCGCCGGCGGCCTGCTCACCTGGGCCAACGTCTTCATCAACGACCAGGTGCACGACCAGCTCGCGGCCCAGGACATCACGATGCCGGAGAAGGAGGCGCTGGAGACCAAGGAGCAGCACGAGGCCCTCGACCAGTACGCCGGCCAGAAGCTCACCACCGGCAACCAGGCCCGCGCCTTCGCCGACCACTACATCCTGGTCCACATGAACGCCTCCAGCGACAACCGCACCTACGAAGAGGTCAGCGGCGAGTTCATGGCCGCCAACGCCAACCCCGAGGCCGACCCGGCCGAGGTCGCGGAGCTGGGCGCCCTGCGCCAGTCGCTGTTCATGGGCAACACCCTGCGCGGCCTGCTGCTCTACGGCTTCGCCTTCGCCACGATGGGCACCATCGCCGGCTACGCCGCGATCGCCGCCTTCGTCGGCGCCGCCGCCCTGCTGATCCTCGCCGGGCTCGGCATGCGCCACGCCAAGAAGGTCAACGCGCTGGAGGCCGAGGGCACCACCGGTCGCCGGGCAGCCCCCGCCGGCGCCTGATCGCCCCGCTTCACCCCACGACCCGGACGGCCGGGCGGTGCACAGTCACCGCCCGGCCGTCCTCGTCATGTCCCAGCCCGGGAGCCGAGGCTCACAGGGGACGCACCAGCAGGGCGACGCCCTTGCCGGCGAGCCGGGTGAGGACCAGCGTCGCCTCGTTGTCGCCGGTCAGCCCGAGCCGCTTGCGCAGCAGCTCGGGCACGATGTCGACGCCGCGCTTCTTGATCGTCAGCCGGCCGACGCCACGCGCACGCAGCGCCGCCTTCAGCGGCTTCTCCCGGTAGGGGAGCTCCTCGAGCACCTCGTAGCCGCGGGCGAACGGGGTGCCGAACGCGTCGTCGCCGGTCACGTAGGCGATGTGCTCGTCGAGCAGCCCGCCGCCCACGCCGGCCGCCACCGCGGTGACCAGGCCCGCGCGGATCACCGCCCCGTCCGGCTCGTAGAGGTAGCGCCCCAGCGCACGCACCGGCCGGTCGTGGCCGACGAACGGATCGTCCTCGTCGGTGAGCGTGGCCAGCCCGCGGTCGCCGATCACCGTCGCCCGGCGTGCGGTGGTGGCCAGGTACGGCGACCACAGCGCTGCCTCCTTGACGTCCCCGGAGTCGCTGACCCACTCCGCCTCGACGCCGTCGGGGACCAGCTCGTGCGGGATCCCGGGCGCCACCTTGACCACCGAGCGCCGGGCCAGCAGCCCGGTGACGAACGGCCACGGGGGCGTCCAGCCCTCCACGTCGAAGATCCGGCCGCGCGCCGAGCGGCGGGCGGGGTCGGCGAAGGCCACCCCGAACGCCTCGGTGTCGACCTGGGTGACGTCGGCGACCATCACCGCCCCCTCGAGCCCGAGCGCGGCGAGGTTGGCCTCGGCCACCGCCACCCGGACCGGGTCCAGGTCGACCCCGGCGGCGGTCAGGCCGGCCTCGCAGAAGGCGATCAGGTCCCCGCCGATGCCGCAGCCCAGGTCCACCACGGAGGAGGGAGCCGCGGCGGCGAGCCGGGCCGCCCGGTGCTGGGCGACGCGGTGCCGGGTGGCCTGCTCGAGGGCGTCGGGGGTGAAGTACATCCGCACTGCCCGCTCGCCGAGCTTGGCGACGGCCCGGGCGCGCAGCTGGACCTGGGTGAGCGCGGCGGCGGCGTGGGCGGGGTCGGCCTCGATGCGCCGTACCGCGGCCGCGGAGCGCACCGGGTCGCCGGCCGCGTCGGCGTACGCGTGGGTGGCCTGCTCCAGCACGCGCTGGCCGGTGTCGGTGAGCAGCCAGCGGAAGTCGTCGAGGTCCACCCCTGGATCCTCTCAGAGGCCGGATGGCGCTCCACGGGCCGACCGTTCTGGCACTCCGTCAGGTCGAGTGCTAACGTCTGTTCTGGCACTCTCACCCTGAGGGTGCCAGTGCTTGCAACGAAGTGCGACCCCCGCGACGGCGTACCTCCGAGCAGGCTCAACACGTGCCGGAGCGGTCTCGATTGAAGAGCGCTCCCACTTCGAGTCAAGACCTAGTGGAGAAAGTGGAGGTCGACATCGTGTCGGTCAACATCAAGCCTCTCGAGGACCGCATCGTCGTCAAGCCCCTTGACGCCGAGCAGACCACGGCTTCCGGCCTGGTCATCCCCGATACCGCCAAGGAGAAGCCCCAGGAGGGCGAGGTCGTGGCCGTTGGCCCCGGCCGCTTCAACGAGGACGGCGACGAGCGCATCCCCATGGACATCTCCGTGGGCGACAAGGTCATCTACAGCAAGTACGGCGGCACCGAGGTCAAGTACGCCGGCGAGGAGTTCCTCATCCTCTCCGGTCGCGACGTCCTCGCTATCGTTTCCTGATTTTCCCTGGGTCGTGTGCCTGAGGACGCGCCCTCCCGCTGAGGAGGGCGCGTTCCTCGGGAGCACGGCCCGATCGCGTTCACGAGGAGAGCAATGCCCAAGATCCTGGAGTTCGACGAGGACGCCCGCCGCGCGCTCGAGCGCGGTGTCGACGCCCTCGCCAACGCCGTCAAGGTGACGCTCGGCCCGAAGGGCCGCTACGTCGTCCTCGACAAGAAGTGGGGCGCCCCGACCATCACCAACGACGGTGTCACCGTCGCGCGTGAGATCGAGCTGGACGACCCGTTCGAGAACCTCGGCGCCCAGCTGTGCAAGGAGGTCGCCACCAAGACCAACGACATCGCCGGTGACGGGACGACGACCGCCACGGTCCTCGCCCAGGCGATGGTGCACGAGGGGCTGCGCGCGGTGGCCGCCGGCGCCAACCCGATGGGCCTCAAGCGCGGCATGGACGCTGCGGCCGAGGCCGTCGGCGCCGCGCTGCGCGACGCCGCCCGCGAGGTGGAGTCCAAGGAGGACATGGCCTCGGTGGCCACCATCTCCTCGCGCGACAGCGTGATCGGCGAGCTGCTCGCCGAGGCCTTCGACAAGGTCGGCAAGGACGGCGTGATCACCGTCGAGGAGTCCAACACCATGGGCACCGAGCTGGAGTTCACCGAGGGGATGCAGTTCGACAAGGGCTACATCTCGCAGTACTTCGTCAGCGACCCCGAGCGGATGGAGGCCGTCCTCGACGACCCCTACATCCTGCTGCACCAGGGCAAGATCTCGGCCGTCGCCGAGCTGCTGCCGCTGCTGGAGAAGGTCATCCAGTCCGGCAAGCCCCTGTTCATCCTCGCCGAGGACGTCGAGGGCGAGGCCCTGTCGACGCTGGTGGTCAACAAGATCCGCGGCACGTTCAACGCCGTCGCGGTCAAGGCTCCGGCCTTCGGTGACCGCCGCAAGGCGATGATGCAGGACATCGCGACGCTGACCGGTGGTCAGGTCGTGGCGCCCGAGGTCGGGCTCAAGCTCGACCAGGTCGGTCTTGAGGTGCTGGGCCAGGCCCGTCGCGTCGTGATCACCAAGGACAACACCACCATCGTCGACGGCGCCGGTGACGCCGCCGAGGTCGAGGGTCGCGTCAACCAGATCAAGGCCGAGATCGAGAACACCGACTCCGACTGGGACCGCGAGAAGCTCCAGGAGCGCCTCGCGAAGCTGGCCGGCGGTGTCTGCGTGATCAAGGTCGGCGCCGCCACCGAGGTGGAGCTGAAGGAGAAGAAGCACCGCATCGAGGACGCCGTCTCCGCGACGCGCGCCGCGATCGAGGAGGGCATCGTCGCCGGTGGCGGCTCCGCCCTCATCCACGCGGTCAAGGTCCTCGAGGACGGCCTCGGCCTCGAGGGCGACGAGGCGGCCGGCGTGCGCGTCGTACGCAAGGCTGCCGACGAGCCGCTGCGCTGGATCGCCGAGAACGGTGGCGAGAACGGCTACGTGGTGACCACCAAGGTGCGCGAGCTCGGGGTGGGCAACGGCTACAACGCCGCCACCGGCGAGTACGGCGACCTGGTCGCCCAGGGCGTGCTCGACCCGGTCAAGGTGACCCGCTCCGCGCTGGTCAACGCGACCTCGATCGCCGCCATGCTGCTCACGACCGAGACCCTGGTCGTCGAGAAGCCCGAGGACGAGGACGACGCCCCGGCCGCTGCCGGCCACGGGCACGGTCACGGCCACTGAGCCGTACCACTCCTCACCGCACCACCAGCACTCCCCGGCCGAACCTCGGCCGGGGAGTGCTGTGTGTTTCTGGGGGTGGTGCTGGGGCGGGGGAGTGGCGGGTGGGTGCTGGGGGCGCCGATTGGGCGGAGACGGTGGCTGCTGGGCCGGTTTTCGCTCCGTTGGGGACCAAACGGCGGCCCTTTCCGCCGTGGCGCCCGGTGATGGGCGCCGATTGGGCAGAGACGGCATGTCTGGGCCCGGATTTGCCTCCGTTGGGGACCAAACGGTGGGGGGCGGGCGGCGGGGGCGGGCGGCGGCCGTCACGGGCCCGAAACACCGTGGACGCTCACCGGCAACGCACGCAGCGCAGGCTGGGGTCTTTGCTGTTGAGGAGGAGAGCGATGCTCTGGAGAGTCCGCACGAACATGCCTGACCGACCGGGCGCGCTGGCCGTGTTGGCGCGCGGCTGTGGCGATGCCGGGGTGAACATCCTGGGGCTGCAGATCTTCCCGGGGGTCGGGTCGGTGACCGACGAGCTGGTGCTGCGCACGCCCGACGACTGGGGCGTCGGCGACCTCGTCGGTCTGGTCGAGGGCTCGGGGGTGCAGGCGGTCCAGGTGCTCGCCTGCACCGAGGCGGCCCTGGTGGACCAGCCGGCCCGCTACGTCCAGGCGGCCCGGACGATCCTGGCCAGCCCGGCGGGGTTCCCGGAGGTGGTGGCCCAGCTCTTCGACGCGGAGGCGGATCCCGCCGGCCGGGGCGCCCCGGTCCAGGACGTCATGGACCTCACCGTCGGCGACGTGCAGGTGCAGGTACGCCGCACGGCGCCGTTCACCGCGACCGAGCACGCCCGGGGGGCCGCGCTGGCCGACCTGGTCAGCGACGTGCTGCACCGCAGCCGCGAGGCGGCGCTGGTGCCCAACCTGGCCCGGCGCCTCGGTACCGGGGCCACCCCGTCCTACGAGCTGAGCGGCGACACGATCTCGGCGGTCGTCGACGAGACCGTGGTCGGGCTGGCGCAGGTGCAGGCGGAGGGCGACGAGCCGGGGGTCCGCGAGGTCACCCTCCGCGTCGACCCGGCCTGGCAGCGCCGCGGCATCGGCACCCGCCTGCTCACCGACGCGGCCCGGCTGGCCTCCGGGCAGGGGGCCGCGGAGATCGTGCTCGCCACCCGCGCCGACAACCAGGCGGTGCTTCCGATGGTGCTGGCGGCGGGGCTGCGCGGACGGATCCGGATGGCCGCCGAGGTGCTGACCGTGCGGGTGCCGGTGCGCGACCTCAAGCCGTTGGGGCTCTGAGCGGGCGCGCCGATAGACTGGGGGCCTCCTGCCACACGAAAGGCTCGTGGAACCTTGACCTCTGCTCCCGCTGGCGCATCCGACGGAGTCCCCGAGAAGTTCGCGGCACTCGGCCTCACCTACGACGACGTCCTGCTGCTCCCCGGTGAGTCCGACCTGGCGCCGTCCGAGATCGACACGACCTCCCGGCTCACCCGGGAGATCAGCCTGAAGGTGCCGCTGGTCTCCGCCGCCATGGACACCGTGACCGAGTCGCGGATGGCCATCGCGATGGCCCGCCAGGGCGGGCTCGGCGTGCTGCACCGCAACCTCTCGATCGAGGACCAGGCCTACCAGGTCGACCTCGTCAAGCGCACCCAGACCGGCATCATCTCCAACCCGATCACGATCGGCCCGGACGCGACGCTGGAGGAGCTGGACAAGATCTGCGGCGAGTTCCGGGTCTCCGGGCTCCCCGTCGTCGACGCCGGCCAGCACCTGCTCGGCATCATCACCAACCGCGACCTGCGCTTCACCCCCGTCGCGGAGTGGTCGACCACCAAGGTCTCCGAGGTGATGACCAGCGAGGGCCTAGTCACCGGCCCGATCGGCATCTCGCGCGACGACGCCACCCTGCTGCTGCGCCGGCACAAGAAGGAGCGGCTGCCGCTGGTCGACGAGCAGGGCCGCCTCGCCGGCCTGATCACGGTCAAGGACTTCGTGAAGTCCGAGCAGTTCCCGCACGCCACCAAGGACGCCGACGGCCGACTGATGGTGGGTGCGGCCATCGGCTACTTCGGCGACGCCTGGGAGCGGGCCACCCGGCTGATCGAGGCCGGCGCCGACGTGCTGGTCGCCGACACCGCGCACGGTCACGTCCGGCTGCTGCTCGACATGGTGCGCCGCCTCAAGACCGACCCGGGCACCCGCCACGTGCAGGTCATCGGCGGCAACGTCGCCACCCGCGCCGGGGCCCAGGCCTTCGTCGACGCCGGCGTGGACGCGGTCAAGGTCGGCGTCGGACCCGGCTCGATCTGCACGACGCGCGTGGTCACCGGGGTCGGCGTACCCCAGGTCACGGCCGTCTACGAGGCGTCCCTGGCGTGCCGCCCGGCCGGCATCCCGGTCATCGCCGACGGCGGCATGAAGCACTCCGGCGAGATCGCCAAGGCCCTGGTGGCCGGCGCGGACGCGGTGATGCTCGGCTCCCTGCTCGCCGGCTGCGAGGAGTCGCCCGGTGAGCTGGTCTTCGTCAACGGCAAGCAGTTCAAGGCCTACCGCGGCATGGGGTCGCTCGGGGCGATGTCGAGCCGCGGGAAGAAGTCCTACTCCAAGGACCGCTACTTCCAGGCCGAGGTCACCAGCGACGACAAGATCGTCCCCGAGGGCATCGAGGGCCAGGTCGCCTACCGCGGACAGCTCGGCGCCGTCACCCACCAGCTCGTCGGCGGCCTGACGCAGTCGATGTTCTACGTCGGCGCCCGGACCGTGCCCGAGCTGCAGGAGAAGGGCCGCTTCGTGCGGATCACCTCCGCCTCGCTCAAGGAGAGCCACCCCCACGACGTGCAGATGACCGTCGAGTCGCCCAACTACCACGGCATCTGACGACAGGAATCGACATGACCGACATCGAGATCGGCCGGGCCAAGCGCGGCCGGCGTGCCTACTCCTTCGACGACATCGCGATCGTCCCCTCGCGCCGTACCCGCGACCCCGAGGAGGTGAGCATCGCCTGGCAGATCGACGCCTACCGCTTCGACCTGCCGATCCTGGCGGCCCCGATGGACTCGGTGATGTCGCCGGAGACCGCGATCGCCTTCGGTGAGTACGGCGGCCTCGGGGTGCTCAACCTCGAGGGCCTGTGGACGCGCTACGAGGACCCGCTGCCGCTGCTCGAGGAGGTCGCCACCCTGCGCGGGGTGGACGCGACGCGCCGCATGCAGCAGATCTACGCCGAGCCGATCAAGGCCGAGCTGATCACCGCCCGGCTCCAGCAGATCCGCGACGCGGGCGTCACCGTGGCCGGAGCGCTGTCGCCGCAGCACACCAAGGAGTTCGCCAAGACCGTCGTCGACGCCGGCGTCGACATGTTCGTGATCCGCGGGACGACGGTCTCGGCCGAGCACGTCTCCTCGCAGTCCGAGCCGCTGAATCTCAAGGAGTTCATCTACGAGCTCGACGTGCCGGTGGTCGTCGGCGGCTGCGCGACCTACCAGGCGGCGCTGCACCTGATGCGCACCGGCGCCGCCGGCGTGCTGGTCGGCTTCGGCGGCGGCGCGGCGCACACCACCCGCACCGTGCTCGGCGTCGCGGTGCCGATGGCCTCCGCGGTCGCCGACGTCGCGGCCGCGCGCCGCGACTACCTCGACGAGTCCGGGGGGCGCTACGTCCACGTCATCGCCGACGGCTCGATCGGCCGCTCCGGCGACCTGACCAAGGCGATCGCCTGCGGCGCCGACGCGGTGATGGTCGGCTCGCCGTTCGCGCGTGCCACCGACGCCCCGGGGCGCAGCTTCCACTGGGGCGCGGAGGCCTGGCACGGCGAGCTGCCGCGCGGCGAGCGCGTGGAGTTCGAGCCGGTCGGCACCCTGCAGGAGATCCTGTTCGGCCCCTCCCGGATGGCCGACGGCACGATGAACCTGGTCGGCGCCCTGAAGCGCGCGATGGCCACCACCGGCTACACCGACCTCAAGGAGTTCCAGCGCATCGAGGTCATCGTCGGGTGAGCCCGGTGCTGCGGGTGGCGGCCGGCCAGGCCGTCTCGGTCGCCGGCGACGTGACGCGCAACGTCGCCACCGCCGCCCGCCTCACCGAGCTCGCGGGCGGCCAGGGCGTGCGGCTGCTGGTGCTGCCCGAGGCGTTCCTCACCGGCTACGACGTCGACGCCTTCGCCGGCCCGATCCCGGGCGACGACGAGCTCGACGGTGCCTGGCTCGACCCGCTGCGAGCCGCGGCCACGGACGCCGACTGCGTGGTGGTGGTGAGCACCGCCCTGCGCCGCGTCCGGGGCACCGCGCTGGGCGGCGGCCTCGACGGCGGCGGGCGCGACGGCCTGGCGCGCCGTACCCTCGCGCAGCTGGTGGTGCGCCCCGAGGGAACCGTCACCGCCCCCTACGACAAGCAGCACCTCGTCCCCCTCGAGCGGGAGTTCTTCGTGCCCGGCGAGCACGGCGCCTCGATCACCGTCGACGGCGTGGAGCTGGGGCTGAGCGTCTGCTACGACGGCTGCTTCCCCGAGCACGCCCGGGCCGCCGCCGACGACGGGGCGCTGGGCTACCTCAACTCCGCGGCGTACTTCCCGGGCGGCGCGCACCGGCGCGACCTGTACTACCCGGCGCGGGCGGTGGAGAACGGCATGTACGTCGTGTTCGCCGGGCTGACCGGGCGCTGCGGGGGAGCGGAGTTCATCGGCGGCTCCGCGGTATACGACCCCGAGGGCCGGCCGCTGGCCAGGCTGGGCGAGGAGGCCGGCCTGGCGATCGCGGACCTGGACCCGGCGGTGGTCGCCTCGACCCGGGCCACCCACCCCATGCACCACGACCACCGCGACGACCTGGGGCCGAGGCTGCGCGGCTGAGCGCGGAAAGCGTTTACAGGTCCAGCGAATGTGTCAAACGCTACACCTTGCTACCCGAGGGTAGTTTCGGAGACGCGGGTCACATACTCTCGGTACATGAGCGCCCAGAGCCCCCGGGGGAACGACCCGCTGCTGCATGGCCCGGCCGACCCCGAGCACGACCCGACGGCGGCGTACGCCCTCGAGCCCGACTACGTCAACGCGCTGACCCGGCGCATCCTCGCCACCTCCGGCGAGAGCAAGCCGGTGAGCTCGCCGCTGAGCGGGCAGCCGCTGGCGCACATCCCGCAGTCCAGCGACGCCGACGTCCAGACCGCCTTCGTCCGCGCCCGCCGCGCCCAGGCGGCCTGGGCACGGACGTCGCTGGAGGAGCGGGCGGCGACGCTGATGCGCCTGCACGACCTGGTCCTGGACCGCCAGGACGAGATCATCGACCTGATCGTGCTGGAGTCCGGCAAGGCCCGCAAGCACGCCTTCGACGAGCCGCTGCACATCGCGCTGACCGCGCGCTACTACGCCCGCACCGCGCACACGCACCTGTCCACCGAGCGCCGCCTCGGCGTGGTCCCCGGCCTGACCCGGGTCGAGGTCAACCACGTCCCCAAGGGAATCGTCGGCATCATCTCGCCGTGGAACTACCCCTTCACGATGGCGCTGTGCGACGGCCTGCCCGCGCTGCTGGCCGGCAACGCGGTGATCACCAAGCCGGACGCGCAGACGATGCTCTCGGCGCTGCTGGCCGCGCAGCTGCTCGAGGAGGCCGGGTTCCCACCGGACCTGTGGCAGGTCCTGGCCGGGCCGGGCTCGCGGGTCGGCACCGCGATCATCGACCGCGCCGACTACGTCTGCTTCACCGGCTCCACCGCCACCGGCAAGCGCGTCGCCGCGCAGTGCGCCGAGCGGCTGATCGGCTGCTCGCTCGAGCTCGGCGGCAAGAACCCGCTGCTCGTGCTGCGCGACGCCGACCTGGAGAAGGCCGCCGAGGGCGCGGTACGGGCCAGCTTCTCCAACGCCGGACAGCTGTGCGTCTCGATGGAGCGGATGTTCGTCGCCGACCAGGTCTACGACCGGTTCGTGGAGCGCTTCGTCGCTCGTACCCAGGCGATGACGCTCGGCGCCAGCCTGGAGTGGGGGGTGGACATGGGCTCGCTGATCTCCGCCGAGCAGCTCGAGGTGGTCCAGGCCCACGTCGACGACGCGGTCGCCAAGGGCGCGCGGGTGCTCGCCGGTGGCCGGCACCGCCCCGACCTCGGACCCTTCTTCTTCGAGCCGACGATCCTCGAGGGCGTCACCCCGGAGATGACCTGCTTCGGCGACGAGACCTTCGGTCCGGTCATCGCGCTCTACCGCTTCCACGACGAGGCGGACGCGATCGCCCGTGCCAACGCGGGGGAGTACGGGCTCAACGCCTCGATCTACAGCCGTGACACCACGCGCGCTCGCGCCCTTGCCCGCCACATCAAGTGCGGCACCGTCAACGTCAACGAGGCATTCGGTGCCACCTTCGCCAGCATCGACGCGCCGATGGGCGGGATGCGGCAGTCCGGGATGGGGCGCCGCCAGGGCGCCGAGGGCGTCCTGCGCTACACCGAGACCCAGTCGGTCGCGGTGCAGCGGCTGATCCGGTTCGCGCCGATGCTCGGGATGTCGGACGCGGCGTACGCGAAGGTGATGACCGCCAACCTGCGCCTGATGAAGAAGCTCGGCCGCGCATGAGCCGAGAGCAGCACTACGACTACGACGTGCTCATCGTCGGGTCCGGCTTCGGTGGCTCCGTCTCCGCGCTGCGGCTCACCGAGAAGGGCTACAAGGTCGCGGTCCTGGAGGCGGGGGCGCGCTTCGAGGACAAGGACTTCGCCCGCAACTCCTGGGATCTCAAGCGTTGGCTCTACCTGCCCGAGGCAGGCTGCTACGGGATCCAGCGCATCGACGCGGTCCGGGACTGCGTGATCCTCGCCGGCGCCGGGGTGGGGGGCGGGTCGCTGGTCTACGCGAACACGCTCTACGAGCCCGGCGACGGCTTCTTCCGCGACCCCGCGTGGGCCGACATCACCGACTGGAAGGCCGAGCTCGCGCCGTTCTACGACCAGGCCAAGCGGATGCTCGGCGTGGTCCAGAACCCGCTGCACACGCCCTCGGACGAGGTGATGCTGCAGGTCGCCGAGGAGATGGGGGTGGCCGACACCTACACCCCGACGCCGGTCGGGGTCTTCTTCGGCGGCCCCTCGGGCCCGGACGGGCCGGACGGCGAGTCGGCCGCGGAGGCCTCGGGCGACCGGGTCGCCGACCCCTACTTCGGCGGCGTCGGCCCGGAGCGCACCGCGTGCATCGGCTGCGGGGAGTGCATGACCGGCTGCCGGCACAACGCCAAGAACACGCTGGTGAAGAACTACCTCTACCTCGCCGAGCAGGCCGGCGCGGTGGTGCACCCGCTGACCACGGTCACCCGGGTCCGCCCGATGCCCGGGGGCGGCTACCGCGTCGACGCGCGCTGGACGAAGGCGAAGGCCTCCCGGCGCAGCGCGGTGCGCAGCTACACCGCCGAGCAGGTGATCTTCTCCGCGGCCGCGCTGGGCACCCAGAAGCTGCTGCACCGGCTCAAGGCGACCGGGGACCTGCCGGGGGTCTCCGACCGGTTGGGCGTGCTGACCCGTACCAACTCCGAGGCGATCCTCGGGGCGCTGGCCCCGGACCTGTCGGTCGACTACAGCCAGGGGGTGGCGATCACCTCGTCGTTCCACCCCGACGCCCAGACCCACATCGAGGCGGTGCGCTACGGCAAGGGCTCCAACGCGATGGCGCTGCTGCAGACGGTGCTCACCGACGGCGACGGCCCGCTGCCGCGCTGGCGGGTGTGGCTCAAGGAGCTGTGGAAGGAACGGCGCAACGTGCTCGGGCTCTACGACCTCAAGCACTGGTCGGAGCGGACCGTGATCGCGCTGGTGATGCAGACGCTGGACAACTCCATCACCACCTCGGTGCGCAGAACCCCGGTCGGCTGGCGGCTCACCTCCACGCAGGGCCACGGTGCGCCCAACCCGACCTGGATCCCCGCGGCCAACCAGGCGGTACGGCGGATCGCGCGGATCCTCAAGGGCACCCCCGGCGGGACGCTCGGTGAGCCGTTCAACCGGCCGATGACCGCGCACTTCATCGGCGGCTGCACGATCGGGGAGACCCCGCAGACGGGCGTGGTGGATCCCTACCAGCGGATGCACGGCCACCCCGGGCTGCACGTCGTCGACGGCTCCACGATCTCGGCGAACCTGGGGGTGAACCCGTCGCTGACGATCACCGCCCAGGCCGAGCGGGCGATGGCGCTGTGGCCCAACAAGGGCGAGGCCGACCCCCGTCCCGAGCCCGGCAGCCCCTACCGCCGCGTCGAGCCGGTCGCGCCCCGGGCGCCCGCCGTACCCCCCACCGCCCCCGGCGCGCTGCGCCTCCCCATCGTCGGCGTCAGCTGACCCACCCAGGAGCAGAGCCCCAGGCAACAAGCCCACCCCAGCCCCAGCCCAGCCCCAAGCCCCGCGACCCGTCACTCCCTCGACCATTTCTGCGGCATGTCGAGGAGGCATTGACGGGTCGCGGGGCTGTGCCGGTGGTGGCCGCACTCCGCCGGCGACGAGGGCTCTGTGCAGAGGCGAAGTATTTTCCCCAGAGCCCCCGTAACCCGCGTTTGCAGACCTCGTTGAGCAGTCGGATCCGGCAGTCAAGCTCCCTCCCACACGCCGGATCCGCTGTCCGCGCGCTGTCTCCAGGCGTGTGGACGATCAGGGCCCGGCCACCCTCCCTCCCCGGCCGGGCCCTGGTGCGTTCACGGGCCAATGCTCGGTGCGGAGTCGTGCTCGATAGACTCGCAGGGCCGCCGTACGCCGTCGAAAGGGCGCCCTGTCGATGTCCACCGTGACACCGCACGATCATGACCTCGTCCTCGTCGTGGACTTCGGGGCGCAGTACGCCCAGCTCATCGCCCGCCGGGTGCGTGAGGCCAAGGTCTACTCCGAGATCGTCCCGCACACGATGCCGGTCGCCGAGATGCTCGCCCGCGAGCCCAAGGCGATCATCCTCAGCGGCGGCCCGTCCTCGGTGTACGCCGAGAACGCGCCCTCGATCGACCCGGCGATCTTCACCTCGGGGGTCCCGGCGTTCGGCATGTGCTACGGCTTCCAGCTGATGGCCAAGGGCCTCGGCGGCGAGGTCTCGCCGACCGGCGTGCGCGAGTACGGGCGCACCGAGGTCACCATCGGTGACGGTGGCACGCTGCTCGCCGACATCCCCGCGGCGCACCGCGTCTGGATGTCGCACGGCGACTCCGTGACCGCGGCGCCGGAGGGCTTCGACGTCCTCGCCTCCACCGACGTCACGCCGGTGGCCGCCTTCGAGGACACCTCGCGCGGCCTGGCCGGCGTCCAGTGGCACCCCGAGGTGCTGCACAGCGAGCACGGCCAGCAGGTGCTCGAGCGCTTCCTGCACGACATCGCCGGCTGCCGCCCGACCTGGACGATGGTCAACATCGTCGAGGAGCAGGTCGAGTCCATCCGGGCCCAGGTCGGCGAGTCCGGCCGCGCCATCTGCGGTCTCTCCGGCGGCGTCGACTCGGCCGTCGCCGCGGCGCTGGTCCAGCGCGCCATCGGCGACCAGCTGACCTGCGTCTTCGTCGACCACGGCCTGCTGCGCAAGGGCGAGGCCGAGCAGGTCGAGCGCGACTTCGTGGCCGCCACCGGGGTCTCGCTGCACGTCGTCGACGCGGCCGAGACCTTCCTGAACGCCCTCGCCGGGGTCACCGACCCCGAGGAGAAGCGCAAGATCATCGGCCGCGAGTTCATCCGCGCCTTCGAGGGCGCCGAGGCCGCCGTCCTCGGCGACGCGGCCGAGGCCGGCGAGAAGGTCGCGTTCCTGGTGCAGGGCACGCTCTACCCCGACGTGGTGGAGTCCGGCGGCGGCGCCGGCACCTCCAACATCAAGTCCCACCACAACGTCGGCGGGCTCCCCGACGACCTCGAGTTCGAGCTGATCGAGCCGCTGCGCACGCTGTTCAAGGACGAGGTCCGCCTGGTCGGCGAGCAGCTGGGACTGCCCTCCGAGATCGTCTGGCGCCAGCCCTTCCCGGGCCCCGGCCTGGGCATCCGGATCATCGGCGAGGTCACCCAGGACCGGCTGGAGATCCTGCGCGACGCCGACGCGATCGCCCGCGAGGAGCTCACCCGGGCCGGGCTGGACCGCGACGTCTGGCAGATGCCCGTCGTGCTGCTGGCCGACGTCCGCTCCGTCGGCGTCCAGGGCGACGGCCGCACCTACGGCCACCCGGTGGTGATCCGCCCGGTGACCTCCGAGGACGCGATGACCGCCGACTGGGCGCGCCTGCCGTACGACGTGCTCGAGCGCATCTCGACCCGCATCACCAACGAGGTGAGCGAGGTCAACCGGGTCACGCTGGACGTCACCTCCAAGCCGCCGGGCACCATCGAGTGGGAGTGAGCCCGCTGCGCCCCGTGCGGGCGCGGCGGGTGGACGGCGGGTAGACCCGAGCCCTTGTCCGCTCCTGTGACGCGTGCCACACTCGAACCGACCGATCGGTTGGTAATGCGAGGTGGCAGATGGCCGGGACAGCCGGACAGGACGTCGAGGCGGTCGAGGCGTCGTTCCAGGACGTCATCGCCCGCGCCGACCGGATCGAGCCGCGCGACTGGATGCCCGAGGGGTACCGCCGCACGCTGGTGCGCCAGATGGCCCAGCACGCCCACTCCGAGATCATCGGCATGCAGCCCGAGGGCAACTGGCTGACCCGGGCGCCGTCGCTGCGGCGCAAGGCGATCCTGTTGGCCAAGGTCCAGGACGAGGCGGGGCACGGGCTCTACCTGTACTCCGCGTGCGAGACGCTCGGCGTCTCCCGGGGCGAGCTGACCCGGATGCTGCTCGACGGCCGGCAGAAGTACTCCTCGATCTTCAACTACCCGGCGCTGTCCTACGCCGACGTCGGCACCATCGGCTGGCTGGTGGACGGCGCCGCGATCTGCAACCAGGTGCCGCTGTGCCGCACGTCGTACGGGCCCTACGGCCGGGCGATGGTGCGCATCTGCAAGGAGGAGTCGTTCCACCAGCGGCAGGGCTTCGAGCTGCTGATGACGATGATGGGCGGGACCGACGAGCAGCGCGCGATGGTGCAGGAGTCGGTGGACCGGTTCTGGTGGCCGGCGCTGATGATGTTCGGGCCCCCCGACGGCGACTCGCCCAACACCGCGCAGTCGATGGCCTGGGGCATCAAGCGCGACACCAACGACGAGCTGCGCCAGCGCTTCGTCGACATGACCGTCCCGCAGGCCGCGGCACTGGGGGTGAGGCTGCCCGACCCCGAGCTGCGCTGGAACGACGCCCGCGGCGCGCACGACTTCGGGCAGCCGGACTGGGCCGAGTTCAAGGCCGTCGTGTCCGGGGACGGGCCGTGCAACGCCCAGCGGATCGCGCACCGGCGGCGTGCGCACGAGGACGGCGCGTGGGTGCGGGAGGCGGCGCGCGCCTACGCACGTCGTACCGCGGGAACCGGCGAGCCGTCAGGGGCGCCGCGACACGCCGCGGAAATGGTCGAGGGAGTGACGGGTCGCGATGGATGAGGGTGAGGTGTTCGAGGTGTTCGTGCGGGCGAAGCGGGGGCTGAACCACGTGCACGTGGGGTCGTTGCATGCGGCGGACGCGGAGCTGGCGCTGCGCCACGCCCGTGACGTCTACACCCGGCGCAACGAGGGGGTCAGCCTCTGGGTGGTGCGCGCGCGCGACGTCACCGCCTCCAGCCCCGACGAGAAGGACCCGTTCTTCGCCCCGAGCGGCGACAAGGCCTACCGGCATCCCACGTTCTACGACGTCCCCGCGGACGTCCCGCACCTGTGAGGCCGCGATGGGCGAGCTGACCGACCACCAGCGCCACGCAAACCAAGCAAGCCCCAGCCCCGCCGAGCACGGGGCGGGCTCGGTGTACGACGGGCTGCAGCAGGACGGGCACCACGACGGGCTGGGCGACGCCGCCCACTGGGCCTTCGGCACCGGCTTCAGCGACCCGCTCGACGGCGTGGACACGACCGTGCCCGACGGCGTCGACGCCGGCGACCTGGCCGCCTACGCGCTGATGCTCGGCGACGACGCCCTGATCCACGCGCACCGGCTCTCCGAGTGGTGCAGCCGGGCGCCGGACCTCGAGGAGGACGTCGCGCTGGCCAACATCGCCCTCGACCTGCTCGGGCAGGCGCGGCTGCTGCTCACCCGCGCGGCCGTCGCCGACCCGACGCTGGTGCCGTCGCTGCCGGAGGGCTCGCCGGTGCCGGCCGAGGACGCGCTGGCGTTCTTCCGCGACCCGCGCGGGTTCCGCAACGTGCAGCTCGTCGAGTCGCCGAACGGTGACTTCGCGAGCACCGTCGTCCGGCTGCTGGTCCTCGCCACCTGGCGACTGGCCCTGCTCCAGCGCCTGCGCGCCAGCGCCGACCCCGTGCTGGCCGCGGTCGCCGCCCAGGGGGTGCCCGAGGTGACCTACCACCGCGGGTACGCCGCACGCTGGTTCGTCACGCTCGCGCAGGGCACCGCGACCTCGCGAGCACGCCTACTCAGCGCGCTCGCCGAGGTGTGGCCCGACCTCGCGGAGCTGCTGGCCACGCACCCCCTCGAGGCCCGGGTCGCGGCCGCCGGGGTCGGAGTGGACCCGGCGACGCTGGCCGCGGAGGTGCACGGCGTGCTCGACGAGGTGCTCGTCGCCGCCGAGGTCGAGCCTCCGCCCGCCTCGCAGCGGGTCGGAGCAGGTGGCCGCCGGGGCCGCGACGGCGCCCACACCGAGGCGCTGGGCCGGCTGCTCGCCGAGATGCAGTCGGTGGCACGCGCCCACCCGTCGGGGCGGTGGTGAGCATGACCGCGACCCTGGGCGAGACCCTGGAGCGCGCCGCGGCCCTCGCGCGCACCGTCGTGGACCCCGAGCTGCCGATGCTGACGCTGGCCCAGCTCGGGGTGCTGCGCACGATCGAGGCGACCGCATCGGGACGGGTCATCGTCTCCCTGGCACCCACCTGGAGCGGCTGTCCCGCCCTCGACGCGATGCGCGACGACGTGGTGCGGGTGCTCACCGACGGGGGCTTCGCCGACGTCGAGGTGCGGCTGGTGCTGGACCCGCCGTGGTCCAGCGACGACGTCAGCGACGAGGGGCGCCGCCTGCTCGCCGAGCACGGGCTGTCCCCGCCGCGCCCCGCCGCCCGCGGTGTGGTCGCCCCCGGTGTCGGGACGCCGGTGCCGCTGGTGCTCGCCGCGCCCCGGCTGCGGGTCGCCTGCCCGCGCTGCGGCGCCGCCGACACCGACCTCGTCGCCGAGTTCGGCCCCACGCCGTGCCTGTCCCTGCGGCGCTGCCCCGCCTGTCTGGAGACCTTCGAGCAGATGAAGGCGCGCTGATGACGACGATCACGGACGCCGCGCGGACCCGCGCCCGGGGTCGACGGATCGCCTTCCACCCGCTGCGGGTGGCCGAGGTGCGCGCACTGTGCCCGGACGCGGCCGCGGTCACCTTCGCGGTGCCCGCCGAGCTGGCCGCGGCCTACGCGTTCGACCCGGGCCAGTCGCTGGTCGTGCGCCGCCGGGTCGAGGGCCGCGAGGAGCGCCGCAGCTACTCGATCTGCAGCGCTGGGGGGGAGCCGCTGCGGATCGGGGTGCGCGAGATCCCCGACGGCCTCTTCTCCCGGTGGCTGGTGCGCGACCTGGCCGCCGGCGACGTCGTCGAGGTGGGCACCCCGACGGGGTCCTTCCGCGCGCTGCCGGACGTCGCCGGGCGCCACCTGTTCCTCGCTGCCGGCTCGGGGATCACCCCGGTGTTGTCGCTGCTGGGCACGGTGCTGCGCAACGGCGGGCGGGCCACGCTGCTCTACGGCAACCGGAGCACGTCCTCGGTGATGTTCGCCGAGGAGCTGGGCGACCTCAAGGACCGCCACGGCTCGCGCCTGGAGGTGTTCCACGTGCTCTCCCGCGAGCCGCGCGCGGTCGAGCTGTTCTCCGGGAGACTCGACGCCGGGCGCCTGCGCCGACTGCTGGACCTGCTGGTGCCGGTCGCGGCGGTCGAGCACGCCTGGCTCTGTGGGCCGCTGGCGCTGGTCGAGACGGGACGCGCGGTGCTCGGCGAGATCGGCCTGCCCCGCGAGCGGGTGCACGCCGAGCTGTTCTTCGACGACACCCCGCCGCCCGCCGTACGGCGTGACGCGCCGGCGGTGGTCGGCGGCAGCCAGGTGGAGGTCGTCCTCGACGGCAGGCGCACCACGCTCGCCGTACCGGAGGGAACGACGGTGCTCGAGGCCGCGCAGCTGGTCCGCGCCGACCTCCCCTTCGCCTGCCGCGGTGGCGTGTGCGGGACGTGCCGGGCGCGGCTGGTCGAGGGGGAGGTGGAGATGGCACGCAACTACGCGCTGTCGCCCGAGGAGCTGGCGGCCGGCTTCGTGCTCACCTGCCAGTCGCGTCCCGCCAGCGCCCGGGCCACCGTCGACTTCGACGCCTGACGCCAGCCCTGCGGACTCAGGGCAGGTCGATGACCTCGACCTCGCCGGCGAAGAGGATCGCGGGGGTGGCCAGGTTGGCCCCGTCGGCGGCGGCCGCCTGCATCTCGGCCGACGCCAGGCCCGCCCTCATCGCCTCGGCGTCGTCGAAGTCGAGCTCGCAGACCAGGTGCACCGACTTGTCGCCGCCCAGCGGCCGGGGCCGGGTCACGGTCAGGCTGCGCAGGCCGGCCATCGGCGTCACCAGCGGCAGGTGCTTGTCCAGGTAGTAGCGGTCGAAGGCCTCGGGGTCGCTCGGCACGGAGTACTGGATCGTCAGGCGGTACATGTGGCTCCTGTGGTGGTGGGTGGCTCGGGTGCTGCGCTCATATGGGGGGCTCGGCCGGGCGGGTGAGGCCGTCGAAGACCAACGTGGTCACCATCGCCGCCAGCGCCGCGACGTCCTCGCGGTCGCCGCGCGGGCGATACCACTCGGCCAGTGAGTTGACGGTGCCGAACAGCAGCCGGCTGATCATCAGCGGCGGCAGGTCGTCGCGCAGCGCCCCCTCCTCGACCGCGTCCGCCACCAGCTCGGCGAGCTGCTCGTCGATGCGGCGGCGCCGTCCCAGCGCCGCCAGCTCCACGTCGCTGTTGCCGCGCACCCGCAGGAGGAGGGTCACCGCCGGCAGGTGCTCGGCGAGCGTCTCGACGCTGCCGGTGACCACCAGCCGCAGCCTCTGGTAGGCGGTGCCGGCGGGATCGGCGTCGTCGGCGGCGCGGGTCAGGACCCGCTCGAGGGCGTCCAGCGCCTCGTCCAGCGCGCGCTCGAGCAGGTGGGTCTTGCTGGGCACGTGGTGGTAGATCGTGGCCTTGGACAGCCCGAGCTCGCGGGCCAGGTCGCTCATCGAGGTGGCGTCGTAGCCCTGCCTGTTGAACAGCGCGACCGCCTGGGCGAGGACCGTGTCCGGGTCGTGTCCGGGCCTGCCCCGGCGACGCGGGGCGCCGGCCGGCGCAGGGGTCGACATGCCGGCCAGCATGGCACATCGCGGTGCCGCGCGGAGCCCGCTCAGCCCACCGGCAGCAGCTCGGTGTGCTCCGCGGCGAGCAGCACCGCGCCGACCATCGAGGCTCGCTCGCGCAGCGCGCTGGCGAGGACGGGGGTGGCGGCGACGGTGTCGAGGGCGTGGCGGCGCAGGCCGATCCGGACCGACTCCAGGAGCAGCTCGCCGGCCCGGGCGAGGTCGCCGCCGACCACGACCGCGTCGGGGTTGAGCAGGTTGACCACGGAGGCGAGCCCCCAGCCGAGGTGCAGCCCGGCGTCCTCCAGGGTGCGCAGCGCCGCCATGTTGCCGCCCCGCGCGGCGGCGAGGATGTCGTCGAGCGTCGAGCCGGGCAGCTGGTCGGCCATCATCGCCAGCACCGTCTCGGTGGAGGCGTAGGCCTCCAGGCAGCCGCGGCTCCCGCACCGGCAGACCGGCCCCTGGTCGTCGAGGGTGAGGTGACCCAGCTCGCCGGCGGTCCCGGCACTGCCGCGGAAGAGCCGGTCCTCGATGATGATGCCGGAGCCGACCCCGGAGGAGATCTTCACGAAGACCGAGTTCCTCAGGCCCCGGGCGACGCCGTAGCGGTGCTCGGCCAGCGCGCCGAGGTTCGCGTCGTTCTCCACGTGCGCCGGCACACCGAGGCGGGCGCTCGCCTCCTGGCGGGCGTCGATGCCCACCCAGCCCGGCAGGATCGCCGAGGAGCGGACGATGTCGTCGGTGATCGGCGCGGGCAGGCCCAGGGCGACCGTGCGGATCTCGGCGCCGGGCCCCTCGTAACGCTCCACGAGCCGCTCCACCAGCTCGACCGCGACGTCCAGGCCGGTGTCGTAGCCGGTCGAGGGGGCCAGCGGGCGCCGCGTCTCGAGGATCAGCTGGCCGCTCAGGTCTCCCAGCGCCACGGCCACGTGCCGGTGGCCGACGTCGATGCCGACCACCATTCCGGCCGAGCGCGCCAGCCGGACGACGGTGCCGCGGCGGCCGCTGCCCGGCGAGACGTCCAGGACGCCGGCTGCCCCCAGCTCGCGCACGATGTTGGACACCGTGGCCGGGGCCAGCCCGGTGAGCCGGGCGAGCTCGGCCTGAGTGACGTCGTCCTCGCCGGGCACCCGGCTGCGGCGCAGCACGGACAGGACGCGCCTCTGGTTGGCGGTGCGCAGGGCGGCCGTGGAGCCGGGAGCGCGCTCACGCCGCTCGCCCTGCCGAAGTGCTGGCATGGGAAAAACTGTGGTGGACGCCGTCCAGATCCGTCAAGGAGTGGCGACTAGGGCCACTAGACCCGGTCACCTAGCCGCATTGTATTCAACTCTTGACGTCAACTGTGATCTTCCTCACACTCGTGACTACCCAGCTGCGGGTCGTGGCCCGCGCGCCATCTGTGACCGAGGAGCTCCCATGGCCATCACTCGCTACCGTCTCGCGGCCCTCGCCGCGGCGGCTCTCATCGGCGTCACCGGCCTGTCGGCGTGCGGCGCCAACGACGACCAGTCCGGCGACGAGGCCAGCGGGGGCAGCGGCAAGAGCATCGCCCTGCTGCTGCCGGAGTCGCAGACCACGCGCTACGAGGCGTTCGACCGGCCGCTGTTCGAGGAGAAGGTCGCCGAGCTGTGCGACGACTGCGAGGTCACCTACTTCAACGCAGACCAGGACAAGGACAAGCAGGCCCGCGACGTCGACTCGGCGATCACCCAGGAGGTCGACGTCATCGTCCTCGACCCGGTCGACGGCAAGGCGGCGACCAGTTCGGTGCGTGACGCCCAGGAGGCGGGCATCGAGGTGATCGCCTACGACCGGTTCATCGAGGGTGCCGACTACTACATGTCCTTTGACAACGAGACCGTCGGCGAGATGCAGGCCCAGGCGCTCGTCGACGCGGTCGGCGACAAGGGCGGGATCCTGATGCTGAACGGCTCGCCCACCGACCCCAACGCGGCGCAGTTCAAGGCCGGCGCCCACAGCGTGCTCGACGAGAGCGGCGTGGAGATCCTGGCGGAGTACGACAACCCCGACTGGAGCCCGGAGAACGCCCAGAAGTGGACCACCGACCAGCTGACCAAGGTCGGCGCCGACAAGGTGGTGGGCGTCTACGCCGCCAACGACGGCCAGGCCGGCGGCGTGGTCGCCGCGCTGACCGGAGCCGACGTGGCCGCGGACGCCCTGCCGCCGATCACCGGCCAGGACGCCGAGCTGGCCGCCATCCAGCGGATCGTCGCGGGCCAGCAGTCGATGACGATCTACAAGCCGATCCCGATCGAGGCCGAGAAGGCCGCCGAGGTCGCGGTCGCCCTGGCGAACGGCGAGGACGTCGGCGAGACGACCGACTATGAGGGCGTCGCGTCGTTCATCTTCGACCCGATCGTGGTGACCCAGGACAACATCAACGACACGATCGTGGCCGACGGCTTCTACTCGGTCGAGGACATCTGCACCGAGGAGTACGCCGAGGCCTGCACGGCCGCCGGCCTGAAGTGATGGCCGAGCTCACCAAGGGCGGCGCCGCGGTCACCCCGGTCAGGGAGGCAGTGCTCTCCCTGACCGGGGTGGACAAGCGGTTCGGGGCCGTCCAGGCACTGACCGACGTGGGCTTCCAGGTCTCCGCAGGAGAGGTCGTCGCACTCGTGGGCGACAACGGCGCCGGCAAGTCCACCCTGGTCAAGGTGATCTCGGGGGTCTACCAGCCCGACGCCGGCCAGATGACGTTCGCCGGACAGCCGGTGCACATGTCCGGGCCCAGCCAGGCCCAGGCCCTGGGCATCGCCACCGTCTTCCAGGACCTGGCGCTGTGCGACAACCTCGACGTGGTCGCCAACCTCTTCCTCGGCCAGGAGCGCTCCGCCGGGCTCCTGCTCGACGAGGTCGAGATGGAGAAGGAGGCGTGGCGGCTGCTGCGCACCCTCTCCGCCAAGATCCCCTCGGTCCGGATCCCGATCGCCTCGCTCTCGGGCGGGCAGCGCCAGACGGTCGCGATCGCGCGCAGCCTGGTCGGGAGCCCCCAGGTGGTGATCCTCGACGAGCCGACCGCGGCCCTGGGCGTGGCCCAGACGGCGGAGGTGCTCAACCTCGTGGAGCGGCTGCGCGAGACCGGTCTCGCGGTGATCCTGGTCAGCCACAACATGGCCGACGTGCAGGCGGTCGCGGATCGGATCGTGGTCCTGCGCCTGGGCCGCAACGCCGCCGAGTTCAACGCCGACCAGGTGAGCACCGAGCAGCTGGTGGCGGCGATCACCGGAGCCTCGGACAACGTCGTCGCCTCGCGCGCCCACCGCCGCAACCCGGGAGAAGACCATGGCTGACCAGCTCACCGCCTCGCCCGTCGCCGCCGACCTGGCCGACGAGCGGCTCATCCAGGAGCAGGGCCTCGGGGGCTACCTGCGCTCCTCGTGGAGCCGGCTGCGCACCGGCGAGCTGGGCGTGCTGCCGGTGGTGCTCGGCCTGGTCCTGATCAGCCTGGTGTTCTACGCGATGGAGCCGATCTTCCTGTCCTCGCGCAACCTGGTCAGCATCACCCAGTTCGCGGCGCCGGTGGGGGTCATCTCGCTGGGCATCGTGCTGGTGCTGCTGCTCGGCGAGATCGACCTCTCGGTCGGCTCGACGAGCGGGTTCGCCGCCGCCAGCATGGCGGTCCTCGTCGTCGACAAGGGCTACTCGGTCACGGTCGGGATCCTGGCGGCGCTGGGGATCGGCCTGGCGATCGGCTCGCTCTACGCGCTGCTGTTCATCAAGGTGGGGGTGCCCAGCTTCGTCTTCTCGCTGGCCGGGCTGCTCGCCTTCCAGGGCATGCTGCTCTACGTCCTGGGCGACAACGGCACCATCAACCTGACCAACGACAACTACCTGGTCGAGTTCGCCCGCTACCAGTTCGCCGGCGACGCGGTCTCCTACCTGCTGGTCGCGCTGGTGACCGCGCTGTACGCCGGGAGCCAGCTCTGGACGCTGCGGACCAGGCAGCGCGCGGGGCTGTCCACCGGGTGGGTGCCGCTGATCGCGATCAAGGCCGCGCTGATGGCGCTCGTCCTGGGGCTGCTGACCTACTACCTCAACATCGACCGCGGCTGGGGCTACCTGTGGCTGTTCTTCGTGCTGCTGGTGGTGCTGCTCGACATCGCGCTGCGCCGGACCCGGTGGGGCCGCCACCTGTTCGCGGTCGGAGGCAACGTGGAGGCCGCCCGGCGCTCCGGCATCCGGGTGGGGCGGGTCTACTTCACCGCCTTCGCCGGCTGCTCGGTGCTCGCCGCCGTCGGCGGGCTGCTCGCCGCGGCGCAGGTGACCTCGGTCTCGCAGGGCAGCGGCACCGGCGACACCAACCTCACCGCGATCGCGGCGGCGGTCATCGGCGGCACCAGCCTCTTCGGCGGCCGCGGCTCGGCGTACGCCGCGATGCTCGGCATCGTGGTGCTGATCGGGATCCAGAACGGGCTGAACCTGCTCGGTGTCGACTCCTCGGTGCGGTTCATGGTGACCGGCGCGGTGCTGCTGCTGGCGGTCGCCATCGACTCGGTCTCGCGGCGGGCGAGGTCCTCGAGCGGACGCGGGTAGGCGCCGCCGGCTCGGGAGCCGCGTGGGATCATCGTCTGGTGATCGGCTTCCCTGCTCTCCGCGTGGCCGGATGAGAACTCGTGTCTCGGCCGCCCTGGCAGGCCTGCTGACCGTCGCCCTGGTGGGCGGCGGTCTCGCGGGCTGTCAGGACTCCGAGCGCCGCACCGTGGCGCTGCTGCTCGGCAGCGAGCGCGCCGCCCGCTGGACCGAGGTCGACGAGCCCACCATCCGCGACCGGGTCGAGCAGGCCTGCGACGGCTGCGAGCTGGTCGTGCACAACGCCGACGGCGACGCGCAGCGCCAGTCCGAGCAGTTCGACGAGGCCCTCGACGACGGCGCGGACGTGGTGATCCTGAACCCCGTCGACTCCGCCGGCGGCGAGGAGCTGGTGGAGCGCGCCGGGGACGTCCCGGTGGTGGCCTACGACCGCTACGTGGCCGGAGCCGACTGGCTCGTCGGCGTCGACGCCGCGGCGGTCGGCCGGCTCCAGGCGACGGCGGTCGTCCGGGCCCTGGGCTCCGGTGGCACGGCGCTGGTCATCAACGGCGGCTCCGACGACCCCAACGCCGCCCAGGCCGCCCTCGCCGCCCGTACGGTGCTGGACGAGGGCGGCGTCAAGGTGCGCGCCGAGCTCGACCCGCGCACCTGGGGCGCCGAGGAGGCCCGGGACTGGGTCGCCGAGCAGCTCCGGCCCGGCCGCGACCCGCTGCGGGGGGTGGGGGCGATCATGGCCGCCAACGACGTCCAGGCGGGCGGGGTGGTCGAGGCGCTGCAGGCCGCAGGGGTCCCGGCGGCCCGCTGGCCGGTGATCACCGGCCAGGACGCGGAGCTGTCGGCGGTGCGCCGCATCGTGCGCGGGGAGCAGGAGATGACGGTCCTCAAGCCTCTGGTCGCCGAGGCGCGCCAGGCCGCGGACATCGCCGTGCGGCTGGTGACCGAGGAGGAGATCACCGGCGCCCAGGAGTACGAGGGCGTGGACTCGTTCGTGCTCGAGCCGGTGAGCGTCACGGTGCGGGATCTGACCAACACCGTGGTGCGCGACGGCGTCCACTCCATCGAGGAGATCTGCGACGCCGCCACCATGGCGCGCTGCGTCGCGCTGGGCATCTCCTAGGGAGTCCGGCACAACTCAGGGTGTCACCTGATGCCGTCGGCGCCACTCTCGTGGAGACTGAGCCCACGACACCCGACATCGCACGGAAGGCACGCATGCGCCACAGGAGCCGGCTCCAGCACTGGGTCCGCCGGGCCGCGCTCGCGCAGGCCGGGCGCCGGGGCATCGACCTGACCCGGCTCGACGCCGTGCCGGCGAGCCTGGTCTGGCCGCTGAGACGCGAGGGTCTCGACCCGCCGGCACGGCTCGGCGAGCTCCGGGCCGAGCAGCCGGTGCACCACCTGACCGGCTTCCTCGGCATGGGGGTCTGGCTGGTGACCGGCTTCGAGGAGGCTCGCGAGGTCCTCGCCGACCAGACGTCGTACAGCACCGACATCCGGCCCTACGTCGGGCGCAGCGGCGCCGACGACGGGGACGTGGGCGGCCTGGGCTTCACCGACCCGCCGGACCACACCCGGTTGCGTCGGCTGCTCACCCCCGAGTTCACCATGCGCCGCCTCGACCGGATGGCGCCGCTGATCGACGACATCGTCGCGCGCCAGCTCGACCGGCTCGGTGAGCAGGCCGGCCCCGACGGCGTCGTCGACCTGGTCCCGGCCTTCGGCTTCGCGGTCCCGTTCCTGGTCATCTGCGAGCTGCTCGGGCTGCCCGACGCGAAGCGGGAGACGTTCCGCCGGCTCGGCGCGGCCCGCTTCGACGTGAGCGGGGGCGGCAGTGCGAGCTTCGGGGCGATCTCCGGGTCGCGGTCCTTCCTGTTCGAGGAGACCCGGCGCCAGCGTCAGGACCCGGGGCCGGGGCTGATCGGCCAGATCATCCGCGAGCACGGCGACGAGATCAGCGACTTCGACCTCGGCGGGCTCGCCGACGGCGTCTTCACCGGTGGGATGGAGACCAGCGCCGGGATGCTCGCGCTGGGCACGGCGGTGCTGTTGGACCACCCGGCGTGGTGGGAGCGGCTGGGCACCGACCCCGCGGCGGTCGACCCCGTCGTGGAGGAGCTGCTGCGCTACCTGTCGGTGGTCCAGGTGGCGTTCCCGCGGTTCGTGCGCAGCGAGGTCACGGTCGGCGGGCAGCGGATCGCGCCCGGCGACGTGGTGCTCGTCTCGCTGCCGGCGGCCGACCGCGATCCCGTGCTGGGTCCGGACCTCGAGGAGTTCGACCCCGGCCGCCCGGTGCGCTCCCACCTCGCCTTCGGCCACGGGCTGCACCGCTGCGTGGGCGCCGAGCTGGCCCGGATGGAGCTGCGGGCCGCCTTTCCCGCCCTGGTCAGGCGCTTCCCGGCGATGGCGCTCGCCACCGACCGGTTGGTGCACCCCCAGCAGTCGATCGTGTTCGGCATCGAGTCGCTGCCGGTCCGACCGCTCGGCGCCTCCGCGACCGGGGCGGCCCGCGACCTGGACGTCGAGGGGACCGCCTGAGCCGTCCCGGCGGCGGCCGAGCGAGGCTCAGCCGCGCTCCGGGCGCCCGTACGTCGTGAGCCGCTCCCGGACGGGTCGGCCGATGCCGGCGCCGATCTCGACGAGCTCCTCCACGGTCTTGGCCGAGCCGTGCTCGGAGCCGGCCATCCGCGAGATCGTCTCCTCCATCAGCGTCCCGCCCAGATCGTTGGCCCCGGCGCGCAGCATCGCCCGGGTGCCCTCGACGCCGAGCTTGACCCAGCTGGTCTGGATGTTGGCGATCCGCCCGTGCAGCAGGATCCGCGCCATCGCGTGCACCGCGCGGTTGTCGCGCAGCGTCGGGCCGGGCCGGGCCACCCCGGCCAGGTAGATCGGCGCCGAGGTGTGCACGAACGGCAGCGGCACGAACTCGGTGAAGCCGCCGGTCTCGTCCTGGATCCGGCTGAGCACCCGCAGGTGCTGCACCCAGTGGCGCGGGTTGTCGACGTGGCCGTACATCATCGTCGAGGTGGTCGGGATGCCCACCCGGTGCGCGGTCGAGATGATCTCCACCCAGGTGGAGGTGGGCAGCTTGCCCTTGGTCAGGATCCAGCGGACCTCGTCGTCGAGGATCTCCGCGGCCGTGCCCGGGATCGTGTCCAGGCCGGACTCGCGGGCCTTGATCAGGAAGTCCTCGAAGCTCAGCCCGGTGCGCGAGGAGCCGTTGACGATCTCCATCGGGGAGAAGGCGTGCACGTGCATCTGCGGGACCCGCTGCTTGACCGCCTGGACCAGGTCGAAGTACGCCGTGCCGGGCAGCTCGGGGTCGATGCCGCCCTGCATGCAGACCTCGGTGGCGCCCAGCCCCCAGGCCTCCTCGGCCCGGTCGGCGACCTGGTCGAGGGAGAGCGAGTAGGCGTCGGCGTCGGTGCGCCGCTGGGCGAACGCGCAGAACCGGCAGCCGACGTAGCAGACGTTGGTGAAGTTGATGTTGCGGTTGACGACGTAGGTCACCTCGTCCCCGACCACCTCGCGGCGCAGGTCGTCGGCGAGCCGGCAGACCTGCTCGAGCAGGTCGCCCTCGGCGGTGATCAGCCTCAGCGCGTGCGCGTCGCTGAGGTTGCCCGGGTCCCGCTCGGCGGCGGCCAGGGCCGCGCGGCCCTCGGCGTCGGCGGCCGGGCCCGACACGGCCGGGGCCGAGGCCGAGGCCGAGGCCGGCGCCACGCTGTCGCGGACCTCGTCCCAGTCGCCGTAGACGCTGTCGAAGTCGGCGCGCCGGTCGCTGGAGCGTCCGGTGGTGTCGACGCTCTCGTGCAGGTCGGTGCGCCCGCGGCCCTCGCCGACGCTGGCGAACCCGCCGTCGGGCTCCTGCCACGCCAGCCCGGTGGGTCGTACGCCGGGGCGCGCGAGGCCGTCGTCGCCGGCCAGCGCGGCGACGTGGCCGGAGACCCGCGGGTCGATCCAGGGCTCGCCCCGCACGACGTACTCGGGGTGCACGGTGAGCCGGGCGCGCAGCTCGAGGCCGCAGGCGGCGGTGAGGTCGCGCAGCCGCTCCAGCGAGGGCCACGGGCGCTCGGGGTTGACGTGGTCGGGGGTGAGCGGGGAGACGCCGCCCCAGTCGTCGACGCCCGCCTCGAGCAGCGCGCGGCACTCGGCGAGATCCACCAGGTTCGGCGGAGCCTGGATCCGCATCCGGGGCCCGAGCACCAGCCGGGTGACCGCGATCGTGGCGCGGTACTCGTCGAGGCCGAGGTCGTCGCGCTGCCGCATCGCGGTGTCGGGCTTGGCGCGGAAGTTCTGGACGATCACCTCCTGCAGCGCGCTGTAGCGCCGGGCCACGCCGCGCAGCGCGAAGACGGTCTCGGCCCGCTCGGTCAGGGTCTCGCCGATGCCGACCAGCAGGCCGCTGGTGAACGGGACGGAGAGCCGGCCGGCGTCCTCCAGCGTGCGCAGCCGCACCGCCGGGTCCTTGTCGGGGGAGCCGAAGTGCGCCTCGCCCCTCTCGGTGAACAGCCGTGTCGAGGTGGTCTCGAGCATCATCCCCATCGACGGCGAGACCGGCTTGAGCCGGTTCATCTCCTCCCACGACATCACGCCCGGGTTGAGGTGGGGCAGCAGGCCGGTCTCCTCCAGCACCCGCACCGCCATGGCGCGCAGGTAGGCCAGCGTCGAGTCGTAGCCCTGCTCGTCGAGCCAGGCCCGGGCCTCGGGCCAGCGGTCCTCGGGGCGGTCCCCGAGCGTGAACAGCGCCTCCAGGCAGCCCAGCTCGGCGCCCTGGCGGGCGATCTCGAGGATCTCGTCGGGGGAGAGGTAGGGCGCGCGGCCCTCGCGGGCCGCCTGGCCCGGGGTCTCCACGAAGGTGCAGTAGTGGCAGCGGTCGCGGCACAGCCGGGTGACCGGGATGAAGACCTTGGGGGAGTAGGTGACGACTCCGGGCCGGCCGGCCGCCGCCAGGCCGGCGTCGCGGACCTTGGCGGCGGCGGCGCACAGCCGGTCCAGCTCGTCGCCGCGGGCGGCGAGCAGCGCGGTGGCCTCGGTGACGTCGAGGGCGGCGCCGCGCTCGGCGCGGGCCAGGGCCCGACGTACGGCCTGCGGGGTGACCTGGTCGCTCCCGGGATCGGTCGGGCGTGAGCTCATGCGCTCCAGTCTCTCCCCTCAGACGCCGGCCTTCTCCACCACCCCACTGGCTGGGACCGATCCGCGGTCGAGGCTGCTGGGCCACCAGATGCGTCCACCCAGGTCGAGGTTGATCGCGGTGACCAGCACCGAGCGCACGATCAGGGTGTCGAGCAGTACGCCGAGGGCGACGGTCGTCCCGAGCTCGGCCAGGAAGACCAGCGGCAGGGTGCCGAGCACCAGGAAGGTCGCGGCGAGCACCACGCCCGCGGAGGTGATCACCCCGCCGGTCGAGGTGAGCCCGATCAGCGATCCTCGGCGGGTGCCGTGGGTCATCGTCTCCTCGCGGACCCGGGTCATCAGGAAGATGTTGTAGTCGATGCCCAACGCCACCAGGAACACGAACGCGAAGAGTGGGAAGGCGGGATCGGAGCCGGCGAAGTCGAAGACGTACTCGAAGAGCAGCACCGAGAGTCCGAGCGCCGCGCTGAACGACAGCACCACCGTGCCGACCAGGATCGCCGGCGAGGTGATCGCCCGCAGCAGGACCATCAGGATCACCATCACCACCAGCAGCACGATCGGGATGATCACGTAGTTGTCGCGTGTGGAGGCGTTCTTGGTATCGAGGTAGATCGCGGTGAACCCGCCCACCTCCGCGTCCGCGCCGTCGACGGCGTGCACCGAGTCGCGGGCGTCCTCGACCAGCTCGAAGGCCGGCTGCGCAGCCGGGTCGCCCCCGAACGTCGCCGAGACGTAGGCGACGTCGCCCGCGACCCGTGGCTTGCTCGCGGCATCGATGCCCTCGACCTCGCTCAGGGCGGCACGCACCTGTTCGCCGTGGCTGGCGTTGGCGACCACCATGATCGGGTTGGAGGCGTCGACCAGCCCGTGGTCCATGAGCACCTGCTGCCCGGTCACCGACTCGAAGTCCTTGGTGTACTGCTCGTCGGTGGCCAGGCCGTTGGCGTCCAGGCGGAACAGGCCCAGGCAGGCGACGAGCAGGAGCCCGGTGGTGACCACCCAGACGGCGCGGGGGCGCACGGCGATCCGGGAGCCGACCTTGGCCCAGAAGCCCGACTGCGTGGGCTCGGAGGAGGTGAACGTCGGGCGGCGGGGCCAGAAGATCCAGCGCCCGAAGATCACCAGCAGGGCCGGCAGCAGGGTGACCATCACCAGGAACGTGACGCCCACGCCGATCGCGGCGACCGGGCCGAGGCCCGCGGTGGAGTTCATCTCCGCGAACATCAGGCACAGCATCCCCACGGCCACGGTGGCGGCGCTGGCCAGGATCGCCGGCGCCGCGCGGTGCAGCGCGAACGCCATCGCCTCGTGCCGGTTCTCGTGGCGGCGTAGCTCCTCGCGGTAGCGGGCGACCAGCAGGAGCGCGTAGTCGGTGCCGGCGCCGATCACCAGGATGGTCAGGATCGCCTGGCTCTGCCCGTTCACGGTGAGGTCGGCGTACTTGGCCAGGAAGTAGACCAGGCCCCCGGAGACCGTGAAGGCGCACAGCGCCGAGACGATGGGCAGCACCCACAGCACCGGGCTGCGGTAGGTGAACAGCAGGATCACGATCACCACGGACAGGGTCGCCAGCAGCAGCGTGCTGTCGATGCCGGCGAAGGCCTCGAAGGAGTCGGCGGCCTGGCCGCCGGAGCCGGCGACGTAGGTGTCGACGCCGTCGATGGCGGAGATGTCGCGCAGCTCGTCGGCGACGTCGGGCATCTCCTCCCAGCCGTTCTTGCCGAAGTTGAACGTGACCACCGTCTGGGCGGCCTGCCCGTCCGCGGAGGGGACCGGTCCGACGACCTCGCCCTCGACGCCGCGCAGCTGGGAGAACTCGGCCGCGTGCTCCTTGGCGGTGGCCAGGTCCTCGGGGGTCAGCCCCGAGGAGCGCTCGTAGACGATCACGGTCGGGATCGCATCGGGATCCTGGAAGGGCTCGAGCTTCTCCAGCGCCCTGGTCGACTCGGCCGAGGCGGGCAGCCAGGAGGAGGCCTCGTTGTTCTGGACCTCGGTGAGCTTCGAGGAGAACGCCCCGAAGACGACCATCGCCACCAGCCAGAGGGCCAGCACGATCCACTTGGTGACGGGGCCGGTGAGCTTTCCGGCGATCGAAGGGTGCATGGGACGACTCCAGCAGGGGCGGGGGGCGGGCGCATCGGGTTCCTCCCTGAGTTCGACCCCCGGTCCTCCCGGAACTCATCGGCATCCGCCGTACGGGTAGAACCGTGACAGTTCAACTGGCATAGTCGCCCCAGGAGTGACGTGGGTCACGCACCGAGCATGAGGAGGACGTCCGCGATGTATCCCGGAACCTGGGCCGAGAAGTCCCCCGACAAGCCCGCGCTGGTGATGGCCGGCTCCGGGCGCACCCTCACCTACGCGCAGCTCGACGAGCGCAGCATCCGCCTCTCCCGCCACCTGTACGACGCCGGGCTGCGCCGAGGCGACGTGGTGGCGCTGCTCAGCGACAACACTCCCGAGACCTACGAGGTGTACTGGGCGGCGCTGCGCTCGGGGCTCTACATCACTGCCGTCAACCACAACCTGACCGCGGACGAGGCTGCCTACATCGTCAACGACTGCGAGGCGCGCGCCCTGGTCGTCTCCGCGGCCAAGGCGGAGCTCCTCGACGCGATGCAGGGGATCGTGCACGTCCCGGTCCGGCTGGCCTACGGCGGTGAGGTGGCCGACTACGCGTCGTACGAGCAGGCGCTCGCGGCGGCGAGTGCGGTGCCGCTGCCCGAGCAGCCGCACGGCGACGACCTGCTCTACTCCTCCGGCACTACCGGGCGCCCCAAGGGCATCAAGCTGGACCTGCCCACCTACGCCGTGGACGAGCCGGGCTACCAGTACGTGACGATCTTCGGTGCCCTCTACGGGTTCGACACCGAGACCGTCTACCTCTCGCCGGCGCCGGTCTACCACGCGGCTCCGCTGCGCTTCGGCGGCGTGATCCACGCCCTCGGCGGGACGCTGGTGATGATGGAGAAGTTCGAGCCGGAGGCGGCGCTGCGCGCGGTCGCCGAGCACCGGGTCACCCACACCCAGATGGTGCCGACGATGTTCGTGCGGCTGCTCAAGCTGCCCGACGAGGTCCGCGCCGGCTACGACACCTCCTCGCTCGAGGTCGTGGTGCACGCGGCGGCGCCGTGCCCGGTCGAGGTCAAGCGCCGGATGATCGAGTGGCTCGGGCCGATCATCCAGGAGTACTACGCCTCCACCGAGGCCAACGGCGCGACGTTCATCGACTCCGCGACCTGGCTCGAGCACCCCGGCTCGGTGGGGGTGGCCCTGCTCGGCGTCCTGCACATCTGCGGCGAGGACGGCGCCGAGCTCGGCCCCGGCGAGGTGGGCACGGTGTGGTTCGAGCGGGAGGAGGGCAGCTTCAGCTACCACAACGACCCGGCCAAGACCGCGAGCACCCGGCACCCGCAGCATCCGACCTGGACGACGGTGGGGGACCTGGGCTACGTCGACGAGGACGGCTTCCTCTACCTGACCGACCGCAAGGCGTTCATGATCATCTCCGGCGGGGTGAACATCTATCCCCAGGAGGTCGAGGACCTGTTCAGCCTGCACCCGGCGGTCACCGACATCGCCGTGCTCGGGGTGCCCGACGAGGAGATGGGGGAGCGGGTGGTGGCCTTCGTGCAGCCCGCCGAGGGGGTCGAGCCGGGCGAGGCGCTGGCCGCCGAGCTGACGTCGTACGCCCGGGAGCGGATCGCGCACTACAAGGTCCCGCGCGAGATCCATTTCCGCGACGACCTCCCTCGCACGCCGACGGGCAAGATGGTCAAGGGCAAGCTCCGCGACGAGTACGTCAACTGACCCCCCACACCCGCCGACCCGGCGCGAACTCGCACCCCAGCCAGCGCGAGTCGGCG
Organism: Nocardioides sp. Z43_10; assembly: GCF_059766615.1. Lineage (NCBI taxonomy): Bacteria > Bacillati > Actinomycetota > Actinomycetes > Propionibacteriales > Nocardioidaceae > Nocardioides > Nocardioides sp. Z43_10. Next base: position 127,713 of record NZ_JCBAJY010000002.1, on the reverse strand, counting down.
TGAACTCGCGCTTGTGGTGGCGCGAGTCGGCGTGAACTCGCGCTTGTGGTGGCGCGAGTCGGCGTGGACTCGCGCTTGTGGTGGCGCGAGTCGGCGTGGACTCGCGCTTGTGGTGGCGCGAGTCGGCGTGGACTCGCACTCCCGTCTCGGCGTACGGCGGTGAGGTTGCGCCAACTCGGCGCCTCAGCGGTGCGAGGTTGCGCCGAGTCGGCGTCGTACGGGCGGTGAGTTCACGCCGACTCGGCGTCGTACGGCGGTGAGGTTGCGCCGACTCGGCGCCTCAGGGGTGGGAGTTCACGCCGACTCGGGGTGGGAGTAGAGGCGGTCCAGGACGTCGGCGTACTTCTGGTGCACGACCCGGCGCTTGACCTTCAGGGTGGGGGTCAGCTCCTCGGACTCGGCCGTCCACTCCACCGGCAGCAGCTCGAAGGCCTTGACCTGCTCGGGGCGGGAGAGCCGCTCGTTGGCGCGGTCCACCGCCTGTTGCGCCATCGCCTGGATGGCCGGCTGCTGGGCGAGGTCGGCGAGGTCGGCGTACTCCAGCCCGAGCTGCTGCGCGACGGCCGGGGCGACGTCGGAGTCCAGGGTGAGGACGGCGACGACGTAGGGGCGGCCCTCGCCGAAGACCAGGGCGTGCCCGACGATCGGGCTCTCCTTGAGGAGGTTCTCGATGTTGGACGGGGCGATGTTCTTGCCCGAGGAGGTGATGATCATCTCCTTCTTGCGGTCGACGACCTTGAGGAAGCCGTCCTCGTCCATCTCGCCGATGTCGCCGGTGTGCACCCAGCCGTCCTCGTCGATCAGCGCCCGGGTGGCGTCCTCCTGGCGGTAGTAGCCCGGCGTGGTGATCGGGCCCCGGGCGAGGATCTCGCCGTCCTCGGCCAGCGTGACCTCGATGCCGGCCAGCGCCCGCCCGACGGTGCCGAGCCGGAACGACTCCGGGCCGCACGAGGCCACCGCCGACGCGGTCTCGGTCATCCCGTAGACGTCGTAGACCTTGATCCCGAGCCCGGCGAAGAACCGGGCGACCTCGACCGGCATCGGGGCCGCCGCGCTGGCCGCCCACTCCACCCGATCCAGGCCGAGCAGGGCGCGCAGCACCCCGAGGATCGCGGCGTCGGCGGCCTCGAAGCGCGCCTGCAGTTCGGGGCTGGTGGTCTGCCCGGTCTGCTGGGACTCGATGTACTCCAGGCCGACCGCCATCGCGTCCTCGACGAACGCGCGCTTGGCCTCGTCCGGCTCGGCGGCGAGCTTGGCCGAGACGCCGGTCTTGATCTTCTCCCAGACCCGCGGGACGCCGAAGAAGCGCGTGGGCCGCACACTGCCGAGCGCGCCGACCAGCAGCGAGGGATCGGCGATCAGGTGCACGTGCCCGCCCTGCGACTGCGGGACGTACATGCCCAGGATCCGCTCGGCGATGTGGGCGAAGGGCAGGTAGGAGATGCTCACACCGGGCTCGGCGATGCCGGCGGTCCTGGTGGAGCCGACCGCCTCGAAGAGGATGTTGCGGTGGGTCAGCACCACGCCCTTGGGGTGTCCGGTGGTGCCGGAGGTGTACAGGATCGTCAGCGGCTGGTCGGGGTCGATCGCCCGCCAGCGCTGCTCGAGCTCCTCGGCGTGCGCCGCGCGGTACGCCGCGCCGGAGCTCGCCAGCTCCTCGAAGGTCGTGAAGCGGTCGCCGGACCGCACGGCCGAGGCGTCCATCAGCACGACCTTGCGGATGCTGCCCGAGGCGTCCAGCGCCTGCTCCCAGCGGGCCAGCTGGTCGGCGCCCTCCAGGAACACCACGCTCGGCTCGGCGTGACCGGCGACGAACAGCACCTGCTCGGGCGCCAGCGTGGCGTAGACCGACATCGGCGTCGCCCCGGCGTGTACGGCGGCCAGGTCGGCCAGCACGTGCTCGGTGCGGCTCGAGGCCATGATCGCCACGGTGTCACCGGGCGCGACCCCGATCTCGAGGAGCCCGGCGGCGAGGTCGAGCGCGCGCTCGCGCACCTCGCGCCAGGTGAGCGTGCGCCAGCCCTGGACGTCGTCGGCGGGGATGCCGATCTTGTCGGAGTACGCCGGCTCGTCGCCGTACTTGTCGACGGTGGCGGCCAGCGCCAGTGGCAGGGTGAGCCCGGCGATCGCCGCCTCGATCTCCGCGCGCTGCTGAAGGGTGTCCGGCATGGGTCTCTCCTCGGGATGAAAGGGGATCAGTAGCTGCGGGGGAGGTGGAGCATCTGGGTGCCGATGTGGGCGAGGATGAGCTCCTCGGCCACCGGGATGTTCTTGCCGATCCGGCTGTCGCGGAAGAGCCGCTCGACCGGGTACTCCTTGGAGTAGGCCATCCCGCCGAACGTCTGGAAGGCCTGGTTCGCCGCCTCCCAGGCCACCTGCGAGCCGGTCAGTTTCGCCACGTTGGTCTCCGCGCCGCACGGGCGGCCCTGGTCGAAGAGCCAGGCGGCCTTGTAGGTCATCAGCCGGGCCAGCTCGGTCTTCGCCTTGAGCTGGGCCAGCGGGAACTGCACGGCCTGGTTGGCGCCGATCGGGCGGCCGAAGACCTCGCGCTCGCGGGCATAGTCGGCCGCCAGGCGCAGTGCCGCCTCGGCCGCGCCGACACCCCCGGCCGCGGCCAGGATCCGCTCGGGGTTGAGCACGTCCCACAGCACCGGGAAGCCGTTGTCGATCTCGCCGATCACGTTGCTCGCGGGGACCCGGACGTCGTCGAAGAAGACCTGGCTGGAGGTGACCACGTTGCCGCCCATCTTCGGGATGGGGGTGTAGGTCAGCGTCCCGTCCGCGACCGCCTGCTCGACGTCCACGAGCAGCACCGTGAAGCCGCCGGTGCGCGAGCCGAGCTTCTCGGTGGCCTGCTCCAGCGGGGTGGTGCGGGTGATCACGATCATCCACCGCGCGTTCTCGATCCCGGAGATCCAGATCTTCTGCCCGCGGATCACCAGCTCGTCGCCGTCGCGGCGCGCGGCCGTGGTGATCGCGATCGCGTTGCTGCCCGCGTCCGGCTCGGTCAGCGCCATGCAGAACTGCGTCGTCCCGGCGGCGACGCCGGGCAGGATCGCCTCGCGCTGGGCCGGCGTGCCGTGGCGGGCCAGCGTCATCGCCCCGAAGCCGGGGGTGAGGATGTAGAGGAAGATGCCGGCGGTGCCCCCCGAGGCGGCGAGCGTCTCGCAGGCCACCGCCAGCTCCAGCATCCCGGCCCCGCCCCCGCCGTACTCCTCGGGGACGCACAGGCCGATCCAGCCGCCCTCGGCGAGGTCGTTCCAGGCCTCGGTGGGGAAGCGGTGCTGCTCCTCGCACTCGGACCAGTAGCGGTGGTCGTACCTGGCGGCCACGGCCGCCACTCCGTCGCGGACGGCGAGCGCCGTCTCGGGCAGGTCGAAGTCCACGACGTCGGCCTCAGATGCCGAGGCTCCGACCGATGATCTCCTTCTGGATCTCGGTCGTGCCCCCGTAGATGGTCTGGATCCGGCTGTCGACGTAGGCCCGGGCGACCGGGTACTCCATCATGTAGCCGTAGCCGCCGTGCAGCTGGACGGCCTGGTCGACGATCTTCTTCTGCAGCTCGGTGGTCCACCACTTCGCCATCGAGGCCAGCGTGGCGTCGGCCTCTCCGCGCATGTGCCGCTGGATGCAGTCGTCGACGAAGACGGTGGCGATCCGGGCCTCGGTCGCCATCTCCGCGAGCACGAAGCGGTTGTGCTGGAAGTTGCCGATCGAGCGGCCGAACGCCTTGCGCTCCTTGGCGTAGCTCAGCGACATCTCCAGTACGTCGCGGCACGCGGCGGCGGCCATCACCGCGATGGAGAGCCGCTCCTGGGGCAGGTTCATCATCAGCGAGATGAAGCCGGTGCCCTCCTCGCCGAGCAGGTTCTCCTTGGGCACGACCACGTCGTCGAAGAAGAGCTCCGCGGTGTCCTGCGCCTTGAGGCCCATCTTGTCGAGGTTGCGGCCGCGCTCGAAGCCCGCCATCCCGCGCTCGAGGACCAGCAGGCTGATGCCCTTGTGGCCGGCCTCGGGGTCGGTGCGGGCGACCACGATGACCAGGTCGGCCATGATGCCGTTGGAGATGAAGGTCTTGGAGCCGTTGACGAGGTAGTGGTCGCCCTTGTCGATCGCGGTGGTGCGGATGCCCTGCAGGTCGGAGCCCGCGCCCGGCTCGGTCATCGCGATCGCGGTGACGATCTCGCCGCTCACGCAGCCGGGGAGCCAGCGCTGCTTCTGCTCCTCGGTGCCGAGGCTGGAGAGGTAGGGGACGATGATGTCGGTGTGCACCGGGAAGCCCGGGCCGCTGGCGCCGGCCCGGCTGAGCTCCTCGGCGACGATCATGTTGTAGCGGAAGTCGTCGACCCCGGCCCCGCCGTACGCCTCGTCGACGTCGAAGCAGAGCAGGCCCTGGCTGCCGGCCTTGGTCCACAGCTCGCGGTCCACGATGCCCGCCTCGGCCCAGCGCTCCTGGTGGGGGACGACCTCCTTCTCGATGAAGCTCCGCGCCATCTGGCGGAAGTCCTCGTGCTCCTCGTCGAAGATCTCGCGGGAAAGCTCTGCCATGGGGTTCGTTCCTCCCTCGGTTCCGCGCAGGCGGGGGCCTGCGGCGTCGTCATTGCCGCGACGACACGTGATCGCTCGCAACACCGCCACTGTGACAGCACCACTGTCACGATGGCAAGAGGCAGGCCGCGCACTGGGCTCGGGAGGTCGGTGGCCGGCGTTTTGCCTGGCCTTGGGGACAGCAATACTGTGACAGTCATGAGTGAGCAACCGGACGACGACGGACTGCTCACGATCGACGAGCTGTCCGCCGCCGTCGGCCTGACGGTCCGCACCACGCGCTACTACGCCAGCCTGGGCCTGGTGCCCGCGCCGATCCGCAAGGGGCGCGTCGCCTACTACGACGAGTCGCACCGCGCCCGCCTGGAGATGGTGCGCGCCCTGCAGGACCACGGGTTCACCCTGCAGGCGATCGAGCGCTACATGTCCTCGCTGCCGGCCGACGCCACCAGCGACGAGCTGGCGCTGCGCCGCGCGATGCTGACCTCGTGGACCGCGCAGCCGGCCGAGGAGCTGACCCTGCGCCAGCTGGAGAAGCGGGTCTCGCGCACGCTCAGCGAGGCCGACCTCGACTTCCTGGTGGGGCTGCGCTCCCTGGAGCGCACCGAGAGCGGGGGCTACCGGGCGATGCCCAACCTCCAGGTGAGCGTGGAGCTGCTGGACCTCGACATCCCGATGGAGTCGATGGGCGCCGCCGGCGAGGCGATCAACCGGCACATGGAGTCGCTCGCCTCGGAGCTGACCTCGATCCTGCACCAGGGCGTGCTCGCGCCGTACCGCCAGGAGCGGCACTCCGCCGAGGAGGCGGCGAAGCTGGAGAGCACGATGTCGCGGCTGCGCCAGCTCACCCTCGAGGCGGTCGTCACCGGCTTCCAGCGGGCCGCCAACGACGTGATCACCCGGTCGCTGCTGCGCCCTCGCGGCCGGGACTGACGGCGAGGGCCCCGCAGGTCGTGCCTGCCGGGCCCTCGTCGCCTGAGTCAGCGGTGGATCAGGAGATCCACTCCTTGACCTGCTCGACGGTCTTCGCCGGGTCGTCGCTGGCCGGCACCACGTTCAGGCTGGTCACGCCGGCCTCGCGGAAGGCCTCGATGCGCTCCTTGACGTACGACGCGGGGCCGACGAGGTTGGCCGCCTCGAGCCACTCCTGGGGGACCAGCGCCTCGGCCTCCTTCTTCTTGCCCGAGAGGTAGAGGTCCTGGATCTCCTCGGCCTCCTTCTCGTAGCCGTACTGCTTGGCGACGTCGTTGTAGAAGTTCTTGCCCTTGGCGCCCATCCCGCCCACGTAGAGCGCGAACATCGGGCGGGCGAAGTCGAGCAGGCCCTTGACGTCCTCGCCGATCGCGACCATGCCGCCGGCGTTGACCTGCAGCGGCGCCAGGCCCTCCTGGCGCTTGGCGTTGCCCTTGGCCAGCGCGTCGCCCCAGACCAGGTGCGCCTTCTCGGGGTGGAACAGGTGCGGCATCCAGCCGTCGGCGTACTCCGCGGTCTGCTCCACGCTCTTGGGGCCGAGCGCGGCGATCCAGATCGGGATCGTGTCGCGCTCGGGGTGGGTGAGGATCTTCAGGGGCTTGCCCAGCCCGGTCACCGCGCCGTCCTCCTTGGTCAGCGGCAGCTTGAAGATGCCGTCGCTGCTGAGCTTCTCGCGCTTGAGCCCGGCGCGGATGATCTCGACCACCTCGCGGGTGCGGGCCAGGGGCTTGTCGTAGGGGACGCCGTGGAAGCCCTCGATGACCTGGGGCCCGGAGGCGCCCAGACCCAGGATCGCGCGCCCTCCGGAGACGTTGTCCAGCCCGGCCGCGGTCTGCAGCAGCGCCCCCGGCGTGCGCGAGTAGATGTTGAGGATCGCCGAGCCGATCTCGACCTTGTCGGTCTTCGCCGCCAGGTAGCCCATCAGGGTGGGGGAGTCGAAGCCGTAGGCCTCGGCGACCCAGATCTGGTCCAGGCCGGCCTTCTCCAGGGCGGTGACCTGGTCCGCGGCGCTGCGCGGGTTCCCGTCGTACATCAGGGGCATGGAGAGCTTCATCGCGGTTCCGTTCCGGGTCGTCGGCAGGGCTGGGGGCGGGGCCCGGCAACAGTGACAGAGCCGCTGTCAGTATCGCAAGGACCGTGGGGCGTGGCAGGGCTCACGGTGACCGGGGCGACGCGGGTGACGACGAGGTCGAGGACGACCGGGGCGACGCGGGCGTGGAGAGCCCCAGCGCGCTGCCCAGGGCATCAGCCAGCTGCGCGGCGTAGCTCTCGGTGACGTGGCCGATGTCCTGGTAGGTGATCGTCGAGCCGACCACGACCGGGCACTTGTCGTCGTGGCAGAACCACGGGCTGGGGTCGACCAGCTCGGTGCCGGTGGTCCGGGTGGCCTCGCGGTTCATCTCGCGCATCTGCGTGGTGCGCGGGTCCGGGCCGGTCAGGCAGGTGCCCAGGTCGGGGCGGCCGGTCGAGAGGCAGTCGGCCGGGTCGAGGCCCAGGCCGGGCACGTCGTCGAGGACCAGCAGCCGCTCGGTCAGCGGCTCGATGCGCTCCAGCAGGTCCACCAGCCCGTCGCGGTACAGCGGGGCGACCTCGTCGTCGTCGGTGACCAGCTCGCCCTCGGACCAGACTCCGCGCCGGGGCACCGAGGTGGACACGATCGTCACGTCCGGCTGCAGCTCGCCGAGCCGCTCCTCGACCCAGTCCCGGAACGCGTTGCAGTCGTCCCACTCCTCGTCCCCGGCGTAGCTGTTGACGGTGATCCGGGCGGCGGTGCAGGCCCGCTTGACGAAGTAGTAGGTCGTCCAGCCGGACCGCTTGGCGATCCGGTCGATGGCGGGGATCCAGTGCCGCCCGTGCGAGTCGCCGAGCACCGCGATGCTGCGCCCGGCGTCGAGGTCGCCACCGGGGCAGACCTTGTCGAAGCTCTCGGCGTAGTCGCACTCGCCCAGGTCGGCGACGTCGTCGCGCAGGTCGGCCAGGTCGGGGGAGAGGTCGCTGGGCAGCGCGACGCCGTTCTCGGCGGCGACGACGGAGGCCTGGACCAGCCCGACCGCGGGGTCCTTGGCGATGTCGTACTTGTCGGCGTCCGCCACGCCGAAGTCCTGGGTGGTGACGGCTGGGGCGTTGCCGCGCTCGCTGGTCTCCCATTCCGTCCAGCGCCAGCCGCCGAGCGCCGTGCCGGCGATCAGGGCGACCGAGACGGGGTAGAGCACCAGGGCGCGCGGGACGGTCCAGCGCCGGGGGTTGCGGAACGGCGTCTCCACCCAGCGGTACGTCGCGGCGGCGAGCGCGAAGGTGACCGCGATGGCGGCCAGCGACTCCAGCGGACCCAGGTCGCGGCCGAGCCTGCTCTCGACGAGGACCAGGACCGGCCAGTGCCACAGGTACAGCGAGTAGGACCAGTCGCCGATCACCCGCATCGGGGGCAGCGAGAGCATCCGCAGCGGCGCCGGACCGGGCTGGGTCAGCCCCGCCCCCGAGAGCAGCACCATCGCGGTGCCGGCCACCGGCAGCAGCGCGGCGTAGCCGGGGAAGGGCGTGGCGTCGATGAAGAAGAGCGTCGCGGCCGCGATCAGCAGCAGCCCGGTGCTGCTCAGCGCCGCCCGGGTGAAGTGGTCGAAGCGCCGGGCCAGGGCGGGGGCGACCAGCGCCACCAGCGCGCCGGCGCCGAGCTCCCAGCCCCGGGCGAACGGCGAGAAGTACGCGTCGGTCGGCGCGGTGCGGGTGAGCAGGATCGACCAGCTGAAGCTCGCCGCGGTCGCGGCCAGCAGCAGCACGAAGACGGTGAGCCGGCGGACCCGCACCGGGGTCTCGGGGGAGCCGCTCCCGCTACCGGCGGCGCCGCGCCGGCGGCGCAGCCGGTGCCACCCGGTGACCGCGAGCAGCACCAGCGGCCAGACCAGGTAGAACTGCTCCTCCACGGCCAGCGACCAGTAGTGCTGCAGCGGGCTGGGCCCCTGGTCCTGGGCGAAGTAGTCGGTGCCCACCGAGGCGAAGCGGAAGTTGGCGGCGAACAGCGACGCCCAGACCGCGTCCCGGACCACCTCGAGGGCGTCGAGGGCGCTGAGCACGATCAGCGAGGCCAGCACGCTGACGGCGAGGACCAACGTGGCCGCGGGCAGGATCCGGCGCGCCCGCCGGGCGTAGAAGCCGCGCAGCGAGATCGTCCCCTCGCGGCCCAGCTCGCGGTAGAGCTGGTCGGAGATCAGGAACCCCGAGATCACGAAGAACACGTCGACGCCGATGAACCCGCCGGTGAACGGGCCGATTCCGAAGTGCGCGACGATCACGGTCAGCACCGCGACCGCCCGCAACCCTTGGATGTCGCCCCGGAACCCCGGCTTGGTACTCGTCATCGTCGGGTGAATCTAGCAAGCGTGCTCAGTGCCGCCCGTTCCAGGACTCCCACAGTGCGGCGTACGACCCACCGGCGGCGACCAGCTCGTCGTGGCTGCCCAGCTCCGCGATCCGGCCGTCCTCCACCACCGCGACCCGGTCGGCGTCGTGGGCGGAGAAGAGCCGGTGCGCGATGGCGATCACGGTGCGGCCCTCGAGCACCGCGGCCAGCGAGCGCTCCAGGTGCCGGGCGGCGCGCGGGTCGATCAGCGAGGTCGCCTCGTCGAGCACCAGCGTGTGCGGGTCGGCCAGTACCAGCCGGGCCAGCGCGACCTGCTGGGCCTGCGCGTCGGGCAGGTGCCGGCCACCCGAGCCGACGACGGTGTCCAGCCCGTCGGGCAGGGCGTCGACCCAGTCGAGGGCGTCGACGGCCGCCAGCGCGTCGCGGATCTCGGGGTCGCCGGCGCCGGGTGGCGCGGCGAGCGCCAGGTTCTCGCGCAGGGTGCCGACGAAGACGTGGTGCTCCTGGGTGACCAGGGCGACGTGGCCGCGCAGCTCGTCGAGCGGGAGCTCGGTGAGCCCCACCCCGCCGACGGTCACCGAGCCGGTCCGGGGCGGGTGGATCCCGGCCAGCAGCCGGCCCAGCGTGGACTTGCCCGCCCCCGAGGGCCCGACCATCGCGATCCGCTCGCCCACCCCCACGTCGAGGTCGACGCCGTGCAGCACGTCGCGGCCCGGCACGTAGGCGAAGCGCACGTCGCGGGCGTCGAGCTTCTCGCCGTCGGGCCGGGCGCCGGTGACCTCGCGGTCGTCGGGCACCTCGGCGACGCCGAGCAGCCGGGCCAGCGACGCGATGCCGAGCTGGAGCTCGTCGAGGATCGAGACGATCCGGTCCACGGGGTCGATCAGCATCTGCACGTACAGCGTGGCGGCGGTGACGTCGCCCAGCGACACCTCGCCGCGGGTGTAGAGCCAGCCGCCCAGGAGCAGCGTCGCCACGGTCGGGAGCAGGTAGGACATCTCCATGCTCGGGAAGAACACGGTGCGCAGCCGCAGCGTGTAGCGCTCGGCGTCGAAGGAGTCGGCGATGTCGGCGTCGATGGCCCGGATCCGCTCCTGGCTCAGACCGAGCGCCTCGACCGTCCGGGCGCCCTCCACGGTCTCGGTCAGCGTCGCGTTGATCTGCGAGTACGTCGCGCTCTCGCGCAGGTAGCCGTCCTTGGCCCGGGCCAGGTACCACCGCAGCCCGATCACCAGCGGGGGCACGCCGAGCAGGCAGGGCAGGGCGACCCACCAGCCCACGCTCAGCGCGGCGGCGAAGGTGAGGACCGCGGTGACGACCGCGATCGTCCACTCCGGCAGCGCCATCCGCACCGACCAGCCGAGCTGGTCGACGTCGCGGTTGGTGCGGGTGAGCAGGTCGCCGGAGCCGGCCGACTCCACCACCCCCACCGGCAGGGCGAGGGTGTTGTCGACGAAGTCCTCGCGCAGCTGGGCGAGGACCTCCTCGCCCAGCACCTGGCTGAGCAGCCGGGCGTAGCGGGTGAGCACGGTCTGCACCACCAGGAAGCCGGCCAGCAGGGCGACGGTCCGGTCCACCCGGTCCAGCGTGGTGCCGGCCTCGACGGCCTGGACGAGGTCGCCGAGCAGGCGCGGCGCGGCCAGCGCGGCCGTGGCCGCCGCGACGTGCAGGGCCAGGGTCGCGCCCAGCATCCGCGGGTGGCGGCGGGCGATCTGCACCGCGTAGCGGCGCACGGCGCGGCTGTCGGCCACGGGCAGGGCGGTGCTCATCGGGTCGGCTCCAGCTCGGTGTCGGACTCGGTCTCGCGGGTGACCACCCGGCGATACCCGGGGTGGCTCTCGAGCAGGCTCGCGTGGGTGCCGCTGGCGACGACGCGGCCCTGGTCCAGCAGCACCACCCGGTCCACGGCGTCGAGCAGCAGCGGGCTGGTGGTGGTGACCACCGTGGTCCGCCCGGCCCGGTGCGCGCGCAGCCGGGCCGCGATCCGGGCCTCGGTGTGCGCGTCCACCGCCGAGGTGGGCTCCACCAGCACCAGCACCTCCGGCTCGATCGCCAGCGCGCGGGCCAGCACCAGGCGCTGGCGCTGGCCTCCGGAGAAGCTGCGCCCGCGCTCGGCGACGTGGGTGTCCAGCCCCTCGGGCAGGGCCTCGAGGATGTCGTGCGCCGACGCCGTGGTCAGCGCCGCGCCCACGTCGCCCGAGCCGGTGACGTCGAGCCGCTCGCCCAGGGGGCCGGAGAACAGCGCGCTCCCGGTGTCGCTGACCACGATCCGGCGCCGCACCTCCGCGCGCGGCAGCGCCGAGAGCGGTACGCCGCCCAGCCGCACGTCGTCGTCGGCGTCGGCGGTGCACAGGCCGAGCCGGTCGGCCAGGAGCGCGGTCTCGCCCGGCTGCTCGCAGACCAGCGCGGTGATCTCGCCGGGGCGGAGCACCAGCCCGGTGCGCGCGTCGTACAGCTCGGAGCCGGCGGGCGGGCTGGGCGCCGGGTCCGCGGGGTCGCTCAGGTCGGGGGTGAGCGCCAGCACCCGGCACACCCGCCGGGCGGCGACGCGGGCGCGGATGAACTTGTTGGCGTACTCGGTGGCGGTGCGCAGCGGGATCATCAGGAACGCGGCGTAGCCGTAGAACGCCACCAGCTCGCCGGGGGTGATCCGCCCCGACACCGCGTAGCGGGCGCCGATCCAGACCACCACGACGACGAAGACGCCGGGCAGGAGCACCTGCAGCGCCTCCAGGATCGACTGCAGCCGGGCGAGCGCCACTCCGGCGGCGCGGGTGGACTGCGACTCGCGCCGGTAGCGCTCGAGGAAGACCTGCTCGCCGCCGATGCCGCGCAGCACCCGCAGGCCGCTGACGATGTCGGCGGCGGTGCTGGACAGCGCGCCGGTCAGCTCGCGCTGGTGGGTGGCACGGCGCTGCAGCGGGCTGAGCAGCGGGCCGACGGCGACCATCAGCGCCGGCACCCCGATCAGCACCACCAGCCCCAGGGTGAGCGAGGTCTGCAGCAGGATCACCGCGACCAGCAGGAAGCTGACGATCGCGCCGGCGAAGCGAGCGGAGACGTCCATCACCTGGCCCAGATGGGACAGGTCGCTGGTGCCGATGGTGATCACCTCGCCGGTGGAGACCTTGCGCGGCAGCGTGCCGCCCAGGTCCACCGCCTGCCGGCCGACCAGCTGCACGGTGCGGTAGGCGGCGGTCAGCCAGTTGGTCACCGCGAAGCGGTGCCGGATGATGCCGCTGGCCGCCTGGACGATGCCGATCGCCAGCAGGATCGCGCCCCAGCGCAGCAGCTCCTCGCCGTCGCGCTCGGCGACGCCGCGGTCGATGGCGCGCCCGATCACGGCGGGCATCACGGCCTGGGCGCTCATCCAGATGATGCCGAAGAGCGCACCCAGCGCCAGCGTGTGCCACTGCCCCTTGGCCAACCACCACAGGAACCGGCCCTCGGAGCGATGATCGGCGGTGCCGGGGTGTTCGAGGGGAAGGATGCGCACTGCCGGGACGGTACCTACCCGATGCCGTGCGGCGCGACTCGTTTTCCCGGTGGGTGCCGCCTCAGTCGGCGCCCGGCGACGAGGGCTGCCTCGAGCGGCCGACCAGGTAGGGCACCACCGTCAGCAGCACGACGCAGACCACGAGCAGCGATCCGCCGACCGTCATCGCGGCGCGGCGGTCGACGACCACGTCGAAGACGAGGGTGACCATGCCGGTCAACAACGCCGCCACCGCGCCGAGAGCGACCGCCACGAGGCGGTGGGCGGTGCGCACCAGGCGCTGCTTGACGTGCTGGCCGAAGAGCCGGCGGTGCACCGCGATCGGCGTGATCAGCAGGCAGGTGGTGAGCCCGGCCACGACCACCAGAGCCAGGTAGAGCGAGCGCTGGAAGGAGTCCAGGTCCGCGAAGCGCTCCTGGAAGGGGAGGGTGAGCAGGAACCCCGCGATCAGCTGCACGCCGGTCTGCAGGACTCGCATCTCCTGCAGGAGCTCGGCCCAGTTGCGGTCGTGCTTCTGTGAGGGCGACTCGTTGCGCTCGTCGACGGGATCGGGTGAGCTCATCGGTGCGGCGGTTCCCCGATCACGCCCGCCCCAAGCCGTCGACCACCTCGACGCCCGGCAGCCGGCCCAGCGCCGCGCCGGAGACCAGCAGCTTGGAGCCGCGTACGCCGGAGCCGAGGATCGCGACGTCGCACTCGAGCACCAGTGGGTCGAGCAGCACCCGCCAGTCCTGCGGCAGGCCGAGCGGGGTGATCGCGCCGTACTCCATCCCGGTCTCGGCCACCGCCCGCTCCATCGCCAGGAACGACGCCTTGCGTACGTCGAGGGTGCGCTTGACCAGGTTGTTGACGTCGGCGCGGGTGTCGGCGCGCACGACGCACGCGGCGATCCGCTCCACGCCCTCGCGCCGGCCGGCCACCACCACGCAGTTGGCGCTCGCGGTGAGCGGCAGCCGGTAGGCCTCGGTCATCGCGGCGGTGTCGGCCAGCGCCGGGTCGATCTCCACCACCGCCACACCGGCGGCGTCGGGCCAGCCCGACAGGGCGGCGGCGACCGGCGGCGCGAGCAGCTCGGGGTGCTCGCCGGCCGGCAGCGAGCGCAGGGTTCCGATCGTCGGCAGACTCATCGGGCCATCATCGACCATTCACCTGGCGGCCACCCGCAGGGCGCCGCGCTGACGCGTCGGGCTGCTCGGGTGGGGTCATGACCACCATCGTCGCCCATCGGGGCGCCTGCGGGGACCGACCCGAGCACACCCTGGCCGCCTACCGGGCCGCCCTGGAGGGGGGAGCCGACGCGCTCGAGGTCGACCTCGTCCCCACCGCCGACGCCGTCCTGGTGGCCCGGCACGACAGCGAGCTCAGCCTCACCACCGACGTGGCCGGCCGGGCCGAGCTGCGGGAGTGGCGCACGATCAAGCTGATCGACGGACGCCCGCTGGCCGGCTGGTTCGTCGAGGACCTGACGCTGGCGCAGGTGCGCACGTTGCGCGCCCGGGAGCGCCACCGGCTCACCAGGACGGCGAGTGCGGCGCACGACGGACGGGAGGGCGTGCCGACGCTGGAGGATGTGCTCGGGCTGGTCCGGGCCGAGTCGGTGCGCCGAGGGCGCCGCGTCGGCCTGCTGCTGGAGCTCAAGCACCCCTCGTACTACGCGGCGCTGGGGTTGCCGCTGGAGGACCTGGTCCTCGACGTGCTGCGCCGCTACCACCTCGACCACCACGGCTCGGGGGTCCGGGTGATGTCCTTCGAGACCACCGTGCTGCGGCGGCTCTCGCGGCGCACCACGCTCGGCCTGGTCCAACTGCTGGATCGCCCCGAGCGGCACCCGGCGGACCTGGTCCTCGCCGGCGACCGGCGCAGCTACGCCGACCTGGCGACGGTGGCGGGCCTGTCCTGGATCGACGGGTACGCCGAGGCGATCGGGCCGCACAAGGAGCTCGTGGTGCCCCGCGACCGGACCGGCGCCGGCCTGGCCCCCACGGCGCTGGTCGACGACGCTCACCGGCGCCGGCTGGCGGTCCACGTCTGGACGCTGCGCGCGGAGAACCGCTTCCTGCCCCGGCAGCTGCGCCGTGGGCCGGCGCCGGACGCGCACGGGGACCTGGTCGGCGAGGCGCGTGCGCTCACCGCGGGCGGAGTGGACGGGTTGATCACCGACCACCCGGCCCTGCTGGTCGACCCGAGCCGCGCCGCGGCTCACTCCTCGGGCAGGAGCGCCCAGGCCACCAGGTAGGCGATGACGAGGCTGCCCAGCCCGAAGATCGCGGCCAGCACCGTGACCAGCCGCACCACGGTCACGTCCACGCCGAGGTAGTCGGCCACCCCGGAGCAGACGCCCGCGATCATCCGGTCGTCGCTGCGGCGCACCAGGCGGCGCCCGGACCACGGCCGGGAGGCCCGGTCACCGGGAGGCGGCTGCTCGCCCGGGGACTGGCCGAGCGGCTGCTGGCCGGGCTGCTGGCCCGGGTCGGGCGGAGGGAGCGTGCTCATCGGAACTCCTCGGTGTCGGCGGTCTCGTGGTCGGGGAAGGCAGGGGGAGCGGCGGCGCGGTTGCGCCGCGCGGCGCGGATGCCGAGCGCGAGCAGGCCCGCGGCGCCGCCGAGCACCCAGGGCACCGGGAGCAGGAAGCGCAGGTCGTCACCCGAGGCGACGTCGCTGACCAGCAGCGCCCAGATCCCCACCATGGTGAGGAAGGCGAGCCCCATCACCAGGTAGCCGACCTCCACCGGGTGGCGTCGGGGCTGGCGGGTGGCGGTCGGGTCGGTGCTCATCGGCGTTCTCCCTGGTGAGAGGCGGGGTGCTGGAGGCGAGGTGCGCGGGGAGTGGTGGGGGTCATGGCTCAGGGCTCGTGGATCTCGATGACGCCGACCGCGAGCGTGACGTCGATCGTCAGCTGCCCGGGGGAGGTGGCGTCGCCGTCCGAGGTCTCGCGCAGTGCCTGCTCGGCGAGGTCGACGCCCGCGGCGTGCGTGCCGAAGACCGAGAGGCTGCCGAGTCCGTCGACGGCCGTCTCCACCCGCACGTCGACCCCGTCGGGCACCGTCACCTCGAGTCGCCCGACGTCACCCTCCACCTGGATCGTGCGCCCGGCGAGCGTCTCGGGGTCGGCGACCTGCGACAGGTCGAGGTACAGCTCGCCCACCTCGACGTCGTAGCGGTCCTCGACGTCGGCGGCGGCCGTCGGGGTGGCGCGGACCGCGGTCTCGTCGTACTCGTCGGCGGCGGTGGTGAAGGCCAGGGCCAGGGCGGCGATCAGGCCGAGCGTGACCAGCCCGCCGGCCCGGCCGAACCACGCTCCGAGCAGCAGCATCGCGGCGATCACACCCAGCGCCAGCGCCGGGTAGGCGGAGTCGGGCACGGAGGCGCCCGCCAGGTCGATCAGGGACAGCACGCCGAGCCCGAGCGCCAGCAGCGCGAGCGTCCAGCCGATCAGGATCGGGCCCCGGCGCGGCGGCCGGGGCGGCACCGGCGCGACGGGCGCGTAGGCCATCTGCCCCGGGGGTGCGGAGTACGCAGACGGCGGCTGGTGGACCTGGGGCCCGTCCTTGGTGAACGAGACGCCGGTGCCCGGCGCGTAGGGCGCACCGCTGGCCGGGCGACCGGTCGGTGCGCCGGGGCTGCCGCCGGGAGCGGAGCCGCGCTTGCTCAGCACGTAGGCGACCACCACCGCGACCACGGCCAGCGGCCAGGGGAACCAGCCACCTCCCCAGGGGCCCCAGGTGTCGCCGAGCAGCATCAGGGCGGCGAGCACGCCCACCGCGATCACCCCGGCGCTGCGGGCACCGTCGTCGAGCGGCACGATCGCGGCGTCGCTGCCGTCCTCGGGGATCAGCAGCCACAGCGCCAGGTAGAGCATGACGCCCGCGCCGCCGAAGAAGGCGAGCACCACCAGGACGACCCGGACGATCGCGGGGTCGATGTCGAGGTGGCGGGCCACGCCGCCGGCCACGCCGGCGACGTGGCGCTGCCCGCCGGTCGTACGGCGCAGCCGGGCGAGGTCGCCCACCTGGTCGCGGGTGACCCGGGGGCCGTCGTCGTGGGGGGCGTCGGGGGGAGGCCCGCCGGTCGGGCTCTCCGGGGAACCGCCGCCGGCGGGAGGTGTGGTGGTCATGGCTCCAGCCTGCTCCGCCCGGCGGGCCGCCGCCATCGGGGACACCCCCGGTTCCGCACGACGCGACCCCGAGAGGGACGGGTGCCCCGGTGGCGAGGAACCAGGGGGTTCTCAGGGTCCGACCTCATGGTTGCGACCCCCGCGCTGTGTGACGATGGAGGGGCCATGTCCACGCCCGATGCCTCCCTCGCCGGCCATCCTGGCCCGCGCCGCGCCCTGCGGGACCTGCGCGAACCCGTCCTGGGCGGCGTCGCCGCCGGGCTGGCGCGGCACCTGGCGGTGCCGATCACCTGGGTGCGCGCCGCGTTCCTCGTGCTGAGCGGCATCGGCGGTCTCGGTGCCGTGCTCTACGCAGGCCTGTGGCTGGTGCTGCCGGCCGACCAGGAGCGCCACGCCCAGTCACCGGGGCTGGAGAGCCACACCCGCGCTGGCCGGCGACCCGGGCGCGCGGCACGGATCAGCGACGCCGGGCCGGCGGTCGTGCTCGGCGCGTTGGTCCTCGGGGCCGTCCTGGTCCTGGAGGCGGCGTTCGGACGAGGAGCCGTGCTCTGGCCGATCGTGCTGGGCGGCGGCGGCCTCACCCTGCTGTGGCGCCAGGCCGACGAGGCGCAGCGCGAGCGCTGGCTCGACACCAGCGGACGCATCGACCCGGTCCGGGTCGTCTTCGGCAGCGGTGGCTGGGCGGCGTACGCGCGGATCGCGCTCGGCATGGTGCTGGTCATCGCCGCGCTGCTCCTGATCGGCTTCGACCGGGCCTCCCTCGACCAGGGCAGCGGGCTCCTGATGGCCGGCGGACTCGGCGTGCTCGGCGTGGGGCTGGTCGCCGGCCCGTGGATCTTCCGCCTGGCCTCCGACCTGACCGCCGAGCGCGAGGAGCGGATCCGCACCCAGGAGCGCGCCGACGTCGCCGCGCACCTGCACGACTCGGTGCTGCAGACGCTGGCGCTGATCCAGCGCAGCGCCGACGACGGCCCCACCGTGGCCCGGCTGGCCCGCGCGCAGGAGCGCGAGCTGCGCGCCTGGCTCTACGCGGCCGAGGCCGCCGACGCCTCCACGCTGGTAGGGGCCCTGCGCGAGGTGGTCGCCCAGGTGGAGGACGGCTACGGAATCGCGGTCACCGTCGTCGGGGTCGGCGACTGTCCGCTCTCCGAGCGTCTCCAGCCGGTCGTGGCGGCCACCCGCGAGGCGGTGACGAACGCCGCCAAGCACGCCGGGGTCGCCAGCGTCGACGTCTACGCCGAGGTGGGCCCGGGTGCCGTGGACGTGTTCGTCCGCGACCGGGGCGTCGGGTTCGTCCTCGACGACGTCTGCGACGACCGGTACGGCGTGCGCCACAGCATCCTGGGCCGGATGGTGCGCCACGGTGGCACGGCCGAGGTCCGCAGCGCCCCCGGCGAGGGCACCGAGGTCCGCCTGCACATGCCCGTGCCGACCCAGGCACAACCAGATCCCTCCCACGCCGATCCCTCCCACGCCGATGCATCCCATCGCGATCCGTCCCTCGAGGAGCAGCCCGATGAGCACCCCCACAGCTGAGCGCACCGGCCAGGTCCGGGTGGTGGTCGTCGACGACCACGCGATGTTCCGCACGGGGGTGCGCGCCGAGATCGGGACCGCGGTCGACGTCGTGGCCGAGGCCGCGGACGTGGACGAGGCGGTCCGGGCCATCGCCGAGCAGCACCCCGACGTCGTCCTGCTCGACGTGCACCTGCCCGGTGGGGGAGGCGGGGAGGTGATGCGCCGGCTCGCCGCGCGCCAGCTGCGCACCTGCTACCTGGCGCTGTCGGTGAGCGACTCCGCCGAGGACGTGATCGGCACCATCCGGGCAGGCGCGCGCGGCTACGTCACCAAGACCATCACCGGCCCCGAGCTGGTCGACGCGATCCGTCGGGTGGCCGAGGGCGACGCCGTGTTCTCCCCGCGCCTGGCGGGCTTCGTGCTCGACGCGTTCGCGGGCTCCATCGAGGTCGCCGCCGTCGACGAGGACCTCGACCGGCTCACCGAGCGCGAGCGGGAGGTGATGCGGCTGATCGCGCGCGGGTACGCCTACAAGGAGGTGGCCAGGGAGCTGTTCATCTCGATCAAGACCGTGGAGACCCACATGTCGAGCGTGCTGCGCAAGCTGCAGCTCTCCTCGCGCCACGAGCTCACCCGGTGGGCCTCGGAGCGCCGGCTGCTCTGAGTCGCGTTTCGGTCGGGCTGCCACGGGGTATCCGCCCCGCACTGCCCACCCACCCGAAGGTGACCCTCGTGGCCGACTCGCCCGCTTCCGACGCCAGCGGCGTCCAGCCACCCGGCCCCGACCCGGAGGCCGGCGTGGACACCGACGAGAGCGATCTCAAGCGCGGGATCACCGGTCGGCTGCTGTTCTTCTACGTCCTCGGCGACGTCCTGGGCTCCGGCATCTACGTGCTGATCGGCCTGGTGGCCGGTGCCGTCGGAGGCGCCTTCTGGATCGCGTTCGCCGTCGGCGTCACCGTCGCGACGATCACCGGGCTCGCCTACGCCGAGCTGGTGACGAAGTACCCCCAGGCCGCCGGGGCCGCGCTCTACATCAACAAGGCCTTCGGCAACCGGCCGCTGACCTTCCTGATCACCGTCTGCATGCTGTCCGCGAGCTTCGCGGCCGCCGGGTCGCTGGCGACCGGCTTCGCGTCGTACTTCGAGGAGATCTGGGCGCTGCCGCCGGCGCTGCTGGTCACCCTGGCCTTCGTGGTCGTGCTGGCGGTGGTGAACTTCATCGGCATCACCGAGTCCGTGGTCGCCAACATGGTGATGACGTTCGTGGAGATCGCCGGGCTGGTGATCATCCTGGTGATCGGCATCGTCTACGTCGCCCAGGGCAAGGCCGACTTCGCGGTGCTCACCGACTTCACCACCCGCAGCGACGTGAGCCCGGTGTGGGCGGTGATCGCCGGCGTGGCCCTGGCGTTCTTCGCGATGACCGGGTTCGAGAACGCCGCCAACGTGGCCGAGGAGACCGTGGACCCGAGCCGGACCTTCCCCCGCGCCCTGGTCGGCGGCATGGTCGCCGCGGGCGTCATCTACGTGCTGGTGGCCGCCACCGCCGCGCTGACCGTGCCGGTCGGGACGCTGCAGGACAGCGACGCGGCCCTGCTCGAGGTCGTCAAGACGGGCATCCTGCCGGTGCCGGTGGGCGTGATGACGATCCTGTTCGCGGTGATCGCGATGGTGGCGATCACGAACACCACGCTGGTCGCGGTGGTCACCGAGTCGCGGATCCTCTACGGCATGGCCCGCGAGGACGTGGTGCCGGGGATCTTCGGGCGCATCCACCAGAGCCGTCGCAGCCCCTGGTTCGCGCTGATCTTCGCGGCGGTCGTGGTGTGCGGTCTGCTGCTCACCGGATGGGCGCTGAACCGGGCCGGCGTCGGGGTCGACGTGGTGGAACGGCTTGCGCTGGTCACGGTCGTGTTCACGCTGTTCATCTACCTGCTGGTGATCGTCGCCGCTCTCAAGCTGCGCGGCACCGGCGAGCGCGAGGACACCTTCCGGGCCTGGACCCCCCTGCTCTACCTCGGCATCCTCGGCAACGCGGTGCTGCTGGTCTACGTCGTCATCGACGACCCCGCCTCCCTGTTCTGGTGCGCCGGCCTGCTGGCACTCGGGGGAGTCCTGTTCGTGGCTCAGCAGCTCGCCTCGAGGCGCGCCGGAGCAACGCCGCCCACCACCACCTCAGGAGCCTGACATGCACGTGCTCATCGCCACCGACGGCTCCAAGCAGTCCCTGGCCGCGGCCCGCCACTTCAAGTCCTTCGCGGACCCCACGAAGGTCACCGACGTGTCGCTGGTCGCGGTGATCCGGCCGCTGGCGGCGGTCTCCTTCGCCGACGAGCTCTCGCCGCCGGCGCGGGGGGACGCCGAGCACCAGGTGGTCAGCTTCCGCGAGGCCGCGCAGGGGGCGCTCAACGTGATCGCCGAGGAGTTCAAGGGCTGGGGCCCCAAGGTGCACAAGCGGATCCGCAGCGGCTCTCCGGCCAACGAGATCATCAAGGCTGCGGGCCAGCTCGACGTCGGCCTGGTGGTGGTCGCCTCGGGAGGTCGCGGCGTCAGCGACACCGTGCTGGTCGGCAGCACCGCCCAGAAGGTGCAGCACTACGCTCCGTGCCCGGTGCTGGTCGTGCGACCCGCGCCACGTAACCGACGCCGGTCGTCTCGGCGCAGCTCCTGAGCGCTACGCTCCGGCCCCATGGAAACCCTGCGCCTGATCCTGCTCTTCGTGCACATCCTCGGCTTCGCCGCCCTCTTCGGGGGCCTCTTCGTGCAGCTGCGATCTTCGGAGAAGGTGGTCAACGGCGCGATGCGCGACGGCGCCGGCACGGCGTTCCTGGCCGGGCTGCTGCTGGTGGGCGTCCTCGAGGGCGGGGATGGTGACGTCAACCACGCCAAGATCGGGGTCAAGTTCGCTCTCGCGCTGGTCATTCTAGTCTTGGTGATGGCGAACCTGAGGAAGCCGCGCATCCCCAACGGTCTCTACCTGGGACTGCTGGGGCTGACCACGGTGACGATCGCCGTAGCCGTCTTCTGGTCGCCCGCGCACGTGTGAGCAGCCCGGCCGGCCCGCACGGGTCGGCCCGCGCGTCCACCGCTGCGCTCGGCGGCCAGCAGACTCCGGGTCGCGCACCCCCGAGCGCGACCCTTCCCTGTTGGAAGGTGGATCCATGCCCGAACTGTTCATCGACGGAGCCTGGCGCGATGCCGCCGACGGCTCCACCCGAGAGATCCGCTGTCCGGCGGACGGCAGCCTGGTGGCGACCGTCTCCGAGGGCGACGCCGCGGACGCGGTGGCGGCGGTCCTGTCCGCACGCAGCGCGTTCGACAACGGCCCCTGGCCGCGGACGCCGTCCCCCGAGCGCGCCGCGCTGCTGAACCGGCTGGCCGACCGGCTGGAGAACGACAAGGAGGAGGTCGCCCGGCTGGAGTCGCTCGACACCGGCAAGCGACTGGTCGAGTCCCGCCTCGACGTCGACGACATCGCGTCCGTCTTCCGCCACTACGCCACGCTCGCGCAGGCCGACGGCGGTCGCGTGGTCGACACCGGCCAGCCCGACGTGGTCAGCCGCGTGGTCCACGAGCCGGTCGGCGTCTGCTCGCTGATCACGCCCTGGAACTACCCGCTGCTGCAGACCTCGTGGAAGGTCGCCCCGGCCCTGGCCGCCGGCAACACGTTCGTGCTCAAGCCCAGCGAGCTCACCCCGCACACGGCGATCTGGCTGATGCGTGCCCTGCAGGAGGTGGGCCTGCCCGACGGCGTCGCCAACCTCGTGCTCGGCGCCGGCGACCGGGTCGGCCCGACGCTGACCACGGCCCCCGAGGTGGACCTGGTCTCCTTCACCGGGGGCCTGGTGACGGGGCGCTCGATCATGGCCTCCGCGGCCGCCACGGTGAAGAAGGTGGCTCTCGAGCTGGGTGGCAAGAACCCCAACATCGTCTTCGCCGACGCCGACCTCGAAGCAGCCCTCGACATGGCTCTCACGGCCGTGTTCCTCGACTCCGGCCAGGTCTGCTCCGCAGGCGCCAGGCTGATCGTGGAGGAGTCGATCCACGACGAGTTCGTCGATGAGCTGGTCCGCCGTGCCGAGCAGATCCGCCTCGGTGGCCCCTTCGACGAGGCGGCCGAGACCGGCCCCCTGATCAGCGCCGCCCACCGTGACAAGGTCGAGGCGTACGTCGCGGCCGGGCTCGCGGAGGGTGCCGTGCTGCGCACCGGTGGCGGGCGGCCCCAGGGTGCGGCGTACGACGCGGGGTTCTACTACCTGCCCACGATCCTGGACGGCTGCTCGGCCGACATGTCCTGCGTGCAGGACGAGTCGTTCGGGCCGGTGATGACCGTCGAGACCTTCAGCGCCCCGGACGGGGCCGGGCTGGAGGAGGCCGCGGTCTCCCTCGCCAACGACACCATCTACGGCCTGGCCGGTGCCGTGTGGACCCGCGACGCCGGACGCGCCGAGCGGGTCGCGGCGCGGCTGCGCCACGGCACGATCTGGATCAACGACTACCACCCCTACGTCGCCCAGGCGGAGTGGGGCGGCTACAAGCAGAGCGGCGTGGGTCGCGAGCTGGGCCTGGCCGGGCTCGAGGAGTACCGCGAGACCAAGCACATCTGGCACAACACCCGGCCCGGTCCCCAGGGATGGTTCGGAGCTCCGCCGGTGGACTCCGCCGCCACGACGGAAGGAGGACACCAGTGAGGACCGAGCGCTACGACTACGTGATCGTCGGGGGTGGCTCGGCCGGGTCGGTGATCGCGAACCGGCTCAGCGCCGATCCCGCCAACCGCGTCCTGGTGCTGGAGGCCGGGCACAGCGACTTCAAGCTCGACCCGTTCATCCACATGCCCGCCGCGCTGCCGTTCCCGATCGGCAGCCCGCTCTACGACTGGCGCTACGAGTCGGAGCCCGAGCCGTACATGGGCGGTCGCCGGGTGGCGCACGCGCGCGGCAAGGTGCTGGGCGGCTCCTCGAGCATCAACGGGATGATCTTCCAGCGCGGCAACCCGCTGGACTACGAGCGCTGGGCGGCCGAGCCGGGGCTCGAGGAGTGGGACTACGCCCACTGCCTGCCGTACTTCAAGCGGATGGAGACCCGCCTGCTCGCCGACGGCACGGCCGGTGCCGACGCCTGGCGGGGCGGGTCGGGACCGCTGGTGCTCGAGCAGGGCCCGGCCAACAGCCCGCTCTTCGGCGCGTTCTTCGAGGCCGTGCAGCAGGCCGGTCACCCGCTCACCGACGACGTGAACGGCTACCGCCAGGAGGGCTTCGCGCCGTTCGACCGCAACGTCCACCGGGGCCGTCGCCTCAGCGCGGCGCGCGCCTACCTGCACCCCGTGCGCCAGCGCAAGAACCTCACCGTGCACACGCTCTCGCACGTCACCGGCCTGCGCACGCGTCGTACCGCCGAGGGGGGAAACCGCGTCGTCGGCGTCGACTACCTGCGCGGCGGCCGGCTGCGCCGCAGCGTGGAGGCCGGCGAGGTGATCCTGTGCGGCGGCGCGATCAACACCCCGCAGCTGCTGCAGCTCTCCGGGATCGGCAACGCCGAGGAGCTGCGCGCGCTGGGCATCGACCCGCTCGTCGACCTCAAGGGCGTGGGGGAGAACCTCCAGGACCACCTGGAGGTGTACATCCAGCACGCCAGCAAGCAGCCGGTCTCGATCGCCCCGTGGCTGCGGCACCGGCACAAGGCGCGCATCGGCGCGGAGTGGATGTTCCTGCGCCGCGGCGTGGGGGCCTCCAACCACTTCGAGGCGGGCGGCTTCATCCGCAGCAACGACCGGGTGGAGTACCCGAACCTGATGTTCCACTTCCTGCCGATCGCGATCCGCTACGACGGCTCGCAGCCGGCGAACGCCCCGGGGACGTTCGGGCACGGCTACCAGGTGCACATCGGGCCGATGTACTCCGACGTGCGCGGGCACGTGAAGATCCGCTCGACCGACCCCTTCGAGCACCCGGCGCTGCAGTTCAACTACCTGTCCACCGAGAACGACCGACGCGAGTGGATCGAGATGATCCGCGCCGCCCGCCACATCCTGGAGCAGCCGGCGTTCGCGGCGTTCAGCGCCGGTGAGATCTCGCCCGGCCCGTCGGTGCAGACCGATGAGGAGATCCTCGACTGGGTCGCCGCGGACGCCGAGACCGCCCTGCACCCCTCGTGCACCGCGCGGATGGGCACCGACGAGATGAGCGTGGTCGACCCGTCCTCGATGCGGGTGCACGGGGTGGACGGGCTCCGCGTGGTGGACGCCTCGGTGATGCCCTACGTCACCAACGGCAACATCTACGCTCCGGTGATGATGCTCGCCGAGCGGGCCAGCGACCTGATCCTCGGCAATGAGATGCTGCCGCCGCTCGACGTCCCGTACTACCGCCACGGCGCCCAGATGCCGCTGTGGCCCGAGGGGGACCCCCGCAACCACGCGGCCCCCGGCACCATCAACCAGGGCCAGCCAGGAGGCCGCGCATGAGCGCACCGACGACCAGTCCCCCCAGTCCGCCGAGCACGGCGACCAGCGAGGAGGCGGGACCCCGGCTCAACCGGGTGGTCTTCCTGGGTGCCGCCATCGGCACCCTCGCCGTGGCGCTGTGGTGCATGGTCGACCCCGACGGCGCCAACACGCGGATCGGGCAGGTGGCCACCTGGGCCGCGGACGGGTTCGGCTGGTTCTACGTGCTGCTGGCCACGATGGTGCTGGTCTTCGTGGTCTTCGTGGGCAGCTCACGCTACGGCCGGATCAAGCTCGGTCCCGAGCACTCCGAGCCGGAGTACAGCACGTTCTCGTGGGCGGCGATGCTCTTCGCCGCCGGTATCGGCACCGACCTGATGTTCTTCTCCGTGGCCGAGCCGGTGACGCAGTACCTCGCGCCGCCCAGCACCGAGGCCGAGACGGTCGAGGCGGCCCGCGAGGCGACCGTGTGGACGCTGTTCCACTACGGCATCAGCGGGTGGGGCATGTACGCGCTGATGGGCCTGGCGCTGGCCTACTTCGCCTACCGTCTTGGCCTGCCGCTGGCGATCCGCTCCTCGTTGCGCCCGATCCTGGGCAACCGGGTGGACGGGCGCATCGGGGACGCGGTCGACCTGGCCGCGATCATCGGCACCATCTTCGGGGTGGCGACCTCGCTGGGCATCGGCGTCGTCCAGCTCAACTTCGGGCTGCACGAGCTGTTCGGCGTCAAGCAGGGTCTGGGCGCTCAGTTCGCGCTGATCGTGCTCGCCATCGTGATGGCCACCATCTCGGCGGTCAGCGGCGTGGACAAGGGCATCAAGCGGCTCTCCCAGCTCAACGTGCTGCTCGCGATCGGGCTCGCGCTGTGGGTCCTGGTCACCGGCAAGACGCTCTACCTGCTCAACGCGGCCGTGCTCAACGTCGGCGACTTCATCCGGCTCTTCCCGGAGATGACGCTGCAGACCTTCGCGCACGAGGACACCGGGACGTGGATGAGCGGCTGGACGCTGTTCTTCTGGGCGTGGTGGATCGCCTGGGCCTCGTTCGTCGGGCTGTTCCTGGCCCGCATCTCGCGTGGGCGCACGATCCGCCAGTTCGTCGCCGGGACGCTGATCATCCCGTTCACCTACATCCTGATGTGGGTCTCGATCTTCGGTAACTCCGCGATCGACCTGGTCCGCAGCGGCAACCAGACCTTCGGCGAGGCCGCCTCGCTGCGCCCGGAGGAGGGCTTCTACACGCTGCTGGCCCAGTACCCGGGGTTCACGTTCATCGCCTCCGTGGCGACGTTCGTCGGGCTGCTGTTCTACGTCACCTCCGCGGACTCCGGTGCCCTGGTGATGGCGAACCTGTCCTCGCGGCTGAGCCACCCCACCCAGGACGCGGCCAAGATGCCGCGGATCTTCTGGGCGGTGGCCACCGGTCTGCTGACGATGGGGATCCTCAGCGTCGGCGGCATCACCGCGCTGCAGAACGCCACGATCATCATGGGGCTGCCGTTCGCCTTCGTGATGGTGCTGGTGATGGCCGGGCTGCACAAGGCGCTACGCGTCGAGGCCCACCTGCAGGACAGCCGAGCCGGCGCGCTGCCGGGCGTGCTGTCGGGTCGTAGCGGCGCGCCACGCGGCGTACCGCACGCGACGTGGCAGTCGCGGGTCCGGCGGATGATGACGTTCCCCTCGCGCACCCGGTCCCTGGAGTTCCTGGACACCGTGGTGCTGTCCGCCCTCACCGAGGTCGCCCGCGAGCTCTCCGGGCAGGGAGCCACGACCGAGGTCGTCGAGACCGCCGACGAGGAGGGGATGCGGGCCGTCGAGCTCACCGCCGGTCTGGGCGAGGAGGAGCGCGCCTTCTGCTACCGGGTGCAGCACCGCGAGGTGCCGATGCCCGGGTACGGCGGCCTGGCCTCGACGAAGACCGACGTCTACTCCCGCCTCGAGGTGCACCTCAGCCAAGGCGGCCAGGGGTACGACGTGATGGGCTACACCCGCGACCAGCTGATCGACGACGTGCTCGACCAGTACGAGCGGCACCTGGAGTTCCTGCGCCTGGCGGAGGGCACCGGCGTCTGAGTGGGCTGCGAGGCCGGGGGTGGCGCGACGTAGGCTTGTCGGCGAGATGAGCACCCCTTTCGCTATCCCCGGCCTCGAGCACCTCCAGCCCTCCTCAGCGACCTCCCCGGCGGGAGCCGGCTCGAGCGGACCCGCCCGGCGCGGACCCTCGCGCGAGGAGCTGCTGGAGGGTCTCAACGAGCCGCAGCGCGCCGCGGTGGTGCACGCCGGGGCGCCGCTGCTGGTGGTGGCCGGGGCGGGCTCGGGCAAGACCCGGGTGCTGACGCGGCGGATCGCCTGGCTGATCTCCGAGCGCCACGCGCACCCCGGCTCGATCCTGGCGATCACCTTCACCAACAAGGCGGCCGCCGAGATGAAGGAGCGGGTCGAGGAGCTGGTCGGGCGCCGGGCCCGGATCATGTGGGTCTCGACCTTCCACTCCGCCTGCGTGCGCATCCTGCGCAAGGAGATCGACCGCTTCGGCTACAAGTCGAGCTTCTCGATCTACGACGCCGCGGACTCCAAGCGGCTGATGACGCTGGTCTGCAAGGACCTCGATCTCGATGTGAAGGCCTACCAGCCGCGCTCGATCCTCAACTGGGTCTCCAACGCCAAGAACGAGCTCAAGGACCCCGACGACGCGGCCAAGGACGCCGCCAACTCCACCGAGGAGGTCTACGCCAAGGCCTACGCGGTGTACCAGCGCCGCCTGAGTGAGGCCAACGCGCTCGACTTCGACGACCTGATCATGATGACCGTGCGGCTCTTCCAGCTGCACCCCGACGTCCGCGAGGTCTACCGCCGGCGCTTCCGGCACGTGCTGGTCGACGAGTACCAGGACACCAACCACGCGCAGTACGCGCTCATCCACCAGCTGTGCGCCGAGGACCCGGAGGGCGACGCGCACGCGGTCGAGGCGGGCGCCGGCCTCCCGGCGGAGTCCGCCGAGCAGCGCGTCGCGCCCAGCGAGCTGATGGTGGTCGGCGACGCCGACCAGTCGATCTACGCCTTCCGCGGCGCCAACATCCGCAACATCCTCGACTTCGAGCAGGACTTCCCCAACGCCACCTCGATCCTGCTCGAGCAGAACTACCGCTCCACCCAGACCATCCTCAACGCCGCCAACCAGGTGATCGGGCACAACCAGGGCCGCAAGGCCAAGCGGCTGTGGTCGGACGCCGGGGAGGGCGAGCGCATCGTCGGCTACGTCGCCGACGACGAGCACGACGAGGCCCGCTTCGTCTCCGAGGAGATCGACAAGCTGACCGACGAGGCCGGCGTACGCCCCGGGGACGTCGCGGTGTTCTACCGCACCAACGCCCAGAGCCGGGTCTTCGAGGAGGTCTTCATCCGCACCGGCCAGCCGTACAAGGTCGTCGGCGGGGTGCGCTTCTACGAGCGCAAGGAGGTGCGCGACGCGCTGGCCTACCTGCGGATGCTGGTCAACCCGGCCGACGAGATCTCCCTGCGCCGGGTGCTGAACACCCCCAAGCGCGGCATCGGCGATCGCGCCGAGGCCTGCGTCCAGGTGCTCGCCGAGCAGGAGGGCACGACGTACTGGGAGGCGCTGCGCCGCGCCGACCGGGCGCCGGGCATCGCCACCCGCTCGCTGAACGCGATCCGCGGCTTCGTCGCCATGGTCGAGGAGCTGCAGTCGATGGTGGAGGCGGGCGAGCGCGCCGACGTCGTGCTGGAGTCGGTGCTCGAGCGCTCCGGCTACCTCGCCGAGCTCGAGGCCTCCGACGACCCGCAGGACGACACCCGGGTGGAGAACCTCGCCGAGCTCGTCGCCGTCGCCCGGGAGTTCTCCGACGACCCGGTCGCCGGACCCTCCGCCGACCCCGCCGAGGTGGAGGAGGGGACCGTCGCGGTGACCCTGCGCGACTTCCTCGAGCGGGTCGCGCTGGTCGCCGACAGCGACCAGATCCCCGACGCCGACGGGGAGGACTCCGGGGTGGTCACGCTGATGACCCTGCACACCGCGAAGGGGCTGGAGTTCCCCGTCGTGTTCCTGACCGGCCTCGAGGACGGCGTCTTCCCGCACATGCGCTCGCTGGGCGACCGCACCGAGCTCGAGGAGGAGCGCCGCCTCGCCTACGTCGGGGTCACCCGGGCCCGTGAGCGGCTGTACCTGACCCGCGCCGTGGTCCGCTCCGCGTGGGGGGCGCCGTCGCACAACCCGGCCTCCCGGTTCCTCGACGAGATGCCGGTGGACCTCGTCGACTGGCGCCGGCTGGAGGCCGCGCAGACCAGCTGGACCCGCTCCGACGTGGGTAGCTCCTCGCCGGCCTCGATCGGCCTCGGCACCCCGACGGCCGCCGGGCGGCGCAACTTCTCCTCCGCGGCCGTCCGTGCGGATGCCGCGGCCCGCGCCAAGAAGGCCCGACCGATCCCCAGCCTGGACGCGGGCGACCGGGTCGTGCACGACACCTTCGGGATGGGCACGGTGGTGTCGGTGGAGGGCGTGGCCGACAAGGCGGTGGCCTCGGTCGACTTCGGCTCCGAGGGCGTCAAGCGGCTGCTGCTGCGCTACGCGCCTGTCGAGAAGCTCTGAGGCGGCTGCGCCCGGCGCGCGCCGCCGAGGCGCGACTGAGCGGGGGAGAGGCTCTGAGGGACGGCTGAGCGGTCGGGGCTCAGGGTCAGGGAACGATGCCGTGCGCCTGGAGGGCCGCGTACGGGTCCACCGGGTCGCCGGCGCCGGGGCGGATCTCGAGGTGGAGGTGGGGGCCGGTGCTGTTGCCGGTGCTGCCGACGGAGCCGATCACCTCGCCGGCACGGACGGTGTCGCCGACCGAGACGGTGTACGACGTCTGGTGGCAGAACCAGATCTCGGTGCCGTCCTCGAGGGTGAGCACGGTCTTGTTGCCGTAGGCGCCGTCGTAGCCGACCTCGGTGATCACACCGTTGGCCACCGCCTTGATCGGGGTGCCGCTGGGAGCCGCGAAGTCCAGACCGGTGTGGTAGCCGGAGGAGTAGTACGAGCGTGCGGCGCCGAAGCGGTTGGTGAGGCGGTAGCCCTCGACCGGCATCACCCACTGGTTGAGCGCGATCTTGGCGGCCTGCTTCTCGGCCTGCTTGGCGAACTGCGCCAGGGCCGCGTTGCGCTGCTGGGCCTGGGCCTCGGCCATCTTGAGCAGCTCCTCGTCGGCGACGTCCTCGAGGGCGTCGCGACGCGAGTCGCGGCTGACGGCGGCCTGGCGGGCCTCCAGCAGGTTCGCGGTGCCGACCTGGCTCGACCCGCTCAGGGCACTCGCGGCGCTGATCCTGCCGGTCTCGCTGCTCGCGTCCTGCAGGTTCCCGTCTGCTGCGGTGACCGCGCCGGCGGCCGAGACGGCCATCGCGGCGACACCGACCAGGACCGGCATCGAGGGAAGGCCGCGGAACACGGGGCGGCGCGCCGAGGGCTGCTTGACGGCCCGACGCTTACCTGCCGTAGAAGTGGGTACAACAGCAGAGGAGAGGCTCTGAGGGGTCACCGAGGGACTGCGGCGCGTGGCGCTGCGTTCTGCGCGGTGATTGCCCATGGTTGTACGACCTCGACGTGGGGGATCTGTGACGGCTTCGAACTGTAACGGATCGTTATCGACGGCTCTAATCGAAGTTCCTGAAACTGTGGATTCAGTCCAGACCGGAGGCCGTTTCTCCGCCTGATCCCGCGAGGTTCCCGGACATTGCTGTGGGGGAACTCACGATCTCCGCTAGCCTGCCCCCATGATTCGCATCGTCGTCGGCAAGCCCGGTCTGGACGGTCACGACCGCGGGGCCAAGATCGTCGCTCGGGCGCTGCGCGACGCCGGTCACGAGGTCATCTACACCGGCCTGCACCAGACCCCTGAGCAGATCGTGGAGACGGCCCTGCAGGAGGACGCCGACCTGATCGGGCTCTCCGTGCTCTCCGGGGCGCACATGACCCTGTTCAAGCGACTGCTCGAGCTGCTGGCCGAGCGCGACGCCAGTGACATCGTGGTCTTCGGTGGCGGGATCATCCCCGAGGAGGACATCCCGGTGCTGCAGGACCTCGGCGTGGCCAAGGTCTTCACCCCCGGAGCGTCGACCACCGAGATCACCCACTGGGTCGCCGAGCAGTTCGCCGACGCCTAGGACGTCCCCCGTCGGGTACCGCGCACCGGGTGTCGCTGTGGAGGCGACCCGGCAGCGCGAGTGTGGGCTGCGTCACGAAGGGTGCACGGGCCTGGGACGGCGTGGGCAAGAGCGTCGTGTCAGGTCTAGGGTGCGGGAGGAATCCCCTGACTGTCGATGTGAAAAAAGGACTGGGTGGATCGTGGACTTGATGGAGTACCAGGCGAAGGAGCTCTTCGCCAAGCATGACGTGCCGGGGGCTCCCGGCATCGTCGCCAACACGCCCGAAGAGGCCCGCGCCGCCGCCGAGAAGCTCGGTGTCTGCGTGGTCAAGGCCCAGGTCAAGGCCGGTGGCCGAGGGAAGGCCGGCGGCGTCAAGCTGGCCAAGACGCCCGACGAGGCGTTCGAGCACGCAACCAACATCATCGGCATGGAGATCAAGGGGCTGCGGGTCAACCGCGTCCTGATCGCGCCGGCCGCGAGCATCGAGGAGGAGTACTACTTCTCCTTCCTGCTCGACCGTGCGAACCGCCAGTACCTCTGCATCGCCAGCGTCGAGGGTGGTGTCGAGATCGAGGAGGTCGCGAAGACCAACCCCGACGCCGTCAAGCAGATCGCCATCGACCCGGGCACCGGTGTCGACGAGGCGAAGGCGCGCGCCATCGTCGCGGAGGCAGGCTTCCCCGAGGTCCTCGCAGAGCAGGCCGTGCAGACGGTCCTGAACCTGTGGAAGGTCTTCGTCGAGGAGGACGCCACGCTGGTCGAGGTCAACCCGCTGGCGCGGCTGGCCGGCGACAAGCTCGAGGCGCTCGACGGCAAGGTCTCGCTCGACGAGAACGCCGAGTTCCGTCACCCCGAGCACGCCGAGTTCGAGGACAAGGCCGCGGCCGACCCGCTCGAGGCGAAGGCGAAGGCCAAGGGCCTGAACTACGTCAAGCTCGATGGTGCCGTCGGCATCATCGGCAACGGCGCGGGCCTGGTCATGTCGACGCTCGACGTGGTCGCCTACGCCGGCGCGGCGCACGGTGGGGTCAAGCCCGCCAACTTCCTCGACATCGGTGGCGGCGCCTCGGCGCAGGTGATGGCCGACGGCCTCGACGTGATCCTCAACGACGAGCAGGTCAAGAGCGTCTTCGTGAACGTCTTCGGTGGCATCACCTCGTGTGACGCCGTCGCGAACGGCATCGTCGGCGCCCTCGACATCCTGGGTGACGAGGCCACCAAGCCGCTCGTCGTCCGCCTCGACGGCAACAACGTCGAGGAGGGTCGTCGCATCCTCAACGAGAAGAACCACCCGCTCGTGACGCTGGTCGACACGATGGACGGAGCGGCCGACAAGGCCGCCGAGCTCGCGAACGCGTAAGGGACTGACTGTGTCTATCTACCTCAACAAGGACTCCAAGGTCATCGTCCAGGGCATCACCGGCGGTGAGGGCACCAAGCACACCGCGCTGATGCTCAAGTCGGGGACGCAGGTCGTCGGTGGCGTCAACGCCCGCAAGGCCGGAACCACGGTCACCCACGTCAACGCCGACGGCGAGAGCGTCAAGCTCCCCGTCTTCGGCTCCGTCAAGGAGGCGATGGCCGAGACCGGCGCCGACGTCTCGGTCGCCTTCGTGCCGCCGGCGTTCACCAAGGACGCCTGCATCGAGGCCATCGACGCCGGCATCGGCCTGCTCGTGGTGATCACCGAGGGCGTGCCCGTGCAGGACACGGCCGAGGTCTGGTCCTACCTGGACGGCAAGCAGACCCGGATGATCGGTCCGAACTGCCCCGGCATCATCTCCCCCGGAGAGGCGCTGGCCGGCATCACGCCCGCCACGATCGCCGGCAAGGGCCCGGTCGGCCTGGTCTCGAAGTCGGGCACGCTGACCTACCAGATGATGTTCGAGCTGCGCGACCACGGCTTCTCCACGGCCATCGGCATCGGCGGTGACCCGATCGTGGGCACCACCCACATCGACGCCCTCGCGGCGTTCGAGGCCGACCCGGAGACGAAGGCGATCGTGATGATCGGCGAGATCGGCGGAGACGCCGAGGAGCGCGCCGCGGCGTACATCAAGGAGCACGTGACCAAGCCGGTCGTCGGCTACGTCGCGGGCTTCACCGCGCCGGAGGGCAAGACCATGGGCCACGCCGGCGCCATCGTGTCGGGCTCCTCGGGCACCGCGCAGGCGAAGAAGGAGGCCCTCGAGGCCGCCGGGGTCAAGGTCGGCAAGACGCCGTCCGAGACCGCCGCCCTGATGCGGGAGATCCTGCAGGGCCTCTGAGGCTCCTCACCGGTCTGAACCGACGCGGTGGCCGCGACGCATCTCTGCGTCGCCGCCACCGCGTCGTGCATTTCCCGGGCCCGCGGATGCGGTGCTGAACACCGAGCGTGCCCGCCGCCGCGCCGCGCCGCGCCGTACCGGCCACCGAGGCGCCGCCGCGCCCGCCCGGCGCCGTACTGGCCACACGAAACCCGCACTTCCCACGTGTTGCAACGTGTGGGAAGCGCGGGTTTCACGAGTTAACGTGTGAAAGCCGAGGCCCCTGGGACCCGCGTCAGCTAGCCGCCCCGCCACCACCGGCGGTGAACTCCGGCAGGCGCTCGCGGGCGCGCTCGGCCAGGGCGGTGAAGTCCTGCGGTGAGACGGTGACCTTGCCGCTGGGAACGAAGCCGACCTGGGCGACGGTGGCGCCCTCGCGCACGATCGCCATCAGGAACTCGACCGTACGGCGGTCGGAGACCTCGGTCGCGACCCGCCACACGGTGGTCTCGCGCTGCTTGCCGACCCGCTGGTAGACCTGGGTCACCTCGGAGGCCAGGTCCTTGTCGTCGCAGGTGCGCATCTTGTTGCGGACCTTGGCCACGAAGGCGCGCGCGGCCTGGGGCGAGGGGAGCACGCCCACCGTCTCGGTGAGGCCGAACTCGTCGGCCAGGCGTGCCTCGGGCACCAGGAAGCTGCGCGTCGTGCCGCGGCGCACCGGCGCCTTGCTGAAGTCGGTCTCGTCGCAGCGGGTCGAGGCGACGTTGAGGGTGGCGCGCTCGGCGTCGGTGCCCACCCAGGGCTTCGCGACGCCGGGCAGCGGCGGGAGGTCGACCTCGTGGAGCATCCCGCGGGCCTCGCCGGTCGGCAGCGGCGCGACCCGGCGGGGCTGGGGCGGGGCGGCGCAGGCACCGGTGCCGGGGGTGCCGCACATCGCGTTGACCGCCGCCGCGACCAGGGAGGCGACCGGGGTCACGTCGGCGGCGCGGGCGTCGGCGACCTGCCGGACCACAGCCGTGGTGAACCGCCCGGTGCGTGCCACGGCGACGGTGATCGTGGAGACCGGTCGCGCCCAGTCGCGCAGCACCACCATGGTGGACTCGTCGCCCACGCCGGGCAGGGAGTAGGTGTCCAGGACCTGGGCGCGCTCGTCGAGGCAGCCGCCGAACCAGCCGAGGGTCGTCTGGAAGGCCTGCTCCGCGCTGGCCGCGTCGCCGGAGAGCTCGGTGGCCTGGGTGACCGTCATCCGCGGACCGTTCGCGGGTCCCCGGCTGGGGAAGGTCCGGAAGAGGGCCGCGGTGCCGTCGGGGTCGGCGAAGCGCTGCTGCTGGCAGGGCAGCACCAGGCCGTCGCCGCTGGTGTTGTCGTCGGTGCGGGGCTCGCGCCAGGTCCGGCGGGGGTCGACACGGGCCACCTGCTCGGCGCTGAGCAGCCGGTCGGCGTCCACGTAGGTCCCCGGGGCCGCGGTGTCGGCGCTGGGCCCCTCGGTGCCGGTGAGGCGCTCGTCGGCCAGGGACGGGCGGACGCCGTCGCGCTGGGTCACCAGGGCGCCGCTGACGACCAGGGCCACGCCGACGACGGCCACGCCGACGGCGGTGCGGGTACGGCGTCGCGTGGCGCCGGAGCGGCGCAGGTCCGCGGCCGGCGGCCACTGCTCGTCGCGCACCGCGTGCTCCAGCGCAGCGAACAGCGTCGCGACCTCACTGGCCAGGATCTCGCGCCGGTCGGCCACCTTGATCTGCGCGGCGCGGAGGTCGCGCTCGACCACCTCCGGCCGCACGCCGGCCTCGCGCGCGATCTGCTCGTGGGGGAGGCCGACGAGCTGGTCGAGGAGCAGGATGCGGCGCTGCTGCTGGGAGAGCTTGCTCAGCGCCTCCAGAGTGGCGCGGCCGTCCTCGTCGAGGGTCTTGTCGCGGTGCAGGGGGCGGGTGGCGTGCCGGCGCTGCGCGTGGGCCCAGGCCTGAGGCCTGGCCCAGGCCTCCGGGTCCTCCAGCCGCGACACCTTGCGCCAGTTCTGCCAGGCCCCGACGAACGCTTCGCGCACCGCTGCGCGCGAGGCCGGCAGGTCGCCGGTCAGGGAGTAGGTCTGCAGCAGCAGCCGTTCCCGGGCGTCGGTGTAGAACGCGTCGAAGTCGTCGGGGGGCCTCATGACCTGTCCACCGTACGTGAGAGCGCCCCGGCGGGGCGAACCTCCGTCCGGCGGCGCTCGGGCGGGAAGCCCGCTCGGCGTGGGAGCCCGCGCGGGCCCTGGAGGCGGGTGATGATTGCCCGGTCATGACCTCGTTGCTGTCGCCGCCCAGTCGTCCGTCGAGTCGTCCCCGCGACTCGGGCCGGCACCGTCCGCTCGCTCTGATCGCCGTCTGCGCGGGCGCGCTCGCCGCTGTCTCCACCTTGGTGGTGTGCCTCGCCCTCGGGGTGGTCGGCTGGTTCCTCACCGACGCCGGAGCCCACGGCACCCCCCGCGGCGGTCTGCGCGTGGGGGCCCTGGGGTGGCTGGCCGGTCACGGCTCGGGGCTGGTCGTCCAGGGCGTCGCGATCACGGTGCTGCCCCTGGCGATCACCGCGCTGGCCGCGTGGGCGACCTGGCGCCTGGGACATCGCGCGGGGGAGGCGGTCTCGGGGCACGGGCCGGACGCAGCACGGATCGCCGACGGGGAGCGGGACTGGACCGTCGCGCTGACCTCGGTGCTGTTCGCGGCGGGCTACGCGGTCGTGGTCGCGGTGACCGCGACGCTGGCGGCGGGCGACGACGTGGGGCTCTCCTCGGGACGCGCCCTCGGCTGGTCGCTGGTGCTGACCCTGCTGCTCGGAGCGCCGGGGATCGCGGCGGGCTCCGGACGCGCCGCCATCTGGGCCGGCCACCTCCCGGAGACGGTAGCGGTGACCCTCGCCGCCTGTGCCCGGATCGTGCGGACCTTCCTGGCCGTGTCGTTCCTCCTCCTCCTCGGCGCCCTCCTGCTCGACCTCGGCGAGGCGGCCAACGTCTACGAGCGGCTGCACGCCGACGCCGGCGACACCGCCACCATCACCGCCGCAGGCGCGCTGCTGCTCCCCAACGCGACCCTGTTCGCGGGCTCTTACCTGCTCGGGCCCGGCTTCCTCGTCGGCGCCCAGACCCTGGTCTCGCCTGGGCTGGTGGTGCTGGGGCCGCTGCCCCTGTTCCCCCTGCTGGCCGCGCTCCCCGACGACGGCGAGACCAGCGCTCTGGTCGCCTCCCTGGTGGCGCTGCCCGCCCTGATCGCGGCGCTGGCGGTGGTCCGCAACCAGCGCCGCCACCCCACGCTGCGCTGGGACCAGGGCGCGCTGCGCGGCGGTGCCGGCGGTGTTCTGGCGGGCGTGTGCGTCGGAGCGCTGTCCGGACTCGCCGGCGGGGCGGTCGGTCCCGGCCGGATGAGCGAGGTGGGGCCGCTGGCCATGGACACCCTCGTCCACGCGGTCCCGGCGTTCGGGCTCGGCGGCCTGGTCGGGGGCCTGGCCATCACCTGGTGGCAGCGGCGCGCCGTCGGCGCGTAGCGCGCCCCTGACCACCGCCGGGCACGGGGCGAACGCGGAGCCCTGCCGTCGCTAGACTGCGCCCGTGTCCTCCCGCCCCCGTCCCGCGCGACTCGTGGTGCTCGTCTCCGGTTCGGGCACCAACCTGCAGGCGCTGCTCGACGCGGCCGCCGACCCCGCCTTCGGCGCCCGGGTGGTGGCCGTGGGCGCCGACCGCGACGGCATCGAGGGGCTGGCCCGGGCCGACCGGGCCGGGGTGCCGACCTTCGTCAAGAGCGTGCGGCAGTTCACCGGTCGTGACCGCTGGGACCACGCGCTGGCCGACACCGTCGCCGGCTTCGAGCCCGACCTGGTCGTTCTGGCCGGCTTCATGAAGCTGGTCGGCCCGGAGTTCCTCGCCCGCTTCGAGCACCGGGTGGTCAACACCCATCCCGCGCTGTGCCCCTCGTTCCCCGGCACCCAGGGGCCCGCCGACGCGCTGGCGTACGGCGTCAAGGTCACCGGTGCGACCCTGTTCGTGGTCGACGCCGGGGTCGACACCGGACCCATCGTCGCCCAGTGCGTGGTGCCGGTGGAGGATGACGACGACGTCGCCTCGCTCCACGAGCGGATCAAGGTCGCCGAGCGCCGGATGCTCGTCGACAACGTGGGCCGGATGGCCCGCGAAGGCTTCTCCATCTCCGACAGGAAGGTCCGGTTCGGCCGTGACTGAGCAGCAGGAAGCACGCATCGAGATCCGCCGGGCCCTGGTGTCCGTCTACGACAAGGACGGCCTGGAGGAGCTGGCGCGCGGGCTCCACGCGGCCGGGGTGACGCTGGTCTCGACCGGCGGCTCGGCGGCGCTGATCAAGAGCCTCGGCATCCCCGTCACCAAGGTCGAGGACCTGACCGGGTTCCCCGAGTGCCTCGACGGGCGGGTGAAGACCCTGCACCCGAGGGTGCACGCGGGCATCCTGGCCGACCGGCGCCTGGACTCCCACGTCCAGCAGCTCGCCGACCTCGGCATCGAGCCCTTCGACCTGGTGGTCTCCAACCTCTACCCGTTCACCCAGACCGTCACCTCGGGGGCCTCTCCCGACGAGTGCGTGGAGCAGATCGACATCGGTGGTCCGTCGATGGTGCGCGCGGCGGCGAAGAACCACCCGTCGGTGGCGATCGTGACCTCGCCGGAGCGCTACGACGACGTGCTGCGCGCCGTCGCCGCCGGCGGCTTCACGCTGGCGCAGCGACGCGAGCTGGCCGCCGAGGCCTTCGTCCACACCGCGACGTACGACGTGGCGGTGGCGAGCTGGATGAACAACGTGCTCACCGACAGCTCCGGGGGCACCGGCTTCCCCGAGTGGATGAGCGCGACCTGGACGCTGGCCAGCCCGCTGCGCTACGGCGAGAACCCGCACCAGAGCGCCGCCCTCTACACCAACGGCTTCCAGCGCTGGCCCGGGCTGGCCCAGGGCCGCCAGCTGCACGGCAAGGAGATGTCGTACAACAACTACGTGGA
Organism: Nocardioides sp. Z43_10; assembly: GCF_059766615.1. NCBI lineage: Bacteria > Bacillati > Actinomycetota > Actinomycetes > Propionibacteriales > Nocardioidaceae > Nocardioides > Nocardioides sp. Z43_10. The sequence continues at coordinate 89,886 of NZ_JCBAJY010000002.1, read as the reverse complement.
CGCGGACGCGGCCTGGCGCGCGGCGTACGACCACGGTGACCAGCCGACGGTCGCGATCATCAAGCACGCCAACCCGTGCGGGATCGCGGTGGCCGGTGAGGCCGAGGGGATCGCCGAGGCACACCGCAAGGCGCACGCCTGCGACCCGGTCTCGGCCTACGGCGGCATCATCGCCGCCAACCGCAACGTCACCGCCGAGATGGCCGAGACGGTGAAGGACATCTTCACCGAGGTCGTGGTGGCGCCCGGCTTCGACTCCGCGGCCCTCGACATCCTCACCGCCAAGAAGAACCTGCGGCTGCTGGTCGCCGACCCGCCGGCGCTCGGCGGCATCGAGACCCGTCCGATCTCCGGGGGGATGCTCGTGCAGAGCCGCGACGCGATCGACGCCGAGGGGACCGACCAGGACGGCAACCCCACTGGCGACGACGCCTCGCGCTGGCGCCTGGTGGCCGGTGACGCCGCCGACGACGCGACCCTGGCCGACCTGCAGTTCGCCTGGCGCGCGATCCGGGCGGTGAAGTCGAACGCGATCCTGCTCGCGCGCGGCGGCGCCTCGGTCGGCGTGGGCATGGGCCAGGTCAACCGGGTGGACTCCTGCCAGCTCGCGGTCGCGCGGGCCGGCGAGGAGCGCGCCCGTGGCGCGGTCGCCGCCTCGGATGCCTTCTTCCCGTTCGCCGACGGCCTGCAGATCCTGCTCGACGCGGGGGTCAAGGCGGTGGTGGCGCCCGGTGGGTCGATCCGCGACCAGGAGGTGATCGCCGCCGCGGCGAGCGCCGGCGTCACGATGTACTTCACCGGCACCCGCCACTTCGCGCACTGAACCCGCCCGTCCCGGACCGGCCGACCGCACCCCGAGGAGAACCACCCGTGACCGCACAGAAGCTCGACGGAACCGCCACCGCGAAGGCCATCAAGGACGAGTTGGGCGTTCGGGTGGCGGCGCTGCGCGAGCAGGGTGTGGTCCCGGGGCTGGGCACGATCCTGGTGGGTGACGACCCGGGATCGCGGTGGTACGTCAACGGCAAGCACAAGGATTGCGCCGAGGTCGGCATCGAGTCGATCCGGGTGGACCTGCCGGCCACGGCGTCGCAGGAGGAGATCGAGGAGGCGGTGCGCAGCCTCAACGACGACCCCTCCTGCACCGGCTACATCGTCCAGCTGCCGCTGCCGAAGGGCCGCGACGAGAACCGGGTGCTCGGCCTGATCGACCCGGCCAAGGACGCCGACGGGCTGCACCCGACGAACCTGGGCTGGCTGGTCCTCGGCCACGACGCCCCGCTGCCGTGCACGCCGTTCGGCATCGTCGAGCTGCTGCGCCGCCACGGGGTGGAGATCGCGGGCGCCGAGGTGGTCGTGGTGGGCCGCGGCGTGACGGTCGGCCGTCCGCTGGGGCTGCTGCTGACCCGCCGTAGCGAGAACGCCACCGTCACCCTGTGCCACACCGGAACCCGTGACCTGGCCGCGCACGTGCGCCGAGCCGACATCGTGGTGGCCGCGGCCGGCGTCCCCGGGATCATCACCGGCGACATGGTCAAGGCCGGTGCCGCGGTGCTGGACGTCGGGGTCTCGCGCGTCGACGGCAAGCTCGCCGGCGACGTGGCCCCGGACGTGTGGGACGTTGCGGGGTGGGTCTCGCCGAACCCCGGTGGCGTCGGCCCGATGACCCGGGCGATGCTGCTGTCCAACATCGTCTCCATCGCCGAGAGCGCCGCGAGCGGCTCGTGACCTCCGAGCCGCTGGGTCGCCCGCCCGAGGAGCCCCAGGAGGGCGACGACGGCACCCGCGGCGACCAGGAGCGCCCCGAGGGACCCCCGGAGCAGCCGGCTGAGGAGCCCGCGCAGCCCGAGGAGCCCGAGGAGCCCGAGGAGCCGCGACGCTACCCCCGGACGCTCGGCGGGATGCTCTACCTGGTGGTGCTCGCGGCCACCCTGATCGGTCTGGGCATCGTCAGCCTGGGCTCGTGGCGCGACGGGGTCTGCTGGGTGGGCGGCGCGCTGATCTTCGCGGCGCTGGTGCGCTCGGTGCTGCGCGGGCGGGACGCGGGGATGCTCGCGGTGCGCAACCGCCTCGTGGACGTGACCATGCTGGCCGTGGTGGGCGGGCTGCTGATCTTCCTGGCCCTGACGATCCCCGACCAGCCGGTCTGAGCCCGGACGCGACGACGCCCCCGTCCGAGGACGGGGGCGTCGTGGTGTTGCCGGGGGAGTGCCTCAGATCAGGCCGAGCTCGGTCACCGCGTTGCGCTCGTCGGCCAGCTCGGCGGTCGACGCGTCGATGCGGGCGCGGGAGAAGTCGTCGATCTCCAGGCCCTGGACGATCTCCCAGTCACCGTTGTTGGTGGTGACGGGGAACGAGGAGATCAGGCCCTCGGGGACGCCGTAGGAGCCGTCGGAGACGACCGCCATCGAGACCCAGTCGTTCTCGGCGCTGCTGGTCAGCCAGTCGCGGGCCGCGTCGATGGTGGCCGAGGCCGCCGAGGCGGCCGAGGACGAGCCGCGGGCCTCGATGATGGCGGCGCCGCGCTTGGCGACGGTCGGGATGAAGTCGTTCTCGATCCAGGCCTGGTCGCCGACGACCTCGGCGGCGTTGCGGCCGCCGATCTCGGCGTGGAAGAGGTCGGGGTACTGGGTGGCCGAGTGGTTGCCCCAGATCGTCATCTTGTGGATGTCGGTGACCGAGGCGCCGGTCTTCGCGGCCAGCTGCGAGATCGCCCGGTTGTGGTCGAGGCGGGTTAGCGCCGAGAACCGCTCGTTGGGGATGTCGGGCGCGTTGGTCATCGCGATCAGCGCGTTGGTGTTGGCCGGGTTGCCGGTCACACCGATGCGCACGTCGTCCGCGGCCACCTTGTTGAGGGCCTTGCCCTGGGCGGTGAAGATGGCGCCGTTGGCCGAGAGCAGGTCGCCGCGCTCCATGCCGGGGCCACGCGGGCGGGCGCCGACCAGCAGCGCGAGGTTGACGCCGTCGAAGATCTTCTCGGCGTCGTCACCGATCTCGACACCGGCCAGGGTCGGGAACGCACAGTCGTCGAGCTCCATGACCACGCCCTCGAGCGCCTTCAGAGCGGGAGTGATCTCCAGCAGGCGCAGCTCGATCGGCCGGTCGGGGCCCAGCAGCGCACCGCTCGCGAGGCGGAACAGCAGGCTGTAGCCGATCTGGCCGGCGGCGCCGGTGACGGCGACCTTGAGGGGAGTAGGGCTCACGAGGACTCCTAGCAGAAGAAAATTCTTGGGGTATGGATCTCCGATCCGACGCTAGCAGCGGTTACGCGAAGTCACGAGAGCGGGTACGCGCCGCGGACCGCCGCGCGGTCGCCGCCCCGCAGGCTGACATGCTGACCGGATGCATCGCCTGCCCGCCCTGGCCCTGGTCGCCGTGCTGGGGCTGACCTCCACCGTGCTGGCCGGGTGCGGGTCGTCGCCCGAGGCCAGCCCGCCCGCGGGAGTGGACGGGCTGGAGATCCCCACGCCGTCCCCGCACGCGGCGGACTTCGTCACCGGGGTGGACAATCCCTGGCTCGCCCTGGAGCCGGGAGCGGTCTGGACCTACGAGGTCGAGGACCCGAGCGCCGGATCGGCTGAGCGGACGCTGACGGTGACCGTGCCCGGTCGCACCCGCACGGTCGCCGGGATCGACGCGACCATCGTCGAGGCGAGGCTCACGGGCCCGCGGGGAGCGCGCGTCGAGCAGGGCGAGATCTGGCTGGCCCAGGACGTCGACGGCAACGTGTGGCTGATGGGGCGCAGCGGGTCGTGGCAGGCCGGGGTGGCCGGCGCGCAGGCCGGTCTGCTGATGCCCGCGCGGCCGCGGGTCGGCGACGGCTTCTGGGAGTCTCTGGTGCCGGGCGTGGCCGACGTGCGGGTGAGCGTCGTCGCCCTGGACGCCGCGCGCACCGTGCCGGCGGGCGCGTTCAGCGACCTGCTGGAGACCGAGTCGCGCAGCGACGACGAGGCGGGGACCTCCACGGCGTGGTACGCCGCCGGGACGGGCCTGCTGGCACAGCAGGACGTCACCGGCGGCGTACGCACGATGGAGCTGGTCTCGGTGGAGCGTCCCTGAGGGGTCACGCCACCGGAGTGGGCCGCGGCCCGGGGGTCAGTGACCCGAGGGGCGGATCTGGGTGCGGCCCTCGTCGTCGTCCGGTCCGGCCGGGTTCACCGGCGGCTGAGCGCCCGGCGCGGGCTGGCCCGGGGGGCGGTCCCACTGCTGCTCCCACTGCTGGGGCTGCTGCGGCTGCGGCTGCTCGGGCTGCGGGTAGCCCGCGGGGTCCCACTGCTGACCCTGCGAGTCCTGCGGCGCGGGCTGCTCGGGCTGCCACTGCTGGGCCTGGGGCTCCCACGTGCCCGGCTGGGCAGGGGCCTGCTGCTCGGGAGCCTGCTCCCAGGACTGCTGCTGGTAGTGCTGCGGGTAGCCCTGCTGCGGCTGCTCACCCTGCGGGTAGCCCTGCTGCTGGCCCTGGCCGGCGCCGCCGTACTGCGCGTAGGGCTCGTTCTGGTTCCACTGCTGCTGGTAGGCGTCCGGCGCCCCGTAGCCCGGCGTCGCGGCCTTGGGGGAGCGGGCGAAGTTCAGCCCCGACCCGGCGACCGGCTCGCGGTCGCGGCCGAAGAGCAGCGGGTAGGTGAAGCCGGCGATCGCGCCGCCGAGCAGGGGCGCGAGGATGAAGAGCCACAGCTGGACGATGGAGTCTCCACCGGCGAACAGGGCGGGACCGATCGAGCGGGCGGGGTTGAACGAGCCGCCGGTCGCCGGCAGCGCGAACATGTACAGCGCGACCAGGGTGAGGCCGATGGCCAGGGGGGCCAGCGCGGGGTGGTCGTTGCGGACGTCGCTGACCGCGAGCACGACGTAGACCAGCAGCGCGGTCAGCAGCATCTCGAGCAGGAACGCCGCCCACCACGCGTAGCCGCTGAAGTCGTCACCGAAGTAGTTCTGACCCATCGCGCCCTCGGCCTCGAAGCCCTCGAAGCCCTGGAGCAGGATGAAGAGCGTGAGCGCACCGAGGATCGCGCCGGCGATCTGGGCGCCGATGTAGATGCCTGCCTCGCGCCAGGGGAGGCGTCCTCCCAGCGCCGCGCCGAGCGTCACGGCGGGGTTGAAGTGGCCGCCGGAGATCCGGCCGAAGGCGTAGATCAGGGCGGCGTAGACGAAGCCGAAGGTGAGCGCGACCGAGGTGATCCCGCTGATCGAGTCCCCGAGGCCGGCGATGGCGAAGGCGCCGCAGCCGAGCAGCACGAACACGAACGTGCCCAATGCCTCCGCCGCGACCTTCTGCAGCACGGTGGGGGTGTCCACCGTGGCCGATGCTGTATCTGACATGTCTTCCAGTACCCCTTCAGGTTTTCGGGCGCGAGCGTCACCGCACGCGTGCTGCCCACGCCTTCCCTGGCCCGGGGCAGGCGAAACCCCCTCGCCGGCGCGCCCCCGCCTCACGTTGCCGCGGCGAGTGGCGGATGCGAGGCTGGCCGGTGAAGCCACGTCAGGTATCTTGACGTCAAGCGAAATTGCAGGCACGCACCGACGCTCCGCCTCGCACCCCAAGGCGAGGCGTCCCCGATTCCAGGAGTCGCCGCACCCATGGCCAAGATCATCTACACGCTCACCGACGAGGCGCCGCAGCTGGCCACCTACTCCTTCCTGCCGATCGTCGAGGCCTACGCCTCGACCGCCGGCGTGGAGGTCGAGACCCGGGACATCTCGCTGGCCGGGCGCATCATCGCCAGCTTCCCCGAGCGCCTCACCGAGGAGCAGCGCATCAGCGACGCCCTCGCCGAGCTGGGCGCCCTGGCCAAGCAGCCTGAGGCCAACATCATCAAGCTGCCCAACATCAGCGCCTCGATTCCGCAGCTCAAGGCGGCCATCGCCGAGCTGCAGGAGAAGGGCTACGACCTGCCCGACTACCCCGACTCCCCGTCCACCGACGAGGAGAAGGAGGCGCGTGCCCGCTACGACAAGATCAAGGGCTCCGCGGTCAACCCGGTCCTGCGCGAGGGCAACTCCGACCGCCGCGCGCCCGCCTCGGTCAAGCAGTACGCCCGCAGCCACCCCCACTCGATGGGTGCCTGGTCGGCCGACTCCAAGACGAACGTCGCCACCATGTCGGGCGACGACTTCCGCCACAACGAGCAGTCCGTGGTGATCGAGTCCGACGACACCCTCAAGATCCAGCTGGTCGGCGAGGACGGCACCACCACCGTGCTCAAGGAGTCGACCCCGGTGCTGGCCGGTGAGGTCATCGACGCCACCGTGATGCGGGTGGCGGCGCTGCGCGAGTTCCTCGCCGCCCAGATCGCCCGCGCCAAGGACGAGGACGTCCTCTTCTCGGTGCACCTCAAGGCCACCATGATGAAGGTCTCCGACCCGCTCATCTTCGGCCACGTCGTGGAGACCTTCTTCCCCCAGCTCTTCGCCGAGTACGGCGAGCAGCTCGCGGCCGCCGGGGTCAGCTCCAGCAACGGCCTCGGAGCCCTGCTCAACGCCGCCGCGAAGCTGCCGGAGGCCGACGCCATCAAGAGCGCCGTCGACCGCGACCTCGCCCAGGGCCCGAAGCTGGCCATGGTCGACTCCGACAAGGGCATCACCAACCTGCACGTGCCCAGCGACGTGATCGTGGACGCCTCGATGCCCGCGATGATCCGCACGTCCGGCCACATGTGGGGCCCCGACGGCAACGAGGCCGACACCCTCGCGGTGATCCCGGACAGCAGCTACGCCGGCGTCTACCAGGTCGTCATCGACGACTGCCGGGCCAACGGGGCCTTCGACCCGACCACGATGGGCTCGGTCCCCAACGTCGGGCTGATGGCCCAGGCCGCGGAGGAGTACGGCAGCCATGACAAGACCTTCGAGATCCCGGCCGCCGGCACCGTCCAGGTCCTCGACGGCTCGGGCGCGGTGCTGCTCGAGCAGCAGGTCGCCCCCGGCGACATCTGGCGCGCATGCCAGACCAAGGACGTCCCGATCCGCGACTGGGTCAAGCTGGCTGTCACCCGTGCCCGCGCCACCGGCTCCCCGGCGGTGTTCTGGCTCGACGACACCCGCGCCCACGACCGCAACCTGATCGCGAAGGTGAAGCAGTACCTGCCCGAGCACGACCTGGACGGGCTGCAGATCGAGATCATGTCCCCGGTCGAGGCGACGAAGTTCTCCCTGGAGCGGATCCGCCGCGGCGAGGACACCATCTCGGTGACCGGCAACGTGCTGCGCGACTACCTCACCGACCTGTTCCCGATCCTCGAGCTCGGCACCAGCGCCAAGATGCTGTCGGTGGTCCCGCTGATCAACGGCGGCGGCCTGTTCGAGACCGGCGCCGGCGGCTCGGCCCCCAAGCACGTCCAGCAGCTGGTCAAGGAGAACCACCTGCGCTGGGACAGCCTGGGCGAGTTCCTCGCGCTGGCGGTCAGCTTCGAGCACCTGGCGCAGACCTCGGACAACGCCCGGGCGCAGATCCTGGCCGACACCCTCGACCGGGCGACGGCGACGTTCCTGAGCGAGAACAAGTCGCCCAGCCGCAAGGCGGGCCAGATCGACAACCGCGGCAGCCACTTCTACCTCGCGCTGTACTGGGCGCGCGAGCTCGCCGCCCAGAGCGACGACGCCGAGCTCGCGGCCGCCTTCGCCAAGCTCGCCGAGACCCTCGGCGAGCAGGAGGAGAAGATCAACGAGGAGCTGCTCGCCGTCCAGGGCTCGCCGGCCGACATCGGCGGCTACTACCAGCCCGACCCGGAGAAGGCCGCCGCCGTCATGCGGCCCTCGGCGACGCTGAACGCGGCGCTCGCCCAGCTGGCCTGACCCGGCCCGGCACCGGCTGATCCGACGCCCCCGTCCCGAGACCCCTGCCGGGGTCACGGGGCGGGGGCGTTCGTCATCTGCCGGCGCGGAATAGCGTCCCGGCGCCGGTGGTTGTCCAAGATCGTGCACTCCTCGACCACCGCTGCCCCGCCCGACGACCGTGACCACCTCGCGGGCGACGCCCCGGTGCGCACGCGGCACCTCGGGCTGGCCCTGCTCGCGCTGGCCACCGGCGGGTTCGCGATCGGCACGACCGAGTTCGTGACGATGGGGCTGGTCCCCGAGATCGCGGACGGGGTGGGGGTCTCCATCCCGACCAGCGGCCACGTGATCTCGGCGTACGCCCTGGGCGTCGTGGTCGGGGCCCCGTTGCTCGCGTTCCTCTTGGCCAGGCTGCCGCGCCGCGGGGTGCTGGTCGGGCTGATGGCGGCCTTCGCGGTGGGGAACGCGGCGAGCGCGCTGGCGCCCGGCTTCGCGTCGCTGGCCGTCTCCCGCTTCCTCGCCGGCCTGCCGCACGGCGCCTACTTCGGGGTGGCCTCCCTGCTGGCCGCCAGCCTGGTCGCGCCCGAGCGGCGCGGACGCGCGGTGGCCGGGGTGATGATGGGCCTGTCGGTGGCGAACGTCGCCGGGGTGCCGGCCGCCACCTGGATGGGCCAGCACCTCGGCTGGCGCTCGGCGTACTGGGCGGTGACCGTGCTCGGGGCGCTCACCGTGCTCCTGGTGCTGCTGTGCGTGCCGTCGGTGACCGGGGACCGCGCCGCCACCGGGCGCCGGGAGCTGGGCGCCCTGGCCAGGCCCCAGGTCTGGCTGACCCTGGGGGTGGGCGCGGTCGGCTTCGGCGGCATGTTCGCGGTGCTGTCCTACATCTCGCCGACGATCACCGAGGTCGGTGGCTTGGGCTCCTCCGCGGTGCCGGTCTTCCTGCTCGCCTTCGGCCTCGGGATGACCGCCGGGACCTGGCTGGGCGGCGAGCTCGCGGACTGGTCGGTGTTCCGCACGCTGCTGCTGTCGTCGGTGGCGATGGGCCTGGTCCTGCTGCTCTTCGCGCTGCTGGCGCCCTTCGGCTGGTGGGCCATCGGCGCGGTCTTCGCGGTCTCGGTGGCCGGCTCGGTGCTGGTGGTGAACCTGCAGCTGCGACTGATGGCCGTCGCCGGGGACGCCCAGACCCTGGGCGCCGCCCTCAACCACGCCTCGCTCAACCTCGCCAACGCCCTGGGCGCCTGGCTGGGCGGGCTGGTGATCGCCGCCGGGCTCGGCTACCGGGCCCCCGCGCTGGTGGGTGTGGGGCTGTCGGTGGTGGGCCTGCTGGTGCTGCTGGTCTCCGCCTGGCTGCACCAGCGTGAGCGCCGCAGCCACGCCTGAGGTGTGACCGCACGGGCGCGGGGTACCACCCTCGGCACCCACACCGACCCCAGGAGCGCCCGATGACCGGCCCCACGCTCGACGTCACCGCCCCCACGCGCCTGCTCGGAGCCGGGCTGCGCGGGGCGTTCACGGTGCTGGGAGCGCTGCGCGGACGCCTCGCCCAGGGCAGGGCGCTGCACCCGCGCGGCCAGGTCGCCGACGCGACGCTGGTGATCGAGGCCGCCGGCAGCCCGACCGGCGTCGCGCTGCTGGACCGTCCCGGCTCCCACCCGTGCCGGGTCCGGATCTCGCGCGCGGTGGGGCTGCCGGCGCCCGTCCCCGACATCTGGGGGCTCGCCATCCGCGTCCCCGACCCGGCCACCGGGCGCGAGGTGGACCTGCTGGTGGCGGGCACCGGCCTCGGCCCGGCCACACGCCACGTGCTGGTGCCGCGTCGCGCCCTCGAGGACGGGCCGCTCAGCTCGCTGCTGCCGGTCTCGACCGCCACCGGGGCGCTGCTGCTCGCCCTGACCCCCGCCGCGTCACCGGCCGGCGCCCTCCGGCGCTTCGAGCTGTCCACCTCGCGTCCGGGTGGCCCCTGGACGCGGCGAGGGTTCCTCGAGGTCGCCGAGCCCGGCGACGACGACCCGGACCTCCGCTTCGACCCGGTGCGCCACGAGCCCGCCGGCGTGCGTCAGTACGGCGTGGTGCGGCGCCTGCGCGGCCCGTCGTACCCGGACCCGTCGGAGACGGAGGGGGAATGAAACAATTCCCGCATGTCGACCGCAGCTGCCCCCGTGCCTGACCAGACCGCCACCCAGGCGGCGCCTCAGCAGGGCGCCGGCGGAGCCCGCCCCCGGGTGCTCTCCGGCATCCAGCCCACGGCCGACTCCTTCCACTTCGGCAACTACCTGGGTGCCGTGCGCCAGTGGGTCGACCTGCAGGAGGAGTACGAGCCGTTCTTCTTCATCGCGGACCTGCACGCGATCACCGTGGAGCAGGACCCCAAGGTCCTGCGCGAGCGCTGCCTGCGCTCGGCCGCCCAGCTGATCGCCGCCGGGGTGGACCCCGAGCGCTCGGCGATCTTCGTGCAGAGCCAGGTGCCCGCGCACGCCCAGCTGGGGTGGGTGCTGCAGTGCCTGACCGGGTTCGGCGAGGCGCGGCGGATGACCCAGTTCAAGGACAAGTCCGCCAAGGGCGGCGAGGGGGCGGCCAGCGTCGGGCTGTTCACCTACCCGATCCTGCAGGCGGCCGACATCCTGCTGTACCGGCCGCACTACGTGCCGGTGGGGGAGGACCAGCGCCAGCACCTCGAGCTGACCCGCGACCTCGCGCAGCGGTTCAACCACCGCTACAAGAAGACGTTCCGGCTGCCCGAGGCCTACATCCTCAAGTCGACCGCCAAGATCACCGACCTGCAGGAGCCGACCGCGAAGATGTCGAAGTCGGCGTCGTCGCCGGCCGGCATCATCGACATGCTCGACGACCCGCGGGTGAGCGCCAAGAAGATCAGGTCGGCCGTCACCGACTCCGAGGCGGTGATCCGCTTCGACCCCGAGCACAAGCCCGGCGTCAGCAACCTGCTCACGATCTACTCCGCCCTCTCCGGGCGCCCGGTGGAGGCCCTGGAGCAGCAGTACGAGGGGCACGGCTACGGAGACCTCAAGAAGGACCTCGCCGAGGTCGTCGTCGAGTTCGTGACGCCCTTCCGGGACCGCACCCTCGAGCTGCTCGACGACCGCGCGCAGCTCGACAAGGTCCTGCGCCAGGGCGCCGAGCGGGCCGGCGCGGTGGCCGAGGCCACGCTGCGCGACGTCTACGACCGGGTCGGCTTCGTGCCGCCCGCGGCACAGTAGGGTCGTCGGCGTGCCCACCATCGGAGTAGCGCTTGCCCTGCCGGAGCCCTGGGCCCAGCAGCTCCAGGACTACCGCACCTCGATCGGCGACACCACCGCGGCGAAGATCCCGACCCACATCACGCTGATCCCGCCCACCGAGGTGCCCGACGAGGACCTGGACGCGGTGGTCGCCCACCTGCGCGGCGTCTCCGAGCGTCGACACGCCTTCGAGGTCCGGCTGCGCGGCACCGGCACCTTCCGCCCGGTGTCGCCGGTGGTCTTCGTGATGGTCGCCGAGGGCATCTCCGAGTGCGAGCAGCTCGCGCTCGCCGTACGGTGCGGGCCGCTGGCCGTCGACCTGGACTTCCCCTACCACCCCCACGTGACGGTGGCGCACCACCTCGACGACGCCGCCCTGGACCAGGCGTTCAAGGAGCTGGCCGACTTCGAGTGCGTCTTCGAGGCGCGCCAGTTCCACCTCTACGTGCACGAGGACGCGGTGGGATGGCACCCGACCGAGGACTTCCCCCTCCAGGCGTCCGTCACCTCGTGCTGAACAGCTCCGGCGAGCGATGAGCGCCCTCGCCAGCCGCGCTTCCCGCTGGGTGCGGACCGCGCGGCTGCGGCGCCCCGTGGTGGACCACGCCGTGCGGATGGGCCAGCACTACGCGGCGGTGAAGGGCAACATCCTGGCCGCCAGCATCGGCTACTACGGGTTCCTGTCGTTCTTCCCGATCCTGGCGCTCTCGTTCTTCGTGGTCGGCTTCCTGTCCCGGATCTACCCCGACCTGCGCATCGAGCTGGTCCGCGCCCTGAACGACGTGCTGCCGGGGATCCTGGGCAACGGCGAGGGCGAGGTGTCGCTGGCCGACATCGAGGACGCGGCCGGTGCGGTCGGGCTGGTCGGCTTCGTGGCCGGTCTCTACACCGGGCTGGGCTGGCTCTCGGCGATGCGCAACGGGCTGCTCACGGTCTTCGAGATGCCCGCCCGGGACCAGCCCAACTTCGCGCTGGGCAAGCTGCGCGACCTGCTCACGCTGGTGGTGACCGGGACGACGCTGATCGTGAGCGTCAGCGTCTCCAGCTTCGTGCGGCGCTTCTCCGAGCAGGCCCTGGAGCTGGTCGACCTGGACCGCGAGCTGGCGCCGCTGCTGATGGTGCTGACGATCGTCGTCGGGGTCGCGGCGAGCGCGCTCCTGTTCTTCCTGCTGTTCCGGCTGCTGGCCGAGCCCCGAACGCCCCGGGTGGCGCTGTGGAAGGGCGCCCTGCTCGGCGCTGTCGGCTTCGAGCTGCTCAAGGAGCTGTCCGGGCTGCTGCTGGCAAGCACCCGCAGCGAGCCCGCCTTCCAGGCCTTCGGGATCGCCCTGATCGTGGTGGTGTGGATCAACTACTTCTCGCGGATCGTGCTGCTGGCCGCCGCCTGGGCGCACACCGCGAAGCGGGCGCGCTACCGTCGGGAGAGGGAGCACGAGCGCGAGGCCGCCCGCGTCGCAGCCACTCGGGTCGAGCTGCGCAAGCTCCCCGGACCTCGCCGGCCGTCGCTGGCCGAGCGGGGCAGGATCTTCGCGGCCGGAGCGGCCGCGACCCTGGCGCTGGTCGCCGTACTCCGTCGAAAGGAACCACCCCTGTGAAGTTCGAGCGCAAGCACGCGATCCTGCTGCTGGCCGTCGCCGTCTGGAACGTCTTCTCGTTCGGCAACTTCGCCAAGAACCTGCTCGAGGCCTACCAGGCGGGGGAGGACCGGGCAGGCGGGTACTGGGTCGCGCACAGCATCCTGATCGTGGTGAACTTCGTGATCGCCGGGCTGCTGGGCTCCCTGGGCCTCAAGGCCTGGCGCTCCACCCGCTCGGCTCGTTCTGCCTGAGCAGGCGCCGCACCCAAGACGAGAGCCGCCCGGAGTCATGGACTCCGGGCGGCTCTGGTCTGCTGCGGGACTGCTCAGAGGCCGTGCTTCATGGCCGTGCGCAGGTCCTTGTTGAGCTGGGAGATCACGTCGAGCGGGATCTCCTTGGGGCACGCGGCGGTGCACTCGCCCATGTTCGTGCAGCCACCGAATCCCTCGTGGTCGTGCTGGGCGACCATCTTCACCACGCGGGTGTCGCGCTCCGGCTGTCCCTGCGGGAGCTCACCGAGGTGGGTGATCTTCGCGCCGAGGAACAGCGAGGCCGAGCCGTTGGGGCAGGCGGCCACGCAGGCGCCGCAGGCGATGCAGGTGGCGACGTCGAACGCCCGGTCGGCGTTCTTCTTCGGCACCGGCGTGGCGTGCGCCTCGGGGGCCGCCCCGGTGTTCACCGAGATGTAGCCGCCCTGCTGGATCATCCGGTCCAGCGCGCCACGGTCGACGATGAGGTCCTTGATCACCGGGAACGCCTCGGCGCGCCAGGGTTCGATGGTGATCTCGTCGCCGTCCTTGAACGAGCGCATGTGCAGCTGGCAGGTCGTGGTGACCTCCGGGCCGTGAGCCTGGCCGTTGATCATCAGCCCGCAGGTGCCGCAGATGCCCTCGCGGCAGTCGGAGTCGAAGGCCACCGGGTCCTCGCCCTTGGCGTTGAGGTCCTCGTTGAGCACGTCGAGCATCTCGAGGAACGACATGTCCTCGGAGACCTCGTCGAGGGCGTAGGTGTGCATCTTGCCCGGCGACGAGGAGTTGGCCTGGCGCCAGATGTTGAGGGTCAGTCTCACTTGTAGCTCCGCTGCTTCATCTCGATGGCTTCGTAGACCAGGTCTTCCTTGTGCAGGACGGGCTGGCCGTCGTCGCCGCCCCACTCCCAGGCGGCGACGTAGGCGAAGTGCTCGTCGTCGCGCAGCGCCTCGCCGTCCTCGGTCTGGGACTCGGCGCGGAAGTGGCCGCCGCAGGACTCGCGCCGGTTGAGCGCGTCGATGCACATCAGCTCACCGAGCTCGATGAAGTCGGCGACGCGGCCGGCCCGCTCGAGCGACTGGTTGAGGCTGTCGGCGGTGCCGAGCACCTTGACGTTCTTCCAGAAGTCCTCCTTGAGCGCCTGGATCAGGCCGATGGCCTTCTTCAGGCCCTCCGCGGTCCGCTCCATCCCGCAGTACTCCCACATGATGTTGCCGAGCTCGCGGTGGTAGCTGTCGACGCTGCGGGTGCCGCTGGCGTTGAGGAACTGCGCGATCCGCGACTCCACCGAGGCGCGGGCCTCGAGGACGGCGGGGTGGTTCTCGTCGACCTTGGGGAACGGCGCGTCCGCGAGGTAGTCGCGGATCGTGTTGGGCAGCACGAAGTAGCCGTCGGCGAGGCCCTGCATCAGCGCCGAGGCGCCGAGGCGGTTCGCGCCGTGGTCGGAGAAGTTGGCCTCGCCGGTCACGAACAGGCCCGGGATGTTCGACTGCAGGTCGTAGTCGACCCACAGGCCGCCCATCACGTAGTGCACGGCCGGGTAGATCCGCATCGGCGAGGTGTAGGGGTCCTCACCGGTGATCCGGGCGTACATGTCGAAGAGGTTGCCGTACTTGGCCTCGACGGCGGCCTTGCCCAGCCGGCCGATGGCCTCGGCGAAGTCCAGGTAGACGCCGCGGCGCACGCCGTCGACCTCCGGGCCGACGCCGCGACCCTCGTCGCACATGTTCTTGGCCTGGCGCGAGGCGATGTCGCGGGGCACCAGGTTGCCGAAGGCCGGGTAGATCCGCTCCAGGTAGTAGTCGCGGTCCTCCTCGGGGATGTCGCGCGGGTCCTTGGTGCAGTCCTCGGCGCGCTTGGGCACCCAGATCCGTCCGTCGTTGCGCAGCGACTCGCTCATCAGCGTCAGCTTCGACTGGTGGCTGCCCGAGACCGGGATGCAGGTCGGGTGGATCTGCGTGTAGCAGGGGTTCGCCATCAGCGCGCCCTTGCGGTGCGCCCGCCAGGACGCGGTGACGTTGGAGCCCATCGCGTTGGTGGAGAGGAAGAAGACGTTGCCGTAGCCGCCGGTGGCGAGCACCACGGCGTCGGCGAGGTGCGTCTGGATCTCGCCGGTCACCATGTCGCGCGCGATGATGCCGCGAGCCTTGCCGTCGACCATCACCAGCTCGAGCATCTCGTGGCGGGTGTAGTCCTTGACGGTGCCGGCCGCCACCTGGCGCTCGAGGGCCTGGTAGGCCCCGATCAGCAGCTGCTGGCCGGTCTGGCCGCGGGCGTAGAAGGTGCGCGAGACCTGCACGCCGCCGAAGGAGCGGTTGTCGAGCAGACCGCCGTACTCGCGGGCGAACGGGACGCCCTGCGCGACGCACTGGTCGATGATGTTGACGCTCTCCTCCGCCAGCCGGTAGACGTTCGTCTCCCGGGCGCGGTAGTCACCGCCCTTGACGGTGTCGTAGAAGAGACGCTCGATGGAGTCGCCGTCCTCCTTGTAGTTCTTGGCGGCGTTGATGCCGCCCTGCGCGGCGATCGAGTGCGCGCGGCGCGGGGAGTCCTGGTAGCAGAACGACTTGACCACGTAGCCGGCCTCGCCGAGCGTCGCGGCGGCCGCGCCGCCGGCCAGGCCGGTGCCGACGATGATCACCGACATCTTGCGGCGGTTGGCCGGGTTGACCAGGCGCGCCTCGAACTTGCGCTTGTCCCACTTCTCGGGCAGGGGCCCGGCGGGTGCCTTGGTGTCGAAGATCGGTTCGCCCAGGGTGAAGTACCCGGCTGCATCAGACACGAGGTCGGAGTCCTTGAGTGTTGTCATGGCTGGAATAACCCTTAGTCAACGAGGCCGAAGACGACGGCCAGGGGCACCAGGGCGAAGCCACCGGCGATGATGACCGCGACGGCCACCCCGGCGAAGTTCGCGCGGGCGCGGGAACGGGCGGTGTTGGTGAAGCCGAGCGTCTGGGCCGCGCTCCACACGCCGTGGCGCAGGTGCATCCCCAGCGCCACCAGCGCCAGCAGGTAGATGACGGTCACCCACCACACCTGGAACGACTCCACCACGTTCAGGTACGGCGAGTCGTGCTTGCCGCCCGGATTGATGGTGTGCGTGGTCAGGTGGAGGATGTGGAACACCACGAAGAGCAGCAGCGCGACGCCGCCCCAGCGCATCATCCGCGAGGAGAGCGTGGCCGCGACGGCCTTCTTCATGACGTACTTGTTCGGTCGCGCCTTCTTCGCCCGAGCCCACAGGTGGAACGCCGAGTAGGCGTGCCCGAGGAGGGCGAGGATCAGCACGACGCGCAACGCCCACAGCAGACCGCTGTAGGGAAGCATCGGCTCCCCGAAGGTCCGCAGGTGATGGGCGTACTCGTCGAACGCCGTCTCGCCGTTGAAGACCTTGAGGTTGCCGTACATGTGCAGCAGCAGGTAGCCGAT
Source organism: Nocardioides sp. Z43_10 (assembly GCF_059766615.1). Lineage (NCBI taxonomy): Bacteria > Bacillati > Actinomycetota > Actinomycetes > Propionibacteriales > Nocardioidaceae > Nocardioides > Nocardioides sp. Z43_10. The sequence continues at coordinate 73,626 of NZ_JCBAJY010000002.1, read as the reverse complement.
GAAGATGAGGCCGGTGACGGCCATCAGGATCTTCAGGGCCACGGTGGAGCGCGTCGACCGGCTGCTTTTTACGAGTGTCGGGGTTGCCACGTAGGTCACAGTATCGCCACTAGTCGAGTGCCCGCTCGTGGGCCGGTGTGACATACGCCTTGTTACCCGCCGGTCACCCCGGCCGTCGGCCCCACGACTCGGACTCGTGCGGAGGCTGTGCAGGGCTGTTCTATTGTGGAACCCATGACCTCTGGCTCCGAGCAGGACCGGCTCGCGCTGGCGTCACCCGAGGATCGGCACAGTGCGGCGGAGTGGGAGAAGCTGGCCGCCGCCGTGCTGCGCAAGTCGGGACGCCTGGGCACCGATGACCCCGATTCCGCAGTGTGGGACAAGCTCTCCCGCACGACCCTCGACGGGATCTCCGTCGGCCCGATCGGGACCGCCGAGACGGCCGCGGGGCTGCCCGCCCTCGGCGACGCGGGCGCGGCCCCCTTCACCCGTGGACGGGTGGTGACCCGCCCGGAGACCGGGTGGGACATCCGCGTCCAGGTGGACGGCCCGTCGGCCAAGGCGGCCAACGAGGCGGTCCTGGTCGACCTCGAGAACGGCGCCACCTCGGTGTGGGTCGCGCTCGGCGAGGGCCTGTCCGCCGACGAGCTGGGCACCGTCCTGGACGGCGTCCTGCTCGACCTCGCGCCCGTCGTGCTCGACGCCCCCGGCGACCCGCTGGGCGCCGCCGAGGCGCTCGTCGCCGTACTGCGCGAGCGCGGCCTGGAACCGGCCGAGGGCACGAACCTGGGGGTGGACCCGGTCGCCGCCGCTCTGCGCGGCACCGGTGCGGGCGACCTCTCGGTCCTCGCCCGCGCGGCGGAGCTCGCTCGCGGCGCCGGTGTGCTCGGGCTCGTGGTCGACGCGAGCGCCGTGCACGACCTCGGCGCCTCCGACGGCCAGGAGCTCGGTTACAGCCTCGCCGTCGGCGCGGCGTACCTGCGCGCCCTGGAGGCCGCCGGGATCGGCGTCGACGAGGCGCTCGGCCTGATCGAGTTCCGCTACGCCGCCACCGACGAGCAGTTCCCCACCATCGCCAAGCTCCGCGCCGCTCGCCGGCTGTGGGCCCGGGTGGCCGAGCTCAGCGGCGCGTCCCCGGACGCCGGCGGGCAGCGCCAGCACGTGGTGACCAGCCGCCCGATGATGAGCAAGTACGACCCCTGGGTCAACATGCTGCGCACCACCGTGGCGACCTTCTCCGCCGGCATCGGCGGGGCCGAGGCGATCACCGTGCTGCCCTTCGACTCGACCCTCGGCGTGCCCGACGAGTTCGGCCGGCGCATCGCGCGCAACACCTCCTCCCTGCTGATCTGGGAGTCGCACGTGGCCAAGGTGACCGACGCCGCCGGTGGTGCCTACGCGGTGGAGAAGCTGACCGACGACCTGGCCCGCGCGGCCTGGGAGGAGCTCGGCCGCATCGAGGAGGCCGGCGGCATCGAGGCCGCGCTGGCCGACGGGTCCCTGCGCGCCCGCATCGACGAGGTGGTGGCCAAGCGAGACGCCGACATCGCGCGCCGCAAGCGGCCGATCACCGGCGTCAGCGAGTTCCCCAACCTCGACGAGGTGCTGCCCGAGCGCCAGCCCAGCCCGGCCGCGGACGCGGTGCGCCGCTACGCCGCGCCGTTCGAGGCGCTGCGCGACGAGCCGGCGAGCACGCCGGTCTTCCTGGCGACGATGGGCACGATCGCGTCGCACACCGCACGCGCCACCTTCGCCACCAACCTGTTCGCCGCCGGAGGCATCCGGGTGGCGCAGGCCGGAGCGACCCAGGGGGTCGCCGACGTGCTGGCCGCCTACGCCGGGCAGCCGGTGGTGTGCCTGGCCGGCGCCGACAAGACCTACGCCGCCTGGGCCGGCGAGCTGGTGCCCGCGCTGCGCGAGGCCGGAGCCCGCTGGGTGGTCCTGGCAGGCAAGCCCGAGGCCGTCGGAGACGGGCTCGCGGTCGACGACAGTTGTTCCATCGGGGTGGACGCGCTCGCGTTCCTCACCCGGACGAGAGGCAAGCTGGCATGAGCATTCCGAAGAGCTTCGCGGGTCTGCCGCTCGAGGGTGAGCGGGCCGTCACCGGCTCGGCCGGGGAGAAGCCGGCCGTCGAGCCGGGGACCTCCCCCTGGCCCTCCCCGGAGGGCATCGACATCCTGCCGGTCTACGGCCCCGAGCACCTCGAGGGCCTGGACGCCCTCGACACCTGGCCGGGCCTGAGCCCGTTCCTGCGCGGTCCCTACCCGACGATGTACACCACGCAGCCGTGGACCGTGCGCCAGTACGCCGGCTTCTCGACCGCGGAGGAGTCCAACGCCTTCTACCGCCGCAACCTCGCGGCCGGCCAGAAGGGGCTCAGCGTCGCGTTCGACCTGGCCACCCACCGCGGTTACGACTCCGACCACCCCCGGGTGCGCGGCGACGTGGGCATGGCGGGCGTGGCCATCGACTCCATCTACGACGCGCGCACCCTCTTCGAGGGCATCCCGCTCGACGAGATGTCGGTGTCGATGACGATGAACGGCGCGGTGCTGCCGGTCCTCGCCCTCTACATCGTGGCGGCCGAGGAGCAGGGGGTGAAGCCGGAGCAGCTCACGGGGACCATCCAGAACGACATCCTCAAGGAGTTCATGGTCCGCAACACCTACATCTACCCGCCGCTGCCGTCGATGCGGATCATCTCCGACATCTTCGCCTACACCTCGGCGAAGATGCCGCGCTTCAACTCGATCTCGATCTCCGGCTACCACATCCAGGAGGCCGGGGCGACCGCCGACCTCGAGCTCGCCTACACGCTCGCCGACGGTGTCGAGTACATCCGGGCCGGGCTGGCCGCGGGCCTGGACATCGACAAGTTCGCTCCCCGGCTGAGCTTCTTCTGGGCGATCGGGATGAACTTCTTCATGGAGGTCGCCAAGATGCGCGCGGCCCGCGCCCTGTGGGCCCGGCTGGTGCGCGAGTTCGACCCGAAGAACCCCAAGTCGCTGAGCCTGCGCACCCACAGCCAGACCTCCGGGTGGTCGCTGACCGCCCAGGACGTGTTCAACAACGTCCAGCGGACCGCGATCGAGGCGATGGCCGCGACTCAGGGCCACACCCAGTCGCTGCACACCAACGCCCTCGACGAGGCGATCGCGCTGCCGACCGACTTCTCGGCCCGCATCGCGCGCAACACCCAGCTGCTGCTGCAGCAGGAGTCGGGCACCACCGGGGTCATCGACCCCTGGGCCGGCTCCTACTACGTGGAGCGGCTCACCCACGACCTCGCCGAGAAGGCGTGGGCGCACATCCAGGAGGCCGAGGCCGCCGGCGGGATGGCGAAGGCGATCGAGCAGGGCATCCCGAAGCTGCGCATCGAGGAGGCCGCCGCGCGCACCCAGGCGCGCATCGACTCCGGGGCGCAGAAGGTGATCGGGGTCAACACCTACCGCCCGGCCGCGGAGGACAAGCTCGACGTGCTGCGCGTCGACAACGACGACGTCTACCGCCAGCAGGTCGCCAAGCTGGAGCGGCTGCGTGCCGAGCGCGACGACGACGAGGTGCGCCGCACCCTGGACGCGCTGACCGCCTCCGCCGCGGCCGGGCACCAGGAGGGTGGCTCGCTGGACGGCAACCTGCTCAAGCTGGCCGTGGACGCCGCCCGGGCGAAGGCGACGGTGGGGGAGATCTCCGAGGCGCTGGAGAAGGTCTACGGGCGTCACCAGGCGGTGATCCGTACGATCAGTGGCGTGTACCGCGACGCATCCTCCGACGCCGGCGACGGCAAGCTCGCCGCCGTGCAGGAGGCGACCGCCAAGTTCGAGGAGCAGGAGGGCCGCCGCCCCCGCATCCTGGTGGCCAAGATGGGCCAGGACGGCCACGACCGCGGCCAGAAGGTCGTGGTGACCGCCTTCGCCGACATGGGCTTCGACGTCGACGTGGGGCCGCTCTTCTCGACCCCCGAGGAGGTCGCGCAGCAGGCGATCGACGCCGACGTGCACATCGTCGGGGTCTCGTCGCTGGCCGCCGGCCACCTCACGCTGCTGCCTGCGTTGAAGGCAGCCCTGGCCGAGCAGGGCCGACCGGACATCATGATCGTCATCGGCGGCGTCATCCCGCCCGACGACGTGCAGACGCTCAAGGACATGGGCGCCGCCGCGGTCTTCCTGCCCGGTACGGTCATCGCCGAGGCCGGTCTCGACCTGCTCGAGAAGCTGTCTGCGCAGCTCGCGGACTGATGGCGGGCGACAGCCCCGCCCGGCGCTCGCGCGCCGTCGACGTGGCAGCGCTCCGCACGGGGATCCGTGCGGGGCGCCGCGCCGACGTGTCACGGGCGATCACCCTGGTGGAGTCCTCGCGCGTCGACCACCGCGCCGCCGCGCGTGAGCTCCTCGCGGAGCTCACCCCGGACGCCGGGGGTGCGATCCGGGTCGGCATCTCGGGGGTGCCCGGGGTCGGCAAGTCCACGTTCATCGAGGCGCTGGGCAGCGAGCTGACCGCGGCGGGCAAGCGGGTCGGGGTGCTCGCCGTCGACCCGTCCTCGGTACGCACCGGCGGCTCCGTGCTCGGCGACAAGACCCGGATGGCCCGGCTGGGCGCGGACCCGAACGCCTACATCCGCCCCTCGCCGTCGGCCGGCACGCTCGGCGGCGTCGCCCGGGCGACCACCCAGGCGATGATCGTGCTCGAGGCCGCCGGCTACGACGTGGTGCTCGTCGAGACCGTCGGCGTCGGCCAGTCGGAGGTGACCGTGGCCGGCATGGTCGACACGTTCCTCTTCCTGACCCTGGCGCGCACCGGCGACCAGCTGCAGGGGATCAAGAAGGGCATCCTGGAGATCGCGGACGTGATCGCGGTCAACAAGGCGGACGGCGACCGCGAGGCCGAGGCGCGCGGGGCCGCCCGTGAGCTGGCCGGTGCGCTGCGGCTCGTGCACGGCAAGGGGGAGTGGGCGCCGCCGGTGGTGACCTGCTCGGCCCTGGAGGGCACCGGCGTCCCCGAGCTCTGGGAGCGGGTGCTGGCGCACCGCGACCACCTGGGGGAGCGGGGGCTGGCCCGCAAGCGGGCCGGCCAGCAGCTGGAGTTCACCTGGGCGCTGGTCCGTGACGAGCTCGACCAGCGGCTGCGGCGCTCGGCCGCGGTGGCCGCGGTGCGCGAGGAGATCCGCGGGGCCGTGCTGGCCGGCGAGATGGCCGCCCCCGAGGCGGCGGACCGGATCCTCGCGGCCTACGACGGCTGACCGCCGGGTCGGCGTTGTCATCGCCACACGCCGTTGGTTTCTCCTTGCCTCCTGCATGTCACTAGGCTGGGAGGTGATGGCAGCCCTCTTCCCGATCCGCTCTGGTGCGACCGCGATGGTCGACGCCGTCATCGGGGACCTGCACGACGAGCTGATCGACTTCCGTCGTGACCTGCACGCGCACCCGGAGCTGTCGTGGCACGAGGAGCGCACGACCCGTCTGGTGGCCGAGCGCCTCGAGAAGGCCGGGGTCGAGGTCTCGCTGCTGCCGCGCAGCGGCCTGACCGCCGACATCGGCACCGGCGGCCCCCTGGTCGCGTTGCGCGCGGACCTCGACGCGCTGCCGGTCGAGGACCGCACCGGGGACCCGTGGGCGAGCACCGTGCCCGGTGTCGCCCACGCCTGCGGGCACGACGTCCATGTCACCGGCCTGCTCGGCGCCGGGCTGGCGCTCGCCGCCACCCACGCCGCGGGCCTGCTGCCCGGACGGGTCCGGCTGGTGTTCCAGCCGGCCGAGGAGGTGATGCCCGGCGGCGCCCTGGACGTGCTGGCCCAAGGCCGGCTCGACGACGTCGACCGGATCTTCGGTCTGCACTGCGACCCCAGCCTCGACGTCGGCGTGGTGGGACTGCGCGAGGGACCACTGACCGGCGCAGCCGACGCAGTCGACGTGCGGCTCAGCGGCAAGGGCGGCCACACCTCGCGGCCCCACCTGACCGAGGACCTCACCTTCGCGCTCGGCAAGCTGGTCACCGAGCTCCCCGCCATCCTGTCGCGACGCCTGGACCCCCGGGCCGGCGCGAGCGTGGTCTGGGGCCTGGTGCGCGCCGGTGCGGCACGCAACGTCATCCCGGCCTCCGGGCGGGTCTCCGGCACGGTGCGGATGCTCGACGCCGTGGCCTGGGGGGAGGCGGAGCGGCTGGTGCGCGAGGCGGTCGACCAGATCATCGCGCCCTACGGCGTGAGCGCCGAGGTGACCTACCAGCGTGGTGTCCCGCCGGTGGTCAACGAGCCCGACTCGACGCGGATGCTCGGCCATGCGGTCGAGCTCGTGCTCGGCGCAGCCGGTCGCGTGCCGACCCAGCAGAGCCTGGGCGGCGAGGACTTCGGCTGGTACCTCGACCGGGTCCCGGGCGCGATGGCCCGGCTCGGCACCCGCACCCCCGGGGGCGCCTCCTACGACCTGCACCAAGGCGACCTGCGCATCGACGAGCGCGCCGTCCCGATCGCCGCCCGAGTGCTCGCGAACGCGGGCCTGGCCGGTGTCGGAACCGATCTTCGGCAGTGACCTGCGCCACCACGTCAGAGCCCCCCACGCGGGCGGACGACCGGGGAAGATAACCGGTCGGTAACGTTTATTGCAAGTCATCTGGTCCGCCAGCGGACACGCCTCGGGGAGGCTTACTGTTCTCACGGGTTTCGTCGGCTGGCGGAGCCGATACGGAACTGAGGAGGAGTCTTGCGCAAGCTTCGCAGGATTACGCTGGTCGTCGCGGCGAGCACGTTGGCACTGACCGGCTGTGGTGGTGGCGGCGACGACGACACCAAGGAGGCCAAGGGCTCCAAGGGTGGCGACGAGGCGGTCTGCAAGACCGCCGACGGTGACGGCCCCAAGATCGGCGTCGCCTACGACGTCGGTGGCCGTGGCGACCAGTCGTTCAACGACGCCGCCTACACCGGTCTGGAGAAGGCCGTCGAGGAGCTCGACGCCACCTGTGTCGAGGCCGAGGCCGGCACCGGCGAGACCGACACCATCCGCGGCAACCGCCTGCGGACGCTGGCCGAGCAGGGCTTCAACCCGATCATCGCCGTCGGCTACATCTACTCGCCGGCCGCCGCCGAGGTCGCCGCCGAGTTCCCGGACACGAACTTCGCCGTCATCGACGGCTTCGCCAGCTCGGTCGCCCCGGCCGACAACCTGGCCGACCTGACCTTCGCGGACAACGAGGGCTCCTACCTCGTCGGCGTGGCCGCCGCGCTCAAGAGCGAGGCCAAGCACGTCGGGTTCATCGGCGGCACGCCCGGTGACCTGATCAAGGGCTTCGAGGCCGGCTACGTCGCCGGTGTCAAGGCGGTCGACCCGCAGATGAAGGTCGAGGTCCAGTACCTGACCCAGGACCCGGACGACGGTGAGGGCGGCTTCGAGAACTCGCCCGGTGCGCGCACCGCTGCCGAGGGCATGCTCGACAAGGGCGTCGACGTGATCTACCACGCCGCCGGCAAGTCGGGCCTCGGCCTCTTCCAGGCCGTCGCCGGCCAGGACGGCAAGTGGGCCATCGGCGTCGACTCCGACCAGTACCTCACTGCCTCGGACGACCAGAAGGCGCACATCCTGACCTCGATGCTCAAGCGCATCGACACCGGTGTCTTCGACTTCGCCCAGGCGGTCGCCAACGACGAGGTGCCCAACGGCTTCGTGAAGTACGACCTCTCCAAGGAGGGTGTCGGCTACTCGACCTCCGGCGGCTTCGTGGACGACATCGCCGAGCAGATCGACGGCTACAGCGAGAAGATCGCCAACGGCGAGATCAAGGTTCCCACGGCACCCTGATCGTGCGCACCACCTTGCGGGCTCTTGCCCCGTGAGTTCCGGGCCCGGATCGGCCATCCCCCGCGGGCCGGTCCGGGCCCATCTGCGTCCAGCGGCAGCGCGCCGGCGGATCACACAGGAGGAAGTTTCGTGACAGACACGACCGAGCCGGTCGTCCCGCCAGGGGCGGTTGCGGTGAGGGTTGAGGGCATCGGCAAGAGCTTCCCGGGCGTGGTGGCCAACCACGACGTGAGCTTCTCGATCGGTCAGAGCACCGTCCACGCGCTGATCGGCGAGAACGGTGCCGGCAAGTCCACCCTGATGAAGATCCTGTACGGCGTGCAGAAGCCGGACGAGGGCACGATCGAGGTGAACGGCGAGCAGGTCAGCTTCAGCTCGCCCTCCGACGCGATCGACCACGGCATCGGCATGGTGTTCCAGCACTTCCAGCTGGCCGACAACCTCACCGTGCTCGAGAACGTCGTCCTGGGCGCGGAGAAGCGGCACGGCATCGGCGCCGCCGCCCGCGCGGAGATCGTGCGGATCTCCGAGGCGTACGGCTTCGACCTCGATCCCGACCTGCTGGTCGAGCGGCTGGGAGTCGGTGCGCGGCAGCGCGTGGAGATCCTCAAGGTCCTCTATCGCGGTGCCCGCATCATCATCCTCGACGAGCCGACCGCAGTGCTCGTGCCGCAGGAGGTGGACGCGCTCTTCGCGAACCTCCGCACCCTCAAGGCCGAGGGCCACACCATCGTCTTCATCAGTCACAAGCTCGACGAGGTCCGGGCCATCGCCGACGACATCACGGTGATGCGGCGCGGCACCACGGTCGCCTCGGTGAAGCCGCAGGGCATCACCTCGCGCCAGCTGGCCGAGCTGATGGTCGGCAGCGAGCTCCCCTCGCCGGCGACCGAGGAGTCCACCGTCACCGACGTGCGCCGCCTGGTCGTCGACCGGGTCACCTGCACCGACTCCACCGGACGCACCGTGCTCACCGACGTGGACCTCGTCGTCCACGCCGGCGAGGTCGTCGGCATCGCCGGCGTCGAGGGCAACGGCCAGACCGAGCTGGTCGAGGCGATCATGGGCATGGTGAGCCTCACGGGCGGCACCATCCACCTCGGCGAGCGCGACATCACCGCGCTGTCCGTGCGGCGTCGCCGCGAGCTGGGCATCGGGGTGGTCCCCGAGGACCGCCACCGCCACGCCCTCCTGCTGGACTCGCCGCTGTGGGAGAACCGCATCCTGGGCCACCAGACCCGCCGGCCGCTGGTCAGCCGCGGCTGGATCAACCGCAAGGTCGCCCGCGAGTCCGCGCGCCGCATCATCGCCGACTACGACGTGCGCACGCCCAGCGAGGAGACCACCGCGCGTGCCCTCTCCGGCGGCAACCAGCAGAAGTTCATCGTCGGGCGGGAGATGAGCTCCGGGCCGGACCTGCTGATCGCCGCGCACCCGACCCGCGGAGTCGACGTGGCGGCCCAGGCCGCCATCTGGGACCACATCCGCGAGGCCCGCCGCAGCGGGCTGGCAGTCCTGCTCATCTCGGCCGACCTCGACGAGCTGATCGGACTGTCCGACACCATCCGTGTGATCCTGCGAGGCCGGCTCAGCGAACCGCTCGACCCACAGCAGGTGACGGCCCAAGAACTCGGCTCGGCGATGACCGGAGCCGGCAAGGAGTCCCCGACCCCATGAACGCCGTACGACGAATCGGACTCAACCTGGCCGCCCCCGTGCTGGCCTTCGCGCTGGCCGGGCTGATCGCCTCCGCGATCCTGCTGAGCACGGACGCGGACGTCGGGCTGTTCTGGCGCACCCTGCTGGCGTGGCCCGAGCCGCGACAGCTCACCAACATCATCAACGGCGCCGCGATCCTCTACCTCGCAGGCGTCGCCGCGGCCATCTGCTTCAAGATGAACCTGTTCAACATCGGCGTGGAGGGCCAGTACCGCGTGGGCTCGTTCGTGGCGGCCTACGTGGCCGGCGAGGCCTGGCTGCCCGGGGCCGCGAACACCGTGTTCGCGATCGTGCTGGCCATGGTGGCCGGCGCCCTGTGGGCCGGCATCGCCGCCGTGCTCCGGGTGACCCGAGGGGTCAGCGAGGTGATCTCCACGATCATGCTGAACTCGATCGCCGGGCTGCTCGTCGGGTACTACCTGCGCAAGGTCGGCGTCAGCACGGGCAACTCGCGGGCCACCGAGCCGGTACCCGAGGAGAGCTGGGTGGGCGGCTTCTCGCTGCTGCCCGACGCGGCCAACGAGGTCTACGGACTCTCGATCCTCGCCGTCGTGGTCGGCGTCGTCTACGCGGTGGTGCTCAGCCGCACCAGCTTCGGCTTCGGGCTGCGCGCCACGGGAGCCTCGGAGACGGCCGCCAAGGCCGCCGGCGTGGACGTGAAGCGGATGATCGTCGTCACGATGCTGATCTCCGGCGCGATCGCCGGGCTGATCGGGATGCCGGTCCTGTTCGGCGAGGCGCACAGCTACGGCTCGTCGTTCCAGAGCGGCCTCGGCTTCTCCGGCATCGCGGTCGCGCTGCTGGGACGCAACCACCCCCTCGGCATCGCCCTGGGCGCCCTGATCTTCGCATTCCTCAACGACCAGGGAGCGCTGCTCAACATCCTGGTCGGGGTCTCCCCGGACATCGTCTCGGTCACCCAAGGCATCATCGTGCTCGCTGTCGTCGTGGCCTACGAGGTCGTGCGGCGCTACCGGGTCCGTCTCGAGCAACAGAGCGTCGCGCAGCAGATCGCCAGCGCCCAGCCCGAAGGAGTCAAGGCATGAGCGACACCCGTTCGCCGGCCGGCCTCACCCACAGGTCCGCGACCCCCGCTGCGCGGTGGAAGACCTCCACTCCGCTCCGCTGGATGCTGATGGTGGCCGGGGGGCTGATGCTGATCTCCCTGGTGCGCATCGTGACCGGGGTCGACGGCATCGACTCCGCCGGCGCGCTGCGCGCCGCGATCATCTCCTCGGTCCCGATCGCGCTGGCCGGCCTCGGCGGCCTGTGGTGCGAGCGGGCCGGCGTGGTCAACATCGGCCTCGAGGGGATGATGATCGCGGGCACCCTGGGTGCCGGCTACTTCACCTACCACTACGGGGTCGGCGTCGGTCTGCTCGGCGCGATCCTCTTCGGCGCCATCGGCGGCCTGATCCACGCCTACGCGACCGTGATCATCGGCGTCGACCACATCGTCTCCGGTGTCGCGATCAACATCATCGCGGTCGGCGTGGCCGGCTTCCTGGCCGAGGCGTTCTTCACCGGGCTGCCCGGTGGCGGCCCGACGCAGTCCCCGACCCTGCCGCGCACCCCGACGATCACGATCGAGCCGGTCGTCGAGTTCGCCAAGGACATGGAGGAGCGGCACTGGTTCTTCGTCTCGGACTTCTTCTCGGTCGTGGCCGCCCTCACCGACCGCATGTCGGTGGTGACCCTGCTGGTCTTCGCACTCTTCGGGTTCACCGCCTGGATCCTGTGGCACACCTCGTTCGGCCTGCGTCTGCGCTCGGTGGGCGAGTCGCCGAGCGCCGCGGAGTCGCTGGGCGTCAACGTCTACCTCTACAAGGTCATCGCGGTCACCATCTCCGGCATGTTCGCCGGTCTGGGCGGCGCCTACCTGGCCCTGGTGGCCTCCTCGGGCTACCAGAACGGGATGACCGGCGGGCTGGGCTACATCGGCCTCGCCGCGATGATCTTCGGCAACTGGCGCCCCGGCGGCCTGCTGCTGGGCGCAGGCCTCTTCGGCTACTCCACCGCGCTCGAGCTGCGCGGCGGCAGCGAGTCGGTGCACGCCCTGCTGCTGCTGGTCGGCGTGGTGCTGCTGATCCTCGGCGCCCTGCAGCTGCGCCGCACCGGTGTCTCCACGCGCGCGGTCGTCTTCGCCGGGCTGGGTGCGGTGTTCGTCGTGTGGTGGGCGCTCACCGACCGGATCCCGCCGGACTTCTCCAGCATGACGCCGTACGTCGCGACGCTGTTCGTGCTCGCGTTCGCCTCGCAGTCGCTGCGGATGCCGGCGACCGCCGGTCAGGTCTACCGCAAGGGCTCGGCGGGATGAGCACCGCCGACGGCGCCGACCCAGCCGGCGTCGACCCGGGCTGGGAGGAGCTCCGCCAGGCCGCTCGCGCCATGACGGCGCAGGCCTACGCGCCCTACTCGGGCTACCGGGTCGGGGCCGCGGCCCGGGTCGCGGACGGTCGCATCGTCGTCGGCTGCAACGTCGAGAACGCCTCGTACGGCGTGGCGCTCTGCGCGGAGTGCGGGCTCGTCTCGCAGCTCCACGCCAGCGGCGGGGGCCGGCTCACGCACTTCGTCTGCGTGCGCGAGGACGGGGACGTGATCATGCCGTGCGGCCGGTGCCGCCAGCTGCTCTTCGAGCACGGTGGGCCCGAACTGCTGCTACAGACGGTCTCCGGCATCCGCCGGATGGACCAGGTACTGCCGGACGCCTTCGGACCGGAAGCACTCGAAGGGAGAGATCAGTGAGCAAGCACGACGCCATCGAGGTGATCACCGCCAAGCGTGACGGGGGTGAGCTGAGCGACAGCCAGATCGACTGGGTGATCGACGCCTACACCCACGGTGCCGTGGCCGAGGAGCAGATGGCGAGCCTCGCCATGGCGATCCTGCTCAACGGCATGGGTCGTCGCGAGATCGCCCGCTGGACCAACGCGATGATCGCGTCGGGGGAGCGGATGGACTTCTCCTCGCTGTCCCGCCCGACCGCCGACAAGCACTCCACCGGCGGTGTCGGCGACAAGATCACGCTGCCGCTGGCGCCGCTCGTCGCGGCCTGCGGGGTGGCGGTGCCGCAGCTCTCCGGGCGCGGCCTCGGCCACACCGGCGGCACGCTGGACAAGCTGGAGGCGATCCCCGGCTGGCAGGCGTCGCTGTCGAACGAGGCGATGCTCGAGCAGCTCGAGTCGGTGGGCGCGGTCATCTGCGCCGCCGGCACCGGGCTGGCCCCGGCCGACAAGAAGCTCTACGCGCTGCGCGACGTCACCGGCACGGTCGAGGCGATCCCGCTGATCGCCTCCTCGATCATGTCCAAGAAGATCGCCGAGGGCACCGGCTCGCTGGTCCTCGACGTGAAGGTGGGCAGCGGTGCCTTCATGAAGGACGAGGCGCGCGCCCGGGAGCTGGCCGAGACGATGGTCGCGCTGGGCAAGGACGCGGGCGTGCGCACGGTCGCGCTGCTCACCGACATGGCCACCCCGCTGGGGCGCACCGCCGGCAACGCGATCGAGGTCGCGGAGTCGGTGGAGGTGCTGGCCGGCGGCGGCCCCGCCGACGTCGTGGAGCTCACCCTGGCCCTGGCCCGGGAGATGCTCGCCGGCGCCGGGCGCGACGACGTCGACCCGGCCGACAAGCTCGCCGACGGCTCGGCGATGGACGCCTGGCGCCGGATGATCAGCGCCCAGGGCGGCGACCCCGACGCAGCGATGCCGCGCGCCCGCGAGGAGCACGTCGTCACGGTGCCCGTCAGCGGGACGCTGACCCGGCTCGACGCGATGGCGGTGGGCCTGGCGGCCTGGCGTCTCGGTGCCGGGCGCGGTCGCAAGGAGGACCCGGTCCAGGCTGGCGCCGGTGTGGTGTGGCACGCCCGCCCCGGCGACCGGGTGGAGCAGGGCCAGCCCCTGTTCACCCTGCTGACCGACGAGCCGGACCGCTTCGAGCGGGCGCTGGCCAGCCTCGAGGGCGGCTACGACATCGGTGACGCGGCGTCGTACACGCCCCAGTCGCTGGTGATCGACCGGATCTCCTGACCGGGCGCACCGCAGAGCCGGTCACCACCGCCGTCGCGCACGCTCCGAGAGGAGCCTGCGCGACGGCGGTCGTGCGTCCGGGTCAGGGCAGGAGCAGGACCACGGTCTCGGCGACGCAGGCGGGCTTGGTCTCGTTCTCGATCTCCACGACGTACTTCAGCGTCAGCTGCTTGCCGGCCGGGAGGTCGGTGACGTCGGCGACCGAGACGGTGGCCCGCACCCGGGAGCCGACCCGCACGGGGTTGGGGAAGCGCACCTTGTTGACGCCGTAGTTCAGCTTGGCGCCGGGCGTGGCCAGGTCGAAGACCTGGGTGCCCAGCCAGGGGACCAGCGAGAGCGTCAGGTAGCCGTGGGCGATGGTGCCGCCGAAGGGCCCCTGCTTCGCGCGCTCGACGTCGACGTGGATCCACTGGTGGTCGCCGGTGGCCTCCGCGAACTTGTCGACCCGGTCCTGGTCGATCTCGACCCACTCGGTGGTGCCGAGCTCTTCGCCGACAGCGGCGGCGACCTCGTCGAGGGTGGTGAACACGCGCATTCGTCTGCTCCTTGGTCTGGGACGTCAGGGTCCGGTGGGACAATGACGTGCATGACGACGTCCCACTCCCTCGCCGAACCTACCGCCGCAACGACGCCCACGTGGGAGCAGGTCCACCGCGCTCCCAAGGTGTTGCTGCACGATCACCTGGACGGCGGGCTCCGGCCTGCGACCATCGTCGAGCTGGCCGCGGAGATCGGCCACGAGCTGCCCGCCCCGGATGCCGAGTCCCTGGCCCGGTGGTTCACCGAGTCGGCGGACTCCGGCTCGCTGCCGCGCTACCTGGAGACGTTCGACCACACCGTCGCGGTGATGCAGACCGCCGACGCGCTGACCCGGGTGGCGCGTGAGTGCGTCGAGGACCTGGCCGCCGACGGCGTGGTGTACGCCGAGATCCGCTACGCCCCCGAGCAGCACGTCGAGGGCGGTCTCAGCCTCGACGAGGTCGTCGCCGCGGTGCAGCGGGGCTTCGACGCGGGCACCGAGGCGGCCCAGGGCCGGATCGTGGTGCGCCAGCTGCTCACCGCGATGCGACACCAGGCCCGCTCGCGCGAGATCGCCGAGCTGGCGGTGGCCTGGCGCGACCGCGGCGTCGCAGGCTTCGACATCGCCGGCGCGGAGGCCGGCTACCCGCCCACCCGCCACCTCGACGCGTTCGAGTACCTGCAGCGCGAGAACGCCCACTTCACCATCCACGCCGGGGAGGCCTTCGGGCTGCCCTCGATCTGGGAGGCGATCCAGTGGTGCGGCGCCGACCGGCTGGGCCACGGCGTGCGCATCATCGACGACATCACCGTGCACGAGGACGGCTCCGTCGAGCTGGGCCGGCTCGCGGCCTACGTGCGCGACAAGCGCATCCCGCTCGAGATGTGCCCCGCCTCCAACGTGCAGACCGGGGCGGCCAAGTCGATCGCGGAGCACCCGATCGGGGTCCTCAACGACCTGCGCTTCCGGGTCACGGTGAACACCGACAACCGGCTGATGAGCGGCACCTCGATGACCGCGGAGATGTGGTCGCTGGTCGAGGCGTTCGGCTACACCCTCGACGACCTGCGCTGGTTCGCCATCAACGCGATGAAGTCGGCGTTCCTGCCCTTCGACGAGCGGCTGGCGATCATCAACGACGTGATCAAGCCCTGGTACGCCGACCCGTCCTGACCGGCACCACCACCAGCCAGGGGACCCGCCAGCCCGACACCCGCAGCGGGCCGTCCACGAAGGCGGCGCGCGAGACGTCGACGGGCCGTCCCCGGGCCGGGTCGTAGCAGCGCAGCCGGCCGGGCTCCGCACCCACCACGAGCACCACGTGGCGCGGGGCCCGGCGGTTGCCGACGTAGAGCGGCGCCGGGGCGCGGCCGGCCAGCGCGTCCACCAGCCGGTCGAAGGCGCGAGCGCGCCCGCGCCTGCTGGGCCAGACCGCCCGCACGCCGTACGACGTGGCGGGGCGGCCGCTGGGGGAGCCGAGCAGCCGCGCCAGCGCCCAGGGAGCGGTGCCGAGCGCTCGCGGCCACGGGAGCTGTGGCCGGCCGTCCGGACCCAGCCACGAGGCGAGCCGGGCGTGCGTGGACGCGACCTCGTGGGCGAACCGCGTGGTCGGGGGAGTGCCCGCGGCGACCCACGCGCGGTACGGCGGATCGAGGAGCATCCGCGCGGTGACGGCGACCGCCGGCCCGCAGGTCGTCTGGTCGGGCTGGACCAGGCCCGTGGGGAAGGGCAGCGCCTGGTCCACGGGAGGCTCAGCCGTGGACGAGCGACTGGATGGCGTCGTAGGCGTCGTGCGGCCGCAGGGGCGTGCAGCCCAGCGCCACCGCGTGGTCCACCACGCGGCGCTGGTCGCGCATCAGCGCCGCGCCGCGGCGCACCAGGACCAGCGGGGGCTTGCGGTGCTCGCGCAGGTCCCGGGTGAGCCGGCGCCAGAAGGTCACCAGCGGATGGTGGTGCACGCAGTACGCCGCGGCGACCAGGCCGCGGGCACGAGCCGCCGGCACGATCTCCTGCGCGAAGATGCCCTCCGCCACGAAGAGCCGGTGATCGCCGAGGTCGAGGGGCCGCGATCCGCAGCGGCCGTCCTGGGCGATCTCGTAGATCGGCACCTCCGCCCGCTGCTCGCGGCACAGGGTCTCGAGGGTCTCGAGCGCGTCGTCGTGCAGCCAGGACGCGGGGTCGTCCCAGTCGACCATGCCGGCGTTGGCGCCCTGCTCGATGCGCGGCAGGTCGGCGTCGCCGCCGTCACGGTAGAAGTCGTCGAGCCGGAGGACGGGGAGCCCGAGTCGCTCGGCGAGCCGGGACTTGCCGGAGCCCGACGGCCCGGCCAGGACGATCACTCGAGCGCGCACCGGATCATTCTGCCGCAGGCGGTCCGCGCTCCGGGACCAGGGGAGGTCAGTAGCCGGGCTGCGCGTCGCGGACCTGCTCGATGGCCTCCGGAGCGCGCCTGCCGCAAACGGTGGAAGGCGTCCTCCTGGTCCACCCGATGACCGACTACAGCCAACTCGAAGACCCGCTCGACAGGGTCATCGAGGCCGACGTGCACTCCCGCCCACGGAAGCCGACAAACCAGCCGCTCAGATCCCGATCGGGTGCCAGACCGTCTTGATCTCGAGGAAGTCCGTCATCGCATCCAGCGAGGGACGGACGCTCCAGTCCGGCTCGGCGTCCGGGGCCCGGCGGACCCGCTTCAGGTTCTCCGCGGCCCCGACCTCGAGCGCGGTGGCCAGCTCGGCGTCGCCGGCCACCCCGGTCAGGTCGATCGCGTTGACGTCCATGTGCGAGGCCAGCCACGGGCCGATCGTCGCGGCGGACCCGGTGAGCAGGTTCACCACGCCACCGGGCACGTCGGAGGTGGCGAGCACCTCGGCGAGGGTGATCGCCGGCAGCGGACGCTGGTGGGAGGAGACCACGACCGCGGTGTTGCCGGTGACGATCACCGGGGCCAGGACGCTGACCAGCCCGAGCAGGGACGAGCCCTGCGGGGCCAGCACCGCGACGACGCCGGTCGGCTCCGGGCTGGAGAGGTTGAAGTAGGGCCCGGCCACCGGGTTGGCGCTGCCGACGACCTGTCCGATCTTGTCGGCCCAGCCGGCGTACCAGACCAGCCGGTCGACCGCCTCGTCGACGACGGCCTCGGCCGCCGCCTCGTCGAGGCCCTCGGCCTGGCGCACGGCGTGCACGAACTGCGGGCGACGGTCCTCCATCACCTCGGCGACGCGGTAGAGGATCTGCGCGCGGTTGTACGCCGTGCGGCCGGCCCAGCCGCCGAACGCCTTGCGGGCCGCCACGACGGCGTCGCGGGCGTCCTTGCGGCTGGCCAGCGAGGCGTTGGCCACGAAGTTCCCCTCTGCGTCGTTGACGAGGTAGGAGTAGCCCGACTCCGAGCGGGGGAAGGCCCCGCCGATGTAGAGCTTCCAGGTCTTGCGGACCTCGATCCGCGTGGACTGCGAGTTGTCGCGCTTCATCACTTGAGGTACCCCTCCAGCCCGTGCCGGCCGCCCTCGCGGCCGTACCCGGACTCCTTGTAGCCACCGAAGGGGCTGGTCGGGTCGAACTTGTTGAACGTGTTGGCCCACACCACGCCGGCGCGCAGCCGGTCGGCCATCCACAGCATCCGCGAGCCCTTGTCGGTCCACACGCCTGCCGACAGCCCGAACGGCGTGTTGTTGGCCTTCTCGACCGCCTCGGCGGGGGTGCGGAAGGTCAGCACCGACAGCACCGGGCCGAAGATCTCGTCGCGGGCGATCCGGTGGGCCTGGGTGACGCCGGTGAACAGCGTCGGGGGGAACCAGAAGCCGCGCTCGGGCAGGTCGCAGGCGGGGGCCCAGCGCTCGGCGCCCTCGGCCTCGCCGATGGCGGAGAGGTCGCGGATCCGGGCCAGCTGCTCGGCGGAGTTGATCGCGCCGACGTCGGTGTTCTTGTCGAGCGGGTCGCCCACCCGCAGGGTGGCCATCCGGCGCTTGAGCCGGTCGAGGACGTCGTCGAGGACCGACTCCTGCACCAGCAGCCGGGAGCCGGCGCAGCACACGTGGCCCTGGTTGAAGAAGATGCCGTTGACGATGCCCTCGATCGCCTCGTCCATCGGGGCGTCGTCGAAGACGATGTTGGCGGCCTTGCCGCCCAGCTCCAGGGTGACCCGCTTGCGGGAGCCGGCGACCGTCTTCGCGATCTCGCGGCCGACGGCGGTGGAGCCGGTGAAGGCGACCTTGTCGACGTCCGGGTGCTCGACCAGGGCGCGCCCGGTCTCCCCGGCGCCGGTGACGATGTTGACGACGCCCGCCGGGAGGCCGGCCTGCTGGCAGATCTCGGCGAAGAGCAGCGCGGTCAGCGGGGTGGTCTCGGCCGGCTTCAGCACGACGGTGTTGCCGGCGGCCAGCGCCGGGGCGACCTTCCAGGCCAGCATCAGCATCGGGAAGTTCCACGGGATGACCTGCGCGGCGACGCCCACCGGCTGCGGGGTGCGGCCGTCGGCCAGCGGCTGGGCCACGGCGTACTCGAGCTTGTCGGCCCAGCCGGCGTAGTAGAAGAAGTGCGCCGCGGCGGTGGGCACGTCGACGTCGCGGGCCTCGCGGATCGGCTTGCCGTTGTCGAGGGTCTCCAGCACCGCCAGCTCGCGGCTGCGCTCCTGGATCAGCCGGGCGATGCGGTAGAGGTACTTGGCGCGCTCGCGGCCGGGCATCTTCGACCAGACCCGGTCGTAGGCGCGCCGGGCCGCCTTGACCGCGCGGTCGACGTCGGCGGCGTCGGCCTCGGCGACCTCGGCCAGCACCTCCTCGGTCGCGGGGTTGATCGTCTTGAACGGTGTGCCGTGGCCGTCGCCGAAGGCGCCGTCGACGAAGAGGCCGTAGGACTCCTGCAGGTCGACGATGCTGCGCGACTCGGGGGCGGGGGCGTACTCGAAGGTCATCGTCCTCAGTCCAGCGTGAAGTAGTCGGGACCGCTGTAGCGGCCGGTGCTCATCTTGGTGCGCTGCATGAGCAGCTCGTTGAGCAGGCTCGAGGCGCCGAAGCGGAACCAGTGCGGGTCCAGCCAGTCCGGCCCGGCCACCTCGTTGACGGTCACCAGGTACTTGATCGCGTCCTTGGCGGTGCGGATGCCGCCGGCCGGCTTGACACCGACCATCTGGCCGGTGGCGGCGCGGAAGTCGCGCACCGCCTGGAGCATGATCATCGTGACCGGCAGGGTGGCGGCCGGCTGCACCTTGCCGGTGGAGGTCTTGATGAAGTGCGCGCCGGCCATCATCGCCAGCCACGAGGCGCGTCGTACGTTGTCGTAGGTCTGCAGCTCGCCGGTCTCGAAGATCACCTTGAGGTGCGCGTCGCCGCAGGCCTGCTTGACGGCCACGATCTCGTCGTGGACGTCGAGGTAGCGCCCGCTGAGGAACGCGCCGCGGTCGATGACCATGTCGATCTCGTCGGCGCCGGCCTCGACCGCGTCACGGGTGTCGGCGAGCTTGATGTCGAGCGCGGCCCGGCCGCTGGGGAACGCGGTGGCGACGGCGGCCACGTTGACCCGGTCGCCGACGACCTCCTTGGCGTGCGCGACCATGTCCGGGTAGACGCAGACCGCCGCGGTGCTCGGGCAGGTCGGGTCGGCCGGGTCGGGGCGCAGGGCCTTGGCCGACAGTGCCCGGACCTTGCCCGGGGTGTCCTGCCCCTCGAGCGTGGTCAGGTCGACCATCCGGATGGCCAGGTCCAGGGCGTAGGCCTTGGAGGCGGCCTTGATGGAGCGCGAACCCAGGGTTGCGGCCCGGGCATCGGCCCCGACCTGGTCGACGCCGGGAAGCCCGTGCAGGAAGCGGCGCAGCGAGGACTCCGAGCCGGTGATGTCGAAGAAGTCCCCTCCCGTCGGACCTGCTGCGGGAACGGCCGTTGCGGCAGCGTTGATGGGGGTGCTCGTCACCGAGCAAGCATAGGCCGACCGGCTCGTCGGTGAGCGGCACCCCCACCCGGGCTCACAGCCCGGCGGCGGCCTTGATGTCGTTGCGCACGGCGTCGAGCCGGCCCGCCGCGGCGATCCGTGCGGCGTCGACTCCCTCGCCGGCCTCGACCGGGACGACCACCTCGAGGTAGCACTTGATCTTGGGCTCGGTGCCGCTCGGGCGCACGATCACCCGGGCCCCGCCGGCCAGCCGGTAGCGCAGCCCGTCGGTGGGGGGAAGCTGCGGGGAGCCGAGGGACAGGTCGTCGATCCCCTCGACGGCCAGGCCGCCCAGCGACACCGGGGGAGTGGTGCGCAGCTGCTGCATCGCACGTCCGATCTCGGCGAGGTCGCTGACCCGGACCGAGAGCTGGTCGGTGGCGTGCAGGCCGTGCTCGCGGGCGATGTCGTCGAGGACGTCGGTGAGCGTGCGGCCCTGCGCCTTGACCGACGCGGCGAGCTCGCACAGCAGCAGCAGCGCGGAGACGCCGTCCTTGTCCTTGACGTGCTCGGGGTCGACGCAGTAGCCAAGCGCCTCCTCGTAGCCGAAGGCCAGGCCCTCGATGCGTCCGATCCACTTGAACCCGGTCAGCGTCTCGGTGTACGCCTGACCCGCGGCCGCCGCCATCCTGCCCAGCAGCGAGGACGAGACGATGGAGGTGGCGAAGACGCCGGTGCGTCCGCTGTCGAGCAGGTGCTTGGCGAGCAGCGCGCCCACCTCGTCGCCGCGCAGCATCCGCCAGCCGTGCGGCCCGGGCACCGCCGCGGCGCACCGGTCGGCGTCGGGGTCGTTGGCCACCACGAGGTCGGCGTCGGTGCGCTGGGCCAGGGCCAGCGCGAGGTCCATCGCGCCGGGCTCCTCGGGGTTCGGGAAGGCGACGGTGGGGAAGTCGGGGTCGGGCAGCTCCTGCTCGGCGACCACGTGCGGGGCCTTGAAGCCGGCCGTCTCCAGCACCTGGATGACCGACGTGGCGCCGACGCCGTGCAGCGGCGTGTAGACGATCTCGAGGTCACGCGGCCCGTCGGCGGCCAGGCCTGCGACGGTGTCCAGGTAGCGGTCCACGATCTGCTCGTCGAGGACCTCGCCGGGCGCGCCGCGGGGCACGTCGGCGAGGGCGCCGACCGCGGCGATCCGCGTGGCGATCTCCTGGTCGGCCGGCGACACGATCTGGCAGCCGTCGCCGAGGTAGACCTTGTAGCCGTTGTCCTGGGGCGGGTTGTGGCTGGCGGTGACCATCACCCCGGCGACGGCTCCGAGCTCGCGGATGGCGAAGGCCAGCAGCGGCGTCGGCAGCGGGCGGGGGAGCACCAGCGCGCGCAGGCCGGCGCCGGTCATCACCTCGGCGGTGTCGCGGGCGAACACGTCGGAGTTGTGGCGGGCGTCGAAGCCGATCACCACGCTGGAGTCGGCGGGCACCCCGCTGTCGCGCAGGTACGCCGCCAGGCCGGCCGCGGCGCGGGTCACCACGACGCGGTTCATCCGGTTGGACCCCGCGCCCAGCGCGCCACGCAGCCCCGCGGTGCCGAACTGCAGGGTGCCGGCGAACCGGTCGGCCAGGTCCGCCGGGTCGCCCCCGGCCTGCGCCGCGGCGACGGCCTGCTCGAGCTCGGCGCGGGTCTGGTCGTCGGGATCCTCCGCGATCCAGGCGCGCGCGAGGTTCAGCAGGTTCGAGAGGTCGACTGTGCTCATGACCGCACGGTAGCCCCTGCGCGGGTGCGCTGCGCCGGGGGTGCGGGCAGGATGGCGCCCGTGGTGACCTACTCGTTTCGTGACTCCTGGTGGCTGCCGCATCCGGTGCGGTCGGTGGCGGCCCCGCTCAGTGATCTCGAGCACTACCCGGGGTGGTGGCCGCAGATCCTCGCCGTCGCCCGGCTCGGTCCCGACGACGCGCTGGTGCTGTGCCGCTCGGTGCTGCCCTACACCCTGGAGCTGCGCCTGACCGCGGTGCACCGCGAGGCGCCGCTGCTGGAGACGACGATCTCCGGCGACCTCGAGGGCTCGGTGCGCTTCCGGCTCGCCGAGCAGGACGGGGGGACGCGGGTCGACTTCGAGCAGGACGTGCGCGTCACCGGCACGCTGCTCGGCCTCGCGTCGTACGTCGCGCGGCCGGTGCTGCGCTGGAACCACGACCGGATGATGGCCGGCTGCCTGACCGGTCTGCGGCGGAGACTGGCGGAGCCCGCTCAGGCCTCGATCGACGACATGTCGCCGTAGCGCGCGCCGATCACGGCCTCGCGGGGCACCGCGTCCGCCAGGGTGGAGAGCACATCGGCGTCCAGATCGACGGTGGCCGCGGCGGCGTTCTCCTCGAGGTAGCGCACCCGCTTGGTGCCGGGGATCGGCACCACGTCGTCGCCCTGCGCGAGCACCCAGGCGAGCGCCAGCTGGCCCGGGGTGAGCCCGAGCGCGTCGGCCTGCTCGCGGATCCGGGCGACCAGCCGCAGGTTGTGCTCCAGCGCCTCCGCCTGGAACCGGGGGAAGTAGGAGGTCCGTCGCGAGTCGTCCTCGCTCAGCTGCTGCTGGCTGGTGATGGCGCCGGTGAGCAGCCCGCGACCGAGCGGGGAGTAGGGGACCAGGCCGATGCCGAGCTCGCGGATCGTCGGCAGGATCTCGTCCTCGAGGTCGCGGGTGAACAGCGAGTACTCGGTCTGCAGGGCGGTGATCGGCGCGGTGGTGTGGGCGCGGCGGATCGTCTGCGCGGAGGCCTCCGAGAGCCCGAGATGGCGCACCTTGCCGGCGGCGACCAGCTCGGCCATCGCGCCCACGGTCTCCTCGATGGGCACGCTGCGGTCCACGCGGTGCTGGTAGTAGAGGTCGATGTGGTCGACGCCGAGCCGCTGAAGCGAGGCGTCGCAGGCCCGGTGCACGTAGTCCGGGCGCCCGTTGATGCCCACCCGGGTCCCGTCCGGGAGGCGCTCGTTGCCGAACTTCGTGGCCAGCTGGACCTCGTCGCGGCGTCCGGCGATCGCCTTGCCGACGAGCTTCTCGTTGGTGAAGGGGCCGTACATGTCGGCGGTGTCGAGGAACGTCACGCCCAGGTCGAGCGCGCGGCGGATGGTGGCGAGCGCCTCGGCCTCGTCGCCGGTGCCGTAGAACTCCGACATCCCCATGCAGCCGAGGCCGAGGGTGGAGACGGTCAGGGGGCTGGCGTGGCCGAGGACGCGGGTGCCGAGGGAGGTCATGGGCCGAGTCAACGCCGGTGGCCGGCGCACTTCAAGACCTCCGGCCCGCGAGCCGGGACTCCGAGTCAGGCCGGCGGCAGCGCGTTGCGGTAGAAGGCGGCGCCGGCGAACGGGCCTCCGACGTAGGCCGCCTCGTCGGCGTCGTCGGGGGACTCCGCGATCTCGGCGGCGAAGCGCTCGGCGTCGTCGCGGGGCTCGTAGCCCAGGGCCCGTCCGGGGGCCAGGTCCCACCAGGCGCGGGTGTTGGCGGAGATGCCGTAGAGCACCGCGAAGCCCGGCGCCGGCGTGGTCAGCGCGGCGTCCACCATCCGCACGCAGTCGTCGTGGGACAGCCACGTGGACAGGTGCCGGCGGGTCTGGGGCTGAGGGAGGAAGGAGCCGATCCGGCAGGCGACCGTGTCCAGCGCGTAGCGGTCCGCGTACAGGCTGAGCAGAGCCTCGGCCGCGACCTTGCCCACGCCGTAGAAGGTGTCGGGGCGCGGGCGGGCGTCGACGCCGAGCAGGTCGGTGTCGGGCCGGCGCGGGGTGCGCCCCACCGCGTGGTTGGAGGAGGCGTAGACGATCCGCGGCACCGCGTGCGTCACCATCGCGTCGAGCAGCGCGGCGGTGGTCACGACATGGCTGGCCAGCGCCCCGGGGAGATCGGTCTCGTCGGGGATCCCGGCCAGGTGCACGATCGCGTCGAGGGGCTGGGCGCCGACCGCTGCCTGCACGGCGTCGGCGTCGACGGCGTCCGCGGTGTGCCACGCCCCGTCGTACCCCTCGGGCGCGGGCAGCAGGTCGAGGCCGACGACCTCGTGGTCGGCGTTGCACAGCGCGGGCATGAGGACCTGCCCGATGCTGCCGGCGGCTCCGGTGACGAGGATCCTCATCGCTGCCCTCTCGTGCCGTGACCCTGGGTCAGCGGCGGTAGGCGTCCATGTTGCGGCCCAGCTCCTCGAAGAGGTCCTGGTTGAGGCGGAAGGCTACCTTCACCTCGTCGACGACCACCTGGCGCTCCTCGGCGCTGAGGGCGAGGGCGTCGAGGCGCGCGCGGTAGCCGTCCTTGTAGGGCTTCGGCTTGGCGATGGCGGCGAACTCGTAGAACGCCACGCCGCGCCCCTGCAGGCCGAACGCCCGGTCCAGGACGCGGCCGATCACCTGTCCGCCGGAGAGGTCGCCGAGGTAGCGGGTGTAGTGGTGGGCCACGAAGCGCAGCGGCGAGGACGCCGAGGCCCGCACCCGCTCGGCGTACGCCGCGGCGGCCGGGCCGTCGGTTGCGGTGCCCCCGGCGGCCGGCAGCCAGTACTCGAGGTCGGCCCGGATCGCGGCGGTGCGGTCCAGGTCGGCGTCGAGCACCGCGGCGGCGACCGGGTCGCCGGCGAGCGCCCGGCCGGTGGACTCGAGGGAGTCGTAGACCTGCGCGAGGCGCAGCAGGTAGTCGGCGTAGCCCCGCTCGTTGATTCGCCCCTCCAACAGCTCGGAGGTGAACGACGCGCTCTCCGCGGCCGTGTGCTGGGCCTGGGAGCCCTCGCGCATGGCGACGGAGAGGGGGACGACGGGGTCGAGGACGTTCATGCGCGGCTCCCGGGCAGGGGTCGGTGGGCGTTCATGGTGACACGACACCCGGTGGATATTGACATAGCGTCAGCAAATGTCTGGACATTAGGGAAGGCTCACCTAAGTAATGTTAGGTTAACCTAATTCGACCCCCTGGGTCTCGGTCGTCTCATCCGTCTGCGAGGAGCAAGTCAGTGCCGTCCCTCTCCCGCGTCCGGTCCCCGCGTGGGCGGGCGCTGCTCGCCGTGCTGGCGAGCACTCTGCTGCTCGGCACCGGCTGTGGCCTCGACACCGGCTCCGCCCCTGCGCAGGGGTCCGCGCAGACTGCCGCGACGGCCGCGCCCGAGCTGTCCTCGGTCGAGCCGCTCACCGACCCCCGCGACTGGCAGGGCGCCGTCACCGCCGGCGTCGCCCAAACCCCGGTCGACCCCGTCGCGGGCGCCGCGCCGCAGCTGCCGGTGACGCTCACCGACGCCCAAGGCACGCGGGTGACGGTGCGCGACACGTCGCGGGTGCTGGCCCTGGACGTCCACGGCACCCTGGCGCGCACGGTGTTCGAGCTGGGGATGGGCGATCGCCTGGTGGGTCGCGACGTCTCCACCCAGTTCCCCGAGGCAGCCGACCTGCCGCTGGTCACGCAGGGTGGGCACGACCTGAACGCCGAGGCGATCCTCGCGCTGGACCCCACCCTGATCATCACCGACACCTCGCTGGGCCCCTGGGACGTCGTGCTGCAGATGCGCGACGCCGGGATCCCGGTGGTCGTGGTCGAGGGCGAGCGGTCCCTGGACAACGTCGGCTCGCTGATCGAGCAGACCGCCGAGGCGATGGGCGTGCCGGCGGCCGGGCGGCGCCTCGTGGAGCGGACCTCGGACGCGGTCGACGAGGTGGTGGCCCAGATCGAGGAGGTCGCTCCCGCCGAGGAGACCGACCGGCTCCGCGCGGTCTTCCTCTACGTGCGTGGCAACGCCGGCGTCTACTACATGTTCGGCACCGGGTCGGCGGCCGACTCCCTCTTCGACGCCGTCGGCGCCTACGACGTGGCCGAGGAGATCGGCTGGTCGGGCATGAAGCCGGTCACCGACGAGGGGCTCATCGCGGCGCAGCCCGAGGTGATCGTGATGATGAGCCACGGGCTGGAGTCCGCCGACGGCGTCGACGGCCTGCTCGAGCGTCTCCCGGCTCTCGCCCAGACGCCGGCCGGGCGCAACGAGCGCTTCGTGGACATGGAGGACTCCCTGGTCCTCGGCTACGGCCCGCGCACCGCCGAGGTGCTGAACGCGCTGGCCGTCGCGCTGCACGCCCCGGCCGCGCTGTCGTGAGCGTGCTGGCGACCCGGACCGGTCTCTACGCGCTGCTGGTGGGCGGTCTGCTCCTCGCCGTGCTGGCCTCGGCGGGCAACGGGCAGCTGGCGATCCCGGCCAGCGAGGTGCTCGGCTCGGTGCTGCACCGGCTCGGCCTCGACCTCGGCCCGATGCCCAGCCACCCCCAGGGCGACAGCACGCTGTGGCAGGTGCGCTTCCCGCGCGTCGCGATGGCCGTGCTCGCCGGGGCCGCGCTCGCCACCGCCGGCGCGGTGATGCAGGGGGTCTTCGGCAACCCCCTGGCCGAGCCGGGCGTGGTGGGCGTCTCCTCCGGCGCCGCGGTGGCCGCGGCCTGCGTGATCGTCTTCGACCTGGCCTTCGCCGGCTCCTGGACGGTGGCGCTGGCCGCCTTCGTCGGCGGACTGGTCACCACCCTGCTGGTCTACGTCCTCTCGCGCGACGCCGGGCGCACCGAGGTGGTCACGCTGGTGCTGACCGGGATCGCGATCAACGCGATGACCGGCGCCGCGCTGGCCTTCCTGATGTTCCTCGGCGACACCCAGGCCCGCGAGGAGATCGTCTTCTGGCAGCTGGGCAGCCTGAACGGCTCGCGCGGCGAGCACGTGATGGTGACGCTCCCGCTCACCCTGGTCGGACTGGCCGGTGCGCTGGTGCTGGCGCGCCGCCTGGACCTGCTCGCCCTGGGCGACCGCGCCGCGCGGCACGTCGGCGTCGACGTGGAGCGGCTGCGCCTGATGAGCATCGTGGTGGTCGCGGTGCTGACCGCCGGTGCGGTGGCCTTCTGCGGCGTCATCGCGTTCGTCGGGCTCGTCGTGCCGCACCTGGTCCGGATGGTCGTCGGCCCCGGCCACCGGCTGCTGATCCCGGCCAGCGCGCTGGGGGGAGCGGTCCTGCTGGTGCTCGCCGACCTCTGGGCGCGCACCGCCATCGCCTACGCCGACCTCCCGATCGGGATGCTGACCTCGCTGGTCGGGGGCCCGTTCTTCTTCTGGCTGCTGCGCCGGGCCCGTCGTACGGCGGGGGGCTGGGCGTGAGCCGCCGGCCCGCCGGGACCGTCCTGCGCGCGCTGGAGGTGGGCGTGGTGCTCGGCGGCGCACCGATCCTGCGCGACGTGGAGCTGGACGTGCACCAGGGCGAGCTGCTCGCCCTGGTCGGTCCCAACGGCGCCGGCAAGTCGACGCTGCTCTCGGTGCTCGCGGGGGACACCGTCCCCACCCGGGGCCGCGTCGAGCTCGCCGGGGTCCCCCTGCGCAGCCTCGGCGCCCGCGCGCTGGCCCGGGAGCGGGCGGTGCTACTGCAGAAGCAGGGGCTCTCGTTCGGCTTCCGGGCGCACGAGGTGGTGCAGATGGGACGCACGCCCTGGCACCGCACCGCGCGGGCCGACGACGACGAGGCGGTCGTCGCGGCCGCGATGGACTCCGGCGACGTCACCCATCTCGCCGACCGGCTGTTCCCCACCCTCTCGGGGGGCGAGCAGGCCCGGACCTCCTTCGCCCGGCTGTTGGCCCAGGAGGCGCCGGTGATGCTCCTCGACGAGCCCACGGCCTCCCTCGACATCCGGCACCAGGAGCAGCTGCTCGAGGTCGCCCGCGCCAGCGCCCACGCGGGCGCCGCGGTGGTCGTCGTGCTGCACGACCTCTCGCTCGCCGCCGCCTACGCCGACCGCGTGTGCGTGCTGGCCGAGGGTCGGGTCCGCGCGTGCGGTCCGCCGGGCGACGTGCTCACCGCGGACCTGCTCAGCGAGGTCTACCAGTACCGGGTCGACGTCGTCGCGCACGGTCACCAGCTGCTCGTCGTCCCGGTGCGCAGTCCCCGGGTCCCGATCCCTCAGGAGTGCCCATGAGAGCCCGCTTCCTCCTCCCGGCCCTGGTGGCGCTGGCCGCGCTGGGGCTGGCGCCGGCGCCGGCCCAGGCCGCCGCCCGGGTGAGCGTCGACGCCTCCGGCGCCGGCGCGGCGATCGACGCGTCGTACTCCACGACGCTGACGGTGCGCGGGCGCGGCTTCCAGTCGGTGCGCGGCGGGCACGGCGGCGTCTACGTCTGGTTCGGCACCGTCGGCAGCGGCTGGCGACCCAGCCAGGGGGGCGTCTCGGGCGAGGACTACCTCTACGTGCCCGACGGCGAGGCGAAGGCCAACCAGGGCTTCCAGCGCTTCGTGGCCTTCCCCGGGTCCGACACCGCCGGCTCCGCCAACGGCGGCACCATGAGCGACGCCGGCGACTTCTCGGCCGAGCTGGTCGTGCCCGGACCGGTCTTCGAGGCGGTCGGGCGCAACGGGAAGGCCCGCACCGTCGACTGCCGCGAGGTGACCTGCGGGGTGATCACCGTGGGGGCGCACGGCATCAAGAACGCCACCAACGAGACCTTCACGCCGGTCGCGGTCAAGGACCTGCACGGCGAGGGGGAGCGGCCCGCGAGCGGGACGCCGGCGGCAGGTGAGCCGGCCGGGGACGGCGCGGCGGCCGGCGCCGCCCGTACCGCCGGTGCCGCCCGGGGCGCCCGGGCGGCCGGGCGGGGCCGACCGCAGCTGAGCATCGACCGCGAGTCGGCCCGCGCCGGGCACGTGCTGGCCTTCAGCGCGAGCAGGCTGGTCCCCGGTGAGCAGGTCTCGGTGGTCCTCGACGACGGGCTGGCCGCGAGCGGCCCGTTCGTGGTCGGCGACACCGGCCAGCTGGCCGGCGTGGTCTCCCTGCCCGCCGACCTCGGCGCGGGCACCCACGAGCTCCGGCTCTTCGGGGTCGCCCGGGCGCCCGCGGTGCGCTTCGCGGTCGCCCCCGCCGCCACGGACGATGCGCCTGCCTCGGCCGGCGACGCCGCAGCGCCCCTCACGTCGGTCGCCGCGCAGGACGACACCGCGCCGAAGGTCTTCGCGGGCGTCGCGGCCGGGCTCTTCCTGGTCTCCGGGGGCGTCTCCCTCGCGCGGCTGGTCAGGAGGCGTCATGCCACGCCGTGAGCTCACCGCGCCGCTGCTGGCGCTCGCGCTGGTCTGCCTCGGCTTCGCCCTCGCTCCGGGCGCCGCGAGCCACGCCGCGAATCCCAGCGCGAGCCCCAGCGCGAGCCCGGCGCCGAGCGCGACGGGCGAGCCCACCACCGCCGTCGAGGTGGACGCGGCGGTGTTCCGCTGGGGCCTGAGCAACCAGAGCAACGCCCGGTCCCACAACCCCGCGGCGATCAACTTCCTGGCCGCCGGGGTCGCCGACCCGGGCCGTGGGGGAGCGGTACTGAAGCAGTCGCAGTGGCGCGCGGCCGCCGGCGCGGTCACCGTCGAGAAGCGCAACGGGTCCGGCTGGCGACGCGCCACCTGGTCGGGGCTGAGCACCTCGCCCGCCGGTGCGCCGATCGGGGTCTACGGCCCCTTCAGCGAGCACACGGTCGCGATCCGCTCGGGCACCGGCACCGTCGACGTCGCCGCCGGCACCGCCAGCATCGCCTGGCAGGGCACCTTCACCGTCGTCTACTACGCCGGGAACTCGATCTTCACGGTGAGCGACCCACGCCTGGAGGTGGCCGAGGGGCGGGGGAGCGTCACCGCGGTGCTCGGCGGGTTCGCGGCCGATCGCGACGACACCGGCAGCTGGGTGCCCACGACCCCGCGGCGGGTCACCCTCGCCGACCTCCCGGCGGTCTCCCTGGAGGAGCTGGGCTTCACCGCGCAGCCGGCCTACCTCGGCGTCCGCGCCCAGGGCAGCGAGCCCCAGGACCTCGCCGGCGAGCACGCCGGCGCGTTCCCGGCATCGTTCGTGGGCTACCTGCGCGAGCTCGGCATCGACCAGTTCTGGTACTCCACCGGCCTGCGCTCGGACGAGACCAAGGCCGCGCTGCCGCTGAGCGTGAGCTGGTCGGCGACGGAGGTGGCGGCCCCGTCACCGACCGGCGGCGCCGACCCGGAGCCCGACGTCACCAACGAGGTGAACCCCGCGCCGACCGACCCTCCCGTCCCCGCGAGTCCCGCGCCGCCACCCTCCGCCCACGCGCCGCGGTCGCCCGCCGGTGCGCCGGCGGCGACCGGAGCGATGCCGACCGGCGCAGCCGAGCCGGGGATCCGGCAGGCGCCCACGAACGTCGCGCTCGCCGCGGCGGCGGCGGACCCGCCCCGATCTGCCGCCGGCCCGAGCAACCACGGACTGTGGTGGCTCGCCGGGCTGCTGCTCGTGGCCGCTGCGCTGCTGCTGCGGGTGCCTCACCGACCCTCGTCGCGCGTCCCCTCCCCACCCACCGGCTCCTAGGGCTCCGGCCCTGCGGCGTCACCCACGAAAGGAACCTCCATGCCCCCCTCCACCCGCTCGCGGGCGCGGCTCACGGCCGCCGGGCTCGCCACCGCGCTGGCCGCCTCCGTCACGGTCGCGGCCGTGCCGACGGCCCACGCCGCCGAGGCCGCGCCCGCGTCGCTGACCTGGTCGATCTCCCAGCAGTTCGTCGACCACCTCTCCACCCGCGTGCTTTCCGACGGCGCCGGGTTCGACAGCGAGACGGGCGCGTTCTCGTTCCCCGGCGAGTCGACCTCGGTGGCCATGAACGGTGACGTCACCTACTCCTACGACGGCAGCGTGCGCGGCGCGTTCGCGATGGGCACGACCGAGTACTACGCGGTCACGATCGCCGACCCCGAGGTCACCGTCGAGCCGGACGGCGACGGAGCGGTCACCGCCGTCGTCTCCGCCGCCAACGCGGCAGCGATGGGCAACCCCGCCGGCGGCACCGAGCCGAAGCGGGTGACGGTGACCGAGTTCGCCGACGCGGCGATCACGGCCGCCGGCGTCAGCGCGACGCCCGACTGGGCCGGCGTGCTCCCGGCGGGCTCGCAGCCGGCGACGACGCTGGGCCTGAAGGAGGGCCAGCCGGTCGACGGCAAGAGCTTCCACCCCGACTTCCTCGCCCAGCTCACGGCCGGCGTGCGGGCCCACTTCCACGCCAGCGGGGCGACCGCGGACCCGAAGAAGAGCCCGGGGCTGCTCACCGCCCGGTCCGTGCCGAGCGTCACCGCCACCGTGACCGAGGCGTCGTACGCGGACGGGCTCACCGTCGCGGTCCGCGGCTCCGGCTTCAACCCGCGGACCAACCCCGGTGACGACGGGGTCTATGTCGGCCTGGCGCCGGCGGACGCGGTGATCGACTACTCCGACCGGGAGAACGGGATGGCCGCGTTCGTGAGCGTGGACTGGGTGCGGGCCAGCCGCTTCTCCGGCGGTGACTTCGCCATGTCGCTGGTCGCGCCGACCGAGCGGCTGAAGCCCGGCACCCGCTACGTGGTGCACACCTGGCAGGCGCACACCCACTCGAACACCGGCCAGGACACGATCACCCCGGTCCAGGTCGACTGGTCCGCGCTGCAGGCGCCCGCGGTCCGGGTGAAGCCGGTGGTGAGCGTGAGGATGCGCAAGCAGGTGACGACCCGCGCGGCAGGCAGGGCCACGATCTCGGTCACCGGTCGCAGTGGCGCGGCCACCGGCAAGGTGCGGGTCCAGCTGTTGCGCCAGAAGAAGGTCGTCAAGGGCCTCGGGGTGCTCCGGCTCAACCGGGCCGGGAAGGTCACCGTGACCGTCCCGCGCGGCGCCTGCGGCTGGCGCAACCTGAAGGTGAGGTACCTCGGCGACACCGCCTACACCGCCACCACGAAGACGGTGCGCGTGCGGATCAGGAAGTAGCCGGCGACTCGGCCATCCTCAGCCCGCGACACCCAGCCCACGCAGGACGAAGCGCTCGATCGCGTCCGCCGGCAGGTGTCGCGGGCTGAGGCACGCGTGGATCAGCGACATCGTGGCCTCGACGTCGTCCACCACGAAGTCGCCGCCGGCGGCGCCGGCGGCGATGATCGCGCGGAGCACGTCCTCCACGGCCACCACGTGCTCGCGGATCGCCAGCCGCGCCCCGGGGCCGAGCATGCCGACCAGCTGCACGCCCAGGCCCATGTGGAACCGCTCGCCGGCGCGCAGCTGGTGG
This sequence comes from Nocardioides sp. Z43_10, assembly GCF_059766615.1. Taxonomy (NCBI): domain Bacteria; kingdom Bacillati; phylum Actinomycetota; class Actinomycetes; order Propionibacteriales; family Nocardioidaceae; genus Nocardioides; species Nocardioides sp. Z43_10. Next base: position 41,661 of record NZ_JCBAJY010000002.1, on the reverse strand, counting down.
TGCAGGTAGACCCTCAGCTGGGCGACCGGGTCGTCGGCTTCGGCCAGCAGCCGGCGCAGCTCCGCGACGTAGCGGTCGGTCTCGTGGGAGGCGTAGGCCACCACCACCGCCTCCTTGTCGGGGAAGTGGTGGTAGATCGCGGTGCGGCCCAGCCCGGCGCGGGCGGCGAGCTGGGCCATCGAGATCGCGTCGAAGCTGTGCTCGGCCATCAGCGCGGCGAACGCGTCGAAGACGTGCTGACGCACCTGCTCGCGGTGGAGGGCGAGCGTGGCGCCGGAGATCTTGGGCACGGGGCGTCGGGCTAGATGCGGGGGACGATCTTGCCGAGCAGCTCGCCCATCCGCGACGCCGCGGCGCGGCCGGCCTCGAGGACCTCCGCGTGGTTCAGCGGCTCGCCGGTGATGCCCGCGGCCAGGTTGGTGACCAGGCTGATGCCCAGGATCTCCATGCCGGCCTCACGGGAGGCGATCGCCTCCAGCGTCGTGCTCATCCCGACCAGGTCGCCGCCGATGGCGCGGATCATCCCGATCTCGGCGGGGGTCTCGTAGTGCGGGCCGGGCAGCTGGACGTAGACGCCCTCGTCCAGGCTCGGGTCGAGCTCGCGGCACAGCTCGCGCAGCCGGCGGGAGTAGAGGTCGGTCAGGTCCACGAAGTTGGCGCCCTCGATGGGCGAGGTGGCGGTCAGGTTGATGTGGTCGCTGATCAGCACCGGGGTGCCGGGCTCCCAGGTGTCCTTGAGGCCCCCGCAGCCGTTGGTGAGCACGACGGCGCGGCAGCCGGCCGCCGCGGCGGTGCGCACGCCGTGCACGACCGCGGACACGCCGCGGCCCTCGTAGAAGTGGGTGCGGCCCAGGAAGACCAGCAGGTTGCGGTCCCCGGCGCGGACCGAGCGGATCGTGCCGGCGTGGCCCTGGACGGCCGGGGGCGCGAAGCCGGGCAGGTCGGTCACGGGGATCTCCGCGGTCGCCTCGCCGAGCGCGTCGACGGCGGGCAGCCAGCCGGAGCCCATCACGAGCGCGACGTCGTGCTTCTCGACGCCGGTGATCTCGGCGAGTGCTGCTGCTGCCTGGCGGGCCAGTTCCTGGTTCTCGGTCACGGGCGAACTCTAGACCCGAGGGGGCCGGGCCCCGGGAATCCCCGGGACCAAGGTCCTCACCCCTGGCGGGTGCGCGCGTACCGCGCCAGGCTGGTCCCATGATCGACCACTTCGGCATCAACTGCGCCGACCTCGAGGCGGCGAAGACGTTCTACGACAAGGTCCTCGGCGTCCTGGGGCACACCCGGCTGATGGACTACGACGTGGCGGTCGGCTACGGCACCGACCAGCCGGCGTTCTGGCTGGGCGCGATGCCCGAGACCGGCCCCAACCGGGAGGTGCACGTCGCCTTCACGGCCACCGACGCCGCCCAGGTCCGCGCCTTCCACGCCGCCGCCGTCGAGGCCGGCATGGAGTCGCTGCACGAGCCTCGGCTGTGGCCGGAATACCACGAGCACTACTACGGGGCGTTCGTGCGAGACCCGGACGGCAACAACGTCGAGGCGGTCTGTCACACGGCGTCCGAAGGCGACTGACCGCCCCTTCTGAGCCGCCTGCGGCGCGGGCGCCGTACGCCGCGGCCAGCCCGCCCCGATGGGCGTGACTCGCGGGTAACTGGAGGATCCCGTGCACCTGGTGCGTGCGATCCTCCAGTTACCTGAGGGTAGGTGCGCGGGGCTTGGCGTGACGGGGTGTGCCGGCGGGATGCGGGGCGTACGGCGCACGCCGGGGCTCGACGTACGCCTGGCCGCGATGGCCCGGAGGGGCGTGACTCGCGCGCAGGCGGATGGGCGTGGCCCCGCACCCAAGCGGCTGGGCGCCCCAGCGCGCGAGCAGATGAGGCGTGACTCGCGGGTAACTGGAGGATCCCGTGCACCTGGTGCGTGCGTTCCTCCAGTTACCCGCGGGTAAGGGGCGCGGGGGCGGGGTTCGGCGTCGGGTTAGAGGCCGGTCGAGCGGCAGGGGCGCCGGCGCAGGGCCGCGACGTAGTCGGCCGGGGCGTCGGCGGCCTCGGCAGCGTCGGCGAGCACCCCGAGGTACGACGCGGAGGGCAGGCCGCCCTCGTAGGCGTCGAGGACGTAGGCCCACACGACGAGATCGCCGGTGAGCGTGGCCACCCGGACCTTGGTCTTGCGGAACAGGCCGGTGTCGGCCGACTCCCAGCCGTCCAGGGCGGCCATGTCCTCGGGGGTGATGTCGTAGATCGCCACGAACACCTGCTCGATGGGGTCCTCGACGATCGTGGCGAGCGCGCCGTCCCAGCCGTGCTCCTCGCCGCCGAAGGTCAGCCGCCAGCCCTGGAGCCAGCCGGTGGTCTGCAGCGGGGAGTGGGGGCAGCGCTCGCTCATCCGGGCAGGGTCCATGTTCGACCCGTAGGCGGCGTAGAGCGTCACAAGCGGCACGTTATCGGCTCCGGGCCCCAGCCCTCGTCACCGGTGCCCACTGGGGCGCGGCGGGAGCGACAGCCTAGGCTTGGCCTCGTGACCCACTTCAACGTTCTCGTCCTTGGTGCCGGCCCCGGTGGATACGTGGCGGCGATCCGTGCGGCCCAGCTCGGGCTCTCCGTCGCAGTGGTGGAGGACAAGTACTGGGGAGGTGTCTGCCTCAACGTCGGCTGCATCCCCTCCAAGGCGCTGCTCAAGAACGCCGAGCTCGCGCACACCCTCACCCATGAGAAGGCCAAGTACGGCATCGAGGGCGACGCCACGATGTCCTTCGGTCCGACGCACAAGCGCAGCCGCCAGGTCTCGGCCGGCATCGTCAAGGGCGTCCACTTCCTGATGAAGAAGAACAAGATCACCGAGATCAACGGGTGGGGGACGCTGACCGGCCCGAAGGCGATCGACGTCAAGGACGGCGACGGCAACGTCACCTCCTACACCTGCGACAACCTGATCCTGGCCCCCGGCGCGACCACCCGGCTGATCCCGGGCACGTCGCTGAGCGAGCGTGTGGTCACCTACGAGGAGCAGATCCTCGACGCCGAGCTGCCCGGCTCGATCGTGATCGCCGGCTCCGGCGCCATCGGTGTCGAGTTCGCCTACGTGATGAAGAACTTCGGCGTCGACGTGACGATCGTGGAGTTCCTGGACCGGATGGTCCCCACCGAGGACGCCGACGTGTCCAAGGAGCTCGCCAAGCACTACAAGAAGCTGGGCGTGAAGGTGATGCTCTCGACGAAGGTCGAGTCCATCGACGACTCCGGTGACAAGGTCAAGGTCACGGTGAGCCCGGCGAACGGCGGCGACCAGCAGGTGCTGGAGACCGACAAGGTGCTGCAGGCGATCGGCTTCGCGCCGCGCACCGAGGGCTACGGCCTGGAGAACATCGGCGTGGAGCTCACCGAGCGCGGCGCCATCGCGATCGACGAGTTCGGCCGCACCAATGTCGAGGGCGTCTACGCGATCGGCGACGTCACCGGCAAGATGATGCTCGCCCACGTCGCCGAGGCGATGGGGATCGTCGCGGCCGAGACGATCGCCGGCGCCGAGACCATGCCGGTCGACTTCGACATGGTGCCGCGCGCGACGTACTGCCAGCCGCAGATCGGCTCGTTCGGCTACTCCGAGGCCCAGGCCAAGGAGAAGGGCTACGACGTGAAGACGTCGACGTTCCCCTTCAGCGCCAACGGCAAGGCCGCCGGCCTGGGCGAGCCGGTCGGCTTCGTCAAGGTGATCGCCGACGCCGAGCACAACGAGATCATCGGCGCGCACATCATCGGCCCCGACGCCACCGAGCTGCTGCCGGTGCTGACCCTGGCGCAGAAGTGGGACCTGACCGCCGACGAGGTGGCGCGCAACGTGTTCGCCCACCCGACGCTGTCGGAGGCGGTCAAGGAGGCCGTCGAGGGTATCGCTGGGCACATGATCAACTTCTGAACCGCAAGCGCGAGCATGGGGCCGGCCGGCCCGGAGAACAGGAACAGGTGAACAGGGTGGATCGCGTCGTCATCATCGGTGGTGGCCCCGGAGGGTACGAGTCGGCACTCGTCGCAGCCCAGCTGGGAGCGGAGGTGACCGTCGTCGACTCCGACGGGATCGGCGGCTCGGCGGTGCTCACCGACTGCGTCCCGAGCAAGACGCTGATCGCCACCGCGGAGCTGATGACCGACGTCGCAGGCGCCGCCGAGCTCGGCGTCAACTTCGAGGACCACCAGGGCGACGCGGCCGCCGCGATCCGTGTCGACCTGGGCCGGGTCAACGAGCGGGTCAAGCAGCTGGCGGCGGACCAGTCGAGCGACATCCTGCGCCGCCTCGAGCGGGACGGCGTCCGCGTGCTGCGCGGGCGCGGGCGGCTCGACGGCCCGCAGCGCGTCGTCGCGAGCCTCCCCGACGGTGGCGAGGAGGTGCTCGACGCCGGGGCCGTGCTGGTCGCCACCGGCGCCGCGCCTCGCACCCTGCCGACCGCCCAGCCGGACGGCGAGCGGATCCTGACCTGGGAGCAGGTCTACGACATGACCGAGGTCCCCGAGAAGCTGATCGTCGTCGGCTCCGGGGTCACCGGTGCCGAGTTCGCCTCCGCCTACCTGGCGCTCGGCATCGACGTCACGCTGGTGTCCTCGCGCGACCGGGTGCTGCCCGGCGAGGACGCCGACGCGGCCACCGTGCTCGAGGAGGTCCTCAAGCGGCGGGGGATGAAGCTGCTCTCCCGCTCGCGGATGGAGTCGGTGACCCGCGAGGGGGACACCGTGACGGTGACCCTGACCGACGGGCGCAGCGTGGAGGGATCCCACTGCGTGCTGGCGCTCGGCTCGGTGCCCAACACCGCGGACCTGGGCCTCGAAGAGGCCGGGGTGATCCTCAAGGACGGCGGGTTCATCAACGTCGACCGGGTCTCGCGGACCTCGGCGCGCGGCGTCTACGCCGCGGGCGACTGCACCGGGGTGCTGATGCTGGCCTCGGTGGCCGCGATGCAGGGCCGGATCGCGATGTACCACTTCCTCGGCGACGCGGTCGCTCCGCTCGACCTGGCCATGGTCTCCTCCAACGTCTTCACCGCCCCGGAGATCGCCACCGTCGGCATCTCGCAGAAGGCCGTCGACGCCGGGGAGATGCAGGCCGAGGTGGTGATGCTGCCGCTGGCCGGCAACGCCCGGGCGAAGATGCAGAACGTCCGCGACGGATTCGTGAAGCTCTTCTGCCGGCCGGGCACGGGGATCGTGGTCGGTGGCGTCGTGGTCGGGCCGCGCGCCTCGGAGCTGATCCACCCGGTCTCCCTGGCGGTGGCCGAGTCGATCACCGCCGACCAGCTGGCGCACGCGTTCACGGTGTACCCCTCGATGAGCGGGTCCGTGGCCGAGGCGGCGCGCCGCCTGCACCGGGTCTGAGCCACCGGGCTCGCTCACCCGGGAGAACTACACGCGCGTGGTTCGACGGAACCGTTTGCCCGTCGGTGTCGGAACGTGGTGCCATCACTACTGACACATCATTCGCTACCGCCCCATCGCTCCCGGGAGTCACACCATGCGTCCGCCCCTCCGTACGGCTCCTGCCCTGATGGTGTCCAGCCTGGTGCTGGCCCTCACCGGCCTCTCCGCCCCCGTGGCCGCCGTCGAGGCGCCCACGTCCAGCCCGGAAGCGGCGTCCGCTCCGGCCCGCGGCGTGGGGGCCGCGGCGGCCCGGGTCGAGCAGCGCTGGGCGGTGCCGGGCAGCGCGTCGATCACGATCCGCGGCCGCGGCTACGGCCACGGGCACGGCATGTCGCAGTACGGCGCGGAGGGCGCCGCGCGGGCCGGCCTGACCCACCGCCAGATCATCTCCCACTACTACCCGGGTGCCCAGTGGGGGAGCGCCGGGGGCACGGTCTCGGTGATGATCGGCGACGACACCTCCGACGACGTGGTGGTGCTGGCGCGCACCCGCCTCACCGTGCGAGATCTCGCCGCGCGGACGACGTGGGCCCTGCCGGCCAACGGCGCCAAGCGCTGGCGGCTCGCGGTGGACGCCGCCGGCCGCACGGTGGTCTCGTACCGCTCCGGCGGGTGGAAGCGGTGGAAGGTGCTGCGCGGCGACGGCCAGTTCTTCGCCGGGGGCGGCGCCATCTCGCTGGTCACCCCCCAGGGCGTGCAGCGCTTCCGCGGCAGGCTGCGGGCGGCCTCCCCGACCCCGGGGGCCCGCGCCAAGGACACGGTCAACGTGGTGACCCTCGACAACTACCTCAAGGGCGTGGTCCCGCTCGAGATGCCGGCGAGCTGGAGCCCCGCGGCCGTGCGCGCCCAGGCCGTGGCCGCGCGCACCTACGCGACGTACGAGCGCAGTCACCCCAAGGCGCGCCACTACCAGATCTGCGACACCACCTCCTGCCAGGTGTACGGCGGCTTCGACGCCGAGCACCCGCGCTCCAACGAGGCCATCACGGCCACCCGGGGACAGGTGCTGACCTACGGCGGGAAGCCCGCGTTCACCCAGTTCGGGTCGAGCAGCGGCGGCTGGACCTCGGCCGGCTCGGTGCCCTACATGCCGGCGCGCGAGGACAGCTACGACGGCTGGGCCGGCAACCCCGTGCACCAGTGGTCGACCACCGTCACCGACGCCACCATCGAGGCTCGCTGGCCGGCCGTGGGCGACCTGCGCGCGATCGTGGTCACCGAGCGCGACGGCAACGGGCAGTGGGGCGGCCGGGTGTGGCGGATGCGCCTGTCGGGCAGCAAGGGGACCGTGTCGGTCTCCGGAGACACGTTCCGCTCGGTGATGGGCCTGCGCTCGACCTGGGTCAACTTCGCCGTCCGCGCGCGCTAGGGGAGATTCCCCGGACGCGGCCGTCAACGTTCTCGGCGCCGCCGCCGTCATATCCGTGACAGCGCAGCCAGGGGGACGGGAACGACGTGCGAGCAAGTAGGCGCTCCGATGCCGGGGCGGAGTTCGAGGAGTTCGCTCTCTCGCAGACCCCTTCCCTGCTGGCCCTGGCACAGGCGATGACCGGCAACCCGCACGATGCCTGGGACCTGGTCCAAGAGACGCTGACCCGGATGGCGGAGCGCTGGGAGCGGACCCGGTTCGACTCCCCGCCGGCCTATGCCCGAACGGTCATGGCGCGACTCAACGTCGATCGGGCCCGGCGTCTGCGCAGGGAGATCTCCAGGACAGCCTTCGAGGTGGTCGAGGTCCCCGTGCCTGAGAGCGAGCTGGACGGGTGGCTGGTTGAGGGGCTCAGCGCGCTCTCACCGCAGCAACGCACGGTGCTGGCCCTGCGTTATGTCGAAGACCTCTCGGTGGCTCAGATCGCCGACCGGATCGGGTCCTCCGAGGGGACGGTCAAGAGCCAGCTCTCGCGAGGCGTCGCCCGGCTCAGGCAGCGGCTGCCGCTCGGCTGGACGGCCTCGAAAGGAACCCCAGGATGAACTCCGAAGACCGTGGCGAGCTGCTGATCCGCGAGGCGTACGAGCGGTTGAGCCAGAACCCGGCCTCCGCGTCGTCGGTGATGCTGGCGGGGGTCCGCGACCGACTCGCCTCGAGGCGACGCAGGCGGGTCCGCACGCGGATCGCGCTGGGGGTGGCGGCGGTCGGGTGCGCAGCGGCGGGGGCTGTGATCGGGGTCGAGCAGCTGCCGTGGGGCGACACGAACAAGCCGACCAGGGAGGTGGGCCCAGCCGAACGGGGCGGCAAGGTGACGGGGGACTCGGCAGCGTTGGTGCTGACCGCGGCGTCGGGCCGGCGCCACGAGCTCGGCGGCCCGGTGACGGTGAGCTGCGCCCCGGTCGACTTCGAGGGCCGAGAGGTGGAGGTGCTGACCGCGAGGGCGAGCGGTGCGCAGGGCGAGTCGTACCTGCAGTTCCAGGGTGCGGTCGACAAGCTGAGGCCGGGTTCGGTCTTCGCCTTCCCCTTGGACGAGTACGGTCCCGGTGCTGCCGCGATCCCGGAGTTCCTGATGGTCTTCGCCGCGATGGTCGACCCGGCAGGCGACCGGGTGATCGGTGAAGCCAGCAGCAACGAGGCCCGGACCGTCGGCAGGCTGGAGATCCTGGAGGCCTCGTGCGGGACGACTCCCCACATCGAGGTGGCGTTCGACCTTCAGTTGGGGGCCGAGTCGAGCGGTGCTCCCGTCTCGGTGACCGGAGCCCTCCGCTAGGTCAGCTCTGGTCCCAGCCCAGCAGGCCGCTCACCTCGGCGGCGAGGGTCATCGGGTCGAACGGCTTGGCGATGACGCCGGAGACCGGCAGCCCGTCCCACATCTGGCGGCTGCCGACCTGCACCTTGGCGGTCACCAGGATCACCGGGATGTGCTGGAGCGCCTGGTCGGCCTGGAGCCGTCGGAAGGTGGTGAGCCCGTCCATGTCCGGCATCATCACGTCGAGCAGCACGGCGTCGGGCAGGTGCTGGGCCGCCATCTCCAGGCACGCCATCCCGCCGTCGGCGGTGATCACCTGCCAGCCGCCGACCAGCTCGAGCGCGAGCTGAGCGATCTCGCGGATCGAGTCGTCGTCGTCCACGACGAGCACCGTAGGCTTCGCCACAGAGTTCCTCCCAAGAGCTGGCGATTCCGAGAATCGGCAACCCCCGTGCTCCGCTTCTCCCGAGACGGAGGGTACTCCCGCGCTGGTGCAGCTCAGGCGTCGGGTTCCAACTCGAGACCGATGACGGGCTCGGCGAAGCTGACCGCGTAGTAGGTCTGGCGATCGATCGGCTTGACGCTGACGTCCGCGTTGCGCTGCAGCATCTGCTCGATCGCGTCGCCGAAGCCCCAGGCGTCGTTGAAGGCGCAGATGTCCCAGGCGCACAGGCCTCGCGCCTCGGCGACTACCCGGGTCATCTTCGTGATCATCGCCTCGAAGATCCGGCCCTGGCGGTAGTCACCGTGCACCAGGGTGAAGCCGAGGTAGAACACCGCACCTCGGGCCGACTGCTCGGGGAAGTGGTGGGCGAAGTAGGCCGCGCTGATCCACGGGACGGTGTCGAGGTCGCGGGTCAGGGTGGAGATGCCGATGATCCGGTCGCCGTCCCAGGCGACGTACTTCTCCACCCGGGGGTCCGTCATCTCCTCGAGGAACTCGTGCTCGTGCAGGATCTGGCGTGCGGCGGCCTTGGTCTCCAGCTCACCGAAGGTCTGGCGGTACAGCTGGTAGAACTCCGCGGCCGTCTCGTCGCTGACGGCGGTCTCGCAGGTGATGACCAGCGCCGGCTGGGGCGAGGCCGCGTCGGGGCGGGGCTGCTCGTTCGTCATGCTCACCACCCCACGACTCGGTAGGCGGCCAACGCGAGGGCGCACGCCGGCTGGTCCTCGTAGTGCACGCTGGTCATCGCCTTGTGCACCTCGCCGTAGCCGCCACCCCGGTTGCGCACCATGGCCTCCAGGCTCAGCTCGATCTGCTCGGCGAGCGACTCCTCGCTGCCGGCGTGGTGCTCGACGAAGAGCCCACCCCCGGTCACCGGGTCGATCGTCCAGCCGATGCCCGCCCAGGCGCTCTCGCCCGGCTGGCCGGCGTGCGCCGCGGACAGCACGCAGTACAGGCGGTCGCCGTGGTTGCCGGCGAGGGTCGAGGTGTCGTGGCGGATGGTGCTGCCCGGGGGGATCACCGACGACAGGGTGATCAGGTTGAAGTTCGCGACACCGGCGCTCAGCAGCGCCTGGTCGAAGGCGGCCAGCGGCGTGCGTGCCTTCCCGACGCCGGTGCGGATGGTGATGTCCAGGCTCGCGGCCTGGTGGGGATCAGCGGGTCGATCAGCGTTCAACGTCGTTCCTTCTGTTGTTCCGGCCGCGTTCGGGCCGTGCTCTTCCGGGGGAGTGTCGTTCCAGGCGTGTGGTCCGCGGGCCGCGCGGCAGCGCGATCCGGGGTGGGTGGCTCAGGTGGTCTCCCTGGTTCGGGGGAGGGTGAACAGCACGGTGGTCCCGACGCCGAGCTCGCTCTCGGCCCAGATCCGGCCGCCGTGGCTCTCGACGATGCCGCGACAGATCGCCAGGCCGAGACCGGTGCCGCCCTTCTGGCGTGCGTCGGAGGAGTCGACCTGCTCGAAGCGGCCGAACACGCTCTCGACCTTGTCCGCCGGGATGCCGCGGCCTTCGTCACGCACGGTGAACAGCACCTCGCCGCCGTCGATGGTGGCGCCGACCTCGACCGTGCTGCCCTCGTCGGAGTAGTTGATCGCGTTGGCCAGCAGGTTGGTGATCGTCTGCACGATCCGATCCTTGTCCGCCATCACGTCGCCCGAGGACTCCTGGAGGGAGAGCTTGACTCCGCGCGCCGTGGCGAAGCCCTCCATCTCCAGCACGGAGCCCTCGACGAGCTCGCGCGCGGTGAGCGGGGCGAGGTTCTTCGAGCCGGTGCCGGACTCGAGACGCTCGATGTCGAGGATGTCGTTGATCAGCCGGATCAGCCGCTGGCTGCTGTCCAGGGCGATGGTGACCATCGGCATCGCCCGCTCCGGCAGCTCGCCCAGACGGCCGCTCGCGAGCAGGCCCAGCGAGCCCCGGATCGAGGTCAGCGGCGTGCGCAGCTCGTGGCTGACCACCGAGAGGAACTCGTTCTTCATCCGGTCGACCTCGCGGCGCTGGGTCATGTCGCGGAAGACGACCACCGCGCCACGGACCTCGTCCTCGTCGAGAAGCGGGCTGGCGGTGATCTCGACCGGGAACGAGGTGCCGTCGGCGCGGACGTAGACGTCCTCCTCGGCACTGGAGACCAGCCCGTCGCGGATCGCCTCGGTGACATAGCACCCGGACAACGGGTAGGGCTGCCCGTCGCTGCGGGCGGCATGGAACTCGTCGTGCGCACGAAGCCCCTGCAGCTCGTCGGGGGCATAGCCCAGGGCCGCGGCGCCGGAGGGGTTGACGAACGTGATCCGCCCGGCGTGGTCCACGCCGTAGATGCCGTCCCCGACGGAGGTCAGCAGCACCTCGTTCTGCCGGGCCAGGTGGCGCAGGTGGGCGGTCTGGTCACGGACGCGCCGCTCCAGGCCGCGGCGCAGCGCGGCGTTGTCGCGGGTGAGCAGGGTCTGGCGGACCCCGATCAGCAGCAGCAGGGCGAGCCACAGGAAGGCCTGGATGGCGTGCATGCGCTCGGCGGTTCCGAAGACCGCCTGGACGATCGCCGCGGCCAGCATCACGGTGAAGACCGTGACCGTGCCGACCGTGTCGGAGACCGCGGTGCTCCCCGAGGGCACGTCGGCGGTGTCGCTGGGGTACCACGCGGACAGCCCGATCAGTCCGTAGCCGACGATCCAGCCGAGATCCAGCAGGCTGCCGAACGCGAAGTCGCCGCGCCCGGCGAGTACGGCGAAGGTCAGGTCGGCGCCGGCGTAGGCGATGAAGCCGGCGGCCACCAGGGACAGCGCGGGGCGGTCGCTGCCCACGCTGCGCAGCACCAGCAGCACCGCCACGCTGGCCAGCACCACGTCGAGCCCCGGCAGCGCCATCGCGATCAGGTAGGTGCTCAGGCCCTCGGCGCGGGAGGTGAGCAGCTGGGTGTAGACCAGCACGGAGGAGATGATGAGCACCGCCGCCCCGGCGACGAGTCCGTCCAGGGCGACCATCAGCAGGTCGAAGCCGCGGCGGCGCACGCTGGGGAAGTTCAGCAGGGCCACGATCGACAGCAGCAGGGCGGCCGCGAGGGCCGCCTCGTTGAACGTGCTCGGCGCGTCCACCGGGTCGGCGCCGACCACGGCGGCCCAGATGTTGCCGGCCACCGCGACCACGCCGGCGCTGGTGATCAGCGACCAGGCCAGCCGGCGTCGTCCCCGGGTGATCGTGGCGCGGTAGGTGCAGCTGGCGGCTCCGACGAGTCCGGCGAGCACGAGTCCGGCGGAGCTCGCCGCCTGGCGGACCCCCTCCGGCGCGCTCGGCTGGAGCAGCAGTGCGAAGAGCAGCGCCAGGCCCAGGGCGGCCGGTGCCGCGACCCGGAACCGCCGTCGCTGGACGTCCAGCGACGGCATGATTCCCATGGACCCGGACGCTACCAGTCAGAGACCCTTGGAAGTGCCAAGGGCTAGCCCAGAACGAGCACCAGATCTCCGCCCTCCACGGACTGGGTCCCGGAGAGCGCGACGCGCTCCACGACCCCGTCCACCGGCGCGGTGATCGAGGCCTCCATCTTCATCGCCTCGATGGTCGCGACCGTCTCGCCCGCGCTCACCCTCGCGCCCTGCTCCACGGTGACCGTGACGACCCCCTGGAAGGGGGCCGCGACGTGCCCGGGCTTGCCCGGATCCGCCTTCTCCGTGGCGCTGACCTCGGTGGCGACACTGCGGTCGCGCACGCTCACCGGGCGCATCTGCCCGTTCACCGTGCACATCACGGTGCGCAGCCCGCGCTCGTCGGGGTCGCTGATCGCCTGGAGCCCGACCAGGAGCTGCTTGCCCTCCTCGAGGTCGATCTCGCACTCCTCGCCCTGACGCAGTCCGTAGAGGTAGTCCAGGGTCGGCAGCACCGAGACGTCGCCGTAGTTGGCGCGTGCCTCCAGGAAGCTCTTGGTCGGTCCCGGGAAGAGCAGCTCGTTGAGGGTCTGGCGCGGCTCGCGGGCCAGGCCCTCCTCCTGCTCGGCGGTCAGCTGCTCCGCGGGTGCCTGCCAGGTGCGGCCCTCGAGGGCCTTGCTGCGGAAGGGCTCGGGCCAGCCGCCGGGCGGGTCGCCGAGCTCGCCGTTGAGGAAGCCGATGACCGAGTCGGGGATGTCGAAGGCGCCGGGGTTCTCGGCGAACTCCGCGGGGTCGGCGCCGACCGCCACCAGGTGCAGGGCCAGGTCGCCGACCACCTTGGAGGAGGGCGTCACCTTCACCACGTTGCCGAGGATGTCGTTCGCCGCGGCGTACATGTCCTCGATCTGCTCGAACTTCTCGCCCAGTCCCAGGGCGATGGCCTGCTGGCGCAGGTTGGAGAGCTGACCGCCGGGGATCTCGTGACGGTAGACCCGGCCGGTCGGCGAGGGCAGACCCGACTCGAACGGGGCGTAGACGCGGCGGGTCGCCTCCCAGTACGGCTCCAGCGCGTTGACCGCGGCCAGCGAGAGCCCGGTCTCGCGCTCGGAGTGGTCGGTGGCCGAGACCAGCGCGGAGAGCGCCGGCTGCGAGGTGGTGCCGGCCATCGAGGCGCTGGCGGCGTCGACGGCGTCGACCCCGGACTCGATCGCGGCCAGCAGCGTGGCCAGCTGCCCGCCGGCGGTGTCGTGGGTGTGCAGGTGCACGGGCAGATCGAAGCGCTCGCGCAGGGCGGTGACCAGGGTCCGCGCCGCGGGGGCGCGCAGCAGCCCGGCCATGTCCTTGATCGCCAGCACATGCGCGCCGGCGTCGACGATGCGCTCGGCCAGGCGCAGGTAGTAGTCGAGGGTGTAGAGCCGCTCGTCGGGGTTCGACAGGTCGCCGGTGTAGCACAGCGCGACCTCGGCGACGGTGGTCCCGGTCGCCCGCACCGCCTCGATCGCCGGTCGCATCTGCTCGACGTCGTTGAGGGCGTCGAAGATCCGGAAGACGTCGATGCCGGTGGCCGCGGCCTCCTCGACGAAGGCGTTGGTCACCGCGGTCGGGTACGGCGTGTAGCCGACGGTGTTGCGCCCGCGCAGCAGCATCTGCAGGCAGAGGTTGGGCACCGCCTGGCGCAGCGCCGCCAGACGCTCCCAGGGGTCCTCGCCCAGGAACCGCAGCGCCACGTCGTAGGTCGCACCGCCCCAGGCCTCGACCGACCACAGCTGCGGGGTGGTCCGGGCGACGTGCCCGGCGACCGCGAGCAGGTCGCGGGTGCGCACCCGGGTGGCCAGCAGGCTCTGGTGGGCGTCGCGGAAGGTGGTGTCGGTGACCGCGACCCGGTTCTGCTCGCGCAGCTGGCGCGCGAACCCGTCGGGGCCCAGGCTCAGCAGCTGCTGGCGGGTGCCGTCCGGCGCGGGCACGCTCAGGTCCACCGGGGGGAGCTTGGTGGCCGGGTCGAGGCTGACCGGCGCCGCGCCATGCGGCTGGTTGACGGTGACGTCGGCCAGGTAGCTCAGCAGCTTGCTGCCGCGGTCCCCGGAGGTGCGCGCCCTGAGCAGCTGCGGATGCGTCTCGATGAACGACGTGGTGACGTGCCCCGCGGCGAAGTCGGGGTCGCTCAGCACGGCCTGCAGGAAGGCGATGTTGGTGGCCACGCCGCGGATGCGGAACTCGGCGACCGCGCGACGGGCCTTCTCCACTGCCTTGTCGAAGGTGCGCCCGCGACAGGTCAGCTTCACCAGCATGGAGTCGAAGTGGGCGCTGACCTCGGCGCCGGTGTAGACGGTGCCGCCGTCGATGCGGACCCCGCCCCCACCCGGCGAGCGGTAGGCGGTGATCTTGCCGGTGTCGGGACGGAACCCGTTGGCCGGGTCCTCGGTGGTGATCCGGCACTGCAGGGCCGCGCCGCGCACGCTCACGGTGTCCTGGGACAGGCCGAGGTCGGCGAGGGTCTCCCCGGAGGCGATCCGCAGCTGGGACTGGACCAGGTCGACGTCGGTGACCTCCTCGGTCACCGTGTGCTCCACCTGGATGCGCGGGTTCATCTCGATGAAGACGTAGTTGCCCTCACGGTCGAGCAGGAACTCCACCGTGCCGGCGTTGCGGTAGCCGATCTCGCGGGCGAAGCGCACCGCGTCGTCGCACATCCGCTGGCGCAGGTCCGGGTCGAGGTTGGGCGCCGGCGCGATCTCGACGACCTTCTGGTGTCGACGCTGCACCGAGCAGTCGCGCTCGAAGAGGTGGATGACGTTGCCCTCGCCGTCGGCCAGGATCTGCACCTCGATGTGGCGGGGCTCGACCACGGCCTGCTCGATGAACACGGTCGGGTCGCCGAAGGCGGCCTCGCCCTCGCGCATGCAGGTCTCGACGGCCTCACGGAGCTGGGCGGGGTCGTCCACGCGCCGCATGCCGCGACCGCCGCCGCCCGCGACGGCCTTGACGAACAGCGGGTAGGGCATGTCGGCGGCCGCGGCGACGAGCTCGTCGACGTCGGTGGAGGGCTCCACGCTGGCCAGGGTGGGGACCCCCGCCTGCTTGGCCGCCGCGATCGCGCGGGCCTTGTTGCCGGTCAGCGTCAGCACCTCGGCGGTGGGACCGACGAAGGTGATCCCCGCGTTGGCGCAGGCCTCGGCCAGCGCGGGGTTCTCCGAGAGGAACCCGTAGCCGGGGTAGACCGCGTCCGCCCCGGCGCGCAGCGCCACGGCCACGATCGCCTCGGGATCGAGGTAGCTGCGCACGGGATGTCCCCGCTCTCCGATCTCGTAGGCCTCGTCGGCCTTGAGCCGGTGCTCGGACCAGCGGTCCTCGTAGGGGAACACCGCGACGGTGCGCGCACCGACTTCGTAGGCCGCACGAAAAGCGCGGATCGCGATCTCGCCACGGTTGGCCACCAGCACCTTGGAGAACATGCGCAGAGGCTAGCCCCACTAGGGTGCGGCCCATACTGTGTCGCTCGTCTCATCCGCTCTGCGGAACGTCCCCCCGGGAGGGAACCCCTTGAAGTCAGTCCTGTCCGGCCGCGCGCGCGCTGCCGCCTCCACGCTTGCGCTGGCACTGCTCGCGGTGCCGCTGAGCTCGGTGCCCGTCTCCGCGGCCCCCGCGGACGGGCCCGCCGCTGCCCGCGCCGCCGCGCCGAGCAAGGTCGTCACCGGCTCCGAGCCGATCGACTACGTCGCGCTCGGCGACTCCTACAGCGCCGGCCCGCTGGTCCCGGCCCAGCGCGCCGACGCCGGCGGCTGCCTGCGCTCGACGAACAACTACCCGGCCTACCTGGCCGGCTACTTCGACGTGGCGAGCTACGTCGACGTGACCTGCTCGGGAGCCGAGACGATCGACCTGCTCTCGCGCCGCCAGACCACGATCATCCCGGGCCCCGCCCCGGCGCCGCAGGTCCAGGCGCTCAGCAAGGAGACCGACCTGGTGACGATCGGCATCGGCGGCAACGACTACGAGCTCTTCGGCTCGATGATCAAGGTCTGCAAGGCCGTCGCCGAGCTGGACCCCAAGGGTGCGCCGTGCAAGCGGCACTTCACCCGGCGCGGTGTGGACACCAAGCTGCGCGACGCCGACCGGATCCGCCGTGACGTCGGCAAGGTGCTGCGCGCGGTGCAGCGCCGGGCCCCCCACGCCGAGGTGTACGTCGTGGGCTACCCCCGGCTGCTGCCCCAGAAGGGCACCTGCAAGGCCGTGAAGTTCGCGGCCGGCGACTTCCGCTGGGGCAACCGTGTCGAGCGCCGGCTGAACCTCTCCCTGCGCAAGGCCGCGGCCAACAACGGGGCGCGCTACCTCGACCTCTACCCGGTCTCGCGCGGCCACGACGCCTGCGCCGGCGGGCAGGCCTGGATCAACGGCAGCACGCTCAACGTGCTGCGGGCCGCCGACCTCCACCCGTTCCGCATCGGGATGCGCGGGGCGGCCCGCGAGATCTACCGGCAGCTGACCGGGGGGCACACCGCCCCCGGCTACGCGTTCGCGCGGCCGCCGGTGGGCTCCCAGCGCACGCGCTGAAGCGTCTCGTGGTCCGGCGCGGCGAGTGCGCGCCGGACCCGAGACGCGTAGTTTGCTTCAGCATGGAGAGCAGTGATACCCGCGACGAGTCCTACGCCCAGCGTCTGCGGCAGCGCGAGGGCGTGTGGTGGAAGCGGCTGCTCGACGTGCAGCGGCCCTACCGGTGGAACCTGCGGCGCCAGGGCCTGGGGCGCACGCTCGACATCGGGTGCGGCATCGGGCGCAACCTGCGCTCCCTGGAGCCCGGCTCGGTGGGCGTGGACCACAACCGCGCCTCGGTCGAGGAGGCACGCAGCCGGGGGCTGCAGGCGCTGACCACCGAGGAGTGGGAGGAGAGCCCGCTCGCCGTCCCCGGCTCGTTCGACAGCCTGCTGCTGGCCCACGTCATCGAGCACATGGACGAGGCCGCCGGGCGCACGCTGCTGGAGGACTACCTCCGGTTCCTGCGCCCGGGCGGCCGCGTCTTCCTCATCTGTCCTCAGGAGCGCGGCTACGCCACGGACCCGACGCACGTCCGGTTCACCGACTTCGAGGCGCTGCTGAGGCTGACCCGCGACGTCGGGCTGGCCCACGAGCGGTCGTTCAGCTTCCCGTTCCCGCGCCGGGCCGGGCGGCTGTTCACCTACAACGAGTTCTGCGTCGTCGCCCGTCAGCCGGGGCGCGGCGCCGCCTGAGGTCCGTTCAGCGGGGGCGGCGCGCCAGAGCCCGGCCGGCCGCGCGGCCGGAGAAGATGCAGCCGCCGAGGAAGGTGCCCTCGAGCGCGTTGTAGCCGTGCATGCCTCCGCCGCCGAACCCGGCGACCTCGCCCGCGGCGTACAGGCCGGGGATGGGGGAGCCGTCGGGGCCCAGCACCCGGGCGTCGAGGTCGGTCTCCAGGCCGCCGAGGGTCTTGCGGGTCAGGATGTTGAGCCGTACGGCGATTAGCGGCCCGTGCGCGGGGTCCAGGAACCGGTGCGGCTTCGCGACCCGGATCAGCCGGTCGGTGCGGCTGCGCCGGGCGTTGCCGATCGCCATCAGCTGCAGGTCCTTGGAGAAGGCGTTGTCCAGCTCGCGGTCGCGGGCGACCAGCTCGGCCTCGACCGACGCCGGGTCGATCACCGGCGGGCTCCCGGCGCCGTCCACCGGGCCGCGCGCCAGCCGGTTCATGCCGGCGACCAGCGCGGCGACGTCACCGGCGACCACGAAGTCGACGCCGTGCTCCTTGAAGGCCTCCACCGGGGCCGGAGCTCCCTTGGCCAGGCGCGCGCGCAGCAGCACGCCCACGTCCTTGCCGGTGATGTCGGGGTTCTGCTCGGAGCCCGAGAGCGCGAACTCCTTCTCGATCACCGACTGGGTGAGCACGAACCACGAGTAGTCGTGGCCGGTGCCCAGGATCGCCTTGAGGGTGCCGAGGCTGTCGAAGCCGGGGAAGTTGGGCGCCGGCAACCGCCGGCCGGTGGCGTCGAGCCACAGCGACGAGGGCCCGGGCAGGATCCGGATCGCGTGGTCGGGCCAGATCGGGTCCCAGTTGTGGATGCCCTCGGTGTAGTGCCACATCCGGTCCCGGTTCACGACCCGCCCGCCGGCCCGCTCGGTGATCGCGAGCATCCGCCCGTCGACGTGCGCGGGGACGCCCGAGATCATCGTCGCCGGAGCCGGGCCCAGCCGCTCGGTGGGCCAGTTGGCCCGGATCAGCTCGTGGTTGTGGCCGATGCCGCCGGAGGTCACCACCACGGCGTCGGCGCGCACCTCGAAGTCGCCGACGCGCTCCCGCGAGGAGGCCTCGCCGCGGGCGGCGTCGCTCGGCTCCAGCACCGTGCCCCGGACGCCGACGACGACACCGTCGTGCACGACCAGCTCGTCGACGCGGTGCCGGAACGCGAACGAGACCAGCCCGGCCCGCTCGCCGGCCGCGACCGGCTCGGCGAACACCCGGACGACCTCCGGGCCGGTGCCCCAGGTGAGGTGGAAGCGGGGCACCGAGTTGCCGTGCCCGGTGGCGGTGCCGCTGCCGCGCTCGGCCCAGCCGACGAACGGCATCACCCGCAGCCCCAGGTTGCGCAGGTAGTCCCGCTTCTCTTCGGCGGCGAAGCGGACGTAGGCCTCCCCCCAGCGCCGCGGCCAGCGGTCCTCGTCGTCCTCGCGGTCGAAGCCGGCCGAGCCGAGCCAGTCCTGCAGCGCCAGCTCGGGGGAGTCCTGGATGCCCATCCGGCGCTGCTCGGGGGAGTCGACGAGGAAGAGGCCACCGAGTGACCAGAAGGCCTGACCGCCGAGGTTGGCGCGATTCTCCTGGTCGACGACGAGCACCCGGCGCCCGGCCTGCACCAGCTCGTGGGTGGCGACGAGGCCGGCCAGGCCGGCCCCGACCACGATGACGTCGGGCTCGAAGGTGGGGGTCACGCGCTCTCCTCGGGGGTGGTGGTGGCGGGGGCGCCGGTGGTGGGGCTCCGGTGGTGCGGCTCCGGTGGTGTGGGTGCGCAGGTCCTCGAGCGTCCGGGCCAGCAGCAGGGTCTCTGGGTGAGGCGGGTGCGGCTTTCACACGTTAACTCGTGAAAGCCGTGCCGGACGGGGCCTCTGGGACCGGTGGGGCCGCCGAGGCCCGAGCCCGGGAACTGGCCACACGAAACCCGCACTTCCCACGTGTTCCTTCACGTGGGAAGTGCGGGTTTCACGAGTTAACTCGTGAAAGCAACGGCCGTTCGCCCCACATCAGAACGCCCCTGACCCACCGGCCGGCTCAGGCCCGGCGGTGCAGGCGCCGCACCAGATCCGGCTCCAGCGCCCCGAACCCGGTGCTGGCCCATGGCTCCGCGTCGGTCTCGAAGTAGTGCACCGGCACCCCGTCGCGGACCACGTCGAGCACGTCGGGGCGCGCCCCCGCGCCCAGCGCCCGCCGGCACGCGGCGCACAGCGGGACCCGGCCGGGGCCGTCGCCCGGGGCCAGCGTCCCGTGCGTGCTGGCCTCGCCGTGCAGCGGATTGAGGAAGCAGGTGGTCTCGGGGGTGAACGCCCTGCCGCGGCGGGCGGCGCGCAGGGCCTGGCGGCCGCGGCTGGACAGCACGAGGGCGCCGACGCTGTCGAGCACGTCGACCTCGTCCACGCTGCGTTCCCCGAGCACGCGGCGGGCCAGGTCGTAGTGGTCCAGGGCGGCCTGCCAGGCCGACTGGTCCCCGTGCCGCTCGATGTCGGTGTCGTCGATGTCCTCGCCCAGCGCGAGCAGCTCGGCGTGCGCACGCCGGTGCAGCTGCTGGTCGTGGGCGTCGCGGACCCGGTCCAGCGCCGAGGCCGGCAGCGCGTACGGCGCGTCGCGGCGCCCGACTGCCCGCGACGACGAGCGCCGTCGTACCAGCAGGGCCAGCAGCACCAGCGCCAGCAGCACGCCACCGACGACGAGACCGTCGGGAAGTCCGTCCGGCTCGGCGGAGCCGCTGGGCTGCTGGGTCTGGGCGGTGGTGCCGGGCGCGTCCGCGCCCCCGCCCGTCTCGGCCTCCTCCTCCGCGGCCAGGCGGGCGTCGCGACGGGCCTCGGCCTTCTGGTGGATCCGCGCGACCCGTCCGTCGGCGATCGCCGACGCGATCGTGGTCAGCTGGGCGCCGAGGTCGTCGGGGTGGAGCTCGCGGCCGATCGCGGTGATCTCCCAGGTCTGGTCGGGCTCGCCCTCGACCAGGGTGTCCCACTGGTTGACCTCGAGGTGGAAGTCGCCCTCACCGTAGAGGGGCTGGTTGGCGAGGTAGAGGCCCGGCTCTCCCGACGCGTCGTGCAGGCGGCTCAGCAGGTCCGCGGGCTCGCCACCGTAGGCATCGTCGAGGTGGAAGGGGTAGAGCACCACGTAGGTGGGCGTGCCCTGGGCCTCGGCACGAGCCAGGTCCGCCTTGAGCTGGGCGAGCTCGGCGGGGTCGACGTGGCGCGCCATGCCCGGGCCCACGAAGACCCCGTCGCGCTCGAGGGCGAACTGGATGGTGCTCAGCTCGTCGGTCATCCGCGCTCCTTGGCTGTGCGGGAGGGGCCGCGGTCGCGGCCGGGCCTCCGCAGCAGGTTCACCAGGAGCATCAGCGCCAGGTAGCCGCCGCCGGCCAGCAGGGTGCCCAGCAGGAGCCCCCCGCCGAGGCCGCCCCAGTCGTCCGAGTCGAGCGCCACCACCTCGGAGTCGTCGACGAGCGCCAACCACTCGGTGATCCGGGTCTCGGGGTCCCCGACCAGGTCGAGCCACTCGGCGGGGCTGTCGTCGGTGGCGAGGACGTGTCCCTCGGCGGTGCCGTGCCAGCCCTTGCCTCCGGGCTCCCAGACCAGGTAGGCGGCATCGTCGCCGAGCTCCTGGGCGAGCTGGTCGATCACGTGGCCGACTCCCTGGTAGCCACCCTCACGGGTGGAGCCCCAGACCACGACGTACGCCGCCGGGTCGACGTCGGCGGCCGCCGCCTCGAGGCGCTCCTCGGCCCTCTCGGCGAGCATCGACCGCCCGTCCGGCGCCACGTGGACGCGGTCCTCGCGCAGCTCGGCCACCGCGGCGGCGACGCGGTCGCCGACGACCAGCTCGTCGCTGTGCCGGGCCTGCAGGACCGCCACCGACGCCAGCCCCGCACCCGCGCCGAGCACGAGCGCGAGGCCGAGGTTGCGCAGGCGGGAGCCCGGTCGTTGCCCGCGGGTCATCGCGCCACCGCTCGCCGCTCGTCGGCGACCTCGCGCCACAGGTCGTCGCTCAGGGCGCCGTAGCCGGTCTGCGCCCACACCGAGTCCCCGGTGTAGTAGGGGCGAGAGGTGCCCCATCGGCCGCGGGGAGGCTCGTGCAGCGGGACGAACTCGGCGGGGTCGTCGTGGACCCGCTCGCAGCGCCGGCAGACCGGCACCGGGAGCGACGCGCGCCCGGCCGGCGCCTGGACGCTGCGACGGGCCTCGCCGTGCAGGGGGTTGTAGAAGCAGCAGCGGTAGCGCTGCTCGCCGGCGCGCCCGGCCACCAGCGCCAGGCCGGTCCGGGCGAGCACCAGGGCACCGACGACGTCGAGGAGGTCGGGGGAGTCCAGCAGCTCCTCGGCCGTGGCGCGACAGCCGGTCGCGTCGTCGAGGTGGGCAGCGCCGTGACCGCGGGCCAGGGCGCGATCCAGCTGCTCCACCGCGTGCCGTGCGTCGAGGCGCACCCGCGCGAGGTTCACCACCGGCCCCGGCTGGGGGCGGCTGGCCGACCAGGCGCGCAGCGCCCGCCGGCAGAGGAGGAACACGCTCACGCCCACGGTCGCCGCCACGAACGCGAGCCAGCCCGTGGGCAGGGGCGCCTCCACCTCCGGGCGCGCCTGCGGACTGGTCCACAGCGAGCTCGTCGAGTACAGGGCGTGCTCGTCGGCGGTGAGCGGCTCCTCGGGGTCGAGGAGGGCCTCGAGCGCGATCGCCGCGGTGGCTGCGGACGAGGGCACCGGCGCCGTGGTGTCCTCGAGCGCCGGGCGCACCGACTCCTGGGCCGTGCGCGCCGCCTGGCTCACCTTGAGCTCGCGCTCGACTGGAAGCCCGAAGATGTAGTGGCTGACGCCCGTTTGGGGGAAGCCGACGACGATGAGCGCGTCCCGGTCCGCGCCGGCCTGCTCCATCCGGGCGTGCAGCACCTGGGCCAGGTCTCGGGTGGGCTGGTCCGCGGAGAGGCCCGGCGGCCGGTCGACCAGCACGACGTACGTGGACAGCCCGTGGGCCTGGCTCGCCTCGGCGGCCAGCTCGGTCAGCGCCGCGTCGATCTCCGGGGTGGCGCCGTTGCCCATGGAGCTCGAGACCAGCACCGGGTCCTCGCGCAGCGCGTCGAGGATCTCGTCCACGGTGCGGGGGGCCTGCGCCTCGTCGCGCGTGGTCGGGGCAGCAGTCGGCACCGGCACAGGTTAGACGAACCGCAGGCCGGGGGCTGGCTCAGCCCGCGGCGGCGCGCAGCTTGGCCAGCAGCGGCTCGGCGGCCTCGGCCAGGAACCGATCGATCCCGGCGTCGCCGACCTGGATCAGGGCGATGTCGGTGAAGCCTGCCTCCCAGAACGGCCTGACGGCCTCCACGATCGCGTCGAGGTCGGGGCCGCAGGGGATCTGCGCGGCGATGTCCTCGGGGCGAACGAAGCTGGTCGCGGCGGCGAACCCGGCCGTGGTGGGCAGGTCCGCGTTGACCGCCCAGCCCCCTGCGGACCAGCGGAACTGCTCGTGCGCGCGCTGCACGGCGCTCTCCTGGTCGGGGTCCCAGCAAATCGGGATCTGGCCCAGCGCCTTGGCCGGCGAGCCGATCGTCGGCGCGCCGGCGGTGGCGTTCCAGGCCTGGATCAGCTCGGCGGAGGGCTCGGTGGCGACCAGGTGGTCGGCCAGCGGGGCGAAGCGCGCGATCGCCTTCTCGCCCCCGACGGCCACCGCCAGCGGGACACCGCCGTCGGGCAGGTCCCAGATGCGGGCCGAGTCGACGCGGAAGTACTGACCCTCCCAGGTGACCAGCTCCCCGGAGTGCAGCCGCCGGATGATCTCGATCGCCTCCACCAGCATGTCCTGGCGCACATCGACGGCCGGCCAGCCCTCGCCGATCACGTGCTCGTTGAGGTTCTCGCCGGTGCCCAGGCCGAGGGTGAAGCGGCCGTCGGCGAGCAGCTGCAGCGTCGCCGCCTTCTGCGCCACCACGGCCGGGTGGTAGCGCATCGTCGGACAGGTCACGTAGGTGGCCAGGTCGACGCGCTCGGTGGCGTGGGCGACCGCGCCCAGCACGCTCCACACGTACGGCGCGTGGCCCTGCGCCTCGAGCCAGGGGAAGTAGTGGTCGCTGGCGACCTCGAAGTCGAAGCCGACCTGCTCCGCGGCCACCGCGTGGCGCACGAGGTCCTTGGGGCCGCTCTGCTCGGTCATCAGGGTGTAGCCGAATCGGGTCATGCGGGCACGGTGTCCCGATCGGTGGGGTTCCATGCGTGCGGGCTGCCGGGGCTGCCGGGGCGCCGGGAGGCTGCCGTTTGGTCCCCAACGGCGGCGAATCCCGGGATCTGGCCCCCGTCTCTGCCCAATCGGCGACCTCCGCGCCCGTCGCGGCGACCCTCTGCGCCCGTCGCGGCGGGTACGGCGACCGGGGAGGCGGGGGGGTCAGCGGGCGCCGTGCAGGCGGGGCAGCAGGTCGGGGTCCAGGGCGCCGTACCCGGTGCTGGCCCAGGGCTCGTCGGAGGTGTCGAAGTAGTGCACCGGCCGGCCCTGGCGCAGTACGTCGAGGGTGTCGGGGCGGCGCTTGGCCTTGAGGTCGGCCCGGCAGGTCTTGCACAGCGGGACCTCGACCGTCGCCTCCCCGCGCTGAACGGGGGTGGTCCCGGTGGCTCGGCCGTGCAGCGGGTTGAGGAAGCAGGGGCGGGCCAGCTCCGGGGTCCGGCCGGCGAGCGCGGCGGCGAGGGTCAGCTCGCCCCGGCCGGCCAGCTCGATCGCGCCCACCACGTCGAGCACGTCGGGAGTGGGCGTGCCGCGGCGCAGCACGCGTCTGGCTCCGTCGTAGTGGTCCAGCGCGGACTGCCAGGCGTCGGCGTCGTGGTGCTGGCTGATGTCGGCTGCGTCGATCGCCTCGCCCAGCGCGAGGACCTCGCGCTCGGCGCGCAGGAGGAGCTGGCGGTCGTGGGCGTCGCGGATCCGGTCCAGCGTCGACTCGGGCAGCACCACGCCGCCGTGACGGCCCCCGGTCCTGCGTCGCCACCAGCCCCAGCCGGCGGTGACGACCAGGGCGAACACCAGCCCGGCGACCAGCAGGCCGGAAGGATCCCCGCCGATGGCCGCGTCCTCGTCGGGGGCCGAGGACGTGCCGCCGCCGGCGCCGGTGGAGTCCACGGTGGCCTCGTAGCGCTCCGCGACGGTGTCGGTGGCGACCATCTCGGTCAGCGCGACCAGCCCGGCCCCGAGGTCCTCCGGCTGCTCCGCCTCGGGGGCCTGCTGCACCTCGAACGCATCGACCGTCCGCGATCCGGGGGCGCTGTAGTCGCGGATGGCGAGCTGGTAGCCGTAGTCCTCGACGTCGTCGAGCGCGCGGTGCGAGACGTAGAGTCCCGGCTCGCCGAACCGATCGTGCAGCCGGGTCAGAAGCTCCTCGGGCTCGCCGGACCACGGGTCGCCGGCGGCGTAGGGGTAGACCACGACGTACATCGCCACGTCGCTGGCGGCGATGTTGGCCTGGATCTCGGCCAGCTCGGTCGCGTCGACGTGCTGGCGCACCGAGGGGTGCACGTGGACCCCGCCCTGCTCCAGGTCGGCCTGGATCCGGTCCAGCTCGTCACCCACGGTGTCCCCCTCCTGGCGCGTCGATCGCGCGCGTCCTGCGTCGGCCCAGGCGCCACTGGATCAGCTTCGCGACGAGCACCGCCGTCGGCATCGCCAGCAGCCCGATCGCGAGACCGCCCATGATGCCGTAGGCGACGCCCCAGCCGGCGCCGATGTCAGGGGTGCCCCGGTAGTCGGGTCCCACCTCCGCGGCCTCGATCTGGGCGATCATCTCCAGCAGGTGGGTGGTCGGGTCGCCGACGAAGTCCTCGCTCACCTCGCCGCGGATGTTCAGGGCGTGGTCCCACACGACGCCGTCGGTCGGGGCCTCCCACACGACGTACACGCCGGGTCGGCCCACGTCGTGGGCGAGCGCCTCGACCGTCGGGTGCAGACTCGGCATCCCGGCCACCCGCGCCATCTGGCCCACCACGAGGTGGACGGCCGGGTCGGCGGCGGCCACGGCCGCCTCGAGCCGGGCCTCCTGCTCGACGGACACCATCCGGCGGCCCTCCTCGGTCACGAAGACCCGGTCCTCGCGCAGCTCCTCAGCCGCGGCCCGGCCCCGGTCGCTCGCGGCCAGCGTGGGAGCCTCACCGTCGTCGGCACCCAGGACGGCGATGCCCCAGCCGCCCGCGCCGCCGAGGGACGCCGCCGCCACGGCCAGGCCGAGCGCGGCGGTCCGCGAGAGCACTCGCTCCTCGCCGCGATCCTTGCCGCGATCCGCGCCGCGCTGGGCGCCCCGGCTCGGCCGGCTCACGTGTGCACCGGGGCTTCGCGGACCTGATCGACGTAGTCGTCGACCAGGCAGCCGAAGCCGGTGCGCGACCACACCGAGTCCAGCTTCCAGTACGGGCGGCGCCTGCCCCACCCTTGCGGCACCGTGAGCGAGTCCGGAGAGCGGCCCGCGCCGGCGTCCTTGCGGCAGCGGGTGCAGCAGGGGACCGAGACCCCCGCCGAGGCGGCCCGGCCGGTGGCCTCGCCGTGCAGGGGGTCGAAGAAGCAGCACCGGTACGGCGCGCCGCCGACGAGCGCGCGGGTGCCGGTGCGGGCCAGGGTCAGCGCGCCCACCTGGGAGAGGTCGTCCGGCTGGGCGAGCAGGCGCTCGGCCTGGGCCAGGCACTCGGCCGCGTGCGTGTGCCCGGGGCGGTCGGCCCGGCCCCGGGCGACCTTGCGTGCCAGCGCCCTGACCTCGCGCTGGACCTCCGCGCGCTGCACGCCCGGGGCCGGTGTCGCGGTGGCGGTCGCCAGCCTCGGTGCCGGGGCCTTCGGTCGGCGCCAGCTGCGCGCCGCGGCGTACGCCGCGAGCCCGGCGATCAGGGCCAGCGCGACGGGGAAGGCGTAGAGCTGCCAGGGGTCGGGCTCCCAGGCGATCCACTCGTCGTTGTCGGGTGCGGCGACGAAGGAGGTCTCGGCGCGGACCTCGGCGAGCTCGCCCGCGGAGATGGCGCCGTCGTCCGCGCCGTGCAGGGCCAGCGCCGCCTCACCGGCGGGGGTGACGCAGCACCCACCCTCCCTCAGCTCCTCCTCGGCGAGGCGAACGGCCATGCCGAGGGCGTCCTCGTCGATCTCGACGTCGTACACCGCCCAGCTCAGGTCCTGGGCGTCGGTCGCGGCCAGGTAGAGCCCCGGCTCGTCGAGCTCCAGGTGCAGCAGGCGGACCAGCTCGTCGGCCGGCCGGTCGGGCGAGAGGTCCTCGGGGTGAGCCACCAGGGCGACGTAGACGGGGACGCCGACCTCGGCCGCGAGAGCGGTGAGGTCGGCGTCCACGTCCACGGTGCGGCCCTGGCCATGGAGCTGGTGGACCAGGACGGAGTCCTGGACCAGAGCGTCGGCGATCTCGGCGACGGTCCGGGCCTGCAGGCCGGACTCCTCGGTCGAGGGGCCGGGGAGGGCCTCCAGCGAGGTCAGTCCTTCAGCTCGCAGATCACGGCACCGTTGGTGACCGTGGCCCCGACCTCGGCCTTGAGCCCGGTGACGGTGCCGGCCTTGTGGGCCTTGAGGGGCTGCTCCATCTTCATCGCCTCGAGGACGATGATGACGTCGCCCTCGGCGACGCTCTGGCCCTCCTCGACGGAGACCTTGACGATCGTGCCCTGCATCGGGCTGGTGACGGAGTCGCCCGACGCCGCGGCGCCGGACTTCTTGGCGCCGCGGCGCACCCGCTTGCCGGTGGGGGAGGTCGTCACCGGTCCGAGCCCGCCGCCCAGGCCGCCGAGCCCGGCCGGCAGGACGACCTCGATGCGCTTGCCGCCGACCTCGACGGTGACCGTCTGGCGCTCGCCCTGCTCCCCGCCCTCACCCTGCTCGCCGGAGTAGGGCTGGATCTGGTTGTCGAACTCGGTCTCGATCCAGGAGGTGTAGACGCCGAAGCCGGTGCCGTCCCCGATGTAGGCCGGGTCGTTCACGACCGCCTCGTGGAAGGGGATCACCGTGGGCATGCCGTCGACGCTGAACTCGCCCAGCGCGCGACGCGAGCGCTCCAGGGCCTGGGTGCGGTCGCGACCGGTGACGACGAGCTTGGCGACCAGCGAGTCGAACGCGCCGGGAATGGTCTCGCCGGCCTCGTAGCCGCCGTCCACGCGCACGCCGGGACCCGACGGCGGGTTCCACTTGGTGAGCGTGCCGGGGGCGGGCATGAAGTTGCGCCCGCCGTCCTCGGCGTTGATCCGGAACTCGATCGAGTGGCCGACGACCTGCGGGTCGTCGTAGCCCAGCTCCTCGCCGGCGGCGATGCGGAACATCTCGCGGACCAGGTCGATGCCGGTGACCTCCTCGGAGACCGGGTGCTCGACCTGCAGGCGGGTGTTGACCTCGAGGAACGAGATCACGCCGTCCTGGCCGACGAGGAACTCGCAGGTGCCCGCGCCGACGTAGCCGGCCTCCTTGAGGATCGCCTTGGAGGAGGTGTAGAGCGTCTCCATCTGCTCGGGGGTGAGGAACGGCGCGGGCGCCTCCTCGACGAGCTTCTGGTGGCGGCGCTGCAGCGAGCAGTCGCGGGTGGAGACCACCACGACGTTGCCGTGCTGGTCGGCCAGGCACTGGGTCTCGACGTGGCGCGGCTTGTCCAGGTAGCGCTCGACGAAGCACTCGCCGCGGCCGAACGCGCCGACGGCCTCGCGGACCGCCGACTCGAACATGTCGGCGACCTCCTCCTCCTTGCGGGCCACCTTGAGACCGCGGCCGCCACCGCCGAAGGCGGCCTTGATCGCGATCGGCAGCCCGTGCTCGCGGGCGAAGGCGAGGACCTCGTCGGCGTCCGCGACCGGGTCGGCGGTGCCGGCGACGAGGGGGGCGCCGACCTTCTGGGCGATGTGGCGGGCCTGCACCTTGTCGCCGAGGGCGTCGATGGCGGCCGGCGGGGGACCGATCCAGATCAGCCCGGCGTCGATGACGGCCTGGGCGAAGGCGGAGTTCTCGGCGAGGAAGCCGTAGCCGGGGTGCACGGAGTCGGCCCCGGTCTTCTTGGCCACGTCGATGATCTTCTCGATCGACAGGTAGGAGTCGGCGGGGGTGCTGCCTCCCAGCGAGTGGGCCTCGTCGGCCAGACGCACGTGCAGCGCGTCGCGGTCGGGCTCGGCGTAGACCGCCACGCTCCCGATGCCGGCGTCGCGGCACGCGCGGATCACGCGGACGGCGATCTCGCCTCGGTTGGCGATGAGGACCTTCTGCAACGCACGTGTCTGGGGCACCCGGTAACTCCTGCTCTGAACTTCGGAGGATCTGTGCTGTTCTTCTGCGCTCGGCAGCGTACCGTCACTGCCGGCGCCCCCTCGATCGGGTCTCACGCCCGGCCGGTGCCGGCGGGCGTGCTCACTGCGGCGCGGACAGCGAGTAGATGGTGAGGCC
The DNA here is from genome assembly GCF_059766615.1 of Nocardioides sp. Z43_10. Lineage (NCBI taxonomy): Bacteria > Bacillati > Actinomycetota > Actinomycetes > Propionibacteriales > Nocardioidaceae > Nocardioides > Nocardioides sp. Z43_10. The sequence continues at coordinate 13,176 of NZ_JCBAJY010000002.1, read as the reverse complement.
GACCGCGCTACGACGGGGCACGCCGTACGGCGCCAGGGTCGGGGCGTGACGGGGCCGGTCGAAGACCACCACCCAGCGGACCCCGAGCTCGTAGAGGTCCGCGGCCGCCTCGGCCGTGGGCTCGCGGATGAAGCCGTCGTTGAGCTCCAGCAGCTCGGGGTCCCAGAACGGCGCGGCCGCGAAGTGTGTGCCGCTGTCGGGGTCCCAGGCCCGGATGGCCCGGTCGGTGTAGGCCCAGCCCTCCAGCAGGACCCGGCGCTCGGTGTAGGCCGCGACCGCGAAGCGGCGGTAGTCGCAGGCCTCGGTGACCTGGGCGCGGCAGTGCCGGTTGGTGATCACCACGTCGTCGGGGTCGGAGTGGTCGCGCAGCCAGCGCAGCGCCTCGAGCTGCGAGGAGTGGACCTGGCCGGGGATCTGCTCGGCGGTCTCCGGGCTGGCGGGCGGCTTCCACTTCGCCAGCGCCCGGGCGTCGGGCACCAGCCCGGCCCCGGCGAGGGCGATCACGGTGATCAGGGCCACCGCGCGCAGCAGGGGCTGGGGCGAGGTGGCCCGGCGCCGCTCCGCCAGCGCGATCGCGAGGGCCCCGGCCAGCGCCAGGCCCAGCAGGGCGCCGGTGGCGACGTACGCGGACGCCACGTCGGTCGGCTCGTCGGCGTCCACCGCGAAGAGCCACTGGGCGATCAGCATCGCGGCGATCCCGACGACGCCGCCGAGGACGAGGCGGGCCCGCGGTGCCGGCGCGCTCCGCAGCGCGGTGGCGATCCCCCAGGCGACCGCGATGCCCACCGGGCCCAGTGCGGAGAAGTAGAAGTAGTACTGGCTCGAGCCCGGGTGGCCCAGCAGCAGCAGCGCGCAGACGCCGGAGATCCCGGCCCCGGTCAGCAGCCACGCCGCCGGGTCGCGTCTGCCGTCTCTGCTGATCAGGAGCACCACGACCGCGAGGAACGGCGAGAGCAGGGCGAAGAGCGCGAGCACCGCCATCGCGACCCCCGCCGGGCTCGCCAGGACCACCTCGCCTCCCGTCGTCACCCCGACGCGGCTGGACAGGTACACCTCGGGGGACAGCAGCTCGACGCCACCGCCGCCGCCGCCGAACATCGTGCGCTGCAGGACCACCAGCACGAGCCCGGCGAGGGCGGTGTCGGTCCAGACCATCCGGCGCAACTCGGGGGCCGCTCGGAGCAGGACGACGATCACCGAGGCCAGCAGCAGGCCCGCCACGACCACCGGCAGGGTGCTGCCCTTGGAGCCGCCCGCCGCCGCCAGCACGGCGACCAGCAGCACGACGGTCCCGCGGGGCGCCTCGCCGCGCCAGCGCAGCCCGATCAGCGCCACCGCGGGCATCAGCACCAGCATGCCGAACTGCTGGGTGGGGGAGAGCGGCCCGTGCAGCGGGGTGGAGATGGGTGTGGCGAGGGTCCACGGCTGCAGCTCGTGGACCAGGAACGCCGCGACCGCGCCGCCGGCGCCGATCCAGACCGAGCCGGTCACGCGCGCTCCCGCGAACGCCGAGACCAGGGGCACCGCGACGAGCAGCAGCACTGGGTCGAAGCGGAGCAGGAGCGTGTCGATCTCGGCGCCGGAGAGGTCGGCGATCTGGGCCGCCCAGGCGTAGCTGAACCAGTGATAGGTGAGCGGCTCGCCCGCCACCTGCGGGTAGTTCGGCGGGAACCGGTTGAGCAGCTCGCCGACCAGGGAGATGTGGAAGTGCACGTCGACGTACGAGGTGGCCCAACCGTCCCAGCGCACCGGCTGGCGGAAGATCTCGAGCACCCGCAGCAGCGGGATCAGACAGGCGGTGCAGACCAGCGCGGCCCAGCCCCACGGCAGCGGGTCCCAGCGCCGGGACAGCACCCGGCGTCGGGACCGCGGTGCGGCGAGGATGCCGACCGCGACCAGGGCGGGCACCCCCCAGGCCAGCGCCCGCAGCTCGGTGGCGGCGGCGAGCAGCTGCGCGGGCACGGACAGCACCGCGCCCATCGCGAGGCCGAGGACCAGGTCCTCCAGCAGCCAGCCGTGCACGGGCCGGACGAGCCGCCAGATCAGCGCACCCGGCAGCACCTGCGCGAGCACGACGGCGAGCAGGGCCCGGCCGAGCTCCTCGGGGAAGACGCCGAACCGGGTGGCCACGTGCAGCATCACCCCGCCGAGGACGGCGGGCGGGAGCAGCTGCGCGGCGAGCTGAGCTGCCCCGGCACGGAAGGCGGCACCAGTCGAGGTGTCGGTCGTCATTGCCAGCGGATTGTGCCACGCAGATCCGCCCGGATCCGGGGAACCGCCAGGCGAGTTCCGCGCCGAGTCGAGGCCCGGGCCCGCCGTACCGGCGGGGGCCGGGGAAACCACCACCTCCCGCCAGCGACCACCCACTGCCTACGATCGATCGCATGCCTCGCGATCGCATCCTCGCCATCATCCAGGCCGGCGGCGCCGGCGGTCGGATGGACGTCCTGACCCGGGAGCGCGCGAAGCCGGCGCTGCCGTTCGCCGGGGTCTTCCAGCTGATCGACTTCCCGCTCTCGAACCTGGCCCACAGCGGGATCTCCGACGTCTGGCTCTCGCTGCAGTACCAGGGGGCCACGCTCGAGGAGCCGGTCGCCAACGGCCGCCCGTGGGACCTGGACCGCAACCGCGGCGGTCTGCGGTTGCTGATGCCCGAGGAGGGCACCGGCACCGACGAGGAGGACGGGTTCGCCCAGGGCAACGCCGACGAGCTGTTCCGCATCCGTGACCAGATCCGGGACTTCGCCCCGGACGTGGTGGTCGTGCTGAGCGCCGACCACGTCTACCGCCTCGACTTCAGCGACCTCGTCGCCACCCACCGCGAGGCCGGCGCGGAGTGCACGCTGGTGGTGACCGACGTGCCGATCGAGGAGGCCGGCGACCACGGCGTCGTCGAGCACGACGGGTCCGGCCGGGTGACCGGGTTCGCCTACAAGCCGGAGGACCCCAGCAGCGGCACCGTCGCCACCGAGGTGATCGCCTACCAGCCGGACGCGCTGATCGAGGTCGTGGAGCAGCTGCACCGCGAGCTGAGCTCCGGCAGCGAGGAGGGCGACAGCGGGCTGGGCGACTTCGGGGACCATCTGGTCCCGCGCTTCGTCGAGCGCGGCAGCGCGCACGTGCACCCGCTCGGCGGCTACTGGTGCGACCTGGGCCAGCCGCACAAGTACCTGCGCGCGCACCGCGACGTCCTCGTCGACGACGTCGGGGTGCTCTCCCAGCCCGAGTGGCCGATCCTCACCCGCCAGCCGCCGCGCGCCCCCGCGCGCGTGCTGGACGGCGGCCAGGTCGCCGACAGCATGCTCAGCCCGGGCAGCCGGGTGTCGGGCACCGTGCTGCGCAGCGTGCTCGGTCCCGGCGCCGTGGTCGAGGAGGGCGCGGTCGTGCGCGACAGCGTCGTGTTCGGGGACAGCGTCATCCAAGCGGGCGCCACCGTGGACGGGGCGGTCGTCGACTCCGGCTGCGTGATCGGCGCGGGCGCCGTGCTCGGGGACCCGGATGTCGACGCCACCACCGACCCTGACCTGGTGATCCTGGTGGGCCGCTCCTCGACGGTGGGGGAGGGGATCCGGCTCGAACCGGGCGCCCGTCTCGAACCGGGCACGACTGCCTGAGCACGCGCCCGCCTCAGCCGCCCTCGCGCAGGGCGCCCAGCGCCTCGCGGCAGTGCGCCTCGACCTCGTCCAGGTCTCGCTCGGTCTGGGCGAGGTCGGCGCTCATCCGGGCCAGGTCGGCGCGGCGCACCTCGATCTGCGCGAGCAGGTACTCCAGTTGGCCCGCCTCGCCGGGGCGGTCGTCGTACATGTCGACGATGCGGGCGATCTCGTCGAGCCCGAAGCCCAGCCGGCGCCCGCGCAGGACCAGCTCGAGCCGGATCCGGTCGCGCCGGTGGAACACCCGGGTGGTGCCGCGTCGCTGCGGATGCAGCAGCCCCAACGCCTCGTAGTGGCGGATCGTGCGCAGGGTGACGCCGTACTCCTGCGCCAGCTCGGTGATCGACCAGGTCGGTTCCATGCTGCTCCAGGATCGGTCGCTCGGGTCGGCTCGCTCGGGTCGGGAGAGGGCTTGCGGTGACGCTACGGAAGCGCCTTACGTTGACGTCAGCGTAACCGCGGGTGCCGTCCGCCCCGCCCGTCACCGCGAGGAGAGATGCATGTCGTTCGAGCTGTCGCGTGAGCACGAGGAGTTCCGACGCAGCGTCCGCGAGTTCGCGGAGGCCGAGATCAAGCCGCACGCCGCGCGCTGGGACCGCGAGCACCACTTCCCCGTCGACGTCGTGGCCAAGATGGGCAAGCTCGGGCTCTTCGGCCTCACCGCCCCCGAGGAGTACGGCGGCGCCGGGCTCGCCGGCGAGGAGGGCGGCTTCACCTCGCTGTGCCTGGCGATCGAGGAGATCGGCCGCGTCGACCAGTCGATGGGGATCACGCTCGAGGCCGCGGTGGGGCTGGGCATCAACCCGATCCTCAGCTACGGCACCGAGGCCCAGAAGCAGGAGTGGCTGCCCGCCCTGGTCGCCGGCGAGCGGCTCGCCGGGTTCGGCCTGACCGAGCCCGGCGCCGGCTCCGACGCCGGCGCGACGCGCACCCGCGCCGAGCTCTCCGAGGGCCAGTGGGTCGTCAACGGGTCCAAGCAGTTCATCACCAACTCGGGCTCGCAGATCACCTCGCTGGTCACCGTCACCGCGCGCACCGGCACCCGCGAGAACGGCACCGCCGAGATCAGCACGATCCTGGTGCCGAGCGGGACGCCTGGCTTCACCGCGGAGAAGGCCTACGACAAGCTGGGCTGGCACGCCTCGGACACCCACCCGCTCTCGTTCGAGGACGTCCGGGTCCCCGAGGCCAACCTGCTCGGCGAGCGCGGGCGCGGCTACGCGCAGTTCCTGGCCACCCTCGACGACGGCCGGGTCGCCATCGCCGCCCTCGCCGTCGGGTGCATCCAGGCCTGCCTGGAGATGAGCCTGGAGTACGCCGGCGAGCGCCAGACCTTCGGCGGCCCGATCGGGCGCAAGCAGGGCGTGGCCTTCCAGATCGCCGACCTCGAGGTGATGCTGCACGCCGCGCGCCTGCTCACCTACCGTGCGGCGGCGATGAAGGACGCCGGCGCCTCGGTGCGCGAGTTCAAGCAGGCCGCCTCGGTGGCCAAGCTGTACGCCACCGAGTCGGCGGTGACGGCCACCCGGATCGCCACCCAGGTCTTCGGCGGCTACGGCTTCATGGAGGAGTACCCGGTCGCCCGCTTCTACCGCGACGCGAAGGTGCTCGAGATCGGCGAGGGCACCTCGGAGGTGCAGCGGATGCTGATCGCCCGCGGACTCGGCCTGCCCGTGGAGTAGCCTGGTTTCGGGCCCTGCGTGCTCCCGAGGGGGGAGTACCGACCGCGGGGGTCTAGCCTTGCCGCCATGGGTACCCGCTGGCAGCGCCTCCTCACCGAGGGCAGCCGCTTTCTCGCCGTGGGTGGCGTCGCGACCATGGTGGCCCTGATCATCTTCAACGTCCTGGTCCACGGGTACCGCCCGGACTCGGAGCCGCTGCTGGCCGACCAGGTGATCCTCGCCTACGTGATCGCCAACACGGTGGGCATGGCCGTCAGCTACCGCGGCAGCCGGAAGTGGGCGTTCAAGGAGCGCGAGCCGGTGCACGCCGACGGCGGCGTCACCGCGTTCATCGTCATCAACGTGGTCACGATGACCCTGCCGATCGCGTGCCTGTCCTTCAGTCGCGGAGTGCTGGGGCTGGCCGACCCGGTCTCGGACAACATCTCGGCCAACGTGATCGGCCTGTCGATGGGGCTGGGGGCCCGGTTCTACCTGTTCCGGCGCTTCGTCTTCCGCCGGCCGGTGCACCTGCTGCACCTGCACCACGCGCCGGAGGAGATCGACGGGCTGGAGGGCCCCGTCGAGCTCAGCGGGTCCACAGATCGGGCCACGCGTGCCCGAGCCGGCCAGCCAGCTCACGGACGAGCGGGAGGCTGACGCCCACCACGTTGTGGTGGTCGCCCTCGATGCCTCGCACGAACGCCCCGCCGAGTCCGTCCACGGTGAAGGCGCCGGCGACGTGCAACGGCTCGCCGGTCGCGACGTAGGCGTCGATCTCGGCGTCGCTCACCTCGGCGAAGTGCACCGTGGTGGAGGCGGTCGCGGTGAGCGATCGGCCGGAGGCGACGTCATGGAGGTGGTGCCCGGTGTGCAGGACGCCGCTGCGGCCCCGCATCTCGCGCCAGCGCCGGGTGGCCTGCGCCGCGTCGGCCGGCTTGCCCAGGGCCTCTCCCGCCAGCTCGAGCACGGAGTCGCAGCCCAGCACGAGCGCCGCGGGCGGCAGCTGCGATCCGGCCACCACGGCCCGGCACTTGAGCTGGGCCAGGCCGTGGGCCAGCTCGGCCGGCGCGAGCCCGTCGAGCTGTGACTCGTCGACGCCGGAGACGATCACGACGGGGTCGATGCCCGCCGAGCGCAGGGTGGCGAGACGGGCGGGGGAGGCGGAGGCGAGGACGAAGCTGGTCACCGCAGGAGACTAGACGGCGCCCGAACGCCGAACAGGCCCAGCCCCACCCCGGACGGGCGGTGGAGCTGGGCCTGTGGGAGGCCGGTCAGCTGGGCAGGCTGCTGGCTCGCCAGCCGCCGGGACCGTGCTGCACCCCAGGCGTGATCCTGCGGTGCGGCGCGCTCCAGGCCGGGCTCGGCGGCGGGTTCGGGTCGTCCTGCGCGGCAGCCAGCGCACCGAAGACCGTCACCAGGGCGGCGACCTCCTCGGGCGTGACGTCCGACTGGGCGATCCGCAGCAGCGGCTCGCTGGACTGTTCGCTCGTCCCTCGCTCGGCTCCGTCGCTCACAGCGGGATGTTCCCGTGCTTCTTGGGCGGCAGCGTCTCCCGCTTCGACTGCAGCAGGCGCAGCGCACGCACGATCTCCATCCGGGTCTCGTGCGGGGTGATGACCGCGTCGACGTACCCCCGCTCGGCGGCGATGTAGGGGTTGGCGAGGTGGTCCTCGTACTCCGAGATCAGCTCGGCGCGCCTCGTCTCGGGGTCGGCGGCCTCCTTGAGCTCGTTGCGGTAGAGGATGTTGACCGCGCCCTGCGCGCCCATCACCGCGATCTGCGCGGTCGGCCACGCGAGGTTGATGTCGGCGCCGAGGTGCTTGGAGCCCATCACGTCGTACGCGCCGCCGTAGGCCTTGCGGGTGATGATCGTGACCAGCGGGACGGTGGCCTCGGCGTAGGCGTAGATCAGCTTCGCGCCGCGGCGGATGATCCCGTTGTACTCCTGGTCGGTGCCGGGCAGGAACCCCGGCACGTCGACGAACGTGAGCACCGGGATGTTGAAGGCGTCGCAGGTCCGCACGAAGCGGGCGGCCTTCTCCGAGGCGTCGATGTCCAGGGTGCCCGCGAACTGCATCGGCTGGTTGGCCACGATCCCGACCGGGCGGCCCTCGACCCGGCCGTAGCCGATCAGGATGTTCGGCGCGAACAGCGGCTGGACCTCGAGGAACTCCTCGTCGTCGAGCACGGTCTCGATGACCGTGTGCATGTCGTAGGGCTGGTTCGGGCTGTCCGGGATCAGCGTGTCGAGGGCCAGGTCGAGCTCGGAGAAGTCGAGGTCGGCCGGGTCGTGGAAGACCGGCGGCTCGTCGTGGTTGTTCTGCGGCAGGTAGGACAGCAGCGCCTTGACGTACTCGATGGCGTCGTCCTCGTCGGAGGCCATGTAGTGCGCGTTGCCCGAGCGGGTGTTGTGGGTCCGGGCGCCGCCCAGCTCCTCCATCGTGACGTCCTCGCCGGTGACCGTCTTGATCACGTCGGGGCCGGTGATGAACATGTTGGAGGTGCCGTCGACCATGATCGTGAAGTCGGTGACGGCCGGGGAGTAGACGTGGCCGCCGGCGCAGGAGCCCATGATCATCGAGATCTGCGGGATCACCCCCGAGGCGTGCACGTTGCGCCGGAAGATCTCGCCGTAGAGCCCGAGCGAGACCACACCCTCCTGGATGCGGGCACCGGCGCCCTCGTTGATGCCGATGATCGGGCAGCCGGTCTTGATCGCGAGGTCCATCACCTTGGTGATCTTCTCGCCGTACACCTCGCCCAGGGACCCACCGAACACGGTGAAGTCCTGGGAGAACACGCATACCTGGCGGCCGTCGATGGTGCCGTAGCCGGTGATGACGCCGTCGCCGTAGGGACGCTTGTCCTGCAGGCCGAACGCCGTCGAACGGTGCCGGGCGAGCTCGTCGAGCTCGACGAAGGAGCCCTCGTCGAAGAGCAGCTCGATCCGCTCACGGGCGGTCTTGCGTCCCTTGGCGTGCTGCTTCTCGATCGCCTTGGCCGAGCCGGCATGGACCGCCTCGTCGAGCCGGCGCTCGAGGTCCTGCAACTTGCCCGCGGTGGTGTGGATGTTGATATCGGTGGGGACTTCGGTCCCCTCGCCAACATGTGCGCTCACGCGTATGGCCTCCTCGTGGTCTGTGCGGCAATCTATCGCCCGTGACCGACGACCACGCGACGCGCCCACCACTTGACCACACTCGTCTTGTCGATGGGGTGGCGGGCATCCCCGGGGTGCGGGTGGAGATCGTCGAGGCGGCGCCCTCGACGAACGCGCTGGTCGCCGCGCGGGCCCGGGCGGGGGAGCCCGCCGGGCTGGTCGTCGTGGCCGAGCACCAGACCGCCGGCCGGGGACGCCTGGACCGCAGCTGGCAGACACCGCCCCGCGCGGCGCTCACCTTCTCGGTGCTGCTGCGGCCCACGGTGGCGGTCTCGGCGTGGCCCTGGCTGCCGCTGCTGACCGGGTACGCCGTGGCGCGCGGCCTGCGCGAACAGGGAGTGCCCGCGGAGGTGAAGTGGCCCAACGACCTGCTGCTCGGGGGTCTGAAGATCGCCGGGATCCTGGCCGAGCGGGTGGAGTCGCCGGCCGGGGCGGCCGCGGTGGTCGGGATCGGCCTCAACGTCTCCACCCGCCCCGAGGAGCTGCCCGTCGAGACCGCCACCTCGCTGGCGATCGCCCTGGGTCGGGAGCCGGACCGGACCGCGGTGCTGCTGGCCTGCCTGCGGGCGCTGTTCGCGCAGTACGCCACCTGGCAGGCGGACCCGGCGAGCCTGCGTGAGGCGTACGCCGCCACGTGCGCCACCCTCGGGCAGCCGGTCCGGGTGCACCTCCCCTCGGGTGCCGACCTCCTGGGTGAGGCGAGCGACGTGGACGCCGAGGGACGGCTGGTGGTGGCGACCGGCACCGGGGAGGTGGCGGTCAGCGCAGGTGACGTGGTTCACGTGCGTCCGGTGGGGCAATGAGAGGATCGCCCCGTGTCCTTTCCTGCGAAGCTCCTCAACGAGGGCGAACGGGTCGTGGTGTCTACGCGCACCCACCCCAAGGTGATGCTGCTGCCGACGCTGGTCGCGGTGCTCGCCGTGGCCGTCGCCGCGTTCGTCTCCACCCTCGGCAGCGGTGACGCCGCCCGGATCCTGCACTGGTGCGCCTGGGTGTTGGCCGCGGTGGTCGTGGTGGGCTGGTTCCTGCGCCCGCTGCTGCTGTGGGCGACCACCAGCTACACGTTCACGAACCGCCGCTTCATCAAGCGCGCCGGGGTGATCGCCCGGGCGGGACGCACGATCCCGCTCAACCGGATCAGCGGCGTGGACTTCGAGATCGGCGTGATCGACCGGCTCCTCGGCTGCGGCACGCTCGTCGTCTCCGACGCCAGCGAGCAGGGCCGGGTGGAGCTGCGCGACATTCCGCACGTGGAGAAGGTGCAGCTGCAGGTCGCCGACGAGCTGCATCGGCTCAGCGTGCGCGAGGGCGACGATGGCAGCTGAGCAGCCGACCACCCGTGAGGAGCTCGAGCGCGCGATCCTGCACGACGCTCCCGCCTACGACTCGAGCCAGGTCTCGCAGCAGGCAGGCGTGCCCCTGGAGGTGGCCAAGCGGCTGTGGCGCTCGCTGGGCTTCCCCGAGAACGAGAGCGAGGTCATCTTCACCGAGAGCGACCTCGAGGCCCTGACCACCCTGAACGCCGCGATCTCCGAGGGCCTGCTCGACCTGCCGACGGCCCTCAACCTGACCCGGGCGGTGGGCCAGACGATGGCCCGCCTCGCCGACTGGGAGGTCGGCACGCTGCTGGCCCGGGTGGACGAGCTCGAGGCCTCCCACGAGGCGACCGGCAGTCGGCTGGGCTCCGCGCTGCGGCTGGTGCAGGAGTTCAACGCGCCGTTCGAGCAGCTGATGGTCTACGCCTGGCGTCGCCACCTGGCCGCGGCGGTGGCGCGGATCGAGGCGCTGGGCTCGGAGGAGGACGACCTGCACACCGTGCAGATCACCGTGGGCTTCGCCGACATCGTGGCCTTCACCGCGCTGTCCAACGACATCGGCGAGAGCCGGATCGGCGACATGGTGGAGATCTTCGAGTCGCGCTGCCACGACGTCGTGGCCACCCACCGCGGGCGGGTCATCAAGAGCATCGGCGACTCGGTCCTCTTCGTGGCCAACGAGCCGCTCCAGGCGATCGACATCGCCGAGGGGATCATCACGGTGATCGGGCGTGACCCGCGGATGCCCGACGTCCGGGTGGGGCTCGCCACCGGCTCGGTGGTGATGCGGCTCGGCGACGTGTTCGGCCCGCCGGTGAACATGGCCGCCCGGCTGACCGGGGTCGCCCGGCGCAACCGGGTGATCGTGGACGCGGCGACGGCCGCCCTGCTGCCGGCGGACACCTTCGACACTCGGCGGCTGCCGGCCCGGCCGGTGCGCGGCTTCGGGCTGGTCGAGCCGGTCGCCGTACGACGCCACTGAGCGCGCGGTCCGGAAAAGGTTAAGGAACAGCACCGCCACAGAAGTGCCACATCGCCGGGGACGCGGCGACTCGTTGCCTAGCGTGACCGGGTGATCACCGTTCAGGACGTCCACGTCGACCCCGTCGCCCGCCGTGCCTGGCGTGGCGACCGGGAGATCGTGTTCTCCCGCAAGGAGTTCGCGCTCGTCCTCGCGCTGATCACCCGGGCCGGTCAGATCGTCACCCGCGACGAGCTGATGCGCGAGGTGTGGCAGACCTCCTTCTACACCTCGTCGAAGACCATCGACGTGCACCTCGGCTGGGTCCGGCGCAAGCTCGGCGACGACCCTCGCTATCCCGCGTTGATCAGCACGCACCGGGGAAAGGGCCTGCGCTTCGAGTCCTCCGACCCCGCCGACACCGTCCACGCGGGCTCGGCCCAGCACGAGGACGCCGCCGCCCGCGGCTAGTCTGAGCGCGTGTCCGCCCGCTCCGCTGCCTCCACCGCCCCCAGCCCCGCGCGGGCGCCGAGCCGATCCGGCCAGGCGAGTGCGCCGACGCTCGCCGTGATCGGCGGCGGCCAGCTGGCCCGGATGATGGCCCAGCCGGCGATCGCCCTCGGGCTGCCACTGCGCCTGCTCGCCGAGGCCCCCGGGGTCTCCGCGGCCCAGGTCATCCCCGATCAGCAGGTCGGCGACTACCGCGATCTCGACACCCTGCTGGCGGTGACCGAGGGCTGCGCGGTGGTCACCTTCGACCACGAGCACGTCCCCACCGAGCACCTGCACGCGCTCGAGGACGCCGGCCACGCCGTGCGCCCCGGCCCCGAGGCCCTCGTGCACGCCCAGGACAAGGCGGTGATGCGCGCGCGCCTCGACGAGCTGGGGGTGCCCAGCCCCCGCCACGCGGTGGTGAGCAGCGCCGCCGAGGTGGAGGCGTTCGGCTTCCCGTGCGTGCTGAAGACGACGCGCGGCGGGTACGACGGCAAGGGCGTGTGGGTGGTCTCCGCGCCGCAGGAGTGCGCCGAGCCGTTCGCCGCGGCCGAGGCCGCCGGCGTGCGGATCCTCGCCGAGGAGCTCGTCGACTTCCGCCGCGAGCTCTCCGCGCTGGTGGCGCGGTCCCCGAGCGGCCAGGCCGCGGCGTACCCGGTGGTCGCCTCGACGCAGGTCGACGGCATCTGCAAGGAGGTGGTCGCGCCCGCGCCCGACCTCGACCCCGAGCTGGCCGGGCAGGCGCAGCGGATCGCGCTGCAGGTGGCCGGTGAGCTGGGCGTGACCGGCATCCTGGCGGTCGAGCTCTTCGAGACCGTCGACGGGCGGATCCTGGTCAACGAGCTGGCGATGCGCCCGCACAACACCGGCCACTGGACCCAGGACGGCGCGGTCACCTCGCAGTTCGAGAACCACCTGCGCGCGGTGATGGACCTGCCGCTCGGCTCGCCGGCGCCGCGGGAGCGGTGGACGGTGATGGTGAACATCCTCGGGGGCGCGCACGAGGCCGGCCGGCTCTACGACGGGTTCCCGCACGCGATGGCGCGCGACCCGCGGCTGCGGGTCCACCTCTACGGCAAGGACCTGCGCCCCGGCCGCAAGGTCGGGCACGTGAACGCCTACGGTGACGATCTCGACGACTGCCTCGAGCGCGCGCGGCACGCCGCCGCGTGGTTCGCCGGCGAACTCGGCAACGAAAGTGAGTGACCAGGTGACTTCACCCTCCACCGGGCCGGGGACCGGCCCGCGGGTCGGCATCGTGATGGGCTCCGACTCCGACTGGCCGGTGATGAAGGCGGCCGCCGACGCGCTGGCCGAGTTCGACGTGGCCTACGAGGCCGACGTGGTCTCGGCGCACCGGATGCCCGAGGAGATGCTGGACTACGGCCGGCAGGCCGCCGGCCGCGGGTTGTCGGTGATCATCGCCGGCGCCGGGGGAGCGGCCCACCTGCCGGGGATGCTGGCGGCGCTCACCCCGCTCCCGGTGATCGGGGTGCCGGTGCCGCTCAAGCACCTGGACGGGATGGACTCGCTGCTCTCGATCGTGCAGATGCCGGCCGGCGTGCCCGTCGCGACGGTCGCCATCGGCAACGCCCGCAACGCCGGGCTGCTCGCCGTACGCATCCTGGCGGCCGGCGACCCGGCCCTGCAGCAGCGGATGGTCGAGTTCCAGGAGTCGCTGCGGTCGTCCGCGCAGGCCAAGGGCGAGACCGTCCGCCGCGAGGCCCGCCCCTCCCGCCCCCTCGGCTTCTGACCCGCCCCCGCCCCGCCCTGCGCCCGTCCCGCGCCGCTGCCCTGCGCCCCCGCTCGCTTGTAACGCGGGGTTATGCCCCCACTGCCACAGCGAAATATCACCGCGGACTCCATCGGTCGTAGCAACGCTGACTGATGGTGGTGTTGTGGATGGCGAAGCGGTACGTGCCTTACGAGG
>NZ_JCBAJY010000024.1:0-1099 GCF_059766615.1 Nocardioides sp. Z43_10 | reverse complement strand
ATGATCAGCAGCCGGTAGCGGTTGAGCTTGCGCAGTTCGCGCTCAAGTAGGCCTTTGTCGTGGGCTGCGGCGAGTCGTGCGATCCAGCCGGTCGCGGAGTCGAACGCAACCGGGTAGGACGCTTCGGCGGCCTTCATCGCCAACGCGATCGCCAGGTGGGTCTTGCCCGTCCCGGGCGGCCCGAGCAGCACGACGTTCTCACGCTTGGCCACGAACGTGGTCGTGGCCAGGTGCGCCAGCAGATCACGTGCCGCGGTGGGGATGTGGTCGAAGGCGAAGTCCTCGATCGTCTTGACCGCCGGGAAGTGCGCGGCAGCGATCCTCATCCTCGTGCCGTTCGCGGTCCTTGTCGCGACCTGGCGTCCCAGGACCGCGGCGAGGTACTCCTCGTGTGACCATCCTTCCTGGCGGGCTTGGTCACCCAACGCGGCATAGGTGTCGTTGATGACCGGTGTCTTCAACTCCCGGGCCAAGAACGCCAACTCACCGGTGAGGTCCTTGCCGTTCATCGCACGACCTCCAGGTGCCGCACACCGGACTCACCCACGCCGGCCCCAAGGGCCACGACGCCGCTGGGCGGGGTGAGTGCGAAGAGGTCGTCGTAGTCCGACAACGCCCGCACTCCCACGACCGCACCTGCGTGAGCAGCCGGGCCACTCACCGCGCTGCGGCGCGAGCGGTAGGCGCTGCGCAGCACGCCTGCGGTCGCGACGTGTGCGGGGTCGGTGATCGTGGCGCGGGTGTCCCAGCACCGTTGATGGGACGCGACGACCTGCCCTGCACAGGTGACGGTGATGGTGTCCAGGCCGGTGCTGACCTCCACGATGCGCCCAATCACCGACGGGTCGACGGAGTAGTCGTTGCCGGCGACCCGCACGTAATAGTCGCGGCCCAGCCGGACTCGCAGCACCGGGTGCAGGGTCGGTGGCACCGGCGGCAGGACCGCCATCGCTGCTACCTCGTCGGCGTGCTTGTCGCCCGGTCGTGCGCCAGTGCGGCGTAAGACGCGCTGGTTCGCGCGCGGCAACCAGTCATCCAGCTGGGTGTTGAAGTCGGCTGGGGACGCGAAGTCACGACCAGGCATGAACGAGGTCTGCAG
>NZ_JCBAJY010000023.1:0-1422 GCF_059766615.1 Nocardioides sp. Z43_10 | reverse complement strand
GGCTCCCTTCTGTTGTCAACCGGTCCGGCGTAGCGTCTTGTCCGCGGGTCCGGGAAGTGGCTGATCCGAAGTGTCGATGAGCAGGGGAAGGTCGACCGCGCTGGATTTTTGAGACGCCCTGCAGTGCCCTCCCGGACCCGTGCCAACGGCCTTCACGGCGGCGCGTTGAGCGTCCTCGAGGAGTTGGCGGTAGATCGCATCTGAGATCCTGCGCTTGAGGCAGCGGATCGCCTCGAGGGGCTTCTTGCCCTCGGCTCGCTTGCGTCGGTAGTAGGCGCGGCCGTCGGTGTCGAGGCGGATCTGGCTGATCGCGGCGATGTGGATCATGTGGTTCATCCGCCGGTTCCCGGCACGTGAGAGACGGTGTCGGTTCTGCTCACCAGAGGAGGCGTCGAGGGGTGCGGTGCCCGTCCAGGACGCGAAGCGGTTGCGGTCGGCGAAGCGGGTCACGTCACCGACGTCGGCCAGGACACGGGCTGCCACGACGGGGCCAACACCATGAAGGTCCATCAGCTGGGAGCCTCGGGCCAAGACGATCGACTTCAGTTCGGCGGTGGCCTTCTTGATCTTGGCCTCGACCGAGACGAGCTCGGCAAGCTCCTCGGCCGCGATCCGGCGTCGGGTCTTCCCGGCGATGTCGCGCGGCCTCACGCTGGCCAGCATCGTTTTGGCCTGACCCGTGGTGAGGTCGCGTTTCGCCTGCCCTGGCAGGAGTTCAGCGAGCAGTGCCTGGAGCCGGTCGACGGTCTGGACCCGGCGCCGGGTGAGTGCTTCACGGCGGTCGGTGAGCATCCGCAGTGCCTCCAGTTCACCGTCGAGCTGCAGCACCCGCAGGGTCGTGGTGCGCACGGCAACAGCAG
The DNA here is from genome assembly GCF_059766615.1 of Nocardioides sp. Z43_10. Taxonomy (NCBI): domain Bacteria; kingdom Bacillati; phylum Actinomycetota; class Actinomycetes; order Propionibacteriales; family Nocardioidaceae; genus Nocardioides; species Nocardioides sp. Z43_10. The sequence goes on along the minus strand of NZ_JCBAJY010000023.1, from coordinate 562 downwards.
CGACTGCGTGCGCGTCGTGGGCGTCGGTCTTGCGGTTGTGCCCGGTGTCGAACAGTCGCACTCGGGCGGCGAGCTTCGCGGGCACGTCGACCACGTACTCGCCGTCTTCGAGGAGTCGTTGCGCGAGCGGTCGCCCGGCGCCGTTGCTGCCTTCGACCGCCCAGACCCGGCCCGGCCACTTCCTGGCGTAGGACCGCATCGCGGCGTAGCCGGCTCGGTCGGTGGTGAATCGACCTGCTCCGAGCATCTGCTCGCGCTGATCGACGACCTCGATCGTGGCCGACAACTTGTGGGGGTCTACCCCGATGATGACCTGCTCGACCGTCTGACTCATGTGCTGCTCCCGCCTCTTCGATCCGATGTGGACGGCGAGGTGGGCATTGCTACTACGAGCAGGGCAGTCCCTTCTTGAGCCACGCCTCGTCACGGTGACCGGCGGGCCGCAGACCGATAGCGAGCCACACCAGAACAGCCGGTGGGCAGCCGCATAGAGAGCTGCCCGCCGATCACCTGGACCGAGTCTGGCCGGACGCCGGTCCTACGGGAATCGTCTAGTAGCCGC
>NZ_JCBAJY010000021.1:0-1660 GCF_059766615.1 Nocardioides sp. Z43_10 | reverse complement strand
GGCTCGCGTCCCCGAAGGGATCACTCACTGTTCGGGCACTTAGCATCACCGGCCTCGTCATGGGCGCTATTTTGCCGGTACGGGAATATCAACCCGTTGTCCATCGACTACGCCTGTCGGCCTCGCCTTAGGTCCCGACTTACCCAGGGCAGATTAGCTTGACCCTGGAACCCTTGATCATTCGGCGCAAGTGTTTCTCACACTTGATTCGCTACTCATGCCTGCATTCTCACTCGTGTAGCGTCCACACCTGGATCACTCCGGCGCTTCACTCGCCACACGACGCTCCCCTACCCATCCACACACCTGAACCACAAAGGCTTAGCTATTGTATGAATGCCATAGCTTCGGCGGATAACTTGAGCCCCGCTACATTGTCGGCGCGGAATCACTTGACCAGTGAGCTATTACGCACTCTTTCAAGGGTGGCTGCTTCCAAGCCAACCTCCTGGTTGTCACTGCGACTCCACATCCTTTTCCACTTAGTTATCGCTTAGGGGCCTTAGCTGATGGTCTGGGCTGTTTCCCTCTCGACTACGGAGCTTATCCCCCGCAGTCTCACTGCTGCGCTCTCACTTACCGGCATTCGGAGTTTGGCTAACGTCAGTAACCTGGTAGGGCCCATTAGCTATCCAGTGCTCTACCTCCGGCAAGAAACACGCAACGCTGCACCTAAATGCATTTCGGGGAGAACCAGCTATCACGAAGTTTGATTGGCCTTTCACCCCTATCCACAGGTCATCCCCTCAGTTTTCAACCTAAGTGGGTTCGGTCCTCCACGCGGTCTTACCCGCGCTTCAACCTGCCCATGGATAGATCACTTCGCTTCGGGTCTTGATCGCGCTACTCAAACGCCCTATTAGGACTCGCTTTCGCTACGGCTACCCCACACGGGTTAACCTCGCAACACAACGCAAACTCGCAGGCTCATTCTTCAAAAGGCACGCCGTCACCAGACTTAAAGTCCAGCTCCGACGGATTGTAGGCACATGGTTTCAGGTACTATTTCACTCCCCGCCAGGGGTACTTTTCACCTTTCCCTCACGGTACTTGTCCGCTATCGGTCACCAAGGAGTATTTAGGCTTAACGGGTGGTCCCGCCAGATTCACACGGAATTTCAGGGGTTCCGTGTTACTTGGGGTAACGCTCCAGAGCCCGTGCCTTACACCTACGGGGCTATCACCCTCTACGGCTCCACTTTCCAATGGAATTCAACTTCAACACGGGTTTCTTACTCTGCACCACATCGGCAGATGTGATCAAGCGGCCCCACAACCCCAGCCCCGCAACGCCTGCCGGCTATCACACGGAACTGGTTTAGCCTCTTCCGATTTCGCTCGCCACTACTCTCGGAATCACTGTTGTTTTCTCTTCCTGTGGGTACTGAGATGTTTCACTTCCCCACGTTCCCTCCAACTGCCCTATATATTCAGACAGCGGTAACTGGACATGACTCCAGCTGGGTTTCCCCATTCGGACACCCCCGGATCAACGCTCGGTTGCCAACTCCCCAGGGCTTATCGCAGGCTCCAACGTCCTTCATCGGCTCTTGGTGCCAAGGCATCCACCATGTGCCCTTAGTAGCTTGTCATTACTACAAAGATGCTCGCGTCCACTGTGCAGTTCTCAAACAACAACCCGCAACCCCCACCCAACCAC
>NZ_JCBAJY010000020.1:0-1776 GCF_059766615.1 Nocardioides sp. Z43_10 | reverse complement strand
TGAAGTGTTGTCCGGCGGCGTCCTACTCTCCCACAACCTCTCGATTGCAGTACCATCGGCGCTGTGAGGCTTAACTTCCGGGTTCGGAATGGGACCGGGTGTTTCCCTCACGCTATGGCCGCCGTAACTCTGGCGAACCCACCAAACACAATACTCGTGTGGTGTGTTCAAACTTGTGAGCACATATTCACTTGAAGATTATTCAAGATAATGCACAGTGGTTGTTGTTTCAAAACCGCACAGTGGACGCGTAACATCATTGGAGTAAGACAAGCCCTCGGCCTATTAGTACCGGTCGGCTAGGCATTACTGCTGTACACCTCCGGCCTATCAACCCAGTGGTCTACTGGGGGCCTTACCCCACAATGTGGGTGGGAAACCTCATCTTGAAACGTGCTTCCCGCTTAGATGCATTCAGCGGTTATCACTTCCGAACGTAGCTAACCAGCCGTGCCCCTGGCGGGACAACTGGCACACCAGAGGTTCGTCCATCCCGGTCCTCTCGTACTAGGGACAGCCTTTCTCAAGTTTCCTACGCGCGCGGCGGATAGGGACCGAACTGTCTCACGACGTTCTAAACCCAGCTCGCGTGCCGCTTTAATGGGCGAACAGCCCAACCCTTGGGACCTGCTCCAGCCCCAGGATGCGACGAGCCGACATCGAGGTGCCAAACCATCCCGTCGATATGGACTCTTGGGGAAGATCAGCCTGTTATCCCCGGGGTACCTTTTATCCGTTGAGCGACGCCGCTTCCACATGCCAGCGCCGGATCACTAGTTCCGACTTTCGTCCCTGCTCGACATGTCTGTCTCACAGTCAAGCTCCCTTGTGCACTTACACTCGAAACCTGATTGCCAACCAGGCTGAGGGAACCTTTGAGCGCCTCCGTTACATTTTAGGAGGCAACCGCCCCAGTTAAACTACCCATCAGGCACTGTCCCTGATCCAGATAATGGACCTAGGTTAGACATCTAGTACGACCAGAGTGGTATTTCAACGATGACTCCACACCAACTGGCGTCGATGCTTCAAAGTCTCCCACCTATCCTACACAAGCCGAACCAAACACCAATACCAAACTATAGTAAAGGTCCCGGGGTCTTTCCGTCCTGCCGCGCGTAACGAGCATCTTTACTCGTAGTGCAATTTCGCCGAGTCCATGGTTGAGACAGCGCCCAAGTCGTTACTCCATTCGTGCAGGTCGGAACTTACCCGACAAGGAATTTCGCTACCTTAGGATGGTTATAGTTACCACCGCCGTTTACTGGGGCTTAAGTTCTCAGCTTCGAAGAGTTACCCCTTCTAACCGGTCCCCTTAACCTTCCAGCACCGGGCAGGAGTCAGTCCGTATACATCGTCTTACAACTTCGCACGGACCTGTGTTTTTAGTAAACAGTCGCTTGGGCCTGGTCTCTGCGGCCATCACCGCTTCCACACGCAAGGTGTGTAACGGATCCGGCCCCCCTTCTCCCGAAGTTACGGGGGCATTTTGCCGAGTTCCTTAACCATGGTTCACTCGATCGCCTTAGTATTCTCTACCTGATCACCTGAGTCGGTTTGGGGTACGGGCGGCGCATAGCTCGCTAGAGGTTTTTCTCGACAGCATAGGATCATCCACTTCACCAATTGGCTCCCCATCAGGTCTCAGGCTATATGTGACGCGGATTTGCCTACGTCACGCCCTACACCCTTAGCCGTGGACTACCATCGCCACGGTTGGACTACCTTCCTGCGTCACCCCATCGCTTGACTACTACCGGATCGGTTCATGCGCTA